>JBBDWU010000038.1:161532-240841 GCA_040902725.1 Gaiellaceae bacterium | reverse complement strand
CCCGGGCCGGCGCTAGGCACGGCCCGGGTCGGTGAATCCCTAGCGCTGCATCCCGCGCATGCCGAGGCGCCGGTTCATCCCGAGCTCCTCGACGACGAGGCCGAGCGCGGTCGCGGCCAGGCCCCAGGCGAGGAGGTCGCCGTAGCGCTCTCCGTCCGAGAAGACCGCGATCACGAACAGGGCCGCGGCCACGAGTAGCAAGAGCCCTCTCAGTGCGATCATTCCTTTTGCCTCCCTGCGTCGCTTAACCCGCTTGTACGTTTCGGCGCGAGACCCTAGCCTCCTGCGAGGATCGTCGCGAGGTAGGCGAGCAGGTCTTCCTCCTCCTGGCCGCTGACGAGGCCGGCGGGCATCGAGCCGCCGCCGTTGTCGATCTGGGACTTCGCGGCCGCGAGCGAGATCGGCGCATCCTGGAGCGCCGGGCCGATCCCGCCCTCGCCCTTGGCGCCGTGACAGCCGGCGCACGCGGTCGAGTAGGTGATCTGGCCCCGGTAGGCGTCACCGAGCTCGACCGATCCCGACTCGGCGACCTCGGGCTTCGCGGGGTGCAGCTGCGCGAGCGCGAACGTGGCGCCCGACACGACCGCGAAGAGAACCAGGGGCACGAGCACGAGCCGTCGCATCCGGCTGGACACGTGGCGATCGTAACCCGTAGGGTCGCCCAGAATCCACGTGCTCGCCAGCGCGAACTCGACCTACACGGACCTGATGGAGTCCGTCTTCTCCTCGACGATCGCGGGGAAGGCCTGGTTCGCGACCGCGGCCGTCGCGTTCGGCGTGGTGCAGGTCTCGACCGGCGCCCGCATCTTCGGGAAGCTCGAGCGCATCGTCCGCATCCCCCGCCCGCACGTGAACCGCGTGCACCGGTGGTCGGGGCGGCTCGCCTTCGTTTGCACGCTGCCGGTCGCCTTCCACTGCATCTTCATCCTCGGCTTCCAGGACGTGAGCACCCGCGTGCTCGCCCATTCGATCGCCGGCTCGTTCGTCTACGGCGTCTTCGCCGTCAAGGTCTTCTTCGTCCACGACCGCGACCACCCGCGCTGGACGCTGCCCTTGCTGGGCGGGACGATGTTCTCGGTGCTGGTGACGCTCTGGGCGACGTCGGCCTACTGGTACTTCACGAACGTCCGCTTCGGTTTCTGAAGGCTTAAGAGCCTGGTAAGGCGGCCGTAAGGGCGGCGCAACGCTCCCTCCCTAGCCTCTGCGGGAACGAGAGAAGGAGGGGTGATGAGGAAGCTCATGGTGCCCGTGCTCGTGCTCGTCGTGGCCGTCGGAGTCGCATCCGCGGCCACCGCCCGGGGTGTCCGCACACCGCCGCTGATCGGCGGCTTCGCCCACGGGAAGGCCGTGAACTACCTGCTGACCGACGTCTCGGCGAGGAAGGACGCTGTCGCCCTGAGCAAGGCGACGGGGTATCCGGTCACGTTCGTCCCGCAACTCGCGCGGGTTCCGGACGCGGCGCTCGCCAAGCTGTACCTGTTCACGAACGGAGTCAAGGGCCCGAACCCGTTCGGCTTCCAGGCGAACGTGCTCGACTCCGTGCCCGGGGACCGGGGCTACAGCCCGCTGTGGCGGGTCTACACCGTCACGTGGAAGAGCCCGTCCGCGGCCCGGCTGCTCAAGTCCGAGGGGCAGGTGCTCGCCGCCCAGAAGGCGGGCAGGCTGACCTTGAAGCGCACGGGGCTCGTCAATAACTCTCCGGTCGTCGGGTTTGGATCGGGCCCGGCGCGCGTGCGTGCCGGGCCCGATTTCATGCTCTTGCAAGGTGTTCTCCCCCACAATGGGGGGATGACCACGGTTCTCGTCGTCGACGACGAGTCCATCGTCCGCGACGTCGTCGTGCGCTACCTGCGCCGGGAGGGGTATCGCACGCTCGAGGCCGCCGACGGCGTGCGCGCCCGCGAGCTCGTGGAAGCGGAGTCGCCGAGCCTCGTCGTCCTCGACCTGATGCTGCCCGGGGTCGACGGGCTCGAGCTCTGCCGCTGGATCCGCGAGCGTTCCGACCTGCCAGTGATCATGCTGACCGCCCGCGGCGAGGAGGCAGACCGGATCGTCGGTCTCGAGCTGGGCGCCGACGACTACGTCACGAAGCCGTTCTCGCCGCGCGAGCTGGCGGCGCGCGTGCGCACGGTGCTCAGGCGCGCGGCCCCCGCGGACCTCGCCAGGGACCGGCTCAGCTTCGACGGGCTGGAGATCGATCCGGCGACGCGCGACGTGACGAGGAGTGGACGGCTGCTCGAGCTGACGGCGAAGGAGTTCGACTTGCTCTGGTTCCTGGCGAGCCACCCGCGCCAGGTGTTCTCGCGCGACCAGTTGATGGACCGCGTCTGGGGCTACGAGCCGGCCTTCGACACCGGAACGGTCACGGTGCACGTGCGCCGCCTGCGGGAGAAGATCGAGGAAGAGCCGTCGCGTCCCCGCCGGCTCGAGACAGTTTGGGGCGTCGGCTACCGCTTCTGCCCGTGATCGTCTTCGCGCTCATCGTCGCCGCCGCGACGCTCGCCGCCGGGATCGTGGCCGCTTTCGCGCTCCGACTGCTGCCAACGCTGCGCCTCCAGCTCGCCGGCCTGGCGCTGGTCGCAGTCGCCTTACCGCTCGCGGCGGTTTCGGTCTCGGGTGTCGTCATGTTCCACTCGGGCCACGACATGACGCTCCTGTTCGTGGCCGCCGCGTCCTCGTTCGTCGTGGTCGCGGCCGCGCTGCTGATCGCGCGCACGATCTCCGGCCGCGTCGAGCGCTTGCACGCGGCCCACGCCGAGTTCGCCTCGGGGGATCTCGGCGCCCGCGCTCCGGCGGTCGGGCCAGCCGAGCTGGCCGAGCTCGGCGCGTCGTTCAACGAGATGGCTCAGAACCTCGAGCGGCTGTTCGACGCGCGCCGCCAGCTCGTGGCCTGGGCGAGCCATGACCTGCGCACCCCGCTCGCCTCGATGCAGGCGATGCTCGAGGCCGTCGAGGACGGGCTCGCCGAGCCTGCCGACTACCTGCCGGCGATGCGCGAGCAGGTGCGCGCCCTCACGCTGCTCGTCGACGACCTGTTCGAGCTCGCGCGGATCGACGCAGGGGTGCTCAGGCTCGAGCTGGCGGAAGCGGAGCTCGACCCGCTCGTCCGGTCTTCCCTGCGGATCGTGGAGCCCGAGGCCAGGGCCCGCGGGGTGCGGCTCGAGGCCTACGTCGACGGCGCGCCGCCGGTGCGTTGCGCGCCCGAGAAGGTCGAGCGGGTGCTCTGCAACCTGCTCGCGAACGCGCTCCGGCACACGCCCTCCGACGGGTCGATCGCCGTGCGCGTCGTGCCGCTCGCGAGTGACGTACGCGTGACGATCGAGGACACCGGCTCCGGCTTCCAGCCCGGCTCGGTGCGGAAGTCGGGACTCGGGCTTGCCATCGCGCGGGGGCTCGTCGAGCTCCAGGGCGGCAGCATCTGGCACGAGAATCGCCCCGGCGGGGGCGCGTCCGTCTCCTTCACATTGCCCGCCGCTTAGACGCGGACGACGAACCAGCCGTCCACGTCGTCGCACAGCACCTCGTCGGGCTCTTCGTGCGCGTACGTGTAGATCGGCAGGCGGTTCCACGTCACCTGGAGCCTGCCATCCGGCCGCCGGATCGTCCCGAAGGCGCCCTTGATCCGCCCGATTCGTCTCGGGACCGCTGAAGCCGAGCGCACGATCAGCGGCGGCCACGCCTGCGCGCAGGATCCGGTGCAGTGCACCTTGAAGTCCCGCTGCTCGACGTCCCAGTAGTAGAGGGCCCGCCGCTTCTGCGTCGCCAGGACGTTGCCGAACGGGCTGACCTGGATCTTCTTGACGGGCGGCGCCTTCTCGGGGCCTGCCTCGGCTGCCAGAACGCCCCCTGTGTCAGCGGCCTCCTCGCCTTTCCCGCCGCAACCCGTGGCGACGAAGGCGAGGGCCGAGACGCAGAGCATCGCGGCGGCAAGTCTGGACTTCACGACAACTCTTATACCCGCGACTGCCTGGGGCAGCCCGGTGCGGCGAGCCCTTTAAGCGACTTGTAAGCGGGGTCGTTTGGGTCACCGTGCGCGCCTAACGGCTTGAAATGCCCCTCCCCGCGGCCTTAGTGTCCTCGCGAACGTCAGGACCGGGCCAGCTAGAGGAGGCAACGTGACAGGCATTTCGAAGACAAGACCGCGCTGGGTGCTGTTCGCCGCGCTCACGCTGATCGTCTCTGCCCTCGCCTTCGTCGCCGCCGGTTGCGGCGGGGACGACGAGGCAGCCGACACCGGCGCGGCGGAGGAGACCGCCGCCGGCGGGGAAGGCAGCATCTGGGTGCTCCTGCCCGACAGCGCCAGCTCGGCGCGGTGGGAGACCGACGACCGCAGGTTCTTCGAGGAAGCGTTCACGGAGGCGGGCGTCGAGCACACGATCGTCAACGCCGAGGGCGACGCCGCGACGCAGCAGCAGCAGGCCGAGCAGGCCATCGCCGACGGCGCGAGCGTGATCCTGCTCGTGAGCCTCGACACCGGCTCGGGTGCCGCGATCATCGATCAGGCGAAGGAAGCCGGCGTCCAGGTCGTCGAGTACGACCGCTTCAACACCGGCGGCTCCGGCGGAGCTGCGTACGTCAGCTTCGACAACGTCCAGGTCGGCGCCACGATGGCCGAGATCCTGGAGCCTGAGATCGAGGGCCTCGAAGGGACCCCGCGGGTCGTCATGCTCAACGGTGGCGAGGAGGACAACAACTCGTTCCTCTTCAAGCAGGGCTACGAGGCCACCGTCACCGAGCACGTCGACGCGGGCGACTGGGAGCTCGCGGCCGACCAGTTCACCCCCGGCTGGGACAACCAGGAGGGCCAGCGGATCATGGAGCAGATCCTCGTCGACGCGAGCAACGACGTCGACGCGGTCTTCGCGGCCAACGACGGGCTCGCCAACTCGGCGATCAACGCCCTCGAGGCCGCCGGCATCGGCCCCGTGCCGGTGAGCGGCCAGGACGCGACGGCCGCCGGGATCCAGAACATCCTCCTCGGCAAGCAGACGATGACCGTCTACAAGCCGATCGAGGCCGAGGCCAAGGTGGCCGCGGCGGTCGCCCTCGCGCTGAGGGCCGGCGAGGACGTCTCGAGTGTCCAGAGCGACTTCGAGTTCGCGCTCATCGGCATCGAGGCCGAGACCGGTCAGCCGGCGGACTCGCCCACGGGCGAGGGGATCGTGCCCTACTTCGCGCTCGTCCCGATCGGCGTCACGGCGGACAACATCGCCGACACGGTGATCGCCGACGGGTTCCGCACGGTGGAGGAGATCTGCTCGGGTGACACCGCGCAGAGCGACTTCTGCCAGGAGAACGCATAGCCTGAAACGGCGACGGCGGGGTGCCTCCGGGCGCCCCGCCGCCTTCGTCCAGCCGCGTGGGAGGATGAGGCATGACTGACTCGCCGCTCCTCGAGTGCAGGGGCATTTCGAAGGCTTTCGGCGCCGTGCAGGCGCTCTACCAGGTCGACTTCGAGGTTCGGCGCGGGGAGGTGATGGCCCTCGTCGGGGACAACGGGGCGGGGAAGTCGACCCTGATCAAGGGAATCGCCGGGATCTTTCCCTACGACGAGGGCGAGATCCGCCTCGGCGGCGATCCCGTCGACATCCACACGCCGCGGGAAGCGGCGAGGCTCGGCATCGAGGTCGTCTACCAGGATCTCTCGCTCGCGGACAACCTGGATGTCGTCGCGAACATGTTCCTCGGCCGCGAGCGGACGAACGGGGGCATCCTGCTGGACGAGCACGGGATGGAGCGGGCGGCGCGGCAGACGCTGACCGAGCTGTCGGTGACGACGCTGCGGTCGGTCCGCCAGGTCGTGAGCGGCCTCTCGGGCGGCCAGCGGCAGGCGGTCGCGGTGGCCAAGTCCGTGATGTGGAACTCGAAGCTCGTCATCCTCGACGAGCCGACGGCCGCCCTGGGCGTGGCGCAGACGCGGCAGGTGCTCGACCTCGTGCGCCGGCTCGCGCAGCAGGGCCTCGGTGTCGTGGTCATCTCCCACAACCTGCACGACGTCTTCGAGGCCGCCGATCGGATCACCGTCCTGCGGCTCGGGCGCCGCGTGGTCACGCTCGAGACTGCGAAGACGACGGAGCAGGAGGTCGTGCACGCGATCACCGCCGGCACGCTCGAGCACGTGCCCGGGATGCAAAAGGCATGAGCACGAGCGATCCGGCCGCGGCAGCAGCCGAGCTTCCGTCGCGCCCGGGCGGCGACGATCCTTCGCCGGACACGATCGCCGGCTACGCGCGGCTCTGGCTCCAGGGGATCCGCTCCGGCGAGCTCGGCTCGCTGCCGATCGTGGTCGGCCTCGCCGTCATCTTCCTGACGTTCGGGCTGCTCAACGACACCTTCCTCACCGAGCGCAACTTCACGAACCTGCTGCTCCAGACAGCGCCGATCGCGACGATGGCGATCGGCGTCGTCTTCGTGCTCCTGATCGCCGAGATCGACCTCTCGGTGGCGTTCGTGAGCGCCGTCGGGGGTGTCCTCATGACGCTCCTCCTCCGGCCGGACGACCCCGGCTGGCCCTGGTGGGCCGCGATCGGAGTCGCGCTCGCCTGTACCACGGCGATCGGCTTCGTCCACGGGCTCGTGATCACGAAGGCCGGCGTCCCCTCGTTCGTCGTCACCCTGGCGGGTTTCCTCGTGTGGTCGGGCGTCGTCCTCATCCTCACCACGAGGGCCTCCCGGGTCGGGACGATTCGGATCCAGGACGAGACGGTCGTCGGGATCGCCAACGACTTCCTCAGCGACGTGTGGGGCTGGATCGTCGGCATCGCGCTCGTGGCGGGGTACGCGCTCATCCAGCTGCGGACCGGTTTCGGGCGGAAGGCGGCCGGGCTCGTCTCGAAGCCGACGCTCGTGATCGCGCTCCAGATCGTGGGCCTTGGAGCGGTCACGTTTCTCGGCGTCTGGTACGCCAACAAGGACCGGGGTGTGCCCACGATCACCCTGTACCTCGGGATCTTCCTCGCCGTCTGGTCGTTCGTCGCCACGCGCACGCGCTTCGGCCGCCACGTCTACGCGGTCGGCGGCAACGCCGAGGCCGCGCGCCGGGCCGGCATCCTGGTCGACCGCGTCCGGATCCAGGTCTTCATGATCAGCGGCTTCATGGCCGGCGTGGGCGGGATCTTCTTCGCCTCCCGGCTGCGCTCGGTCGCCACGAACACCGGCGGCGGCAACCTGCTGCTGCTCGTCATCGCGGCGGCCGTGATCGGCGGCACGAGCCTCTTCGGGGGGACCGGACGCGTGATCGCGGCGCTGCTCGGTGCGCTCGTGATCGGGTCGATCCAGAACGGCATGGACCTGCTCGGGCTGTCGTCCGGGGAGAAGTTCGTCATCACCGGGCTGGTGCTGCTCGGCGCGGTGCTCGTCGACGCGTACGCGAAGCGCCGGCGCGCCGCCGCCGGAGGCGTCTGATCCGGCTCGCGATTCTCGCCGCGGTCATCCTCGTCTGCGTCGCCTGCTCGGCCTCAGAGGATCCGGCGTCGCCGCGTGGCGCGCTGGAGCTCGCCGACGTGGCGCACGAGGTCGGCCTCGACTTCCGCCACGGCGCCTTCCGCTATGAAGTGTCCCCGGATCCGGTCGCGATGACCGGCGGCGGCCTCTGCTGGCTCGACTACGACGGCGACGGCTGGCTCGACCTGTACGCCGTCAACGGCTTCTCGCAGGTCGATCGCGACGACTGGACGGCGCTGCCCACGAGCCGCCTGTTCCGCAACGAGGAGGGCCGCTTCATGGACGCGACGGACGGGAGCGGCGCCGGTATCGCCGCGCGCGGCCAGGGTTGCGTGGCGGCCGACCTCGACGCCGACGGCCGCACCGACCTCTTCGTCACGACCGCGGAGCGGAGCGTGCTGCTCTGGAACGAGGGGGACGGGAGGTTCAGCGAGGTCGTGCTCGCGTACGGCTGGCGCACCGGCGCCGCGGCGGGCGACCTCAACGGGGACGGGCGCCCGGAGCTCTTCGCCGCCGGTTACGTCGACCTGAACAACCGCATCCCCGAGGCGACGCTCGGCTTCCCGAACACCCACCAGGGCGTGCGCGACCTGCTCTTCGTCAACCAGGGCGGGCGGAGGTTCAGCGAGTCAGGCGTGGACGCCGGGCTCGAGGCCGCGCGCTTCGAGTACGGCCTCGGCGCGCTGATGTCGGACGTCGACGGGGACGCCGACCTCGACCTCTACGTCGCCAACGACACCAAGCCGAACCGCCTCTACGAGAACGTCGCCTGGCCCGGTGGCGTAAGAGCCGATCCGGCCGGCCTCGGGTTCCGCTTCGAGGAGCGTGCGGGCGCGGCGGGCGTCGCGGACGCGGGGGCGGGGATGGGGCTCGCCGGCGGCGACTACGACGGCGACCTGCTCCCCGACCTGTTCGTGACCAACGCGCGCACGCAGGTGCACGGCGTCTTCCGGAGGCTGCCGGGCGAGGACGCGTTCGAGGACGTCCGCGGCGCGCTCGGGCCCTCCTTCACCGGCTCGACCGGCTGGGGCGTCTCGTGGGGCGATCTCGACCTCGACTCCGACCTGGACCTGGTGGTGGTCAACGGCAAGATTCCCGTCACCGACCTGGAAGCGGACGCCGAGCTCGTCCAGGCCTTCGTCAACGAGGGCGGGCGCTTCCGCCCGCTGCCGCTCGACTTCGAGCCGCAGAACGCGCGTGGCAGCGCGACCGCCGACTACGACAACGACGGCGACCTCGACGTCGCACTCCTTTCGGTGGGAGGCCGGCTCGCGCTGCTCCAGAACCGCGGCTCGGGCGGAAACTGGCTCGAGGTGGAGGGGCTGCCGCCGGGCACTGTCGTGACCGCGGTGCTCGCGAGCGGGCGGCAGATCGTTCGCGGGGCGCAGGCGGGCTCCAGCTACCTGTCCTCCGAGGACCCGCGCTTGCACTTCGGGCTCGGCGATGCGCGCCGTGTGAGCGAGCTGGTCGTGCGCTGGCCGGGCGGGGCCGAGACCAGCGTGGCTGATGTGAAGGCCAACCGGGTTGTCGCGGTCGACAGGCCTGAGCCCAGGAACGCGCCGGTGGTCAAGGCCACCTGCGAGCGCGCCGGCCTCCGCGGCCGGTCGGTCGCCCGCGTGTGGGACGAGGCACTGCTCGACGCTATCCGGCGCGACGTGCCTGCCCCGACCGTCCATGCGCGCAACCTCTTCCATCTCTCGGCGGCGATGTGGGACGCCTGGGCGGCCTACGACCCTCGCGCCGACGGCTACTTCGTCCGCGAGAAGCACGAGGCCGCTGACGTGCGCGCCGCGCGCGAGACCGCGATGAGCTACGCGGTCTACCGCATCCTGCTGCACCGCTACTCCCTCGCGGCGGGCCTGGAGGAGACGTTCGCGGAGCTGAGCGGGACTATGAGGTCGCTCTGCCTCCCGATCGGCTACGTCAGCACCCAGGGCAGCTCGCCCGCCGCGCTCGGCAACCGGATCGCCGCAGCGGTCATCGCCCGCGGCCGGGACGACGGATCGCTCGAGCGCCTGCGCTACGTGGACACCTCGTACCGGCCGGCGAACGACCCGCTCGTCGTCAAGGAGCCCGGCGCGAAGCTGCGCGCTCCCACGCGCTGGCAGCCCCTCGCGCTCGACCAGCTCGTCGCCCAGAACGGCCTCCCTGTCCCCGGCAAGGTCCAGACCTTCGTCGGCCCGCACTGGGGAGGGGTCGAAGCCTTCGCGCTGCCGGCCGGAGCGGATCCCGGACCGCCCCCCGCCGACCTCGCGCGGGAGGCGCGGGCCGTGCTGCGCTACGGCAGCGCGCTCGTCTCCCGCGACCTCATCGACATTGGTCCGGCTGCGCAGGGGGGCAACACGCTCGGTACGAACGACGGCGCCGGGCACGCGCGCAATCCCTTCACCGGCAAGCCTTACGCGCCGAACCGCGTGCGGCGGGGCGACTACGCGCGCGCGCTGACGGAGTTCTGGGCGGACGGCCCCGCCTCGGAGACGCCGCCGGGCCACTGGAACACGGTCGCGAACGCCGTGTCGGACGAGGTCGCGAGCGGCGACCGCCTCGAGTGGGACGTGAAGCTCTACTTCGCCCTCAACGGCGCCCTGCACGACGCGGCCGTCGCCGCCTGGGGCGCCAAGGGCCGCTACGACACGGTGCGGCCGATCTCGCTCGTCCGCTGGCTCGCGGATCGCGGAGAGCTGCCCAGGCGGTACCGCACCTGGCTGCCGTACCAGCTGCCCACCTTCGTCACGCCCGCGTTCGCGGGCTACGTGTCCGGCCACAGCACGTTCAGCCGCGCCGCCGCCGAGGTGCTGACCTCGCTGACCGGCAGCCCGTACTTCCCCGGCGGTCTCTTCGAGTGGCGGGTCCCGAAGGGCTCGCTGGTCGTCTCCCCAGGCCCGGCCCGGGATATCGTCCTCCAGTGGGCGACGTACTACGACGCGGCCGACCAGGCCGGCATCTCCCGGCTTTACGGAGGCATCCACATCCCTGCTGACGACTTCGCGGGCCGGAAGCTCGGCTCGACGTGCGGCAAGGCGGCCTGGCAGCTTGCGCAGCGCTATTTCGAGGGGACGGCGTGACCCTCGCGGGAAAGGCCGCGCTCGTCACGGGCGCGAGCCGCGGCATCGGCGCGGCCGTCGCCCGCCGGCTCCACACCGAGGGCGTCCGGCTCGCGCTCGCCTCCCGCAGTGGCGACGACCTCGGGCTCGAGGGCGTGGTCGCGCAGCCGGTCGACGTCCGCCGGCCCGAGCAGCTCGAGGCGATCGTCGCGGAAGCTCTCGCAAGGTTCGGCCGCCTCGACATCGTCGTCGCGAACGCGGGCGTGGGCGCCTACGGCTCCTTCCTCGACCTCTCTCAGGAGCACCTCGACGAGATGATCGACGTGAACCTGAAGGGGACGCTGTACGCGGTGCGCGCCGCTCTGCCGCACCTGATTGCGAGCGGCGAAGGCGACATCGTCACGCTCGCCTCCGAGGCCGGCCGGCGCGGCCTCCCCTACGAAGCCGTCTATTGCGCGTCCAAGTTCGGACAGGTCGGGTTCACGCGCGCCCTCGACCACGAGCTGCGCGAGCACGGCATCCGCTGCATCAATGTCTGCCCGGGCGGCGTCGCCACCGACTTCGCGCTCGACGAGGGGCGCGGCCGGACGCCCGACGTGTTGCCAGGGATGATGACCGCCGAGGACGTGACCGACGTGGTGCTCTTCGTCCTCACGAGGCCGCGGAACCACCGCATCCTCGAGACTGCGTTTCGGCCCATGACCGAGCAGTCCTGGGGATGACCCTCCGGCTCGGCCTCCTCTCGACGGCGAACATCAACCGGATGGTGATCGCGGGGGCGCGGGCCTCCGACGACGTCGAGGTCGTGGCCGTGGCGAGCCGGGACGCGGCACGCGCCGAGGCGTATGCGCGCGAGCACGGGATCGAGCGCTCGCACGGCAGCTACGAGGAGCTGCTCGCGGACGACGGTGTCGACGCCGTCTACATCTCGCTTCCCAACTCGATGCACGTGGAGTGGTCGGTGCGCGCGCTGGAGGCCGGCAAGCACGTGCTCTGCGAGAAGCCGCTGACGCGGCGGCCGGACGAGGTCGAGCGTGCCTTCGACGCTGCCGAGCGGGCAGGGCGCGTGCTGGCGGAGGCCTTCATGTACCGTCACCACCCGCAAACCGCGACGATCGCGCGCCTGGTCTCGGAGGGCGCGGTCGGCGAGCTGCGGGTGATCCGGACGGCGTTCAGCTTCCCGCTCTCCGACTCCGAGAACGTCCGCATGCGGCCCGAGCTCGACGGCGGCGCGTTGATGGACGTCGGCTGCTACTGCGTCAGCGGCGCGCGGCTGCTCGCGGGCGAGCCGGAGGGCGTCCAGGGGAAGCAGCGGCTCGGCCCGACCGGCGTGGACACCACGTTCGTGGGGATGCTGCGCTTCCCGGGCGACGTCGTCGCGACGTTCCACTGCTCGATGGACCTGCCCCACCGGCAGGAGCTCGAGGCGCTCGGCTCGGAAGGGACCTTGCTCGCGCAGGCGCCCTGGCGCGTCGACCTGGGCGGCAGCCTGCTGCTGAACGGCGAGCCGGTCGACGTGCCCGAGGCGGACTCCTACCGGCTCGAGCTCGACGACCTCGCCGCCGCCGCGCGCGGCGAGCGCGAGCCGTTGCTGGGGCGGGAGGACGCACTCGGCCAGGCGCGGGTGCTCGACGCGCTCTACGGCTCGGCCAGTCCGGCATAGGCGCCCACCGCGGTCGTCGCCCGCGCACCGGTCTCGTTCGCCAGGGCGGCCGAACGGTCCGGCGACCAGCCGGCCAGGACGCCGTAGAGGAACCCGGCGGCGAATGCGTCCCCTGCTCCGGTCGCGTCGACGACTTGCACCGCCCGGGCAGGCACGTGGCCCACGCCGGAGACGAAGCAGCCTTCCCGGCCCAGCGTCACGGCCACGGTGCCGACGCCCCGGGCGCGCAGCCAGGTCTCCGCGGCCTCGGGCCCGCGCTCGCCCGAGATCGCCTCGGCTTCGGCCAGGCTCGGACAGAAGAGGTCGAGGTGCGGCAGGCTCGGGAGCACGCGCTCCCAGCGGCCGGTCGGGTCCCAGACCGTGTCCAGGCTCGTCACGAGCCCACGTGCCTTCGCCTCCTCGAGAATCGCCGCGATCGGGTCGCCGTCGAGCTCCGGCAACACGAGCGCGCCGGCCACGTGCAGCGCGCGCCCCGCGTAGAGCACCTCCTCGTCGAGCTCCGCTCGCCGCAGGCGCCCGTTGGCGCCGGGGACATGAAGGAACGTCCGCTCGCCCTCGGCGTCCACGACCACCACGCTGGCCGAGGTCGCGACCCCGGCGGCCCGGATCACGCCGCGCCGGTCCACTCCCCGCTCGTCCAGCAGGGTGAGCAGGAAGTCGCCGAGCGCGTCGGCGCCGACCTTCCCGCACACCGCCGCGGCGAGCCCGAGGTGCGCGAGCGCGCGGGCGGTGTTGAGCGCGCAGCCGCCCCCGTGCAGCGAGATCTCGTCGACCAGCGCGAGCTCGCCGCGGGGCGGCAGCCGCTCCACCGGCCGCGCGATCGCGTCGGCGACGAGGATGCCCAGGCAGACGACGTCGGTCATGGCGCGATTTAATCGCGCCATGAAGACGAGCCTCGGCATCTGGGCGCTCGGCACGATGGCGACCCGGTTCGTTCCCGGCGGCTACAAGCCCGAGTTCGCCGGCGAGACGACCGTGCAGCGCGTGCGCCGGGCGGTGGAGGGCCTCGGCGACCTGATCGACGGCTACGAGTTCCACTACCCGCAGGAGCTGAACGAGGACAATCTCGACGAAGTCCGCGGCGCGCTCGACGGCCACGACGTCTACTGCCTCGCCACCGGCCTGCACCTCGACCCGCGCTTCGGCAAGGGCGGCCTCGTGTCGCCCGACCCGGCAACGCGCGCGGAGGCGCTCGCGCGGACCCTGGCCGCGATCGACTTCTCGGGCGAGCTCGGCGCCCACTTCATCGTCTGGCCGGGGATCGAGGGTTACAACTACCCGTTCCAGACCCCGTATCGCGAGAGCTGGGCCTGGCTCGTCGACGGCATCGGCCAGGCGGCGGAGCGCTGCCGCGCCCACGGCATCAAGCTCTTCCTCGAGCACAAGAACTCCGAGCCGGCGATGAACATCCTCATGCGCAACGTCGGCATGACGTTGCACGTGATCCACAAGCTGCGGGTGCAGGGGATCGACAACGTCCAGGTCAACATGGACTGGCAGCACCTGATCATGAACGGCGAGAACCTCGCCGAGTACGCGGCGCTGCTGGCCGCGGAGGGGCTGCTCGGCCACCAGCACGCGAACTCCGGCTGGGGGACCTTCGACGACGACAACATGGTCGGCGCGACCCGCTTCATGGAAACGCTCGAGCTGGCGGTCGAGCTGCGTCGCGCGGGGTACGGGGAGAACGGCGAGCGGCTCGGCCTCGATCTCTACCCGTACACGGAGGACGCGGTCGAGGCCGTGCGCCGGAGCCTGCTTCAGTGGCGCTTCATCGACTCGGTCGCGGAGCGGCTGGACGGCGACGAGCTGCGAGCGGCGCAGGCGGAGAAGGACGCGGTCCGCGCATACGAGCTCGTCTACCGGGCGCTCGGCGCATGAGGCTGGACCAGGCGCTCGCGATCGTGCAGGCGATCGTGGCGGAGGCGCCCGGGCCGGTCTCCGTCTTCGTGGCGGACGACCACGGCGAGCTCGTCGCGGCGGCGACGATGGACGGCGCCGCGCCCGACACGCGCCTGAACGCGCAGCGGAAGGCCTACACGGCGGCGCGCAGCGACGTGACCTCCACCGGCGAGCTGGCCGAGAAGGTGCGCGGCGACCCGGCCGAGCTGGCGAGCTTCGATCCCTTCTTCACCTTCTTCCGCGGCGGTGTGGCCGCTTTCGAGGGCGGCCGGCGAGTCGGTTCCGTCGGGGTCAGCGGCCTTCCCGGCGAGCAGGACGAGCAGCTCGCGCGCGCCGGGCTGGCCGCCGCCGGCCTCGACGCGCCGTGACGATGGTCGGCCTCGACGTCGGCACGACCGGCGTCAAGGCGCTCGCGATCTCCGAGACGGGCGAGGTGCTCGCGCGCGCGGAGGAGGCGTACCCGCTCTCGACGCCGCAGCCCGGCTGGGCCGAGCAGGATCCCGAGGACTGGTGGCGCGCGAGCGAGCGCGCCCTGGCGCGACTCGGGGTCGAGCCGGCGGGGATCGGCCTCTCCGGGCAGATGCACGGTCTCGTCGCGCTCGACGCGGCCGGCCGCGTGCTGCGCCCGGCGATCCTCTGGAACGACCAGCGGACGGCGCCGGAGTGCGCCGAGATCGAGGAGCGGGTCGGTCTCGAACGGCTCGTTGCCCTGACGGGTAACCGGGCGCTGACCGGCTTCACGGCGCCGAAGCTCCTCTGGCTGCGCCGCCACGAGCCCGACGTGTACTCGCGGATCGCGCGGGTGCTGCTGCCGAAGGACTACGTGCGCCTCCGGCTCACGGGGGAGTTCGCGACGGACGTTGCCGACGCTTCGGGGACGCTGCTCTTCGACGTCGCGCACCGACGGTGGAGCGAGGAGGTGCTCGAGACGCTCGAGCTGCCGGCCGAGTGGCTGCCGCCGGCGCTCGAGTCCCCCGTCGCCGCGAGCGCTGGCGACCAGGCGGCGGGCGCGCTCGGGGTGGGCGTCGTCGCGCCGGGACTGCTCTCCGTCGTGCTCGGCACCTCGGGCGTCGTCTTCGCCGTGCTGCCGGAGTTCCGGGCCGACGCGCGCGTCCACGCTTTCTGCCACGCCGTGCCGGGCCGCTGGCACGCGATGGGCGTGATGCTCTCGGCGGCCGGGTCGCTCGGCTGGCTGCGCGACGCGCTGGGCGCCGAGTACGACGAGCTGCTTGCCGAGGCGGAGCGCTGGCCGCCGGGGACGGAGGACCTGCTCTTCGCGCCCTACCTCGCCGGGGAGCGGACGCCGCACTCGGACCCGGACGTTCGCGGCGCCTTCGTCGGCCTCTCCCTGCGGCACGATCGCGGGGCGCTCGTCCGGGCGGTGCTCGAGGGCGTCGCCTTCGGCCTGCGCGACTCGCTCGACCTGCTGGCCGCGCTCGGTGTCGAGCCGCGCACGGCCCGGGTGTCGGGCGGCGGCGCGCGCAGCGGGCTCTGGCTGCGGATCGTCGCCTCCGTGCTCGGCGTGCCTCTCGAGCGGACGGCGGTCGAGGAGGGGGCCGCGTTCGGCGCGGCCCTCCTCGGAGGGGTGGCGGCAGGCGTCTTCAGCGACGTGGAGGAGGCGGTCGCGGCCTGCGTGCGCGTCCGCGAGACGGTCGAGCCCGACGCGGAGTGGCAGGAGGCGTACGCGTCGGCGCTCGCGCGCTTCCGCAGCCTCTATCCGGCGCTGAAGACGGTCTAGAGGGCGATCCAGCGGCGATCGCGGTTCGAGTGCGCGATCGCGTCGCCGAGCAGCTGCGCCCGGTGCCCGTCGTCGAAGGTCGGGAAGTCGGGCGTGCCGCCCTCTTCGACCGCGCGATACACCGCGCGGTAGAGCTCGCGGAACGTGTCGGCGTAGCCCTCGGCATGCCCGGCGGGGAGCTGGCTGCCGGGCGCCTCCGGGCCGCGCAGCACGACTTCGTTGGGGCGGTCGCGGTGGCCGAGCCAGAGCTCCTCGTGCTTCTCCGCGTCCCAGGCGACGGCTCCCTCCGAGCCGTCCACCTCGAAGCGGATCGCGTTCCTGCGCCCGGTGCTGACCTGCGAGATGACGAGTGAGCCACGGGCGCCGCCGTCGAAGCGGAGGAGGACGTTGGCGAGATCCTCGGTCGCCATCGGCGCATCCACGCGCTCGACGTCGGCCGCGGCCGCGAAGGTCTCGACTTCGCCCTTGGGCCGCTGCCGGACGGGGATGACCGTGGCCAGGTCGGCACACAGCTCGACGACCCGGAGGCCGGTGACGAACTCGACCAGGTCGAGCCAGTGCGAGCCGATGTCGGCGACCGCGCGTAGCTCGCCGCCCTTCTCCGCCTCGAGCCGCCAGTTCCAGTCGGTCGGCAGGGCGAGCCAGTCCTGGAGATACCCGCCGTGGACGTTCCAGACGTCGCCCACCGCGCCCGATCCGACGAGCTCCCGTGCCTGCTGGACAAGCGGATAGAAGCGGAGGTTGAAGTTCGTACAGTGGACGACGCCCGCGGCGCGCGCCAGCTCCGCGAGCTCGGCGGACTCGGCGCTCGTCATGGCGAGCGGCTTCTCGCAGACGACGTGCTTGCCGGCGCCGAGGATCGCCTTGACCTGCGGATGGTGGAGGTGGTTCGGAGTCGTCACGTGGACGACGTCCACGTCGTCGGCCAGCAGGGCAGCGAGGCTCTCGTAGACCGGTGCGAGCGCCTTGGCGCGCGCCCGCTCGGGCTGCGAGCCGACCACGCCCCTGACCTCGATGCCGAGCCGGCGCAGCGCGTCGACGTGCACGGCGCCGACGAAGCCCGTGCCGACGACGGCGGCGCTCAGCGTGTCCATCGAGCGAACCTACCGCACGGTCGTGGATGATCGGCGCGTGGAATCGATCCTCGAGGCGATCGGGAACACGCCGCTGGTGCGGCTCCGCCGCTGCGCGCCCGCGAACGGCGCCGAGCTCTGGCTGAAGCTCGAGTACCGCAATCCCACCGGCTCGATGAAGGATCGCATGGCGCTCGCGATGATCGAGGGCGCGGAGCGCGACGGGCTCGTCGCGCCGGGCGACACGGTGGTCGAGTACACGGGCGGCAGCACCGGGCCGGCGCTGGCGCTCGTCTGCCGTGCGAAGGGCTACCGCGCGCTGATCGTGATGGCCGACTGCTTCACCGAGGAGCGCTTCCAGCTGATGCGGGCGCTCGGAGCCGAGATCGACGTCATCCCGTCGGTCGAGGGGCGCCCGAAGGTGACGGCGCAGGACATCGACAACATGGTCGCGCGCGCCGCCGAGCTGGCCGCGAGGCCCGGCCACTACGCGACCGACCAGTTCAACAACCCGTACATCGTCCCCGGCCACCGCGACGGCCTGGGCCGGGAGATCTGGGAGCAGACGGAGGGACGCGTGACCGCCTTCTGCCACGGGATGGGGACGGCGAGCTCGGTGATGGGCGTCTCCGACGCGCTCAGGCCGCGCGGGGTCTTCATCCAGGCGCACGAGCCGGCGGGGTCGGCCGCCATCGGCGGCGGCGAGCGCGGGCCGTTCCTGATCCAGGGCTGGACCGGTCTCGTGATGCCGCACTGGGATCCCGGGAAGGTCGACCGCGTCGAGCCGATCGGCGACGACGAGGCGGTCGAGCTGACGCGACGGCTCGCGCGCGAGGAGGGCATCTTCGCCGGCATCTCGACCGGCGCGAACCTCGTCGGCGCCTACCGCCTCGCCGAGCGTCTGGGGCCCGACGCGGTCATCGTCACGCTCGCCGTCGACACGGGCTTCAAGTACATGAGCGTCAGCCGTTCGCGGACGGGTAGCGCTTCGCCGGCGCGCGCCGAGGTACTCTCGCGCCGAGCCCGGTGCCTGCGCAGCTCCCATTCGCCTGGACGCTGATCGCCATGGCCGCGTTCCACGCCCGTTCCACGAGCCGTATGCAGCCGCTGCTCGCCGAGCGAGTCCGCTAGACACTCATCGAGCCGGCTGAAGCCACTCCAATCGAGCTTGTCGAGCGATACGAGCGCCTCCGAGCCAGCCGAGGTAGTCGCGTTCTCGGGCGAGAAGGCCGGCCGTTGACACTGATTGGGAGTTTCGTTTCCGTCCGACCGCGGTATTCTTGGGCTCGCTAATGGAGGAGACGCGGAATCGGAGCATGCACGCCGGGGAGCCGCCGGAGTCGGCGGACTCGGCCGACGCGCGTCGCGCTGGTGCTGACGCCCGCCAGCGAGCTGCGAAGGCGCGCGACGTGACCGCCGAGGCCCGGGAGGCAGACGCCGACGCGCGCGAGTCGAACGATGAGGCGCGCAGCGTCACCGCGGATTCGCGAGACGCGGACGCCGACGCGCGCGACGTGACCGCTGACGCGCGCGAGGCCGGTGCCGACGCGCGCGAGGCGGACGCCGACGCCGACGTCGCCGCTGCCGAAGCGCGAAGCGCCGCAGCCGATGCGCGAGCGGTCGCCGCCGACCTCCGGCTCGCCGAGGCCAACGTCCATATGCAGTCGGCGAAGGAGCACATGAACGCCGCGGCGGCGCACATGGCGGTTGCCGACCACCGAACGGATGACGCCGAACACCTGATGACTTTCGCGGACGAGCAACTCGTGGTCGCCGCTGCGAAGCTTGCCGAAGCTACGAGCGACAGCGAGGAGTACCAGCGCGCGCTCTACCACTACACCCAACTCATCCGTCATCGCATGGCCAACCCGTTGCAGATCATCGGCGGCATCGCCGCGACGCTGATCGCGAAGCCCGACATGCAGCGCGCTGATCGTCTCAACATGCTCGAAACCATGTACAGGCAGACGAAGATTCTCGAGCGCGTCTGCCTCGAACCGAAGATCATGCACCCGAGCGAGCACGGACTCGACCCTATTCCCGCGGTCGGTCGCGTCGGCGAAGAATAGCGACCTGAAAGAGGCGGTCGACGACGTTGTCGCCCGCGGAGGTACATCCGGAGTCGTTCGACGCTGCGTTCCAGACGACCACCGCCGCCGGAGGAACGGGAGCGACGGGACTCGAACCCGCGACCTCCGGCGTGACAGTTACGCGCCGTCGCTGTGACGCCGGCAGCAAGGAGTAGCGGTGCGCTGCGCGAACGATGTCGTGACCACCACTGGCGGCGAGGAGGTGCGCGTGACCGAAGTCGGAGCGAACCGGTTGACCGGGATCTGCGCCGTGCTGTTCCTGCCGCTGATCCTCGTTGGATTTGGCGCGATCGTCGGGTTCAGCCCGTCGATCGAGGATGACGCCACCGCCATCTCGGACTACTACGCGGACCTCGGCTTCGGCCGCGCCGTCGTCGGCGAGTGGCTCGAGCTGCTCGCGTTCGTCGCGCTGCTCGTCTTCGCCGCTGGGTTCGTACACCTGATCCGCCAGACGGAGGCCGCGTGGCTCGGATGGCTCGCCCTCGCCGCTGCCGCGACTCTCTGCGGAGCGGTCGTTACGGGCATCGCGCCGCTCGTCGCGCTCGCGTATCTGGGTGACCATGGAGCCGTCGCTCCCGAGCAGTCGGTCGTTCTGAACGCTCTCCGCGTCGCGTCGCACTGGTTCAGCACCGTGTTCGCCGCGACGTGGATGCTCGGAACGGCTGCGGCCGTGCTCGCCACGCGGCCCTTCCCGCGCTGGCTGGGTTGGGGCGGCCTCGCCGTCGGTCTGCTGATGCTGTTCAGCGTCGTCGCACCGCTCACCGGTGTGCTCGACCTCGGCCAGATGCTGATGGGACTCTGGCTGCTGATCGCGGGCGCGCTCCTACTCGCCCGGCCGCGCCCTTCGGCGGATCCCGCCGTCGCGTGACGGCCGGACCGTAGACGCCGACGAGCGAGGGAGCGGGAGCGACGGGACTCGAACCCGCGACCTCTGGCGTGACAGTTACGCGTCGCGACTTGCCGCTACTGCTCGCTAGTCCTTGTTACTGGGCGAACGAGGCCTCTGGCGCGAGTCTCCTTTGCCACTGCTGGCTGGCGGTCGTCACGGCTGCGTTCCAAACTCGTTCCACGGCGGCCGGCCGTTGGCCGCCGCCGACAGGCCAGTCGCCTGTCGCGATCGTGACGCTCATGAACACAATCCAGGTCACGATCGTGAGCGATCCCAACGCGATCCCGGTCGCGCCGAGCCGACCGGCACGGCGGTCTCGGTCGCTACGGTCGACGCCGACCAATCCGAGGGCAACGGCGGCCGCTCCCACGATCACCTGCGGCGCGGAGTAGGGAGCCGGCTTCGCCTGGCGCTCTAACCCAGGCGCGTGCGCGTTGCGCCGGGCGACCCGATGGTCTGACGCGCGAGCACACCTCGTACTGACGCCGCGCGCAGAAGGAGAGTTCTCCCCCGGCTGGGGCAGTTGGCTCCCCGTCCCTGAAAGCGGCCGCAGACTTCGGTGCCGACCTCCGCAGCGGCTCGGCAGAGCGCATCTGGAACGAGCGCTGCCGTCGACGCCTCAGCCACGCTTGCTGCCGCCGGTCTCGCGCGAGACGCCCTGTCAGGCCGTGCCTGCGAGCAGCGGTAGGACGTGCTCGGTCAGGAGGCGGTCGGTCAGAGCGTGCGCGTTCGGCAAGCGGTAGTTCGTAGTCGTGACCACCACGACGGCATCGAAGGCGGGGAACAGAGTGACGCGGTTGCCGCCCATGCCGCTCATCGTGTAGGCCTGGACGTCTCCGCTGCCGAGCCGGTACGTCACCAGCCACCAGAGATAGCCGTACGACGTCGAGTCGTCGACGGCGACGTGCGCCTGCAGCGAGCGGGCGACCCACGCGCGCGGAACGACCTGAGTCGCACGCCACTTGCCCGCCTGGAGGTAGAGCTGGCCGAGCCTGAACAGGTCGCGCGTTCGCAGCTCGAGCCCGCCTCCGGTATGCGCCAGACCGCGCGGCGAGAACGGCCAACGGACGGCCTCGATGCCGAGCGGTCCGAAGAGCGTCGCGTGAGCGAACTCCGGCACGCTTTGGCCCGTGGCGACCTCAAGGACTTCACCGAGGACGGTGACCCCGCCGGTGCAATAGCGGAAGCTGCGACGCTTCTTCTCCGGCAGAGAGCGCACGGGGAGCTCGAGCGCGAACCGTACCCAGTCGCCGGTGACGTACATCCGCTCCTCGTTTCCTGGCGAGGCGGAGTTCCAGTCGTCGCAGTCCAGGCAGGAGCTCATCGTCAGGAAGTCCTCTATCGTGATCGCCGCCTTGCGCTCGTCCCAGCGCCGCAGCGACCGGCGGCGCGCGGGCAGAAGGTCGAAGACACGCGCGGTCACGTCGCCGATGTGGCGGCGTTCGACGGCGATGCCGATCAACATGCCGGTGATCGTCTTGGTCACCGACCGAGTGTTCCGTAGCTCGCCGGCGGCGGCGCCGGCGTCGGTGTAGAGCTCGAGGAGGACATCGCCGCCGCGTGCGACGAGCACGCTCGTGACAGCAGCGAACTCCCCTGCGCCGAGCGCCTCGCCGAGGCGTTGTGTCTCGATCGGTGGGCCGGTGCTGTTCACGCGCCGATCCTAAGCCGCAGCGCCGGCGAGCCAGGCCGACAGGGTAAGGGCCGCTTTTCGTCACGAGCATGGTTTGCCGCCGCGTATCGTCGGACGCGTGGGCGATGTGGGCGGACGCAGCAACGGCGTACGGCGCGTCTACGCGGTCGCGTCGTCGCTCTCGCGAGTCTTCGACGCGCGCTGGCGCGCGGCCGACGAGCGGAAGCGCCAGCTCCAGATCGTTCAACCGTCGTTGATCGGTCTGATCGACGGCACCCTTCTCGACACTCGCGCCGATCTTCGCCGCTGCGTACCTCGCGGGATCGCGCGCGGCGTTGCTGGTCGGACTCGTTGCCGCGTTCGGCGCCGCCATCCCGATGGGTCTCTCCGAGGCGCTGTCCGACGACGGAGCGCTGACCGGCCGCGGCGCCGCGCTCAGCCGCGGGCTGATCACCGGCGTCGCGACCTTCGTGGGCGGCGCCTTTCACGCCGTGCCGTTCGTGATCTCCGACGTCGGAACGGCGTTGACGGTCGCCTATGTCCTCGTCGCGGTTGAGCTGCTCGCGACCGCGTGGATTCGCGGGCGCTATCTGCAGGTCGGCCTCGCGCGCTCGCTCGTAAAGGTGACCCTCGGCGGTGCAGTGATCGCGAGCGTCGGGATCATGATCGGCCAAGGCTAGAGAAAGGGACGAGAGATGGGTGACACTCCGGAGCGGCTTTCGTCCGCGCCCAGGGCGCTGGACCGGGCGCGGGTGGTCAGCGGGGCGGCGTGCGGGGCCTTTCCATTCCCTTGTCTGCGGAGGACATATGGCACCCAGGCACGCAGACCTTCGTCCGGAAGGCGTTTCTGAGGCGACAGGAAGATGCTTGACCGGGACTCGACCGGAAAGCGCCTATTCAGGCAACACTCGATGCCTGTCTGCAGGCACTCTGAAGAACGGGAGCGACGGGACTCGAACCCGCGACCTCCGGCGTGACAGGTGGGCCTGAACGGTTTAGCCCAGCCGCTGCGCCGCCATTCGACGAATCAGGCGGCGACCGCTCGCCGACGTTGGTCGGCGGCCCTCCGAGCGATGCTGGCCGGGCGACAGAGCGGGCGTGTCATCGGTCGCCATGCTCGAATGGCTGCGGCAGTTCATGCCAGCGGCCGGCGTCGCGCGGACAGCGACCGCGCTCGCCACAGGAACACGGGCAAGAGCAGTCGATAGAGCCCGCGGAAGAATCTCTGGGCTCCTACGCCGCTCCGCTCTTCGAGGTCGACGCGCCCGCGCGGATGGCCGAGCAGCCGTCCTGCGCTGGGACGGAGCGGCGTCACCGTTGCCTCGATCCGACGGACGTGCTTGACGCTCTTGTAAGCGTAGAGCTGGGGTAGCACGAGCCGAAGCGGCGCGCCGTGATCCCCGAGAGGTTGACCGTCGAGACGATCCGCCAAGAACGTGTCTTCGTGGAGCGCTTCTTCGAGCGGGATCGTCGCGGCATAGCCGTCGAGCCCTCGGATCCGCAGGTACGCCACGCCGGCGTAGGGCCGCGCGTGCGGGAGGACCACCTCCTCCCAGAACGACCGAAACGGCCTCCCGGACCAGCGCAACCCCACGGCGCTCCAGGTGGTCACGCAGTGCAAGTCGGACAGCAGCTCCGTGCGAACGGCGAAGATCTCATCCGGGGTAAGTTCGAGCGCCTGCTCGACATCCCCGTCGATGTGGAGCTTGAAGTCGGGCGGCGTCACTGCGCGGCGCTTCAGGTACGCATCGAGCCCGAAGCGGGGCATCGGACCGGCATGGACACGCTGGCCGGGCGGTAGCGCCATTGCCGCTCATTATCTAGGGTCGCCGGTATGCCGCAAGAGATTGGGCTCGAGCCGGTCGACAGCGTCCGCGTCACGATCCTGATGGACAACGTCACGGATCCGCTGATCCCCGACCAGGCTCCGGTGACGCGGCTCAGCTGGCCGAAGGCGCTTGCCGGTGGCGCGCCGCGCGTCGTGACGCCGCTTGTCCCCGACGGCGTTCCGGACGCGCTCATCGCCGAGCCCGGCTTCTCCGCGCTCGTGCGGGTCGAGAAGGGCGGGCGGGAGCGCACGCTGCTGTTCGACACGGGCGTCTCCCCGGGAAGGCGCCGGCTTCGAGATCGTGGAGGAGCGGCGGCCGTCGTTCCTGCTCGACAACTCCGTGTTGATCACCGGCGAGGTCGACCGGACGACGGAGTTCGAGACGGGCTTCCAGGGGCACGAAGCGCTCCGCGACAGCTGGGAGCCGGATCCGCTCATTCTCGACGACCAAGCGCTGGCCCTTCGCGTCCGAGACCGCGGCCTGCTCGTGATCAGCGGCTGCGGCCACGCCGGGATCGTGAACACGGTCCGTTGTGTCCAGAAGCTGACGGGCGAGCGAAAGGTCGCGGGTATCGTCGGGGGCTTCCACCTGAGCGGGCCGATGTTCGAGGCGATCATCCCTCCGACGGTGGCCGCCTTCGACGAGCTCGCCCCGGCGCTGCTCGTGCCGGCGCACTGCACCGGCTGGAAGGCCGTGCACCAGCTCGCGGCGCGGTTCCCGGACGCGTTCGTTCAGAGCACGGTCGGGATGACGCTCGAGCTCTGACCCGCGCTCGACCCAGCGCTTCTCGGCATCGTCCTCGCAGGGGACGTTGACACAGGCGGAGCGGCGGCCGCCGGTGGAATTCTGCGTGAGGAGCGTCCACGAGCCGTCAGCGGCTGTGCGCCGTCTTGCCAATCGACTTGCCAAAGCGCCGGACCTGGCAGCGCGACGCCACCCGAGCAGGAGAAAGCCCCGCTTGGCGGGCGGGTTTCCAGGACGGGAGCGACGGGACTCGAACCCGCGACCTCCGGCGTGACAGTTCCGCGCTGCCGCTTGCCGTCGGTGCTCGTGGGTCGCCGTTAGTAGCTACTGAGGCGCTTCTGCGACGGGTTCGAGTTGCGGTTGTTCGCCGCTGGTTACCGCCGCTGCGTTCCACGAACGTTCCATCGGGCGAGGCAGAGCCGCTCTTTTGGGGAGAGGGCCGATAGCGTTCCTGCGCAGTGTCGCGTCAGTCGGCGTAGCGGCCGCTTCTACTACTCAGATCGCGGGGCTGGTTCGTGCTGTGCCTGGCGTGCCTGTTCGAACGCCCACTCGAAAGCCGCGTTGATTGCTTCCCGGACGTGCGTATCGGCCAAGAGCTCGGGGCGCAAGGTTAGGTTCTCGCGCTCCTCTTCCGTTGGTACGGCTGCGCCCGGAACCGCGTCGATTCTCCGGCGCAGCTCGTCGCGCATCTGGCGGCTCTTGCCGAACGGTGGCCGGTCGCCCATGTAGCTGAACGGGATGAGGAGCGACCCGTCCGAGCTGATGAAGAACGCCGTCGAAGCCACCTGCCCGTCTCGGTGCAGCTTCACGTGCGCCGACCGCGACGTTCGGCCGGTGCCGTAGGTGACGCTGACGTCGCTCTGGCGGCCAGCCCACGCGAGCAGTTCCCGCGCGACGGCGACCGCCGCATGCCGATGCGGCTCGTCGACAGGTTCCTTGATCTCTAGCGGCTCCGGCGGGATCCGTCGGTTGCCCCCGCCGACTCGGGGAGGTAAGGTCGGCCCTAAATCGGGAGCGATCGCAAAGGAAGGCGAGGATGGACTACAAGGATCCGATCGAGGTATCTCCAGACAACTACCGCCTGCTCCTCGAGGACGGGGACTACCGGCTCGTCGAGATGACGCTCCCGGCGGGAACGAGCGATATCGAGCACTCTCACCCGGACGAGATGGTCTACTTCATCAGCGGGGGCAAGCTCCGCGTCCATCTTCCCGACGGTGAATCCGTCGAGCTGGAGATGCCCGACGGGCACGCGATGAAGCACGAACCCTGGACGCATCGCGTCGAGAACATCGGCGACACCGACATCAAGGCGGTGTTGTTCGAGCGCAAGTAGTTCGGCCGCCCGCAGCGACCGCCGGAAGCCGAAGCGTCAGAGGTCCCCATGGTCTTCGGCGCGCCTAAGAACCGGCCACGCCGACGTACAGAGGACGGTCGCCGCCGCCGGGCGGCCACACCACGCTCGGGCCGGAGCTCGTCGAAGCGGTGCTCCGCGAACGCGAGGAAGATCAGCCCGAGCACGGGCCCGCGGTACTCCGCGGGCGTCAGGCTGGAGTTCGCGCGCAGCGCATCGGCCGCGGCCCACAGTCGCCGCTCGAGTTCGGCGAGTTCAGTCATGGATCAGAGCCTAGTGCCAGACGGCAGCGGCTCAAACGGGCGTGGCCGTCGTCGCCGGTGCTCCAAAAGCGTTCCAACGCCGCCACCAATGCGGTGAAGCTCCTGCATCAGCGCCCGACTGAATCGCGGTGTGTGCAGGAGCTTCGAGAGACGGGAGCGACGGGACTCGAACCCGCGACCTCCGGCGTGACAGGCCGGCGTTCTAACCAACTGAACTACGCCCCCTGGAGCCGGGCCATTGTAGCCGCCGAGCGGGAGCGCCGATCGCGGCGGGCGGTTAGGTTGCGGGCGTGACCCGCGTCGACTGGATCGCGGTGGCGGTGATCGCCATCGCCGGCTTCTTCGGCTTCCGCAAGGGTCTGCTTGCCAGCGCGCTCTCGCTGGCCGGCGTGGTGGTCGGCGCCTACGTCGGAGCGAGGGTCGCGCCGCACATCCTCCCCGGCGGCGACTCCCCCTTCACGCCGCTCGTCGGCCTCGGAGGCGCGGCCGTCGGCGCCGTGCTGCTCGAGACGGTCGGGACGATGGCCGGCGGCTCGCTGCGGAGCGCCCTGGCCCTGCCGCCGCTGCGGACGCTGGACTCGCTCGGGGGTCTCGGCGTCGGGGCGGCGGCCGGCCTCGCGCTCGTCTGGATCGGCGGCGCGGTCGCGCTCCACCTTCCGGGCCAGCGCGAGGGCCGGCGGGCCGTGCAGGAGTCGCTGGTGCTGACGGAGCTGAACCGGCTCGTGCCGCCCTCCCGGATCATGGCCGCGATCGAGCGGGTCGACCCGTTCCCGTCGATCGCGGGCCCGGCGCTTCCGAGTCAGCGGCCCGATCCCGAGGTCCTTGCCCGCCCGGGGGTCGGCGACGCCGCGCCGAGCGTCGTCCGCGTGCTCGGCACGGCGTGCGGTCTCGCGGTCTCGGGAAGCGGCTGGGTCGCGCGCCCGCAGCTCGTCGTCACCGCGGCGCACGTGGTCGCGGGCCAGCGGGACACGACGATCGAGCTCGGCGCCGGTTCCGGCGAGCGGCTGCGCGCGCGGACGGTCGCCTTCGACGCGAAGAACGACATTGCGGTGCTGCGCGTTCGCGGCCTCCGGGCTCGGCCGCTGCCGATGACCAACCCGGACGCCGGCGAGAGCGTCGCCATCCTCGGCTACCCCGAGAACGGGCCGTTCGACGCGACGGCGGCGCGGCTCGGCCGGACTGTCTCGGTGATCGCGGAGAACGCCTACGGCCGTGGCCCCGTTCGCCGCACGGTGACGAGCCTGCGCGGCAACGTCCGGCACGGGAACTCCGGCGGGCCCGGGGTCACCGCGGAGGGCGAGGTGGCAACGACGGTCTTCGCCGCCCGCGTCGGGGCCCGCGGCGGCTACGGCGTGCCGCCGGAGATCGTCGAAGCGGCGCTCGATCGCGCCCGCGGGCCGGTTTCGACGGGCCGCTGCGCGTAGCGCGGAGGGTCCCCACCTCCTCCCCCCACCCTTTGGGTGGGGCAAAGGGTAGGCCTCTTTGCCCCACGTGTCTGTGCCGGCTCTGTGCCGATTTCGGCTACAGCAGCTCGAGCACGCTGAGCGGCTTGCGGAAGGGAGCCATCACGTAGACGCCGGCGGCGTGGCCGCGCACCTCTTCGATCAGCTTGCGGGCGTGCTCGAAGCCGACCTTGGGCGCGTCCGGGCCGGCCTGCTCGAGCGCCCGCTGGAGCGACTCGGGCACGACGATCCCCGGCACCTCGTTGTGCAGCCGGAGTGCGAAGCGGTAGCTCGTCACCGGGACGACGCCGAACAGCACCGGGATCGGCCACTCGCCGCCGAGCCGCTCGCGGAACCGGTCGTAGGCCTCGAGGTCGAAGAGCAGCTGCGTCATGGCGAAGCGCGCGCCCACCTCCAGCTTCTGGTGGAAGCGGTCGAGCTCCACCTCCAGGTCGTCCGCGGTCGGGTTGACGGCGACGCCGACGAAGAAGCTCGTGGGCGCGTCGATCGCGCGCCCGTTCCAGTCCTCGCCCCGGTTCAGCCGCGTGATCAGGTCGGTGAGGCCGATCGAGTCGATCTGGTACACGCCCTGAGACCCCGCGTAGTCGCCCACCTCGGGCGGGTCGCCCGTCACGGCGAGGACGTTGCGGACGCCTTCCGCGTGCGCTCCGAGCAGGACCGACTGGAGGCCCATGATCGTCGTGTCGCGGGGCGTCAGGTGCGGAATCGTCTCGATGCCGCAGTCCCGCTCGATTGCGACGGCGCTCATCAGCGAGTTGATCCCGATGCGCGCGGTCGCGTTGTCGTTGACGTCGACGAAGCCGGCGCGGCCCGTCTCGCCGATCGCCCGGGCCAGCTCGAGCATGCCCGCGTTGCTGCCCCCGAGCGGCGGGTCGATCTGCACCGAGACGACCCACTCGCCTTCGCGGAAGGCGCGCTCGAGCCCGGTCTCGCGCTGCTCCTCCCCCAGCGAGATGACGAGCTCGCGCTCGCCGAAGACGAGCGGCGCGCGCACCTGGCGCTCCTCTAGGAGTGCGTCGCGGATCGCGGCGATCTCCGTCGGCGTCGTGCCGCAGCAGCCGCCGATCACGCGGGCGCCGAGGTCGCGCGCGTGGGCGGCGAACTCCGCGAAGTACTCGGGCGTGGCGTGCGGATAGATGACGCGCCCGCCGGAGAGGCTCGCCAGGCCGATGTTGGGCAACGCGGCGAGCGGCAGGCCGTCCGCGCGCATCTCCTCGAGCGCGGCCAGCGCCGCGAGCAGGCCCGCGCCGTGGTTGGCGCCGATCGCAGCCACGTCGAGCCCGGCCAGCCGCGCCGCCGCCTCACCCGCCCGCACGCCCGCCAGCGTCTCCGCCGTCTCGTCGAAGGTCATCAGCGCGACGATCGGGAGGCTGGAGACGCTCTTGACGGCCTCGATCGCGTCCGCGAGCTCGTCGAGGTCGAAGAAGGTCTCGATCATGAAGAGGTCGGCCCCCCGGCCTTCGAGGATCGACGCTTGCTCCGAGAACAGCTCTCCGCGGATCCGGCTCGACGCCGGCTCCCCGAGCGGCCCGATCGAGCCGGCGACGAAGACCTCCCGCCCCGACATCTCCCGCGCCTCGCGCGCGAGCTTCACCGCACCCGAGTTGATCGCCTCGACCTCCTCCTCGAGGAAGTAGCGCGCGAGCTTCCGGCGGTTCGCGCCGAAGGAATTCGTCTCGATCAGCTCGGCGCCCGCGTTGATGTAGCCGACGTGCAGGGAGACGACGACGTCGGGCGCGCGAACGTTCGCCTCCTCGGGCGTCCGCAGCCGCGGCACGGCGGCCGAGAGCAGCGCGCCCATGCCGCCGTCGGCGACGATCGGCGGCCCTGAGGCCAGGCGTTCGAGGAAGCGGCTCATGACTCGTGGACGGTCCGGCCCTCCATGCCCCCGGCGACGGTCACCACCTGCCCGGTCACGTGCCCGGAGAGGAGATCGGAGGCGAGGACGACGACCTGGCGCGCGACGTCCTCGGGCTGCGCGACCTTGCGCAGCGCCATCGTCCGCGAGACGCGCCTGACGTCCTCGGGGTCGACATGCCCGCGCGTCATCGGCGACTCCGTCCAGCCCGGCGCGACCGCGTTCACGCGCGCGAGCGGGTCGTCGCGGACGACCTCGTTCTTGAGGCTGAGCAGCAGGCCGTGGAGGAGCGCCGACTTCGCAGCCGCGTAGTCGGCGTGACCGGCCTCGCCGAAGGTTCCCGCCGTCGAGCCGACCAGCACCAGCGTGCGGCCGCCGCGGCGGAGGAAGCCGCGCGCGGTCAGGAAGGTCGCCGTCAAGTTCAGGCGCAGCGTCTCCTCCCAGCGCTCCAGCGTCAGATCGCGGACGGGCACGTCCTCGCGGGGCCAGGCGCCCGCGACCGCGGCGCAGATCTCCACCGGCCCGATCCCGTCGAACAAGGCCTCCACCTCGTCCTCGTCGGTGAGGTCGGCGCCGGCGACGCGGTCGGCGCCGAGCGCCTCTGCCCGCTCGCGGCCGCGGTGGTAGTGCGCGACCACGCGCGCTCCCTCGGCCATGAACGCCCGCGCGCACGCGCCGCCGATCCCGCCCGAGGCGCCGGTGACGAGCACGCTCTTCCCCGCCAGACCCGTGTCCACGGTCGCTTACGCTACCCATGTGCGCGTTCACGTCATCAGCGACATGGAAGGCGTCGCCGGGATCGTCAAGGGCGACCAGGTGGACGGCGACAAGGGCGGGCCGCTCTTCGAGGAGGGCCGGAAGCTCTACACCGAGGAGATCAACGCCGCGGTGCGCGGCGCGAAGGCGGCCGGGGCGACCGAGATCGTGGTGATGGACTGCCACGGCGCCGGCGGCGGCTACACGTTCAACTCGCTCGTCGCCGAGGACCTCGATCCCGACTGCGAGTTCGTCGTCCAGCAGGAGTGGACGGAGTACACCGGCTTTCTCGAGGAGGGCTGCGACGCCGCGCTCTTCATCGGCATGCACGCGCTGGCCGGCACGCAACTCGGTGTCATGAACCACACCGTCTCCGGACAGTCCTGGCAGAACCTCTGGTTCAACGGGACGCTCGTCGGCGAGACGGGGATCAACGCCGCGCTCTGCGGCCACTGGGGCTGCCCCGTCGTGCTCGTGACCGGCGACGAGGCCGTCTGCCAGGAGGCGCGGGAGCTGCTCGGCGACGGCGTCACGACCGTCGCCGTCAAGCGGGGACTCGGCGGGAGGAGCGCCAGGATGCTCTCGCCCAAGCGGGCCCGGGCGCTGATCGAGGAGGCCGCGCGCACCTCGCTCGCCGACCTCTCGCACGCCTACCCGTACGTCCCCGACCGCCCGGTCGAGATCCGGGTCGAGTACAAGACCACGCTGGCGGTGGACAAGCTCCGCCGGGTCCCCGCAGTCGAGATCGTCGGCCCGCGCGAGGTCGTCGTGCGCGGCGCCGACTGGTGGAGCGCCTGGCAGTCGTTCTTCTTCTTCGACGCGTAGCTACGCGGGCTCGCGCTCGACGATCCCCAGCTCCTCGACGAGGGTGAAGAACGCCTTCGCGAAGGCGGATTCCTGCGTCCGCTCGCGCACATGGGCCCAGTTGATCTGCTCGCGCAGCATCCGCGCGATCTCGAGCACACACCCGAAAGTCGGGCTCCTGCTCGTTGAGGGCGAGCAGCTTCGACGTCATCACGTCCTCGAGCGAGGCCACATTCATCGTCACCGCCTACGGGCACACGCGGGCGACCGTGTTCGAGTCGATCCTGCGGCTGCCGCGCGCGCGGCGGGAGGCGCGGGAGGTGCACGCGCTCGCCGAGGCGAAGCTCGGCTTCTTCGGCGAGCGCCTGGTCGGTTACCGCTGGGACCAGCCCGCCTACAGCCTCTCCTACGCGAACCGGCGCCGGCTCGAGATCGCCCGCGCCACGGCGACGAATCCGCGCATCCTGCTGCTCGACGAGCCGGCGGCGGGCATGAACCCGGTCGAGACGCACGAGCTGACGGAGCTGATCGGGAAGCTGCGCACGGACGGCGGCTACACGATTCTCGTGATCGAGCACGACATGCACGTCGTCGAGGGCATCTCCGACCGCGTGGTCGCGCTCGACCACGGGGAGAAGATCGCCGAGGGGACGTTCGAGCAGGTGGCCACGAACGAGCGGGTCGTCGAGGCTTACCTGGGGCGGCGAGAAACGGCGTGAAGCCGCTCCTCCGCCTCTCCGGGATCAACACGTACTACGGCGAGATCCACATCCTCGAAGACGTCGACCTGGAGGTGAACGAAGGCGAGCTCGTCTGCCTGCTCGGCGGCAACGCCTCCGGCAAGTCGACGACGCTGAAGACGATCCTCGGCATCGTCCAGCCGCGCACGGGCACGGTCGAGCTCGCCGGCGAGGACGTGACCGAGCGAACGACGAGCTACCGGATCGGGCGCGGGATCGCGATCGTCCCCGAGAACCGCCGCCTCTTCGCGCCGATGACGGTGCTCGAGAACCTCGAGATGGGCGGCTACCTGCGGCCACGGACCGAGCTGAAGGACGCGCTCGACCGCGTCTACGGCCTCTTCCCCGTGCTCCACGAGCGCCGCGACCAGCTCGCGGGCACGCTCTCGGGCGGCGAGCAGCAGATGGTGGCGATGGCCCGCGCGCTCATGTCGCAGCCGAAGCTGATGCTGATGGACGAGCCGTCGATGGGACTGGCGCCGATCCTCGTCGAGCGCAGCTTCGAGATCATCCAGCAGGTGCACGAGGCCGGTGTCGCCGTCCTCGTCGTCGAGCAGAACGCGAACGTGTCCCTGTCGATCGCGGACCGCGGCTACGTGCTCCAGACAGGGAGAATCGTGCTTGCCGACGAAGCACGGAAGCTGCTCCAGAACGAGAATCTGAGGAAGGCATACCTTGGAAGGTAGGACGCGCATCGATCCGCATCTGTACGAGGGCGTCTCCGGCGTGACCGGCGGCGGCGACCAGCCCGTCCCGCGGCCGGCGCACTCGGGGCCGCTGCCGCACCGCGTGCGCCATCGCTTCCCCATCCTGGAGCGGCTCGTCTACGTCAACAGCTGCTCGCAGGGCGCGCTCTCGGACGCGGTGCGCGTCGCCTACGAGCACTACCTGCGCGACTGGGACGAGCAGGGTGCGCCCTGGGAGTACTGGGTCGAGCGCGCGGAGGCCGCGCGCGGCGCCTTCGCCCGGCTGGTGAACGCGGAGCCGGACGAGGTGGCCGTAACGACCTCGCTCTCCGCCGGCCTGTCCGCCCTCGCCTCGGGCCTGCGCTACGCGCGGCGCTCGAAGATCGTGACGACCGAGCTCGAGTTCCCGACCGTCGGCCAGATCTGGCACGCGCAGGAGGCCCGCGGCGCCCGCGTCGTCCACGTCGCCCCCGAGCGGCTCATCGACGCGATCGACGACGACACGCTGCTGGTGTCCGTCACCCACGTCTCCTACCGCACCGGCGAGCTGATCCGCCTCGAGCCCGTGGTCAGCGCGGCGCACGAGCGGGGCGCCCTCGTCTTCGTCGACGCGTACCAGAGCGCGGGCTCGCTGCCGATCGACGTGCGCGAGCTCGACGTCGACTTCCTGGCCGCAGGGACGGTCAAGTACCTGCTCGGCTCCGCCGGGCTCGCCTTCCTCTATGCGCGCCGGGACGTGGTCGAGCGCATTTGGCCGACCGCCACCGGCTGGTTCGCCGACCGCGACATCTTCTCGATGGACATTCACGACTACTCGCCCTCGCCGACGGCGCGCCGCTTCGAGTTCGGGACGCCGCCGATCCCGTCGATCTACGCCGGCATCGCCGGGATCGAGCTGATGCTCGAGACGGGGGTGGCCGAGACGCGCGCGCACGTGCAGGAGCTCAACCACCGGCTGCTCGAGGGGCTCGAGGAGCTCGGCGCGACGGTGGTGACGCCGCGCAAGCGCGACCGGCGCGGTGCGCTCGTGTGCGTGAAGTCGACCGATGTGGACGCGCTCGTGGCCGCGTTGCGCCGCGAAGGAGTCGTGACGTCCTCGCGCGACGAGAACCTTCGCGTCTCGATGCACTGCTACAACGCGGTGGAGGACGTCGACGCCGTGCTGGACGGGCTGCGCCGGAACCGCTCGCTGCTCCTGCAGGCGTGACGTCGCCGTCGCTCCAGGCACTCTACGAAGGACGCGCCGAGGACGCCGAGCGCCTGCGCGCCGAGCAGGACGAGCTCGACCTCTTCGAGGCGGCCGCCTTCGGCGACGTCGACCGGCTGCGGCGACTGCTCGACGACGGCGCCGACCCCAACGAGTTCGCGCCCGACGGCTTCACGCCCCTGACCCTGGCGGCGTTCTTCAAGCGCCCCGAGGCCGTGCGGCTCCTGCTCGAGCGCGGCGCCGACGTCCACCTGCGTGCTCGCCACGAGCAGATCCAGGTGCAGCCGATCCACTCCGCCGCGGCCAACGGCGGCTCGATCGAGATCGTCCGCCTGCTGCTCGACGCCGGCGCTGACGTGGACGCCGAGCAGCCGGGCGGCTTCCGGGCGATCGACGCCGCCCGCCAGGAGAGCAACGCCGAGCTGGAGGAGCTCCTGCTCGAGCGCGGGGCGAACCCCTAGCCGCCCGCGGCCTCGGCCGAGCGCATCCCGCGCAGCGCCCAGGCGGCGAACAGCACCGCGAGCCCGACCGCGGCGCCGAAGGCCAGAGCGACCTCGGTCGGCTCGCCCGCGATGAAGCCGCGGCCCGACTCGAGCAGCCGCGTCGCGGGATTGAAGGTCGCGACCGCCTTGATCCACCCGTCGAGCAGAGACAGCGGCACGTAGACGGGCGCGATGAAGAGCGTCAGGAAGACCGGGAACTGCATCACCGGGCCGGCCTGCATCGTTCGCAGCCGCATCGCGACCCCCATCGCCCAGAGCGTGCCGGCGAGATTCGTGAGCAGGGCCAGCGTGTAGAGGCCGAAGAGGTCGACGCCGTTGCCGCCGACCTCCATCCCGGCGACCAGCGCCACGACCGTGAGCGCGACCGCCACCATCGCCCAGCGCACGACCGCCGCCGCCGCGTAGCCGAGGACGATCGCGCTGCGGCGCGGGGCGGCGAGCATCAGCCGGCGGGCGAACCCGCGCTCGAAGTCGCGGGCGATGCCGAAACCCGTGAAGACACCCGCGAACGCCGCCGACTGCAGGAGCACGAAGACGAACTGGAACGACGTGTACCCGGCCGGAAAGTCGAACCCGGGCACCTCGCTGACGCGTGAGAGCCCACCCGCGAAGGCGGTGAAGAAGAAGAGCGGGAAGAGCAGCGAGGGGATCAGGATCGACGGGTTCTTCAGCACCCGGCGCAGCACCAGCCAGACCACGCCCTCGGTGACGGACAGCGTTCTGTTCACGTCCGCTCCATCCGGGTGCGCAGCGACGCCGCCGCGGCCGCGAGCGCGACGGCGGTGAGCGCGGCGGCGATGCCGAAGCCGAGCGCCAGCGCCTGGCCGTCCCAGCCGGTGATGATCAGGCTCCGCACGCCCTCGATCAGATACGAGATCGGGTTCGCGGTGGCGGCGATCCGGAACCAGTCGATCTCGATCAGGCTGCGCGGCATGTTCATCGACGAGATGAACAGGAAGACGAAGAAGGCGGGGAAGAGGCCCTGGACGGCCTCGCCGGAGCCGGTGCGCAGCGCCATCGTCGCCCCGATCGCGCCGAAGCCGAGCAGGATCAGCGCCGAGAGGGCGAGCAGCACGACGACGCCGAGCACGCCGGCGTGGAACTCGACGCCGATCGCGAGGCCGACCCCGAGGTAGATCACCGACTGGACGAGGCCGAGCGCGACGACGCCCGCGAGCAGGCCGAGCAGGAGGGCCGAGCCGCGCAGTGGCGTGAGCGCGAGCCGGTTGAAGAAGCCGTCCTGGATGTCGCGCGCGAGGTCGGTGCCGGCGTTCATCGTGGCGAAGAGCGCGCCCTGGATGAAGGGAACGGCGAGCGCGAAGGAGTAGAAGGAGTCGGCGGGGAAGCCGGGCAGGCTCGTGGCAGGGGTGAGGCCGGCGGCGTTGACGGCCATCAGCGCGAGCGGGAACGCGACCGGGAAGAAGACGGCCGCCGGCTGGCGCAGCGTGCGCAGGATCTGGCGCCGGGCGACCGACCCGATCTGGATCGCGAGCGTGCCCCTCACTCGACGGCGACCGCTTCGGGCTCCTCCGCGCCCTCGAGCGAGCGTCCCGTCTTGGCGAGGAAGACGTCGTCGAGCGTCGGCGCGTGGAGCTGGAGCTCCTCGACGTGGATGCCCTCGGCGTCGAGCGCCCGCACGACCGGCGCGAGCTCGGCCTCGCCCTCGATGCGCACCGCGACGCCCTTCGGGGAGGCCTCCGCCGGCTCGCCGAAGTGCGCCAGCACCTCCGCGACGGCGGCGCGGTCGTCCAGGTCGGCCGGGATGACCTCCACCGTCGGCCGCCCGATCTCGTCCTTCAGCTCGGCGGGCGTGCCCTCGGCGACGATGCGGCCGTGGTCGATGATCCCCACTCGGTCGGCGAGGACGTCGGCCTCCTCCAGGTACTGGGTCGTGAGGAAGACGGTGACGCCGTCCTGGGCGAGGCGGCTCACCTCCTCCCAGAGCGCGGCGCGGCTCTGCGGGTCGAGGCCGGTGGTGGGCTCGTCGAGGAAGAGCAGGCGCGGCCGGTGGACGAGGGCCAGCGCGAGGTCGAGCCGCCGCTTCATGCCGCCGGAGTAGCCGCCCACCTTCCGGTCGGCCGCTCCCATCAACCCCACGCGGGCGAGCAGCTCGTTCGCGCGGGCCGGGCGATCGCCGCGCGAGACGCCGTGCAGGGCCATCTGCAGCTTCAGGTGGTCGCGGCCGGTGAGCAGCGGGTCGAGCGCGGCCTCCTGGAGGGCGGCGCCGATCGCGGCGCGCACCTTCGGGCCTTCCTTGACGATGTCGTAGCCGCCGACGCGCGCGGTCCCCGCGGTCGGCGGCAGCAGCGTCGTCAGCATGTGCACGGTGGTGGACTTGCCGGCGCCGTTCGGGCCCAGGAACCCGTAGATCTCGCCGGGCGCGACCGTGAGGTCGATCCCGTCCACCGCGCGGGGGCCCTTCCGGAACTGCTTGACGAGGCCCTCGGCCTCGATCGAGTTCGTCCTCACGCTCTGAGGCTATCTACGCCGATGCAGCCAGCGGCTCTTCGCCGCGTGCGTGGCAGCCGGTGCAGCGGGCTTCGTACGAGTCGAGCGCGCCGACCTGGATCGTGGCGCCGCTGAACGGGGCGGGGATGCCGTCCACGAGCCGCTGGGTCCGGGTTGCCGTGCCGCCGCAGCGGTGGCAGACGGCCTGCAGCTTGTCGACGAACTCGGCGATCGCGAGCAGGGTCGGCATGCTGCCGAAGGGCTCCGCGCGGAAGTCGGTGTCGAGGCCCGCGGCGACCACCCGCAGGCCGCGCGCGACCAGCTCCTTGACCGCGTCCACGATTCCGTCGTCGAAGAACTGGGCCTCGTCGACGCCGACGACGTCGTAGCCGGCGGCGAGGCGCAGGACGTCGCGCGACGACTCGGCGGCGACGGCCCGCATCTTCGCCCCGGCGTGGCTGACCACGTGCGCGACGTCGTAGCGGTCGTCGATGCGCGGCTTCACGATCAGGACGCGCTGGCCCGCGATCTCAGCCCGCCGGAGCCGGCGGATCAGCTCCTCGCTCTTGCCGCTGAACATCGGGCCGCAGACGACCTCCAGCCAGCCGCCGCGCTCGGGAGCGTTCCGGATCACGGAGGGGGAGTCTAAGAACCGGATCAGATGTCGGCCGCGACGCGCTCGGCGAGCGCGGCCAGCACCTTCGACTGGATGCTCGGCGAGCGCTCCAGCAGGCTGCGGAACGAGCGGTCGGTCACGACGAGCACACGCACGGGCGTCGTCGCGACGACCGTGGCCGTGCGGGGCCGCTGGGCGACGAGCGCGATCTCGCCGAAGAAGTCGCCGCCGGAGAGCGAGCGGATCTTACGGCCGTCCTTGCGCACGTCGGCCTCTCCTTCGACGAGCACGAAGAACTCGCGGCCGGGGCGGCCCTGCATCGTCAGCTCCTTGCCCTCGCGCAGGTCGATCTCGTCCGCGACGAGCGCGACCGCCTCGAGCTCCTTCTTCGAGCACTGCGAGAACAGCGGCACGCGCTTGATCAGCTCGATCTTCGCGTTCTTTCGGAGCGGCATTGGCGGAGTGTAAACCGGCCGCGGTGGGCGAAGCTAGGCCGCTCCGCAGGCGGCGCAGCGAGCGGTGCCGACCCGGCGCGGCCGACCGCATGTCGCGCAGGCGGCCACGACCTCGCGGCCACAGCCTTCGCAGAACGCACCGTCCCCCCGCACCGGGAAGCCGCAGAACGGGCACTCGGCCTTGCGCACGCGACGCAGCGGTATCCGCTGGGCGAGGTAGCGCTGGAGCGCGACGAAGGCGACGAGCGTCAAGGCGGCGCCCACCAGCGAGAGCAGGAGGGGCCCGAGGTCGAGCGGGTCGAGATAGTCGGTGACGTAGTCGGAGGCGAAGAGGAGCGCCAGGAGGGTCCCCGCACCGATGACCGCGAACCCGATCGGGAGGTAGCGCGAGTCACGGCGCCGAAGCGCTCCGAGCAGCCGGAAGGCGAGCGCGAGCCAGAGCCCGATGAAGAGGAACCGGGCGATCGCCGCGATCCAGGCGCGCCGGTCCTGCGCCTGCTCCTGGCGCTCGCCGTATGCCCGCCCGGCCCGGTCGGCAGCCGGCTGGACCTCCGTGACGGCCGTGCGTGTGGCGACCTCGTCGCGCTCCGCCGCCCGGAAGCGCTCCTGCGCCTGCACGTACTCCCGCTCGAGCGCAACGGCCGGACGGCCCGCGTCGAGAGCGGTCCGATAGGCCTCGCGCGCGAGCTCGAGGTCGCTCTGAGCGTCGATCGTCTGGTCGATCGCGCGGTCGTGCCGCCTGTGGGCGGCGTCGAGGGCGTCGAACGCCGATTGCTCGGCCGCTGTCGGCTGCGGCGTCCCGACGGCGTCCCGGATCCAGTCGTCGCTCTTGGCGTAGAACCAGATCCCGCCGACGAGCAGGAACGCCGCCAGCACGACGGCGAGGAACTTCTCGCTCTTCGTCGACTCGATCTCCTCGATCTCAACCCGCGTCGCGCTCATCGCTCCTCCTTCTCGTCCGGGTCCGTGGTCGTAGCTTCACCTCGAGCTCGCAATCCAGCGCGCGGGCGATCCGCAGCAGCGTGTCGAGCCGCGGGGGCCGCACGGCGGCCTCGAAGCGTGCGATCGCGGACTGGGTCGTGCCGCAGAGCTCCGCCAGCTCCTTCTGCGAGAGCCTGCGGGCCAGGCGCTGGTCGGTGACCTGGGCGGCGATCGCGGCGTAGGCCTCGCGATCGGGATCGGAGTGGTCGAGGCGCTCCCGGATGTGCTCGAGCGGCCTGAGGCGTCTGCGATCGATGCGTGCCATGGAGACGACCATAGCACATATGCGATACCAACTATCGCACTTGTGCGATTGCTGGCGTAGCAGTCGAGCTCTGCGCCCGGCCGCCAAGGCCGGTCAAGGCGATCCCGCCGGCCAGGACGAGGAAGACGGACGACGCGCCGATCACCGCACCCGAGCTCAGATGCTCGTTGGCGAGCGGAGCGAGCGCGATCGAGGCGATCATCGTCGTCGTGAAGAAGGACGACGCGAGGGCGAAGATCGAGCCGAGATAGCGCGGGTCGGCTTCCCGCTGGACGACGACGTCGAACAGGATCTCCGTCGTGCCGTCCACGAAGCCGATCGCGGCGAGCAGGAGCAGCGCGGTCGCGCCGTGGTCGGCGAGCGCAAGCAGCGCGAAGATTCCCGACATGAGCAGCAGCGCCACGCCGATCCAGCGCCCTCCGCTCGCGCCGACCTTGGTCAGCCCGACGACCCCCTCGCCCAGGGCGAGGCCGGTCGCGAGCGCGGCCATCCCGAAGCCGTAGCCCGCGGCTCCGAGCCCCACCCCATCGAGGAAGCGGGGTAGCGACGCGTTCGTGACCCCGGTGGCCAGGGTGGCGGCCGCGAACGAGAGGGAGAGGATCACGAGCTTGCGGTTGCCCAGGAGGTGCCGCAGGCCGGCGAAGGGGCTCTCGTCCGGCCCGGTGGCGAGCGGCTGTGCCACCGAGAGCCCGCGGAAGAGCACCGCCGCGATGACGAACGTGCCGATGTCGAGCAGGAGCGCGATCGGGGCGCCGATCGTGACCAGCGCCGCTCCGGCGGCGGCGGAGCCCACCGCGCGGGCGGCGTTGCGGGCGAGCCCCATCTGCGCGTTCGCCGCGGCGAGCTGGTCGTCGGGCACGAGCGCGGGGACGAGGGCGGGGACGGCGGCCCCGGAGACGGCCGAGAGCGCGCCCGAGATCGCGATCGCCCCCAGGACGACGATCCGGTCGTCGAGGAGGACGCCGGCCAGGGCGCCGGTCACGGCGACCGCCCGGGCGACCTCTACCGCGTAGAGCAGCGAGGCACGGGGGAAGCGGTCGACGATGAAGGCCGCGGCCCCGCCGCCGAGCAGGGGCGGGACGATTCTGGCGAGGAGCACGCCTGCGACGTGGCCGGTCGAGCGCGTCTCGGCATAGATCCACCCGATCAGCGCTCCGACCGTGAGCCAATCGCCGACGAGCGACACCGAGCGCGCGGCCATCAGGCGCCGGTACGGGCGGGCGGAGAGCGGCCGGAACAGGCGGCGCGGGCTGAACGCCGGTTCGCCGTCGGTCCCGAGCGATACGGCCACGATGAAGGCGGCAGTCCCGAGGCCGATCAGAATGTCGCCCACGGAGAAGACGTTCGTGAAGGGCAGCTCGCCCGGGACGGCGAACGCGTCGCCGAGATACCAGAGGCGGGAGGCTTCCGTCGAGAGGTTGCTCGTCGTCTCCAGGTCGAGCCCCGCGGCGCGGGCCGCCTCGGGCGAGACCGGCATGCGGCCACCGTTGGCGAGGATCGCGACCGCGTTCAGAACGAGGCCGAGGAGCACGGGCGCGAAGGGCTTGATCCGGACGTTCGCGGCTGCGAAGACGACGAGCAGTCCGTAGGCGAGAACGTGCAGGGCGTCCACCGCCGCTTCCGGCAGTCCCTGGCCCGGGACCGAGAAGATGGCCACCTGGACGCCTAGCCCGACGAGCACCAGCCACGCGTGCTCGAAGCGGACCGCGGCCAGGCGAGCGAGGTGGCCGCCGAGCAGGACGGCGAAGCCGACCCCGATGACGATGCTGGGCAGGAGGAACATCTGCGACCTACGAGGCTCGGAGGACCGCGACGGAGTCGCTCGGCGCCGGCGCCAGCGCCCGGCGGAGCACCTCTTCGGAGGCCCGGAGCGCGCGCTCGACGTGGGCGGGGAACCAGCGGTCGCAGCCGACGACGAGGTAGCCGGCGGCCCGGTCGTCGCCCAGCGGCACCGCGACATAGCGCCCGCGGTGCCCGACCTCGCTGCCGGGCGCCGTGAGCACGGCCGGCTCGGCGGCGCTCTCCCGCAGCAGCCAGCTCGCCAGGGCGGCATCGCTCGGGCCATCGAGGTCGACGCTCCACCGCGCGGCGACGGCCGTGTCCGGCCCACTGTCGTCGGGAGCGACGATTCCGGCCCACAGAATGCCGGCGGCGGGGCGGAGCCGGTCCACCACGGTCTCGAACGCTTCCGCGGGCGTGGCTGCCTCGAGCGCGGTCGCGAGCTGCCGGGTCAGGGCGGCGGCGCGGGCGTTCTGCCGTCGGCGCCAGGCGGCTGCGGCGAGTGCGACGATCGCTCCGGTGAGGGCGAGCCAGGGCCGTCCCGCCGCCGCTCCCGCGAGCGCGGCGACGACGGCGGCGAGCGCGAGGGCGAACGGCGCCTCGCGAAGGGCGGGGTCGAAGGCGAGGGCGCCGGACAGGCGTGTCACGCGCATCCGGCGCAGCTCGGCGCGCTCGGCCGCCGTGAGAGCGGCCAGCGGGTCGCGGCCGCGCCGGACGGCGACGAAGGCCTTGCCGACCGCGGGGTGGAACTGCGAGCCCAGGTTCCGCTCGATCTCGCGCAAAGCGGCCTCCGACGAGAGCGCAGGCCGGTAGGCGCGGTCGCTCGTCATCGCGTCGTAGCTGTCCGCGACGATCAGGAAGTGCGACATGAGCGGGATGTTCGGGCCGGAGATCCCGTAATAGCCCTTCCCGTCGTACCGCTCGTGGTGGTACTCGACCGCGAGCGCCTCGTCGCGGGCGAAGCGGAACCGGCGCAGGAGCTTCGAGGAGATGCGGGGGTGGGAGCGCAGCGCGTCCCACTCCGCTTGCTCGAGCTTGCCGGGCTTGCGGAGGATCGCGGCGTCCACCACGAACTTGCCGAGGTCGTGGAGGCGTCCCGCCCAGCGCAAGCGTGCGACGACGGACGACGGGAGCCTCAGCCGCTCCGCGAGGTCGCCCACGTACTCGGCCACCCGTGCGGAGTGACGGTACGTGTGCGCGTCCCGCTCGTCGATGACGTTCGCGAACGTGTTCAGCGTGTGGGCGGTCTCACGGCGAAGCACGGTCAGCCGCATCTGGCTGAGATAGACGGACAGCGCGAGCGGCGCGAGGACGAGGAGGCCCCACGGCTGCTCGAGCAGCCAGAAGGCGACCGTCGCCCCGAGGGCGGCCTCCGCCAGCAGCGTCGGGGTGTCCGAGACGACGGAGTCCGCGAGGAGGGGCAGCATGGGCGCGCGGCGGTCGAGCGAGGTCACGACGGCCACCGCGACCGCATTGATGGCCAGGTAGGCGGCCGCGAGCCCGACGAGCGGTCCGAGGTCAGCCGGCAGGGCGAGCTCTCCCGGGGCCCCCCCGAGCGCCTGGAAGGTCAAGCCGCCGGCAACGGAGGCGAGTGCGAAGACGCCCGCGTTGAAGCCGTTTCGAAGCAGGCGCTCCTCTCGCAGCGAGTCGACGAGCAGCACGGCGAACACGGCCGCCACCGCGGCAGCCCAGGGGCCGAGCACGACGACGCCGGCGATCAGGATTGCGGAGGAGAAGCTGAAGGCATTGGCCTCGAGGGGGTCGTCGGCGCTGCGCTCGCCGGGAATCTGGAGCAGCTCCGCGACGACGGCGGCCGCGGCGAGCAGTGCGAGCGGCCCGAGCGGGCTCGAGGCCTGTCGAAAGACCGCGTACGCGACGACCGCCGCCCCGGCGGCGATCACGAGCGCGACGAAGGCGAGCAGGGAGCGAGGCATCGTCTTCGCCTTCATCGGCGTCGTAGCGGGGCCGCTTGAGAGTTCGCGGCCCCGCTAGACGAGGGCTGAGAGCGGCGCCCTCGGCGCTACAGCCACTTGCGGCCGGCGCCGGCGGCGAGCACGAAGAGCGCCAGGAAGGCCAGCTTGAGCTGCCAGCTTGCCAGGTACATGCGAACGGAGTGCATCGTTCCTCCTTTCAGGGAGTCGAAGCGTGCGTCCGGCCCGGGCGGTCTGCGACCCCCTTTTGGGTGATTTCGACGCATTAGGGTCGGCAACGAACGGAACCGCTCGACGGGATGGGTCGGCGGTTGTAGCGACCCGCGGAGGTCGCCGGGCCCATCGCGGCGGCTCGTCGGTACGGCTTCGTCGCCCGCGGCGTTGTTCACCGAGGACGCGACCTACAGGGCCGACCCGTTCGAGGAGCCGCACCGGGGAACGACGGGATCCGTGAGGTGGGGGCGCTCGGAATCGAACCGAGACCGACAGATTAAAAGTCTGCTGCCCGACCTTCGGGCCACGCCCCCCCGTGCACTGTACTCACCGCGCCGAGCCGAAGATGTCCGGTCGAGATGCGCGCCTGCCGGCGTCACGGGTTCACGGAGTTCGCTTTCTACTCGCGAGGGCACGGCGACCGTCGATGGCGATGCCGGCGATGCGTGGGGGAGGCCGTCACTCGCAGACTTCAGAAGGTGAAGCGCATCCTGGTGGAGGAAAGCCCTCTGCCGGGCGTGCGCGGATCCCGGTAGGCGGGCCTTGTCTCCCCACCTGAGGCTACCGGCCCGTCGCGCGCAGAGTAGCGTTCGCCCCGTGGCCGATCCTGCGCGCGTGAGCCTGCTCAGGTGGCTGCGCCGGCAGCTTCGCGAGCCGATCGCGGTGCGGGAGCGGCTGGAGGCCGCCGTCGAGCACGACGACCCCGGGGAAGTGCGCCGGCTGCTCGAGACGTGGGCTGCCGACTTCTCCGAGCCGCAGCGCCGCTACGTCGAGCAACTGCTCGAAGCCTGGGAACGGGAGCGGGGCGGGCTATCCTCCAGAGACGCCCCCGTCGACTAGCGGTCCAGGTCTCCACCCTTTCAAGGTGGCAGCACGGGTTCGAATCCCGTCGGGGGTATCGGGCGGTTAGCTCAGCTGGGAGAGCGCCTGCCTTACAAGCAGGAGGTCGGCGGTTCGACCCCGTCACCGCCCACTTGATCCATCCGCCACGAGTGGGATACTCGCGGCCATGAATCCACGACAGTTCCTCCAGCTCGGCGGGATCGTCCTGATCCTCGTCGGCATTCTCGGCTTCGTCGGCGTAATCGGGCCGGACGCGGACGACAGCATCTTCTCGGACGACTGGTGGTTCGACAACGGCGAGAACGTCGCGCACACCGTGCTCGGCGTCGCCGGCGTCACGGCCGCCTACGTCTTCCCGGCCAACCTCCACCGGCCCCTGGTTCTGCTCATCGGTGCCCTCGGGATCTTCTTCGGCGTCTACAACCTCTTCAGCGAGGAGTTCCTGGGCTCGGACCTGCAGAACCCGTTCGACACGATCCTGCACTTCGTGGTCGGAGGCTGGGCCCTGTTCGCGGCCTGGTATGGCAGGTCCATGGCCTCTCCGGGCGCAGGCGCAGCTCCGTAAGGCCAACGTCGAGGCGCGCGAACCGCCGCTACGGCCTCGCGTGCCTCGACCGATCATCGAATAGTCGCTACGGTCGCACCGTGATCAGCCTGCTGCGCAACAACGACGTCTGGAGCGACCGCCTCCGCGAAGACCGCGCGATTCTCGAGGCTCAGCTGACCGAGGAGCAGGACCAGGCGATCCGGCACATCGTCGAACGGCGGGCCGACGGCGGCGAACTCGAGTTCCTCGTCGTCTACGGCTCGGTGAGCCGGGGGGAGCAGCGCCCCGACTCCGACCTGGACATCTACTACGAGACCCGCGACGCCGACGTGGACAGCCGGCAGGCGAACCCCGATTCGCCTTCGCACGTCTTCAGCGCCGCGGCGGGCGCACTGAGGGAGAGTCTGGAGAGCGGCGACGCGATGGCATTCGCCATCGTCTCGGACGCGCTCGTCGTCTACGACGCCGGGCTGTTTCGCGACCTCTGCGTGGCCGTCGACGAGGGCGAGCTCAAGCCCTCGCCCGTGGACGAGACCGCCCCGCGGGCCTCGACCTCGTAGGGGTTGTCGCGGTAGCGGGTCATGAGGTACGGGGACGCCTCGCCGGCCGGAAGAATCAGCTGCTCTGCCGCAGTCGCCATTCTCGGAAGGTAGTACCAATTAGACGTGTGCGCGACAGGCGTTCGGTTTGGGAAGAGCCGGGTAGGGTGCCGGGATGACCCGAGCGACCATCCACACCAACCACGGCGACCTCGAGCTCGAGCTCTTCGACGAGGACGCGCCGAAGACCGTCGAGAACTTCCTCAAGCTCGCGCGGGACGGCTTCTACGACGGCGTCGTCTTCCACCGCGTCATCCCGGATTTCATGATCCAGGGCGGCGATCCGACCGGTACGGGCTCCGGCGGGCCGGGCTACGAGTTCGAGGACGAGTTCAACGACCATCCCGTCGCCCGCGGCGCGCTCGCCATGGCGAACGCCGGCCCCAACACGAATGGCAGCCAGTTCTTCGTGGTCATCGCCGACGCCTGCTCCTGGCTCAACGGCAAGCACACCGTCTTCGGGCGGGTCACCGAAGGGATGGACGTGGCCGACCGCATCTCCGAGCTGCCGCGCGACTCCGGCGACAAGCCGCTCGAGCCGGTGACGATGGAGCGCGTCACGGTCCAGTAGTGCACGACCACCGGCGTGGCGGCGACCAGCGGGCGCTCGCGGCCGCCTTCGCCCTGATCGCCGTCTTCCTCGGCGTCGAGCTCGTGGCGGGCCTGCTCGCCGAATCGCTCGCCCTCCTCGCCGACGCGGGCCACATGCTCTCCGACGCCGGCAGCCTCGGCCTGGCGCTGCTCGCCGGCTGGATGGCCCAGCGGCCGGCCACGCCCGGGCGCAGCTTCGGCTTCAGGCGGGTCGAGATCCTCGCCGCGCTCGCTAGCGGCGTCGCGCTGGTGGCCGTCGCGGTCTGGATCTTCGTGGAGGCCGCGCGCCGGCTCGCCGAGCCCGCCGAGCCGCTCGGCGGCTGGATCCTCGCGGTGGGCGCGGTCGGCCTGGCCGTCAACCTCGGGGCGGCGGCGATCCTCGCGCGCCGCGGCTCGGAGAGCCTCAACGTGCGCGCTGCGCTGACCCACGTGCTCGCCGACGTCGCCGGCTCGGTCGGCGTGATCGTCGCCGGCGCGATCGTCCTCGCGACCGGCTGGGCCTACGCCGACCCACTCGTCGGGCTCCTGATCGGCGTGCTCGTGCTCGCGAGCTCGTGGACGATCCTCCGCGACTCGGTCGGGATCCTGCTCGAGGCGACGCCGCGCGGCGTCGACGCCGCCGAGGTCGGCCGCGCGATGGTCGCCCTCCCCGGCGTCCGCGAGGTGCACGACCTGCACGTCTGGACGATCACGAGCGGGTTCCCCGCGCTCTCCGCCCACGTGCTCGTCGACGCGGGCGCCGATTGCCACGGGCTTCGCCAGGAGTTGGAGCGGACGCTGCGAGAGCGCTTCGGCCTCGACCACACGACGCTCCAGGTGGAGCACGCACCGGGTCTGTTAGACATTCGCCGGTGACGCTCTCCGGCAAGACGGCGATCGTGACGGGGGCCTCCAGCGGGATCGGCGCCGCCACCGTCGACAAGCTCCGCGAGGCCGGCGCCACCGTCGCCGCGGGCGCGCGACGCACCGACCGGCTCGCCGGCGACGTCAACCTGCCGCTCGACGTCACCGACCCGGACGCGTGCGCTCGCTTCGTCGAGGAGGCGACCGCGGCGCTCGGCGGCCTGGACGTGCTCGTCAACGCGGCCGGCCTCGCGATGGGCCGCGAGCCCTTCTGGAGCTCGAGCGAGGAGGACGAGCGGGTCGTCCTGGAGACGAACGTGAACGGCCTGATCCGCATGACGCGGCTCTGTCTGCCACACCTCCGCGACGGCGGGCACATCGTCAACGTCGGCTCGGTCGCCGGCCGTCAGGCCTACGAGCAGGGCTCGCTCTACATCGCCTCGAAGTTCGCGGTCCGCGGCTTTACCTACGCGCTGCGCGAGGACCTGCTCGGCCGCCCGATCCGCCTGACCACGGTCGATCCCGGCCTCGTCGAGACCGAGTTCTCGCTTGTGCGCTTCCGCGGCGACGAGGAGCAGGCCGCGTCCGTCTATCGCGGCGTCCAGGCCATGACCCCGGACGACGTCGCCGACTGCATCCTCTTCGCGCTCACCCGCCCGCCGCACGTGAACGTCGACGAGCTCGTCGTCAAGGCCCTCGCCCAGTCGAGCGGCGGACGGATCCTGCGCGCCGAATGACGCTCACGATCCTCGAAGGCTCGACCTTCTGCATCTGCGACGACCTCGGCGACGTCGGCACCGAGGAGACGAGCGGCTTCTACGACGGGGACGTACGGCACCTGTCGAAGCTGAGGCTCACGATCAACGGTCAGACGCCGCTCCTGCTCGCCGCGCGCAAGGTGGAGTACTTTTCGGCCGCCTTCTACCTGCGGAACTCGGTGCTCGGCGGGCTGCCGCAGGACTCGGTGCTGATCGCGCGCGAGCGCTTCATCGGCGAGGCGATGGAGGACCGGATCCGGATCTGGAACGAGACGCTCGAGCCCATCCGCCTCGAGGTCGCCTTGGAGGTGGAGGCCGACTTCGCGGACATGTTCACGGTCAAGGACCGCGACTTCGCGCTCGGCCGGGGCGCCGCCGCGCGCCCGCTGCCGCCGACCGCCGAGCCGCGCTGGGACGCGGAGCACAACCAGTTCGTCTTCGAGGACCCGGACCCGGACTGGGTCGAGCGGACGCAGGTGATCCTCTCGCAGCCGGGCGAGGTCAACGGCTCCACGCTCACCTACGTCGTCGAGCTCGAGCCGCGGGGCGAGTGGGAGCTCGTCGTCGACATCGTCCCGACGAAGGCGGGCGGGCTCGTGCAGGCGCCGGAGATCGAGAGCCGCTTCGGCCACGAGCTGGCCCACGTGCGCGAGTCGCTGGCGGCCTGGGAGCTGCGCGTCCCGCAGCTCCGCGCGTCCTGGGACGCCCTCCAGCACACCTTCGGCCAGTCGGTCGCCGACCTGGCCGCGCTGCGCCTCCGCTCGAACGGCGGGATGGGCCAGCTGCCGGCGGCGGGGATGCCGTGGTTCATGACGGTCTTCGGCCGCGACACGCTGATCACGTCGCTCCAGACCCTGCTCTTCGGGCCCGAGCTCGCGCGTTCCGCCCTGCACGTGCTCGGCGAGCTCCAGGCGACCGAGGACGACCCGTCGATCGACGCCGAGCCGGGGAAGATCGTCCACGAGGTGCGCACCGGCAAGACTGCGAGCGTTTGGTTCGAGCGCTACTACGGCACCGTCGACGCGACGCCGCTCTACCTGATCCTGCTCTCCGAGGTCTGGCGCTGGACGGACGACACCCTGCTCGTGCGCGACCTCCAGGAGCCCGCGCTCGCGGCGCTGCGCTGGATCGACGAGTACGGCGACCGCGACGGCGACGGCTTCGTCGAGTACGAGCAGCGGACGCCGCACGGCCTCGCCAACCAGTCCTGGAAGGACTCGGGCGACTCGCAGCGCTTCTCGGACGGCCGCCTCGCCGGCACGCCGATCGCTCCCTGCGAGGTGCAGGGCTACGTCTACGACGCGAAGCGCCGGACGGCCGAGCTGGCGCGCGAGGTCTGGCGCGACCGGGAACTCGCCGACCGGCTCGAGGCGGAGGCGGCCGAGCTCCGCTCGCGCTTCGACGCGGCCTACTGGGTCGAGGAGCGCGGCCACTATGCGCTCGCGCTGGACGGTGACAAGCGCCAGGTCGACTCGCTCGCCTCGAACACCGGCCACCTGCTCTGGACCGGCATCGTCCCGCCCGAGCGCGCCGACGCGACCGTCGACGCCCTGATGGGCGAGTCGCTCTGGTCGGGCTGGGGGATCCGCACGATGTCGACCGGGGACGCCGCCTACAACCCGCTCGCGTACCACAACGGCAGCGTCTGGCCGCACGACAATTCCCTGATCGCCTGGGGGCTGGCCCGCTACGCGCGCTGGACCGAGACGCAACGCGTGGCCCGGCGGCTGCTGGAGGCGGCCGCCTACTTCGGCCACCAGCTGCCCGAGGTCTTCGCCGGCCTCCGACGCTCCGACACGCCGTTCCCGATCGCTTATCCCACGGCGGCCCGGCCGCAGGCCTGGGCGGCGGGCGCGCCGGTACTGCTGCTCCAGCTCCTGCTCGGCCTCCAGCCGGACCCGCGCCTGCACGCGCTCACGTCAGTCGCGCCGCCCGAGCTGCCGTCGTGGCTGGGGACGATCCGGCTCACCGGCGTGCGTGCCTTCGACGCGCAGTGGGAAGTGCGGCTGGAGGACGGAATGGTGCGCCTGGAGGAGATCGAGTAGTGCCGTTCGAGCCGCTCCGCGTCGCGGTCATCTCGCCGTGCTGGTTCCCCGTGCCGCCGACCGGCTACGGCGGGATCGAGTGGGTGGTCTCGCTGCTGGCGGACGGGCTGGTCGACGCCGGTCACGAGGTGACGCTCTTCGCGTCGGGCGACTCGCACACGAAGGCCGAGCTGGCGGCGGTCTACGACACGGCGCCGAGCGAGTGGATCGGGCACACGTACTGGGAGCTGCGCCACTCGCTGGCCGCCTACGCCCGCTCGCGCGACTTCGACGTCCTCAACGACCACACCGGAATGCTCGGCGTCACGCTCGCCGGCCTGGTCACGACGCCCGTCGTCCACACCGTCCACGGCCCGCTCGACGGCGAGCCGGGCGAGATGTACGAGCAGATCTGCTCGGTCGTCCCGAACGCGCGGCTGATCTCGATCTCGCTCAACCAGCGCAAGCCGAAGCCCGACCTGCCCTGGATCGGCAACTGCCCGAACGCGCTCGACTTCTCGCTCTACCCCGTCCACCCGCACCAGGGCGACTACCTCCTCTTCCTGGGCCGGATGAGCTGGGAGAAGGGCTGCCACCGCGCGGTCGCGGTCGCGATCGATACGGGGCTGCCGCTGAAGATCGCCGGCAAGTGCCGCGAGCCGCTCGAGCAGGAGTACTTCCGGCAGTACGTCGAGCCGCACCTCTCGGACTCGATCGAGTACCTCGGGGAGGTGCCGCACGGGGAGAAGGTCGAGCTGCTCCAGAACGCGCGCGCGACGCTCTTCCCGATCGAGTGGGAGGAGCCGTTCGGGCTCGTGATGATCGAGTCGATGGCGTGCGGGACGCCGGTGATCGGCACGCGCTGGGGCGCCGTGCCCGAGGTGATCGAGCACGGCGTCACCGGGATCATCGTCGACGACTACCGGAGCATGCCGGCGGCGCTCGAGGAGGCCGACCGGCTCGACCCGCTCGAGATCCGCCGGCAGGCCGAGCTGCGGTTCTCGCCGGAGCGGATGGTCGCCGACTACGTCCGGGCCTACCGCGAGGCGCTCGCGGAGCGCTTGTCCCACCAGCGCTTGAGGCCCGCGTAGGACTGCCACAGCGGCGCGGCGAGCTCGTAGTAGGGCGCGTCGCCCATGTTGCCGCGGGCGGCCTCGACGAACTCCTCCTCCGTCGCGCCGCCGGCGACCCGATCCGCCCAGTCGCGCAGCACGCGACGCGTCTCGGCGAGGTGGTAGCCGAGGTCGTCGAAGAGCCCGAAGTGGATCAGCGCGAGGCGGTCGGGCGCGCGACTGGAGATCTCGTCGAGCGTCCGCTCCCAGCCCTCGACATCCACGTCCGGCGGCGGCGAGACCGGCCAGACGACCCGGTCGGGCGCGATCCGGACGCCCGCCGCGTCGCCGGCGTAGAGCGTGCCGTCGGCGTCGAGGTAGGAGACGTGGTGGGAGGCGTGACCGGGCGTGGGGAAGCAGTCGAGACCGAGCACGCGCTCGCCGACGGCGTGGACGTTCGCCTCGGGCACGGGCGCGAGCTCGCCCCAGAGCGAGTCGAAGGTGTCGCCGTACAGCCGGCGCGCGCTCGCCTCGAGCCGGGACGGGTCGACGAGGTGCGGCGCGCCGATCGGCGAGACGTGCACGTGCAGGCCGGGATGCTGGCGGACGAGGACGCCCGCGGCGCCGGCGTGGTCGAGGTGGATGTGCGAGAGCAGCAGGTGCCCGACGTCGGTGAGCGCCAGGCCCTGCTCCTCGAGCCGCTGCTTCAGCGCGGCGAGGCCGGTCGTGGGTCCGCAGTCGAAGAGCGCGGGCCCGTCGTCCGTTTCGACGAGGTAGACGCCGATGACCCGCTCGGAGCCCTGGTGGTGAAGATCGAGCGGGCCGGCCAGAAGCACGGTTCAGGCCTGCGCCACGCCGAGCCGGCGCAGCGGGTTCCAGCGCATCAATCTCGCCGCTACGAACACGGCGAACACGTCGAAGAAGACGTAGCCGCTGGCGACCCCGCTCGGCGGGTTGCCCTGGGGGATGCCGAGTCCGGGCAGCTCCGGGCGCCACGTCCAGACCCCGAGCCACGTCCCGTACACCTCCAGCGCCATCACGACGATGAACACGCCCGCGTAGACGGTGCGATTGCGGGCGCGCCAGAGGCAGAACAGCAGCAGCGGGATCCCGAGGGCGCCGGCGACGTCGAGCCGCGGCAGGAGGCCGAGGCCGGCGATCCCCCAGACGAGCGCGGCCACGGCGGCGCCGACGACGATCACGCGCCCGTGCCGCGCGAGCGCGACGCTCAGGCCGAGCCCGCCCAGGTAGACGAGCCCGTGGCCCGGCGGGATGTACGCGGGCAGGTTGTCGAGGCGGTAGGTGTAGACGCCCCAGATCAGCGACCCCGTGACCTCGCCGACCGTCGCCACGAGGACGACGAGCGCGACGCGCAGCCGCTGCTCGACGACGAGTGGGACGCAGGCGGCGAGCAGCACGACCCAGGTGACCGCGGCGATGGCGAGCTGCAGGCCGACGCCGCGCGTGTCGAGCGCGAGGAAGGCGAAGAGGTAGAGCGGAAGGGCTAGGCCGTACCAGGCGGGTGCGTCAGGCAGGCGGTCACGACCGCAGGCACCGTTGTCTGCTCGGCCGGCTGCAAACCGTCGCATCTCGGCGTCCTCAGTCGCGCCCGTAGCGCTGGGGCTACGGGCGCTCCCTGCGTCCTTGAGCTGCTCGGTTTTCGCGCGACCGATCAGGAACGTGCCTACGGTCGCAACCGCTGCGCACGCGACGGAACCGGCGCGAGCGCCGCCTCGAGATCCGCGACCAGGTCGTCGGCCGACTCGATCCCCACGGAGAGCCGGATCAGGTTGCGGGGCGCCGCGAACGGCGCGTCCGCGGTCGACGCGTGGGTCATGCGCGCCGGATGCTCGATCAGGCTCTCGACGCCGCCGAGGCTCTCGGCGAGCGCGAACAGCTTCGTCCGCCCGCAGATCCCCATCGCCTCCTCCTCCGAGCCGGCGAGGAACGAGACCATCCCGCCGAAGTCGCTCATCTGCCGGCCCGCGAGGTCGTGCTGGGGATGACTGTCCAGGCCGGGGTAGAGCACGCGCTCGACCGCCGGATGCTCCTCCAGGAAGGCGGCGACGCGACGCGCGTTCTCGCAGTGGCGCTCCATCCGCACTGCCAGCGTCTTCACGCCCCGTAGGACGAGCCACGCGTCGAAGGGGCCGGGGATCGCGCCGAGCGACTTCTGGAGGAAGAAGAGCCGCTCCGCGATCGTGGGGTCGTTCGTGGCGACGAAGCCGCCGACGACGTCGGAGTGGCCGCCGAGGTATTTCGTGGTCGAGTGGACGACGGCGTCGGCGCCGAGCTCGAGCGGCCGCTGCAGGAAGGGCGTGGCGAACGTGTTGTCGACGACGAGGATCGCGCCGACGGCGTGGGCGGCCTCCGCGGCAGCGCCGATGTCGACGAGGTTGAGCATCGGATTCGTGGGCGTCTCGATCCAGACGAGGGCCGTGTCGGCCGGCACTTCGGCGAACTCGTCCGCGGGCCGCCAGTCGAAGAGGTAGCCCTTGGGCTCGTAGACCTGCTTGAACATGCGGTAGACGCCGCCGTAGACGTCGTTGACGGCGACCACCCGCTGACCCGGGTTGACGAGGTGGAAGAGCGTCGTCGTCGCGCCGAGGCCCGAGGAGAATGCGATGCCGTGCTCGGCGCCCTCGAGCGAGGCTAGGCAGGTCTGCAGCGCCGTGCGCGTCGGGTTGGCGACCCGCGCGTAGTCGTAACCCTTGTGCTTCCCGACCTCCTCTTGGACGTAAGTGGAGGTCTGGTAGATCGGGACGGTTACCGAGCCGGTGGCCGGGTCCGGCTCCTGCCCTTCGTGGATCGCGCGCGTCTCGAAGTCCACGCGCTCGATGCTACTGGCTGGCAGCGCCTCCGGGCTCGCGGCGATGCCCGGCGGAGACCTCGTACAGGTCGCCCGGATCGAGCTCGCCGGCGTCGACGACGCGCGCCTGCGTCCGCGCCGTGAGCGTCGCCGTGCGCTTGCCGAGCTCGAGGCCCGCCCGCTCGCCCACGATCGCGCCCGGGCCGACCTCGCCCACCGGCTCGCCGTCGATCGTGACCTCGAAGACGCCGTCGAGGACCAGGTAGACCGAATCGTCCGCGGCTCCTTGCTCGATCAGCGTCTCGCCGGCCGCGACCGTCCGCGGCTTGGGCCGGTCGGCCATCACCTGCTCGGAGAGCTCGCGCTCGAGCGACGTCTCGACCTCCGCGAGGACGGCCTCGGACTCCTCGTCGCCCCACGGCGTGTTGCGCTCGTGCGCCTCGCGGTACCAGGTCGCGAAGTCGATCACGCCGGACTTGGCGGCGAGCGCGCCTTCCTGGTCGTAGACCCAGTGGCGCGGGAACGGGCTGGCGCCGACGAGCTCCCACTCCGAGGAGCCGTCGGCTCGGATCGTCAGCGCGAGGGTGGTCCAGGCGAGCGACGAGGCGAGCTGGAAGTACGGCTTCCCGCGGACGTGGCGCGGCGCGGGGGCGCCCGTTCGGCCGCCCGCGGTCTGGACGAAGCGCGCTTCGCCCTCGCCGACCTCGGGGTCCGCCTGGAGCGTGGGCATCGCCACGGCCGGGATCGTCAGCTCCTTCGGGCCCAGCTTGACGCGCGTGACGCCGATCCGCCCGCCGCCCGAGTAGCCGGCGTCGACGATCTTCCCGTCCTCGACCTCGATCCAGGCGCGCAGCTCGTTCGCCTCGCGGAAGGCGTCTTGCTCGGTCAGGCGGTCGAGGTCGCCCGGGTGGAGCTCCTCCGGCGGCGCGTCGTCGTAGTGGGCGACGCCGAGCTCGAACGGCACCTTCGGCATCCCCTTGACCGCGTCGGAGGGGATCCAGGAGATCGAGGTGACCGAGGCGTCGACGCGCACGGCGTGAGCCTACTCCGCGCCGAGAAACGCGGCAAGGCTCGCGAGCGCCTCGTCGAGCCGGGAGGTGTCGCCCCAGGCGCCGAGCACCTCGAGCTTCCGCGTCTTCCGGTCGAAGCGCGGCTCGACGCGCCCCACGAGCCGGTCGCCCACGAGCAGCGGCAAGACGTAGTAGCCGTACTCCCGCTTCGCCTTGGGGACGAACATCTCGAGCCGGTAGCGGAAGTCGAAGAGCGCCTCGGTGCGCTCGCGGTCGTAGATCAGCCGGTCGAAGGGGGAGAGGAGCGTGACGCGGTCGGGCACCGGTCCGTCCGCCGCGTCCGGGTGCGCGCGCCACTGGCCGCCCTCCAGCCAGACGCCCTTGGCCCGGCGCCGCTTCTCGGCCAGCAGCCGGTCGGCCTCGCGCAGCGGAACGCGCTCGACCTCCGGATACCAGCGCTCGCCCAGGTCCCAGAGCCGCTGGCCGTTCTGGCGCCCGGCCACCGCGACCTGCCCCCGCGAGTGGAGGATCTCGAGCATCACGGCCACGTTGCGGCTTCCCCACCAGCGGCTGTCGGAGCTCCAGCTCATCACCGAGCGGTCGTCGAGGTCACGGGAGAGCAGCGGGCCGCGCGCCTCGAGCTCGCGCATGACGTAGCGCTTGAAGCGCGCGTTGCTCTTGAGGAACTCGCTGCCGCGGATCTCGTGCGCGTACTTGCGGCTCCGGCGCAGCATTCGCGCCCGGATCAGCGGGAAGTCCTCGATCGGGTAGATGAACGCGTTCCACTCGAACAGCCGCTTCTCGTCCCAGAGCAGGCTGTCGAGCTGCGCCGGGTCGTAGGGGCCGAGGCGGCTCCAGAGCACCAGGTACTGCGGCGGCGCGACCGTCGAGACGGTGTCGATCTGGAGGAACCCGAGCCGGCGGACCGTATCGAGCACCGAGGTCGCCGAGCCGTCGAGGAGCTGCGCCCGGACCGCGATCCGCCGGGCCTCTGCGAGGCTGCAAGGGATGGACACCACCGAGTTCGTACTTTCCCAGCTTCCGCCGCCCCCGGCGAGGGTGCTCGAGGTCGGCACCGGGGCGAAGGGGTCACTCGCGCTCGCGCTCGACGCGGGCGGCTACGACGTGGTCGCGATCGACCCCGCGGCGCCGCAGGGCGACGGGATCTTCCGCCGGATCAAGCTGGAGGAGGTGGACGAGGACGAGCTCTTCCACGCGATCGTCGCCGTGCAGACGCTGCACCACGTCACCGACCTGGGGCCCGCGCTCGACAAGATCCGCGACCACCTGCGGCCCGGCGGCGTCCTCGTGCTGGAGGAGCTCGGCTGGGACCGCCTCGACGAGGGCACGGCGGACTGGTTCTACGGGCAGCGGCGGGCCGTCGCCGCGGCGAGCGGCGGAGTGGCGCCGGCCAGCCTCGAGGAGCTCCGCCGCGAGTGGGACGACGAGCACGTCGGGCTGCACGGCTACGAGGACATGCGCCGGGAGCTCGACGCCAGGTTCGTCGAGCGCTTCTTCTCCTGGGAGCCGCACCTCTACCGCTACGTGGCGGGCGGGGTGGCCGGCGAGTCGCTCGAGCGGGGGCTGGTCGAGGCGGACGCGATCCAGGCGATCGGCTGGCGCTACACCGGCGAGCCTCGCTAGAGTTCTGTCTAGTCTGTCTAATTTTGGAGGCTCGATGGTCTGGCAACTGCAGGCGGCGAAGCAGCGATTCAGCGAGCTGGTCGAACGAGCGCGGCGAGAAGGGCCGCAACTCGTCACGAAGCACGGCCGCGAGGCCGTCGTCGTCGTCTCGGCGGAGGACTACCGGCGCCTGAAGGGACCGGATGACAACCTCGTCGACTTCCTCCGGTCGGCTCCGGACTTCGACCTGCTCGACGTGAGCCGGGCGCGCGATCGCGGACGCGACCTGGCGCTCTGAAATACCTGCTCGATACCGATGTCGTGTCAGAGATCCGGCGCGGTCGGGACAGGTCGGTCGCCGCCTGGGCTGAATCCGTCAAAGCCGACGAGCTGTACCTGAGCGTGCTCACCGTCGGGGAGATCCGAAACGGGATCGAGCGTCTACGCGCCCGCGACCCCGACCAGGCTGCGCTCTTCGACGTCTGGCTCTCCGAGCTTCGCTTACGCTTCGCCGAGCGGATCTTGCCGGTCGACGAGGGCGCAGCCGACCAGTGGGGACGACTGAACGCTGCCGCTCCGCGCAAGACCGTCGACAGCCTGATCGCCGCGACGGCCCACGTGCACGCGCTTACCGTCGTCACCGGCAACACGCGCGACTTCGCGGGCTGCGACGTTCCACTGCTCGACCCGTGGCAGTTCGCGAGCGGCGAGCCGCGCTAGCTGTCCCGCCACTCGTCGCGCTTGTTCGCCCAGGGGAAGGGCTCGTCGGGAACGGGCAGCCCGAGCGCCCTACAGAGCGGCTCCCAGCCGTCGGCCGGAGACCAGTCGACGAGCCGGTCGGGAGGCGCCGTCGCGCGCACTTCCGCGTTGTGCCGCTCGTAGAACGCCTGCGCCGCCTCGGCGTCGTCCCAGTTCGCTCCGACCTCCCGCTCGAGCAGCTCGTGGAACATCGCGAGCCACTGGCCCCATTCCGGCTGCCCGTCGCCGCGCGCGACGCCGAGGATCGTCTCGTCGACGCTCTCCCACCACGTGGGAGCGTCGCCGCGGGTGGAGAGGACGATCACCGCGTCGTGATTCGCGTCCGCGAGCGCGCGCCAGAAGGCCGAGGCCGGCCAGTCGACCGCGGCGACACAGTCGGGTGGAAAGGTGCGCCAGTCGGGCTCGTCGCCGCGGATCGCAGCCCGCCAGACCGGCACGTCCTCGAGGTGCGAGAAGGTCTCGTGCATGTGGTAGCAGCGGCCGCCGAGCAGGGTCTCGAGCGCCTGCTTCAGCGACCGCGTCGCCGTGCGCGGGAGCCCAGCTCCGATGACCCGGATCAACGGGAGTGGGCGAGGTACTCGAGCAGGTCTGACCGCGTCAGGACGCCTACGGGACGGCCGTCGCGGGCGACCACGACCGCAGTCGTGCGCCCGGTCAGCGTCGCGAAGACCTGGTCGAGGGTGTCGGCCACGTCCACGGCGGCCAAAGGCGGCTGCATCGCCTCCGCCACGTCGTGGTGGAGCGCGTCCGGGTTCTTGAAGACGCGGTCGAGCAGGTCGCGGTCCTGGAGCGAGCCGATGATGTCGGCGAGCGAGTCGTAGTCGCCGTCGCGGACGACGGGCAGCTGCGAGATCGAGTACCGCTGCATCACGTCGATCGCCTCGCCGACCTTCTGGTGGGAGGAGATCGTGATCAGCGCCGGCACCTCGGCCTCCTCGGCGCGCTTCGAGCGCAGCAGCTCGTCCACCGTCGGCACCGGCGCGCGCCGCTCGAGGAAGCCGTGCTCGAGCATCCAGTTGTCGTCGTAGAACTTGGAGAGGTACGAGCGCCCGCTGTCGGGCAGCATCGTGAGGATGCGGTCGCCCGGGCCGAAGCGCTTCGCAACCTCGAGCGCCGCCCAGACGGTCGTCCCCGACGAGCCGCCGGCCAGGATCCCCTCCTCGCGCGCCAGGCGCCGCGCGACCACGAACGAGTCGCGGTCGGAGACCTTCACCCACTCGTCGACCACCGACGGATCGAGCGTCTTCGGCCACGTGTCCTTGCCGATGCCCTCCACGAGGTACGGGTGCACGTCGCGCTCCGTCTTGGCGGTGAAGACCGATCCCTCTGGGTCGGCGCCCACGATCAGCACCTCCGGCCGCCGCTCCTTGAAGTAGCGCCCGACGCCGGTGATCGTGCCGCCCGTGCCGACGGAGATGACGATCGCGGCCACGTCACCGCCCGTCTGCTCCCAGAGCTCCGGGCCCGTGACCTCGTAGTGCGCCTCCGGGTTGGCCATGTTCGAGTACTGGTCGGGCTTGAAGCCGCCCGGGATCTCCTCCGCCAGGCGGTCGGAGACGGAGTAGTAGGACTCCGGCGAGTCGGGCTCGACCGCAGTCGGGCAGATCACGACCTCGGCTCCGTACGCACGCAGCATCGAGATCTTCTCCTGGCTCATCTTGTCCGGCATCACGAAGATGCAGCGGTAGCCGCGCGCGGCCGCGGCGATCGCGAGCCCGACGCCCGTGTTGCCGGAGGTCGGCTCGACGATCGTGCCGCCCGGCTTCAGCTTCCCCTCGCGCTCGGCCGCCTCGATCATCGCCAGGCCGATCCGGTCCTTCACCGAGCCGCCCGGGTTCAGGTACTCGAGCTTGGCGAGGATCGTCGGCCCGCCGGGCGGAGAGAGCTTGTCCAGCCGCACGATCGGCGTGCCGCCGACGAGGTCGAGAGCGGTCGGATAGTCGCGGGCCATGGCCGCGGTTAGGTTACGTTGCGCGGGCATGAAGATCACGACGATCGGCAAGGGCAACATCGGCGGCGGGCTCGCCAAGCTCTGGGAGCAGGCCGGCCACGAGGTGACCGCGCTCGGCCGCGAAGGCGGCGACGCCTCCGACGCGGACGTCGTCCTCGTCGCGGTGCCGTCCGGCTCCATCTCTGAGGCGCTCGGCAAGGTGAGCGGCCTCGAGGGGAAGGCCGCGATCGACGCCGCCAATGCGTTCTCCGGCCGCGACGAGAGCTACGAGTCGTTCGCGCACGAGGTGAAGGCCCACACGAAGGGGCCGGTGGCGAAGGCGTTCAACGCCAACTTCGGCGTCCTCTACGACCAGATCGGGGAGCAGCGCGTGCCCCCGAGCTGCCTCTACGCCGCCGAGGACGACGCGCGCGAGGTGACCGAGCAGCTGATCCGCGACGCCGGCTACGAGCCGGTGTCACTGGGCGGGATCGAGAACGCCCGGGCGCTGGAGGACTTCGTCCCGGGCGTGCTCGGCAAGGCCGGGCAGGTCTTCTACCGCTTCGCGCCGCCGGGCGGTCTCTAAACCGGCACCGCGGCCGGCGCCATCTTCGGCGTCCCACGCAGAAGGACGAACGCAGCCACCGCGCCCGCCAGGGCCAGCGCCACGAGGGCCATGAAAGCCCAGTGGAAGCCGGAGGTCGCCGCTGCCGCGGGCGCCGTCCCCTCCTCCATCAGCGACGTCGCGCGCGAGGTGAAGATCGTCGCGGCGACCGCCACGCCGATCGCGCCGCCGATCTGCTGGTTCGTGTTCAGCAGGCCCGACGCGAGCCCGGCTTGCTGCGGGGCCACGCCCGCGAACGCGGCGACGGAGACCGGGATGAACGCGAACGCCATGCCCAGCGCGAACGTCAGGTAGAGCGGCAGCAGGTCGGGCCAGTAGCTCCCGTCCACGGGCAGGCGCGTGTAGCCGAGCACCGTGAGCGCGATCACCGACAGGCCGAGCGTCATCACGGGCCTCGGCCCCCACTTCGTCGTCAGCGCCTGCGACACGCCGGCCCAGATTACGGTCGTCCCGGCGGTGGCGAGGAACGTGAGCCCCGTCTTCAGCGCCGACCAGCCGAGCACCTGCTGGACGTAGAGGGTGAGGATGAAGAAGTTCGCGAAGATCACCGAGCCCATCAGGAACCCGACGACGTTCGCCGCCGTCACCGACCGGTTGCGGAAGATCCCGAACGGCATCAGCGGCGATCGAGTCCGCAGCTCCCAGGCGACGAACGAGCCGAGCAGGACTGCGGCGGCGGCGAGGAAGCCGATCGTGCGGCCGCTGGCCCAGCCTACGTCCGGCGCCTTCGAGATCGCGTAGACGAGCAGCGCCAGGCCGCCGGTCACCGTGACCGCGCCGGTGGCGTCGAAGCGCCGGTGGTCGAGGTCGGCGTGGCTCTCGGGAACGATCGGCCGGGTCAGCCCGAGCACGAGCGCGCCCACCGGGACGTTGACGAAGAAGATCCACTCCCACCCGAGGTACTTGGTGAGGATGCCGCCGAGCAGGACGCCCGCGGCTGCGCCCGAGCCGCCCAGCGCGCCCCAGATCCCGAGCGCCTTGTTGCGGTCCGCGCCCTCGCTGAAGATCGTGGTGACGATGGAGAGGGCGGCGGGGGAGATGATCGCGGCGCCGATGCCCTGCGCCGCGCGCGCCGCGATCAGCATCTCGGCGCTGGTGGCGAAGCCGCAGAAGAGCGAGGCGAGCGTGAAGAGCACGAGGCCACCGATGAAGATCCGGCGCCGGCCGAGCAGGTCGGCCATGCGGCCCCCGAGCAGGAGAAAGCCGCCGAACGTGATCGCGTAGGCGGTGATCACCCACTGCACCATCGCCTCGTCGACGTCGAAGTCCCGCTGGATCGAGGGGATCGCGACGTTCACGATCGCGACGTCGAGAATCGTCATGAAGAAGGCGGCGCCGACGACGGCCAGCACCAGCCAGCGGCGGGGATCGGTGGAGCTCATGCGCGCTCCAACGCGGTTGTGGTCGTGCCTATTCCAGCGCCCACAGAGGAGTCGTCAGCCCGAGCCTGGCGAGGATCGCGGCGTTCGCCTCGCGCGTGCGAGGGCGCCAGCCGGGGGCGAGCCGGTCGCGGTACCACGCGTCGGCGAGCTGCCACAGGGTCGCCACGGGGACCGTCTCGCCGCCGCGCGGTGCGTGCTCTTCCGACCGGAAGAGATTCATCGTGCTTCAGGTGAAGACGATGTCGTCCCACCAGCTCGCGGCGGGGACGGCGAGGTGGAAGACGAGGTCGCCGCCCTCGAGGCCGCCGTCGCGCACGTCGATCTCGATCGCCTCCGCGCAGTCCGGGCAGGACGTCTCGTAGCGGCCCTCGCCGCCGAGGGCGGCGATCACGCCGAGCGCGTCCCAGGCGCAGTTGCCGTACCACCAGCGCCCGCCTGCGTGGACGCGGTGCGGTGTCGGGACGAGCGAGAACGGGTTGAGCATCCGGATCTGGTCCGCATCGTCCAAGACGACCGCGTGCTGGTCGTGCAGGCGGCGCAGCGCGGCCCGGTCATCGATGTGGGGCGGCCGCCCGGTCTCGACGAACCGCCGATAGATCTCGTTGCGCAGCTGGAGGTCGGCGTCGTCCATCAGTGCCGGAAGTGGCGCCGGTGCGTGAAGACCATCGCGGCGCCCGCGTCGCGCACGGCGGCGATCACCTCGTCGTCGCGCTTGGAGCCGCCGGGCTGAACGATCGCGGTCACGCCCGCCTCGAGCGCGAGCTGCGGCCCGTCGGCGAAAGGGAAGAACGCGTCCGAGGCGAGCGCGGCGCCGGCGAGGTCGTGGCCGTGGGCGCGCGCCTTCTCGAGCGCGATCCTGACCGCGTCGACGCGGCTCTGCTGGCCCGCGCCGATCCCGATCGTCCGGCCGCCTTTCGCGATCACGATCGCATTCGACGTGACGTGCTTGCAGACCGTCCAGGCAAAGCGGAGGTCGGCGTGGTCGGCGACCGTGCCGCACACGAGCTCCAGGTCGTCCTCGCCGAGGTCGGTGTCCTGCACGAGCAGGCCGCCGAGGACGGTCCGATAGTCCCGTGTCGGAGCCGCGGGGAGCGGCCCGGAGAGAAAGCGGGCGTTCGGCTTGTCGGGCAGTGCCTCGTAGGCAGGCGCAAGCAGCACGTCGATGAACTGGCCGGCCAAGGTCTCGGCCAGCGCGGCCGTGACGGGCTGGGTGAGGACTACGATGCCCCCATAGGCCGAGAGCGGGTCGCAGGCGAGCGCGTCGGCGTAGGCGTCCTCGATCGTCGCCGCGATGGCGGCGCCGCACGGATTGGCGTGTTTCACGATCACGCAGGCGGGGCCGTCCAGGTCGCGTGCGAGCCGCACTCCGCGGTCGAGGTCGTTCAGGTTGTTGAACGACAGCTCCGGGCCTTGCAACTGCTCGAAGTCCAAGAGGCCGTAGTACGTCGCCCGCTGGTGCGGGTTCTCTCCGTACGGCAACTCGCGTCCCTGGCCGAGCCAGAGTGCGATCGCTGCGTCGTAGCGCGCCGTCGCGGCGAAGGCGTCTGCGGCCAGCCTGCGGCGCGTCTCCTCCGATACCCCGCCCGCCCGCAGCTCGGCGAGCACCTCGTCGTACTGCTCGGGCCGCGAGACGGCGACGACACGGACGAAGTTCTTCGCCGCGCCGCGCAGCATCGACGGCCCGCCGACGTCGATCAGCTCGACGCCCGGCTCCTGCTCGAACGGGTAGAGGTTGACGCAGACGACGTCGAAGGGCTCGATGCCGTGCTCGGAGAGGTCGTCCTCGGGCCGGGCGAGGATCGCGGCATGCACCCTCGGGTGCAGCGTCTTCACGCGCCCACCGAGCAGCTCGGGCACCTTCGTCAACTCCTCGACTGAAGTCACCTCGAGCCCGTGCTCTTCGAGGAACGCGGCGGTGCCTCCTGAGGCGACGAGCTCGGCCCCGAGGTCGGCGAGGCCCTGCGCGAACTCCGCGAGGCCGGTCTTGTCGGAGACGGAGATCAGCGCGCGCATAGCTCCTCGACCACGCGCGGCAGCAGGCGGTGCTCGACGGCGTGGATTCGGTCCGCCAGCGTCTCCGCCGGCTCGACCGGGACCTCCTCCTGCGCCAGCACCGGGCCGCTGTCCACGCCCTCGTCGACGAGGTGCACGGTGACCCCGGTGCGGACGGCGCCCGCCGAGACCGCGTCCTCGATCGCCCGCGTGCCGGGGAACTGGGGCAGCAGCGACGGGTGGACGTTGACGATGCGGCCCTGGAAGCGGTCGAGGAACGGGCTCGTGAGCAGGTGCATGTAACCGGCGCAAACGATGAGCGAGGCGCCCTGCCCGGCGAGCCAGGCGGCCATGGCGGCGTCGCGCGCCTCGCGCTCGGGATGGTCGTCGAGCGCGAAGACCTTCGTCGGGATGCCGGCCAGCCGCGCGCGCTCGAGCGCGCGAGTGCCGGGCTTGTTGGAGGCGACCGCCACGACCGGCAGCCCGGCGTCGATCAGGGCCTGGAGGTTGCTGCCCTCGCCCGACACGAGCACTCCGATCACGCGCGCACGATCCTCCCGATCACGAGCTCGCCGGCGGCTTCCGGGACGACGGCGCAGAAGCCGATGCCGAGGTTGAAGACGCGGCGCAGCTCGTCCTCCTCGACGTGGCGCGCGAGCCAGCCGAAGACGGGCGGGCGCTCCCAGGAGCCCCAGTCGAGCTCGGCGCGGAGCCCGTCCGGCACCACCCGGCCCAGGTTGCCTTCGATTCCCCCGCCCGTGACGTGCGCGAAGGCGTGGGCGCGGCCGCGCAGGCGCCGCACGTCGTCGAGGTAGAGGCGGGTCGGCGCGAGCAGGTCGTCTCCGTCGTAGTCCTCCAGCTCCAGCACGCGCCGGGCGAGCGTGAAGCCGTTCGCGTGGAGGCCGGCCGAGGTCAGGCCGAGCACGACGTCGCCCTCCTCCACTGAGGACCCGTCGAGCAAGCCGTCCGCGGCGACGATCCCGACGCACGTGCCCGCGAAGTCGAGCTCTTCCTCCTGGTAGATCCCGGGCAGCTCGGCCGTCTCGCCTCCGACGAGCGCCACGCCCGCCGCGCGGCAGACCTCGGCCGCGCCCTCGACGAGCTCGGCAACCTGCTCCAGCTCGATGCGGTTGGCGGCGACGTAGTCGAGGAAGAGGAGCGGCTCGGCGCCGCTTGTGAGGACGTCGTTGATGCAGTGCGCGGCGAGGTCGGCCCCGCAGTTCCGCAAGGCGCCGCGCCGGCGGGCGAGTGTCAGCTTCGTGCCGACGCTGTCGGTCGAGGCGGCGAGCAGGCGGCCGTCGCCGAGTGGATGGAGGCCGGCGAAGGCGCCGAACCCGGTGGCGCCGGTGGACTCGACGGCGGCGCGGATGCGCTCCACCACCGCCTCTGCCTTCGCGAGCGAGACCCCGGCCGCCTCGTACGTGCTCACCGCGCGAGGCTACCGGAAGAGCTCGGCCAGCAATTCCGGACGCCCCTGCGCGCCGCCCGGCATGAAGCGGACCAGGGCGTCCCCGACCTCGACGTCGCCGCCGATCGCCCGGATCCCCAGCAGGTCGGCGAGCACGTCGGCCTTCCGAGCCGGGTCGTCCGCGTTCTCGAGCAATTCCTCCAGCCACTCGCGCGGCGGGTGCAGCTCGAGGCGATAGCCGGCGCCGGTGGCGACGAACGTTCGCCGCCCGCCGTGTTCCTGCACCCGTAGCTCGAGCTCCTCCGCGCGCTCCAGCACCTCGTCGAACTCGCCCTCGTCGAGCGCCAGGCCGAGGTGGTCGACGCGTGGATGCTCCCACTGGCCAGGCTGGACGACGACGTTGACCGCGCCGCGCTCGAGCTCGGAGAGCCGCAGCCTGAACCCGCGCGAGTCGAGCTCCTCCCAGGAAGTTCCCGACTCGAAGGCGGTCGCCTCGTCCCCGATCCGGCCGTACCGCGCGACGAGCTCGAACGCGAGCTTCCCCAGATACCGCGCCTCGACCTCGCGGACACGGCTCGTGACGAGGTGGTAGTGGAAGAGGTGCACGTCCCGGGCGCCGAGGCTAACGTCACCGCCGTGGACGGGTCGCTCGAACCGGCGCGGCTGCTGCCGATCGCGCTGGCGGCGTTCCTCTACTGGCGGCGCGCGCTGACGCTCCGCCGCCGTGGCGCGGCCGTCCCTGGCTGGCGGCAGGGCCTCTTCGCGCTCGGGCTCGCGCTGATCGTCGTTGCGCTCGCCTCGCCGATCGACCGGCTGGGCGAGGAGCGGCTGTTCTCGTTCCACATGGCCCAGCACATCCTGCTCGGGGACCTGGCCGCGCTCTGCCTCGTAGCCGGCCTCACCGGCCCCCTGCTGCGGCCCCTGCTCGCCTTCAAGGCCGTCGACCGGCTCCGCTTCCTGGCCCACCCGCTCGTTGCGCTGCCGCTCTGGGCGGCGAACCTCTTCGCCTGGCACGTTCCCGCGGCCTACGAGGCGGCGCTCTCCTCGGGCGGCGTCCACGTGCTCCAGCACCTCTGCTTCCTCACGTTCGGGGCGTTGATGTGGGCGCCGGTCGTGGAGGTGCTCCCGGGGCCGATGTGGTTCGGCACCGGCTGGAAGCTCGGCTACATCGTCACCGTGCGGCTGCTCGAGACGCTCCTCGGCAACATCTTCCTCTGGACCGGCACTGTGGTCTATGCGACCTACGAGCGTGCCGAGCGCATCTGGGGGATCTCGCCGCTGGCCGACCAGGGGATCGCGGGCGCCGTGATGATGGTCGAAGGCTCGCTGGTGACGATCGGGGCCCTCGCCTGGCTCTTCCTGCGGCTGGGCGCGGAGGGGGAGCTGCGCCAGGAGCTGATCGAGCGCGGCCTCGACGCGGCCGCGGTCAGCCGCGCCGTCCGCTACGGGCGCGCGGAGGAGCTGCGCCGGTGAGCGCGAACCTCGACGGTTGGTGCGCTCCACCGGCGTCCACCACGTCGACCTGGTCGTCTCCTCGATCGAGCGCAGCCTGCCGTTCTACCGGGACCTGCTCGCCCCGCTCGGCTGGCACCGGATCAGCGAGGTCGAGGGCGAGCGCGGCGAGACGATCTGGTACCTGGTCGGCCCCGGCACCGGCATAGGCCTGCGGGAGGCCCAGGCCGAGGGCGGCTACGACCGCTACCGGGTCGGCCTCCACCACCTCGCGCTCGAGGCCGTCTCGCGCGCCGCCGTCGACGAGCGGGCCGACTGGCTCCGCGAGCGCGGCGCCGAGATCGAGAGCGAGCCGCAGGAGTACAGCTACCAGCCCGGCTACTACGCGGTCTTCTTCTACGACCCCGACGGCATCAAGCTCGAGATCGTCCATGTGCCGCTCCTGGCGGCCTGACCCGAGGCGCCGCTTGCGGCGCCGACCATCAGGACGCGAGGGCTCAGCCCTCGTGTCCGTCGGAAATGACCGGTCGAACCAAATCGAACAAGCCACAACCGACCAAAGGAGCTGAATGGAACAGCAGCCTTCCACGCCCCCGCCGCGCCCGACGATCGGGATGCCGGCGACGCTTCCCATCCCCGGCAACGCCGAGTTCGCGCTCTACCTGCTGGTCGAGATCGGGCTCGTGATCATCTGGGCCGCCAGCGACCTGTTCGACGTGTCCGGCTTCGTGACCGCGACGGTCGTGCTGACGTCGACGTACTTCATCAGCCGCGGGATCGCCAAGGCCTCGCGCGTCTACGAGCAATAGAGCTTGATCCTCGGACGGCCGGGATCGCTGCGGCGAAGCCGCGCATCCCGGCCGTCGCGAGGCGTCACGCCGCAGCGCTTGACATCGTGGCCGGAGCGCCTGGCGCGAAGCGCCACGCGCGGAGGCCTAGCAGGTTACGGCGCCGCCCACCGGACGGCTGCCAAGCGGCCGAAGGGCGGCTGCGCCGCCCGAGAGGCCACGAACCGCCGTTCCAGCGGCAGGCGGTGAAGTTAGACGAGCTCGAAGCGCAGCTTCGAGCTCTCCCGTGGGACTGCCGTCGGGTAGTCCCGCGTGAGGCAGGCGCGGCAGACCGCGCTCTCCGGCCGCTGCACCGCCCACTGGAGCCCCTCGAGCGAGAGGTAGTGCAACGAGGTGGCGCCGATCAGCGCCCGCACCTCCTCCACGGTCCGCGACGAGGCGACGAGCTCGTCCTCGTCTGCCAGGTCGATGCCGTAGTAGCAAGGGCTGACGACCGGCGGCGAGGAGATGCGCACGTGCACCTCGGCCGCGCCGGCCTCGAAGAGCATCGAGACGAGCTGCCGCGTCGTGTTCCCGCGCACGATCGAGTCGTCCACGACCACGACGCGCTTCCCCGCCACCTCCGCCAGCGGGTTGAACTTGAGCTTGATGCCCTGCTCGCGCAGCTTCTGGTCGGGCTGGATGAACGTGCGGCCCACGTAGCGGTTCTTGATCAGGCCCTCGGAGAAGGGGATGCCGGACGCGCGCGAGAAGCCGATCGCCGCGGGCGTGCCCGAGTCGGGGATGGGGAGGACGAGGTCGGCGTCGGCGGGCGCCTCGGCGGCGAGCCGCTCGCCCATCCGCAGGCGGGCTCCGTGGGCCTCGACCCCCTCGATGATCGAGTCGGGGCGGGCGAGGTAGAAGAACTCGAAGATGCAGAAGGCCGTGCGGTCGCCGGCCGGCAGCGCCTGCTCGGCGTGGAGGCCGTCCTCGTCCACCACGACGAGTTCGCCCGGGGCCACGTCGCGCACGAACTCGGCGCCGACGAGGTCAAGGGCGCACGTCTCGGAGGCGACCACCCAGTCGTCGCCGAGGCGCCCGAGCTCGAGCGGACGGAAGCCGAGCGGGTCGCGGAAGGCGACGAGCTTGCCGTCGGCGAGCGCGACGACCGAGTACGCGCCCTGGAGCCGCGCCATCGCTCGTGCCACCGCCTGCTCCAGCGGCCCCTCGTCGGCGGCGATCAGGGCCGCGATCACCTCGCTGTCGGAGGTCGAGGTCAGCGGCACGGCGAGCTCCGCGCGCAGCGCGCCCGCGTTGACGAGGTTGCCGTTGTGGCCGAGCGCGATCGTGCGGCCGCGGCCGCGGTGGATCAACGGCTGCGCGTTCTCCCAGCGGTGGCCGCCGGTCGTCGAGTAGCGGGTGTGGCCGATCGCGAGGTCGCCGTGGAGGCCGTCGAGGTTGCGCTCGTCGAACACGTGCGTGACCAGGCCGAGGTCGCGGATGACGGTCAGGCGGCCATGGTCGGAGACCGCGATCCCGGCCGACTCCTGGCCGCGGTGCTGCAGGGCGTGGAGGCCGAAGTAGGCGGTGCGCGCCGCGTCGCGCTCGGTCGAGCGGATGCCGAACACCCCGCACATCAGGCGCTTCCCCAGGCCGCTGCGAGCTCTTCCACCGGGATGCCGAAGAGCTCGTTTCCGCCGACGACGCCGATCCGCGGCAGCTTCAGCCGGCGGGCAGAGGCGACGACCACCCGGCTGCCACCTTCGCCGAACAGCTCGGTCTCGTCCACCGGCAGGGTGAGGCGCGCGCCGATCCCGCTCACGATCGCCGCCTCGGCCAGCGCGACCGCCAGTCCGCCTTCGGCCGCGTCGTGCGCGAGCGAGAGCGAAGGCGCCGTGCGCCACAGGCGGTCGATCAGCTGCGCTTCCGCCTCGAGGTCCAGGGCGGCGGGCATGCCGCCGACCTCGCCGAAGAGCGCCTGGTACTCGGAGCCGTTCAGCGACACGTCGCCCGCGCGCGCCAGGAAGATCTCGTCTCCCTCGCTCCACACGCCGGGGATCGCCCGCACATCCTCGACGAGGCCCACGCAGCCGACCACCGGCGTCGGGTCGATCGGCCGCCCGTCGGTCTCGTTGTAGAGGGAGACGTTGCCGGACACGACCGGGAGCTCGAGCGCCTCGCAGGCCTGGGCCATGCCCTCGATCGCCTCGGCCAGCTGCCACGCGATCTCGGGCTTCTCGGGGTTGCCGAAGTTGAGGCAGTCGGTGACCGCGAGCGGGCGGCCGCCGGCGCAGGCGACGTTGCGCGCCGACTCGAGCACCGCGAGGGCGCCGCCGGTGCGGGGGTCGAGCCTGGTGATGCGCGACTGGCCGTCGAGCGAGACGGCGAGCCCGCGATCCGAGGGGCGCAGCCGCAGGACGGCCGCATCCAGGCCGGGGCGGCGGACGGTGCGCGACCCGACGAGGTGGTCGTACTGCCGGTAGATCCAGGCGCGGCTACGGATGTTCGGCGACGCGAGCAGCGCCAGCAGCGCCTCCCGGAAGGGAGGCGCTTGTAACACTGTGTTACTTGCAGGGACGGGCCGCGGCCTCGTCTCCAGCCGGTAGCGCGGCGCCTCGTCGGTCAGCAGGCTCGCCGGGATCTCGCCGGCGACCTCGACGCCGTGCAGCGCCCGCAGCAACCCGGTCTCGGTCACCTCGCCGATCACCGCGTGCCGGAGCTCCCAGCGGTCGCAGACCGCCTCCACCGCCTCCTGGAAGCCAGGATGCACGACCGCCACCATCCGCTCCTGGCTCTCCGAGATCATGATCTCCCAGGGCTCCAGGTCGGGTTCGCGCAGCGGGACGCGGTCGAGGTGGAGGTCGATGCCGGCGCCGTCGCGCGCCATCTCCGAGAGGGCGGAGGCGAGGCCGGCGGCGCCGCAGTCCTGTAGCGAGTCGACGAGCCCGCGCTCCACCAGCTCCAGGCTCGCCTCGATCAGCTTGTTGCCGGTGAAGGGGTCGCCCACCTGGACGGAAGGCCGCTTCTCGTCGCCCTCGCCGAGCTCCTGGCTGGCGAGCACGCTGGCGCCGCCGATCCCGTCCCGGCCTGTCGTCGCGCCGAACAGGAAGACCAGGCCGCCGGGCCTGCGGGCCGCCGCGCGCGTGACGCGCTCGGTGGGGAGCAGGCCTACGCACATCGCATTGACGAGGCAGTTGTCGCGGTAGGACGGGTCGAAGAAGGCCTCGCCGCCCACGGTTGGCACGCCGATCGAGTTACCGTAGTTGCCAATCCCGGCAACAGCACGGTCGAAGGCGTGGTCGGGCGCTCCGAAGCTCAGCCCGTCGAGCAGCGCGATCGGGCGCGCGCCCATGGCGAGGATGTCGCGGACGATGCCGCCGATCCCGGTGGCGGCGCCCTGGAAGGGCTCGACCGCGGAGGGATGGTTGTGGCTCTCGACCTTGAAGGCCACCGCCTCGCCCTCGCCGAGATCGATCACGCCGGCGTTCTCCCCCGGCCCCTGGAGCACGCGCGTGCCGCTGGACGGAAAGCGCTTCAGCAGCGGCGCGGAGTGCTTGTAGCCGCAGTGCTCCGACCACAGCAGCGAGAAGACGGCGAGCTCGAAGTGGTTGGGGTCGCGGGCGAGCAGCTCCCGGATTCGGTCGAGCTCCCCGTCGGTCAGCCCGAGGGCGCGATGGAGGGGCTGTTCCGCCAGGGTTGCCAGAGGACGAGTGTAGCCGGGAAGGAGGACGGCCCCCGCGCGCGTTTCAACGTCCATGAGCCCGCGCCATCTCGGGATGCTCGGCGTGCTCGCCGCGATCTGGGGAGCGGCGTTCATGCTGATCGAGATCGCGCTGCGCGGCTTCCCGCCGGCCGCCCTGATCGCCGGCCGCCTCGGCTCGGCGGTGCTCGCGCTGGCGCTCTTCGAGGCGGGACGGCGGCGCCTCCGGAGCACGCTCACGCGGATGCGGCCGTACGCGCTGCGGCTGGCGGTCGCGGGCGTCGTCACCACGGCCGCGCCCTTCTTCCTGATCGCCTGGGGCCAGCAGTACGTCGACTCGAACATCGCGGCGATCCTCAACGCCGGCGCGCCGCTCTTCACGGTCCTGCTCGCCGCGGTCGCCGTCCGCAGCGAGCGCGTGGCCGGGCTGCGGCTCGCCGGCTTCGTGCTCGGCTTCGGCGGCGTCGTGCTCGTCGTCGGCGCGGCGCCCGACGACGGCAACCGGGGCGTGCTCGGGGCGCTGGCGATCGTCGCCGCCACCGTCTTCTACGCCGCCGGCGCCCTCTACGTCTCGCGCCGGCTGCGCGACCTCTCCGCCTTCGACGTCTCCTTCGGGCTGCTGATCTGGGCGGCGCTCGTGACGCTGCCGCCGGGCCTCGCCGTCCTGCCCGGGAGCGACTACGGCTGGGGGCCTGCCGCCGCGATCCTGGCGCTGGGCGTGCTCGCGACGGCGCTGGCGTTCCAGCTCTACTTCGGCCTGATCGCGGGAGTGGGCGCCGCGCGCGCGATCCTCGTCACCTATCTCGTCCCCGCGCTCGCGCTGGTCTACGGCGTCACCTTGCTGGACGAGGAGCTCAGGTGGACGGCGGTCGCGGGCCTGGCGCTCGTGCTCGCCGGCGTCGGGATCGGGACGGGGGCGCTCCGGCGCCGAGTTCCTCCACCGGCATGACGCGCGCGTACTGGCCGATGCTGTTCGTCCTGGCCTCGGTCTGGGGCGCGTCGTACCTGTTCATCAAGGTGGCCGTGGAGGACATCGAGCCCGCCCCGATGATGTTCTTCCGGCTCGCGCTCGCGGCCTTGCTGCTGTTGCCGCTCGTCGCGGCGCAGGGCAAGCTCGGCGAGGTCCGGCGCGCGTGGCGCGCGGGCCTCATCCTCGGGGTCGTCAACGGTGCCATCCCCTTCACGCTGATCGCCTGGGGCGAGAAGCACATCGACTCGGGCGTCGCCGCGATCGCCAACGCGACCGTCCCGCTCTTCGTCGCCCTGCTCCTGATCCAGTTCCTGCCCACCGAGCGCCTCTCGCGCGCGCGCCTCGCGGGCGTGCTGCTCGGGCTCGTGGGCGTGGCCGTGCTGACCGGCGGCCAGCCGGCTGCGGGAGGCTGGTGGGCCGTGGCCGGCACCCTCGCTGTGGTCGTCGCCTCCCTCTCCTACGGCATCGCGGGCGTCTACGGGCAGGTGCGCGTGCAAGGGACGGCGGGCCCGGTGCTCGCGACCGCCTCGATGATCGGAGGCGCGTTGGCGCTCCTGCCGATCGCTGTCTGGCAGCTCCCGGACGAGGTCCCGAGCGGCAAGGCGATCGGCTCGTTGCTCGCGATGACGGTCCTGGGGACGGCGTTCGCACAGCTGATCCTCTTCCGCATGCTGCGCCTGCACGGCTCGGCGCGGCTGTCGCTGGTGACGTACCTGATGCCGCCGGTGGCGCTCTTCTACGGGGCGCTGCTGCTCGACGAGGCGATCCGGCCGGAGGCGGTGGCCGGGCTGGCGCTGATCCTGGTCGGCGTCGCCGTCGGCTCGGGCAAGATGCGCCGACGGCCGCAGCACGCGTGAACGTACGGCGGGCAACGCCCGAAGACGTCGACTTCCTCGTCGAGCTCTATGGACACGAGGACGTCGAGCCGTTCCTGTCGGTCGCGCGGCCGAAAGACCGGGCGTCGGTCCTGGCCCAGCTCGACCGCGACCCGCAGGAAGCCGGCATCTACGTGATCGAGGTCGACGGCGAGCGCGCGGGAACGATGAGCTTCGAGCTCTCGAACCGGCGCAGCCGCATCGCAGCCCTCGGCGGGGTCGCCGTCCACCCCGACTTCCGGGGCCGCCGGCTCGCGGACGAGGCGGCGCGGCTCTTCCAGCGGCACCTGATCTTCGAGCTCGGCTTCCACCGCGTGCAGCTCGAGATCTACGGCTTCAACGAGCGCGCGATCGCGCACGCGGAACGCTCGGGGTTCGTCCGCGAGGGCGTCCGTCGGAAGGCCTACTGGCGCAACGACGAGTGGGTGGACGGCGTCCTCTTCGGCCTCGTCCGCGAGGATCTCGAGGGATAGGCTCCGGCCCATGACCAGCTATCTGCACACGATGGTCCGCATCACCGACCCCGACCGGAGCCGGGCGTTCTACGAGGCGCTGGGCTTCAGCTTCTCCCGCGAGATGGACATCGTCCGCAACGACGAGCTCGAGGCGACGAATTACTTCTTCTCGCTCGGCGACCACGAGAACGTGCTCGAGCTGACCTTCAACCACGACGGGCGGACGTACGAGCTCGGAACCGGCTACGGCCACATCGCGCTCGCCGTCGACGACCTCGACGAGACGCTCGCGCGCCTCAAGGAGCAGGGGATCGAGCCCGAGCGCGAGCCCTACCGCGTGCGCGAGGGCGGCTCGCGGATCTGCTTCGTCCGCGACCCGGACGACTATCGCGTCGAGCTGATTGACCGCAGTGGTCGTTAGTGGACGACGCCCGGGCGCTCCTCGAGCAGACGGCTGCGATCGCGGCCGACTATCTCGAGTCGCTCGCGGAGCGCGACGTTTTCCCAGACGTGACGCCCGAGGAGCTGCGCGAGGCGCTCGGCGGGCCGCTCCCAGAGGAGCCGCTTGCGGCCGGCGAGGTCGTCTCCCAGCTCGCTGCGGCGGCCGGGCGGGGCGTGGTCGCGATGGGCAGCGGCCGCTACTTCGGCTTCGTGATCGGCGGCGCGCTGCCGGCCGCGCTGGCCGCGGACTGGCTGACGTCCACCTGGGACCAGAACGCCGGCCTCTACGTCGCGGGCCCGTCCGCGTCAGTCGTCGAGCAGGTGACGCGCGAGTGGCTGGTCGCCCTGCTCGGCCTGCCGGCGGACGCCTCGATCGGCTTCGTCACGGGCACGCAGATGGCGCACGTCACCGGCCTCGCGGCCGCGCGCTTCCACGTGCTCGACTCGGTCGGCTGGGACGTCGGCCGCGACGGGCTGCAGGCGGCGCCGGCCGTCCGGGTCCTGGTCGGCGCCAAGCGCCACGTCACCGTCGACCGCGCGTTGCGCCTGCTGGGGCTGGGCGCGCCGACCGTGCTTCCGGCGGACGACCAGGGGCGCCTGCGGGTCGAGGCGCTCGCGGCGGCGTTCGCCAAAGAGGACGGTCCCACGATCGTGTGCGCCCAGGCGGGCGAGGTCAACACCGGCGCGTTCGACCCACTGGCGGAGATCGCCGACCTCACGGAGCGCGCCGGCGCCTGGCTCCACGTCGACGGCGCTTTCGGCCTCTGGGCCGCGGTGTCGCCGGAGCTCCGCCACCTCGTCTCCGGCATCGAGCGGGCCGACTCATGGACGACCGACGCGCACAAGTGGCTGAACGTCCCCTACGACTCCGGCGTCGTCCTCTGCGCGCATCCGGAGGCCCACCGTGCGGCGATGACGGTGCACGCGGAATACCTGATCCAGGACGAGGGCGAGCAGCGGGTGCGCGACCAGGTCGACTGGGTGCCGGAGTTCTCGCGCCGGGCGCGCGCCTTCCCGGTCTACGCGGCGTTGCGCACGCTCGGCCGGCGCGGCCTCGTCGAGCTGGTCGAGCGCTGCTGTCGCCAGGCGCGGCGGTTCGCCGAGCAGGTCGCGGCCCAGCCGGGGATCGAGGTGCTGAACGACGTCGTCCTCAACCAGGTGCTCTTCCGCGCCGAGGACGACGAGGCGACGGACGCGCTGCTCGCGCGCGTGCAGGCATCCGGGCGGATCTGGCTCAGCGGTACCACCTGGAACGGCCGCCGCGCGCTCCGCCTCTCGGTGTCGAACTGGCAGACCGGCGACGAGGAGATCGACCTCGCGCTCGAGACCTTCGCCGCCGCATGAGCCTCTACGAGCGCATCGCGGGCCTGCCGGTGGAGATCGACTCCGTCGCCCTCGATCGTCGCGCGGTGGAGACCGGATCGGACTTCACGCGCGTGACGACCGTCATCACGCTGAGCGGTGGCGGGGAGGAGGGCGTGGGCGAGGACGTGGTCTACGACGGCGCCGCGCACGATGACCCGCCGGTGCCGCCGGTGGTGGGGCGCTGGGGCTCGTTCGACGAGCTCTCCGAGCGCCTGGGCACGACCGAGCTCTTCCGCGAGCCGCCGGGTTCTCCCGTCTTCGCCCACTACCGCCGCTGGGGCTACGAGAGCGCCGCGCTCGACCTCGCGCTCAGGCAGGCGGGCCGCTCGCTGGCCGAGGCTGTCGACCGAGCGCCGCGGCCCGTGCGCTTCGCCGCCTCCCCGCGAACCGCCGTCGTGCCGCGCTGGCTCGAGCTCTACCCGTCGCTTCGCTTCAAGCTCGACCCGGCCAGCGCCTGGACGTACGAGCAGGTGGACGAGCTGGTCGCGACCGGGGCGGTCGACGTGCTCGACCTCAAGGGCGCCTACCGCGGCACGCGCGTCGACCAGCCGCCCGACCCGCGCCTCTACCGGCTCGTCGCCGAGCGATTCCCCGACGCGTGGATCGAGGACCCGAACCTCGACGACGACCCGGAGTGCGCGGCGATTCTCGAGCCCTACCGCGAGCGGATCACCTGGGACGCCGTCCTGCACTCGGTCGCGGACATCGAGCGCCTGCCGTTCGCGCCGCGCACGATCAACGTCAAGCCCTCGCGCTTCGGCAGCGTGCGCGAGCTGTTCGCGGTCTACGAGCACTGCGACACCCACCGAATCGGGATGTACGGCGGCGGCCAGTTCGAGCTCGGCCCCGGCCGCGGGCACATCCAGTACCTCGCGTCGCTCTTCCATCCCGACGGCTCGAACGACGTCGCGCCCGGCGGCTACAACGAGCCGGAGCCGCGCGCGGGGCTACCCGAGTCGCCGCTCGACCCGAGCAAGTTTCACGGTTTCGGCACGAACTCGTGACCCACGCGTGACGGTTTGCGGGCTAGCGTGGCCCGCATGGCGAAAACGGCGACACCGTGGGGGAAGGCGGAGCTGGTCGAGCGCGTGACGCTCAAGCAGCGCGCGGGCGACAAGAGCTTCGCGTCGGTCGTCGAGCTGCTGGAGACCGACCGCGGCGAGCGGCTCGTCCGAATCGCGTACGCGACGAACGGGACGAACCGGCGCGGGCCGGTGACCTTGCGGCGGCAGGACGTGGAGAAGCTGCGCGTCGCGCTCGGCGAGCACCCGGCGCTGGCGGAGGCCCTCGGATGGACGAGGAGCTGACCGAGGCGCTCGACCGGATTCAGTTCTACCTCCTCGATATCCTGAAAGAGCTACGCGCGATCGGGAGGGAGCTCCTAGACGATGGCGGAGAAGAAGAGGAAGGCGAAGAAGGTCCGTGACCCGGAGGAGGAACTGCATCGCGCTGTCACGGAGGAGATGATCCGGGACTTCCGCGAGAAGTTCGCCCAGACGCCGTACGGCCGTGAGATGTACGAGCGCGCGCGCCGTCGGCTTGCGGAGAGCTAGCGGCCCAACCGAGTCCAGGCCTCGGCGAGCACGTCGCCGAGGATCCCGGCGATCTCGTCGAACTCGGCCTGCCCCGCCACGAGCGGCGGCGAAATCTGGATGACCGGGTCGCCCCGGTCGTCGGCGCGGCAGATGAGGCCGCGCTCGAACAGCCGCGGCGACAGGAACCCGCGCAGCAGCGACTCACACTCGTCGTCGCTGAAGCTCTCGCCCGTCTCCTTGTCCTTGACCAGCTCGAGCGCCCAGAAGTAGCCCGCGCCGCGCAGGTCGCCCGCGATCGGCAGCTCGAGCAGCTGCGCGAGCGTGTCGCGGAACGCGCCCTCGTTCGCGCGGACGTGCTCGACGATCCCCTCGCGCCGCATGATCTCGAGGTTCTTCAGCGCGATCGCCGACGCGACGGGGTGGCCGCCGAAGGTGATCCCGTGGGTGTACATCTGCTTCCCCTCGAGGAACGGCGCCATGATCTCGTCGCGCGCGATCACCGCGCCGATCGACGCGTAGGCCGACGAGAGCCCCTTCGCGCAGGTGACGAGGTCGGGCCGGATGTCGTAGAGCTCCGAGCCGAACCAGGCTCCGAGGCGCCCGAACCCGGTGATCACCTCGTCCGCGCAGAGCAGGATCCCGTACTCGTCGCACAGCGCGCGCACCCCCGCGAAGTAGCCTGCGGGCGGCGTCAGCGCGCCGCCGGCGTTCTGTACCGGCTCCATGATCACCATCGCCACCTGCGCCGGGCCGGCCGCCTCGATCGTCTGCCGCAGGTCCTCGAGCAGGAAGGCGGTGAACTCCTCCTCGCTCTCGCCCAGGGGCCGGTGGTAGCGGCCCGTGTTGCGGCAATGCAGCACCTCGGGCACGAGCGGCTCGAACGGCGCCCGCAGCGCCGGGATGCCGTTGATCGAGAGCGCGCCCATAGTCGTGCCGTGGTAGGCGACGTTCCGGGAGATCGCCTTCCAGCGCCGTTCGCCCTTCACGTTGAAGTACTGGCGCGCGAGCTTCCACGCCGACTCGACCGCCTCCGACCCGCCGGAGACGAAGAAGACGCGGTTCAGGTCGCCGGGCGCGAGCGCCGCGACCTCGGCGGCCAGCTCGATCGCGCGCGGGTGCGCGTACGACCAGTTCGTGTAGAAGGGCAGCTCCCGCATCTGCTCGAGCGCGGCCTGGCCGACCTCCTCGCCGTACCCGTAGCCGATCTGGACGGCGAAGAGCCCGGCGAGCGCGTCGAGGTACCGCTTGCCGTTGGCGTCCTCCAGGTAGCAGCCGTCGCCGCGGACGATGATCGGCACGTCGCCGTCGAGGTAGCCGCCCATCCGCGTGAAGTGGAGCCAGAGGTGGTCGCGCGCCGCCTGCTGGAGCTCGTCGGCGGACAGCCGGGTCGCCGGCGTCGCCATTACGCGAGCTTCACCGCAACGTGCTTGATCCGCGTGTACTCCTCCATCGAGTACAGCGACATGTCCTTGCCGTAGCCCGACTGCTTGAAGCCGCCGTGCGGCATCTCGGACGCGAGCGGGAAGAGGTGCTCGTTCACCCAGACGGTCCCGAACTCGAGCTTCCGCGCGGCCGCGAGCGCGCGCCCGACGTCCTGGCTGAAGACCGAGGCAGCGAGGCCGTAGCGGGTGTCGTTCGCCATCGCGATCGCCTCTTCGTCGCTCTCGAAGCGCTGGACGGTGACGACCGGCCCGAAGACCTCGTTCTGCACGATCTCCGACTGCTGCGTCACCCCGGTGACGATCGTCGGCTGGACGAAGAAGCCGCGCTCGCCGAGCGCGCCGCCGCCGGTGACGACCTGCGCGCCGCCGTCGAGCCGCTCGAGGAAGCCGAGCACGCGCTGCTGCTGGCCGGCCGAGATCACCGGCCCCATGTCGACGTCGTCCGCCGGGTCGCCGACCTTCATCGCCTCGACCACGCCCACCGCGGCCGAGAGGACGTCGTCGTAGATCCCGCCGTCGACGAGGATCCGCGAGGAGGCGGTGCAGTCCTGACCCGAGTTCCAGTAGCCGCCGATCTTGATCGACTCGGCGACGGTGGCCGGGTCGGCGTCGCTCAGTACGACCATCGGCGCCTTGCCGCCGAGCTCGAGGTGCACGCGCTTGAGCGTCGCGGCGGCCCCGGCGGCGATCAGCTTGCCGGTCTCGACGTCGCCCGTCAGCGAGACGAGCGCGATGTCCGGGTGCTCGACGAGGCCCGAGCCGACGGGGACGCCGTCCCCGGTGATGACGTTGAGGACGCCGGGCGGCAGCACCTCCTGCGCGAGCTCCGCGAAGCGGAGCGTCGTCAGCGGCGTCTGCTCGGCCGGCTTGACGATCTGGACGTTTCCGGCCGCAAGCGCCGGCCCGAGCTTCCACATCACCATCATCAGCGGGTAGTTCCACGGCGTGATCCCGGCCACGATCCCCAGCGGCTCGCGGCGGATGATCGACGTGTAGCCGGCGACGTACTCGGCGGCGGCCTTGCCCTCCAGCACGCGGGCCGCGCCGGCGAAGAAGCGGAGGTTGTCGGCGGAGAAAGGCATCTCGTCGCGGGCGATCGCCATCGGCTTCCCGACGTTCGCCGACTCCAGCTGGGCGAGCTCCTCGGCGTGCTCGTCGATCAGGTCGGCGAGCTTGAGGAGGAGCTCCATCCGGTCCTTAGGCGTCACGTCGAGCCAGCCGGGCAGCGCCTTCCTCGCCGCGTCCACGGCGCGCTCCACGTCAGCCGCCGTGCCCCTCGGCACCTCGGCGATCGTATCGCCCGTCGCCGGGTTCAGGACCTCCATCGTCTCGCCCTCGACGGCTTCGACCCATTCACCGCCCACGAAGTTCTTGTACTGCGAGACCGTCACCGCCATGCGTGCCCTCCGTTGTCCGCTGATTCGAGCCTATCCACCTAGGGTCTCGCCTGCAGGAGGGGGGCCGGCCGGCGGCGGAGGCCCGCGCCGCCCGCAAGCCGCTGCGCGAAGTAGACGGGGATGACCGACGCGACGATGACGAACAGCGCGACCACGTTCACGATCGGCAGCTGCGCGGGCCGCGACAGCGTTGCGAAGATCCAGATCGGGAGCGTCTCCTCCGACCCCGACGTGAAGATCGTCACCACGACCTCGTCGAAGGAGAGCGCGAACGAGAGCAGGCCGCCGGCGAGCAGCGCCGTCCGCAGCTGTGGGAACGTGACGTAGCGGAAGGTCTGCCACGTGTCGGCGCCGAGGTCGGCGGAGGCCTCCTCGAGTGAGCCCAGGAGCCGCCGCTGCCGGGCGATCACGTTGTTGTAGACCACGACGACGCAGAAGGTCGCGTGGCCGACGATGATCGTCGAGAGCCCGAACGAGAAGCCGAGCGGCCCGAGGATGTCCACGATCGTCGCCTGCAGCGCCAGGCCGGTCACGATGCCCGGCAGCGCGATCGGCAGGATGACCGCGAACGTGATCACCTCGCGCCCGAAGAACGAGTAGCGGGCGACGGCGAGCGACGCAAGCGTTCCCAGCACGAGCGCGATCGCGGTCGCGCCGAGCGCCGCGAGCACGGAGAGCTTCAGTGCGTCGCGCACGGCCTCGTTCTCCCACGCGACCGAGAACCACTTGAGGCTGTACTGCTCGATCGGCCACTTCTGGGTCACGTTGCGGTTGAAGGCGTAGAGCCCGATCACGAGCAGCGGCAGATAGATGAACGCGAGCGTCAGCCCGGTGCCGAGCTGGAGCAGCACGCGCGTGAGCCGGGACTCGACCATCAGAGCGACTCGAAAGCGCGCAGGCGGCGCGCGACCAGGAGGTAGGCGATGACGACGACGATCGGGACGAACGCGAAGGCGGCCGCCGTCGGCAGCGCCTGACCGCGGATGTTGTAGATCACCGTCCCGACGAACTGCTCGCTCGTGATCAGCCCGGGGGCGATGTAGTCGCCGAGCGTCAGGCAGAAGGTGAAGATCGAGCCCGCCACGACCGCCGGGAAGGCGAGCGGGAGAATCACCTTGCGGAAGGTGGCGAGCGAGCGGCCGCCGAGATCGGCCGAGGCCTCGAGCAGCGAGTCGGGGATGCGCTCGAGCCCCGCGTAGATCGGGAGGATCATGAACGGGAGCCAGAGATAGGTGAACGTGAGCCAGAGGCCCGCGGTCGAGAAGCCGTCGAAGCCGAGTCCGAGCGGGTCGAGTGTCCAGTTGACGATCCCGCCCTCGGAGAGGATCGTCCGCCACGAGTAGGCCTTCACGAGGTAGTTCGCCCACAGCGGCATGAGCACCGCGATCACGAGCAGGTTCCGCGTGCGAGGCGAGGCCACCCGGGCCATGTAGTACGCGATCGGGAACGCGAGGACGACGTCGGCCACCGTCACCATCGCCGCCATCTGGATCGTCCGCGAGGCGACGTCACGGTAGACGGGCGTCTCGCCGATCTCCTGGAAGTTCTCGAGCGTGAACGTGTGGATCACCTGGCCCGTGAACGAGTCGGTGTCCCAGAAGGCGGCGAAGAGGAGGACGACGAGCGAGCCCAAGTAGACGACGACGAGCCAGGCGAGCGGCAGCCCCAGCAGCAGCCACAGCCGCAGCCGCGGCCGTCGGAAGAGGAACGCCGACAGGCGCCCCCCCCCCCCCGCCCGCACAGTC
>JBBDWU010000038.1:104389-161522 GCA_040902725.1 Gaiellaceae bacterium | reverse complement strand
GGCGCCGCCCCAGCCCGGCGGGCTGAGGCGGCGCGAGTCGAGTGGCGAGGACGCTCAGCGCCCTAGCCGCGGATCTCCGTCCACGCGGCCTTCCAGTCCTCCTGCGTCACGCAGGTGGTGGAGTCGTCGGTGTCGCCGCAGTCCTCGGTGGGGGTCGTCCAGTAGTAGACGTCCTGCCACCAGGACTCGTCGTCCGCGTGGTACTCGTCGCAGTGGTTCGGGTTCGTGGTGACGCTGCACGCCTTGAGGTTCACGGGCGCCTCCCCGAAGCCCTCGGCCACGGCCGCCTGCGCCTCCGGCGAGATCATGTGATCCATCCAGAGGTACATGCAGTTCGGATTGGCCGCGTTCGAGTGGATCATCCACGTGTCGGACCAGCCGGTGGTGCCCTCCTTCGGCTTGATCGCCTTGACCGGCGCCGGCGGATCGGCCGCCGTCAGCTGAACGTACTGGTACGGCCACGTCGTGCCGACGACGCTGTCGGCGTTCGTGTACGACTGGATCTGCTTCGCCACGTCGCCCGGCCAGTACTCGCCGACATACGGAGCCTGCATCTTCAGCAGCTCCACGGCGGCGTCGAACTGCTCCTGGTTCAGCTGGTACGGGTTCTCGATCCCGAGCTCGGGCTGCGTCGCCTTCAGCCAGACAGCGGCGTCGGCGATGAAGATCGAGTCGTCGTAGATCGAGATCTTGCCGTTGTACTTCTCCAGCTGATCGGGCTCCCAGATCACGCCCCACGTGTCCGTGTCCTCCGGGACCGCGTCGGTGCGGAACATGAGGTAGTTCGGACCGCGTCCGTGCGGCACGCCGTAGGGCTGGTCTTCGCGGGAGTTGTACGACTGGTTCTTGATCCCTTCCTGCACGTCCGCGTAGTTCGGGATCAGGTCTGAGTTGATCGGCGAGACCTCGCCGGTGCCCATCAAGCGCACGCTTGCGTTGCCCGAAGCGGAAACGCCGTCGTACTCACCGGTCTGGATCAGCGAGATCATGTCGTCGGAGCTGCCGCCGTCCTTCGTGTTCACCTGGCAGCCCGTCGCCGCCTGGAACTCCTCCGTGAGCTGGGCGTAGCCCGCCCACTGGACGACGCTCACCTGGCCCTCCTCGCGGGCCAGCTGCTTGATCTCGTCGAGGGTCGTGCCCAGGCCCTCGATCTGCCACGCCGCGGGCGCGGCGGTCCCTTCCTGGCCGGCCTCGTCGTCGCCGCCGCCGCAGGAGGCGGCCACGATCGCGAGGGCGACCATCAGGCCGCCGAATCCGATCCGCAGCGCCAAGTGCTTCCTTCCGTTCATTCGCTCACTCCTTCTTGGGGGATCGCGGACTCCTGCTCCGGGCGCCATGCCAGCCGCACCCGGCTTCCTTTCGACTCGAGCACCTGGCTCGACCCCTGCTCGCGGTTCTGAGCGAGGACCTGGAGCTCGCCGCCCTGGTCGAGCGTGACGCGGTAGCGCGTCACCGCCCCGACGTACTGGACGTCCTGGATGACCCCTGACTCGACGTGCGCCGCCTCCGCGGGCACGCCGTCGTGGAACAGCTGGATCTTCTCCGGGCGGACGGTGTACCGCCGGCCCTCCCGCTCGATGACGTTCGACACGCCGACGAAGCCGGCGATGAACACGCTCTGCGGATGCTCGTACACTTCCGCCGGCCGCCCGATCTGCTCGATCCGCCCCCGGTTGAAGACGGCGAGCCGGTCGCTCAGCGTCAGCGCCTCCTCCTGGTCGTGGGTCACGTAGAGGAAGGTGATGCCGAGCTCGCGCTGGATCCGCTTGAGCTCGAGCTGCATCTCCTGGCGCAGCTTCAGGTCGAGCGCTCCGAGCGGCTCGTCGAGCAGCAGCACCTGAGGCGCGTTCACGATCGCGCGCGCGAGCGCGACCCGCTGCCGCTGGCCGCCCGAGAGCTGCGAGGGCTTCCGCCCGCCGTATTCCTCGAGCTGCACCATGCGGAGCGCCTCGGCGGTCCGGTGGCGCCGCTGGCTTTTGGCCACTCGCTTGACGAGCAGCCCGTATTCGACGTTCTGCTGGACGGTCATGTGCGGGAACAGGGCGTAGTCCTGGAAGACGGTGTTGACGTTGCGGGCGAAGGGCGGCGTGTCGGTGACGTCCGTGCCGCCGAGCAGGACGCGGCCCTCGTCCGGGCGCTCGAAGCCTGCGATCAGGCGGAGCGTCGTCGTCTTCCCGGAACCGGAAGGGCCGAGCATGGTGAAGAACTCGCCGTCGGCGATCTCGAGGTCGACCCCGTCAACCGCCACGGCGTCGCCGTACGCCTTCCTCAGGCCGACAAGTGTGACGACGCCCTCACCCACGGCGGGATCCTCGCCGGAAACGGCGGCCGGCACAAGCGGCCGTCGTCTCCGAGGGAGGGGCTAGCGGTTCGTCGAGCGCTCCCCGCACAGGCCTGGGCTGTCGCAGGGCGAGCGGTCGGTGACCTGCACCTTGCGATTCCCCTTGGAGTCCGCGTACAGCCGGAACTTCACCCACGCGGTGTTGTTCGTGTAGTCGGCTTCGGTGAAGACGCGGGCGTAGTTCGAGGTCGAGACGAGATAGTAGTCGTCCGCGTTCGGGACGCCCGTCAGGTCGAGCTGCTGGCCCTCGGTCGACTGGTGGTACTGGTCGACCCAGCCGCTCGCGATCCCCTGGAAGCTCGTGTAACAGTCGAAGAACACGCGCTCTCCGGCCGGCGAGTTGTCGTCGAGCTTGTACCAGTCGATCAGGCAGAAGGTCGTCTTGATCGAGTTGCCGCCGACGATCGAGCCGGTCGGGCTGCCCTTCCGCACCTCGAAGAGCGCGACGTCGCCGATGTGCCAGTGGTTGTGGGCGGGATGGAACTCGAACGTCCCCGTCGGGATCTCGGCGAGTACCGTGTAGCAGTCGGTCACCTGCTTCGGCGCCTCGCCGCACTTGTAGTAGACGTTCTTGTCGCGGATCTCCTGGACGGCCGTGACGGCCGTCGTCGCGTCCGCAACCGGCGGGTCGGGCCTCAGCGCCCACGGGCCGGCGCCCGTGTTCGCGATCCCGTTCGAGAAGCGGAGGGTCTCCCGCTGGTGCTCGTTGACCAGCTGGAGATGGCTCGGCACCACCGTCCGCATGTCCGGGTAGTGGGCGGACAGGCTCGTCGGCTTCCCCGCCGTGGCCCACGCGGTGACGCCCAGGCCTGCAAGCGCGACAAAACATCAGTGCGGCGACTCTCTTCGAATTCAGGAACCCCCTGGAGGTTGGACGGACGCACTTTGGACCATCCGAGCGCACTGGACAAGGTGTCGGGCAGGGACGTAGGTTCTTTCCCGGCATGATCACCGTCGTCGGAGCAGCGGGGACGATCGGGCGAAACGTCGCCGCGTTCCTCGAGGAGTGGGGCGCGGCGGTCGTACGTCGCGACTTCAAGCTCGAAGGCGACGAGCACGTCGACGCCTCCGACGCGGCCTCCCTGGACGCCGCGCTCACCGGCGCCACCGTCTGCGTCAACTGCGCCGACTACCGGCTGAACCTCTCCGTCATGGATGCCTGCCTACGCGCGGGCGCCCACTACGTCGACCTCGGCGGGCTCTTCCACATGACGCGCCGCCAGCTCGAGCTCGACGGCGCCTTTCGCGAGGCCGGCCTGACCGCGATCCTCGGGATGGGGTCGGCGCCGGGGAAGACGAACCTGCTGGCCCGCGCCGCCGCCCAGCGGCTGGGCGAGGAGCCGAGGACGCTCGAGATCTGGGCCGCGACCCGGGACCCCGCCGCGGCTGACCATCCGTTCCCCGCCCCGTACTCGGTGCAGACGCTGCTCGACGAGCTGCGCCTGCGTCCGATGGTCGTCGCGGCGGGCCGGCTCGTCGACGTCGACCCGCTCTCCGGCGAGGCGGAGCGCGAGTTCCCCGAGCCCGTCGGCCGCGCCGCCGGCATCTACACGCTTCATTCCGAGCTCGCGACGCTGCCGGCGGCCTACCCCTCGCTCGCCGAGGCCAGCTTCCGGCTGTGCCTCTCCCCGGGCCTGCTCGACCGGCTGCTCGCGCTCGGCCCGGACGAGTCCGCACCGGAGCCCTACACGCAGTCGCCGGCCTCGGTCGCCGTCCACCTCGTCGAGGTCTCGAACGGCAACGGCAGGGCGGTCGTCGGGATGACGACAACGCGCGGCGGCAGCGCCCGCTCGACCTCGGAGCCGGCGGCGCGGGCCGCGCTGGAGCTGCACGAGGGTCGCATCGGCGCACCGGGCGTCCACGCGCCCGAGGAGGCGATCCCCGATCCGGAGGCCTTCCTCGCCCTGCTCGACACCGAGGTGAGCTGGACGTGATCGTCGAGCTCGAGGGGATCGTCAAGCGCTTCGGCGACGTCGTCGCCGTCGACGGGATCGACCTCGACGTCGCGGAGGGGGAGTTCCTCTCGCTGCTCGGCCCCTCGGGCTGCGGCAAGACGACGACGCTGCGCCTGATCGCCGGCTTCGAGCGGCCCGACGAGGGCGCGATCCGCATCGACGGCGCCGACGTCGCGCAGCTGCCGCCGTACAAGCGCCCGGTGAACACCGTCTTCCAGTCCTACGCGCTCTTCCCGCACCTGACCGTGGCGGACAACGTCGGCTACGGGCTCAAGCAGGCGGGCGTCCCGCGCCCGCAGCGGCGCGCCCGCGCGCTCGAGCTGCTCGAGCTCGTCCACCTGCCCGGAATGGGCGCGCGCAAGCCGCGGCAGCTCTCGGGCGGCCAGCAGCAGCGCGTCGCGCTCGCGCGCGCGCTCGCGAAGCGCCCGAAGGTGCTGCTGCTCGACGAGCCGCTCGGCGCGCTCGACCTGAAGCTCCGCAAGGAGATGCAGGTCTTCCTGAAGACGCTGCACGCCGACCTCGGCACGACGTTCGTCTACGTCACGCACGACCAGGAGGAGGCGCTGGCGATGTCGGACCGGGTCGCCGTGATGAACCTCGGGCAGATCGAGCAGATCGGGCCGCCGCGCGAGATCTACGACAGTCCCGCGACGCGCTTTGTCGCGGACTTCATCGGCGAGACGAACTTCATCCGGCAGGGCGGCGCGACCGTCGCGGTCCGGCCGGAGCAGATCACGCTCTCGACGTCGCTGAACGGGGGTCTCCCGGGCGAGGTCCTCACGACGATGGTGATCGGGCCGGCGGTACAGTGCGTCGTCAAAACAGACAACGGACAGGAGGTGCTGGTGCGGCAGCAGCGGCTGGCAGGCAGTGAGATGGAGTCGCTTAGGGCGGGCGACCGGGTTGTCCTGACGTGGGCCGAAGAGGCCGCACTCGTACTTGAAGGAGGGAGTGGGGAATGAGCGAACGACCGATCTGGGAACGCCGCTACGACAGGCGGGGCTTCGTCGCGGTCAGCGCGATGACGGCCTTCCTGGCGGCGTGCGGCGGCAGCACGACGGCGGAGGAGGAGCCCGGCGGCGGCACGACGACGGCGACCGACCAGCCGCAGCTGACCGGCGAGCTCTTCTACTACAACTGGGCGGACTACGTGAATCCGGAGACGTACGACCGGTTCACGCAGGAGACGGGCGTCACCGTCAAGAAGGACTTCTATCCGTCGAATGAGGACCTGCAGGCCAAGTTGCAGGCCGGCGCCCGGGGCTACGACATCGTCGTCCCGACGGGCTACATGACCAAGATCCTCGTGGAGGGCAACCTCCTCCAGGAGATCGACTGGTCGCGGCTGCCGACCGTCGAGGCGAACATCGACCCGAAGTTCCGCGGCCTCCCGTACGACCCGGACGATCGGTACTCGGTGCCGAAGGACTGGGGCACGACGGGCTTCGTCTACCGCACCGATCTGTTCGACGGGACGCTGACGAGCTGGGCGGACTTCTACGAGGCGGCGATGGGGCCGCTCTCGAAGAAGGTCACCGTCCTCGACAGCTACCCCGAGGTGATCGGGTCGGCATTGAAGAAGAACGGCTTCTCCTACAACTCCGAGGACGAGGGCGAGCTCGAGATCGCGAAGGGCGACCTGCTCGCGCTCAAGCCGCACATCCTCGCGATCACGTCGTCCGAGTACCGGCAGATGGTGATCGCGGGCCGCGCGGCGATGGCCCTCGGCTGGAACGGCGACGGAGCGCTCGTCGTGGCCGAGAAGCCGGCCGAGTACGTCGTCCCGGAGGAGGGCAGCGAATTCTGGGTCGACACGTACGCGATCCCCGTCGGGGCGAACAATCCGGACGCGGCGTACGCCTGGATCGACTTCGCCTACCAGCCCGAGATCGGGGCGCTCGAGACCGAGTACCACAACTACGGCTCGACGCTCCAGAAGGCGCTGCTGGAGGGCGTGATCGATCCGGACGTGCTCGCGAACGAGGACGTGTTCCCGTCCGACGAGGTCGTCGCGAAGCTCGAGCCGAACAACTACGGCCCCGAGGGCGACAGCCTGCGGCAGCGGATCTGGACGGAGTTCAAGTCCGCGTAGCTCCGTAGATGGCCGTCGAGGTCGCCCGCCTCGAACCCCGCCGGCGGCGGTTCTCCGCCGCCGGCGGGCCCCGCTATCCCGGGTGGCTCGCCCTGCCGGCGGTCGGCTGGTACCTGCTGTTCTTCGTCGGCCCGCTCGCCATCCTTGCGCTCTTCAGCGTCGCCGAGCGGGTCGGCTTCTCGACCGTCGTCTACACGTTCAACCTCGACAACTTCGCCGACCTCTGGGATCCGCTCTACGGGAAGGTCTTCCTGCGGACGCTGCAGCTGGCGGTCGTCGGGACGGTGGCGACCCTGCTCGTCGGCTTCCCGCTCGCGTACTACCTCGCTCGCTACGCGACGCGGAAGACGCTGCTCCTGCTCTTGATCGTGATCCCGTTCTGGACGAGCTTCCTGATCAGGACGTACGCGTGGCTGATCATCCTCGCGCCCGACTTCCCGCTCTTCCGCGCGCTGCGCTGGGCCGGGATCGTGCCGAGCGACCTGCAGATCCTCTACACGGAGAAGGCGGTCTACATCGGGGTCATCTACAACTACCTGCCGCTGATGGTGCTGCCGCTCTACGCGGCGCTCGAGCGGATGGACTGGTCGCTCGTGGACGCCGCGCAGGACCTCGGCGACAACGCGTGGCAGGCGTTCCGGCGGGTGACGCTGCCGCTCGTGCTCCCCGGCGTGCTCGCCGGGTCGCTGCTGACCTTCATCCCGCTCACTGGGGAGTACCTGGTGCCCGTGATCCTCGGCGGCGACCTCACCGTCTACGCGGGGAACCTGATCGGCTCGCAGTTCGTCACCTCGCGCGACTGGCCGTTCGGCGCGGCGATCGCGATGGTGGTGGTCGGCGCGATGACCGTTGCAGTGCTTCTGTACGCGCGGCTCGCGCGGCGCGAGGAGCAGTTCGGTGGGTAGGCGGCTGCTCGGCGCCTGGTCGCTGCTCGTCTACGTGTTCCTCTACGCGCCGATCGCGGTCGTCGTCTTCTTCGCCTTCAACGGCGGCCGGCAGGTGCTGAACTGGGACGGCTTCTCGACGAAGTGGTTCGGGGAGGCGCTGTCGGACCCGACGATCACCGGGCCTTTCCGCACGAGCCTGCTGATCGCGCTGGTGAACGCGCTTATCGCGTGCGTGCTCGGAACCGCGCTCGCGATGGCCATCCCGAAGATGCGCACGTGGGTTCGCAACCCGGTCGACGCGCTCGTCTACATGACGCTCGTGACGCCGGAGATCGTCTTCGGCATCTCGGCGCTGATCTTCTTCGTCCAGATCGGCAACTGGCTCGGGCTCAGCTCGATCCTCGGGTTCTGGACGGTGCTGATCGCGCATGTGGTCTTCAACGCGTCGGTGGTGGCGCTGGTCGTCCGCGCGCGCTTCGTCGGGATGGGGCAGACGCTCGAGGAGGCGTCCTACGACCTCGGCGCCGGGCCGATCTCGACGTTCCGGCAGGTGACGCTGCCGCGACTGGCGCCGGCCGTGCTCGCCGGCGGGCTGCTCGCGTTCACCTTCTCCTTCGACGATTTCATCACGTCGTTCTTCGTCGCGGGCGCGGGCACGACCACGCTGCCGCTGCGGATCTTCTCCTCGTTGCGCTTCGGCGTGTCGCCGATCGTGAACGCGGCGGCGGCCATGATCCTGGTGCTGACGCTGACGGCGATCGTGGTCGCCTATCTCGTGCTCAGACGGACGGAGCGAAAGGAGCTGGCATGGCAGTCACGGTGAGGACGCTGCAGAACTTCATCGGCGGCGACTGGGTCGAGTCGACCGGCGAGCACGTGCGGGAGATCGTCTCCCCGGTGACCGGCGAGAAGTTGGCCGACGCGCCGGACGCCAGCCGCGACGACGTGGCCCGCGCGGCCAAGGCGGCCCGCGCGGCGCAGCCGGGGTGGGCGGCCCTGTCGGCCTGGGAGCGCGCCGAGGTGTGCCATCGCATCGCCGACCTGATCGACGAGCGCCGGGAGGAGTTCGCGCGCGAGCTCTCGCTCGAGCAGGGCAAGCCGTACAAGGCCGAGGCGCTGCCGGACATCGACGAGACTGCCGAGAACTTCCGCATCGCCGCCGAGGACGTCAAGCGGATGGAGAGCGCGGTCATCCCGTCGCAAGACGTCAACAAGCGGATCCTCACCTTCCGCGTCGCCAACGGTGTCTACGGCTGCATCACGCCGTGGAACTTCCCGACGCTGATCCCCGTCGAGCTGATCGCGCCGGGGATCGCGGCCGGCAACACGATCGTGATCAAGCCGTCCGAGTGGACGCCGATCGCGATGGCCAACTTCATCCAGATCATGGCCGAGGCCGGGCTGCCAGACGGCGTCGTCAACGTCGTCTACGGCGCCGGCGAGGTGGGGGAGGCGCTGGTGACGGACGAGAACGTCGACTGCGTCGGCTTCGTCGGCTCGCATGGGACGGCCGAGAAGGTCGTGAAGGCAGCAGGGCTGCGGCGGTCGCTGATCGAGGCGAGCGGCAACGGGCCCGTGATCGTGTGCGCCGACGCCGACCTGGCGCTGGCGGCGAAGGGCGCGGTCTTCGGCGGCTTCTTCTGTGCCGGCCAGGTCTGCTGCGCGACCGAGCGCGTGCTCGTCGACGCGGCCGTCTACGACGACTATCTCGCGGCGGTCGTCGAGGAGGCCGGCGGCTGGCAGCTCGGCGACCCCTTCGACGAGGACACGCTCGTCGGCCCGATGAACAACGAGCCGACGGCGCAGAAGATGGACCGGCACCTCGAGGACGCAGTCGCGAAGGGCGCGGAGGTCGTGCTCGGCGGCGCGCGCGACGCGGGCCGGCCGACCGAGCTCTACTATCAGCCGACCGTCGTCTCGGGGGTCGGCACCGACACCCTGATCAACCGCGACGAGACCTTCGGGCCGATCGTCCCGCTGATCCGCGTCAACGGCGACGAGGAGGCGCTCGCGGTCGCGAACGACTCGTACCTCGGCCTCCAGGCGGCGGTGTACACCCGCAGCCTCAAGCGCGCGTTCGAGTACGTGCAGCAGCTGCGGGTCGGCAACGTCGTCGTCAACGACTCGACCGACTACTGGGAGGCGCACGAGCCCTTCGGCGGCGGCTCGGGAACGCGGAGCGGCTGGGGCCGGATCGGCGGCCGCTACACGATGCTCGACATGACCGACCTGAAGACGGTAGTCCTGGACTTCGGCAGCTCCGAGTAATGGCCTACGCCGCGCTGCTCGCCCTCGCGGCGCTGGACGCCGCGGGCTACAGCGTGATCGCGCCCGTGATCCCGGAGATCGGGGAGCGGACGGGCGCGGGGCCGGCCGTTGCGGGCGCGCTCGTGGCCGCTTTCGCGCTTGGCCAGCTCGGCGGCTTCCCGCTCGCGGGAAGGGTTGTGTCGCGGCGCGGCGCGGTCGCCGTCTTCGGCGGCTCGCTCGCGCTCGTCGCGGTCGGCGACCTCGGCTTCATCCTCACCGAGCGGCTCGAGGTCTTCTTCCCCGCGCGGCTGCTCCAGGGCGTCGGCGCCGCGGGGCTGTGGCTCGGCGTCGTCTTCGGCGTGCTTGAACGCTTTCCGGGCCAGGAGTACCGGCGCCTGACCGGCGTCCTGGCCGCCTACTCGGTGGGCGGGATCGCGGGGCCCGGCATCGCCGCCGCGGGCGGCATCGCGGCGCCGTTCGCGATCCACCTGGCGCTGGTCGGCGCCGCGGCAGGCGTCGTGCTGGCCCTAGGCTCGCCGCGCGAGCGCCCCGCCTTCGCCTCCGACCGAGCCGCGCTGCTGACGCCTGGCTTCCGCCTGGCCTCCGCGGGGGTGCTGATCGTCGCGCTCGGCCTCGGCGTGCTCGACGGCCCGCTGCCGCTCCACTTCGCCATCGAGCTGTCGCAGGCCGAGATCGCCGGCCTCTACGTGGGCGGCTCGATCGTGCTCGGCGTGGCCTCCGCGGCTGCCGGCTCGTTCCGGCCGGGGCCGATGCTCTGGCTCGGCGCCCTGGCCACGACTGCCGGGATCGCGCTCGCGGGCGCGACCGGCGCCGTGCCGCTCTGGCTCGCTGCGGTCGCGCTCGTCGGCGTCGGCCTCGGGCTTGGTGAGGCGGGCGCGCTCGGGATCCTGCTCCAGCACGTCGGCGTGGAGCGGATCGTGCTGGCGATGGTCGTCTGGTCGCAGGTCTGGGCCGTCGGCTACCTCGTCGGCCCGTCCGTGGCCGGCGCGGTCGCGGAAGGGCTGGGCTTCGCCGCCCTCGGCGTCGTCCCGGCGGCCGGGCTGCTGCTGCTCGCCGCCGTTACGCCGCGTCGACCAGCGACGCGAGGATGAGTGCGCCGTCACCCGAGCCGAGCAGCGGATCGACCGCGTGCTCGGGGTGCGGCATGAGCCCCATCACGTTGCCAGCCTCGTTGCAGACGCCGGCGACGCCGTCCAGTGCTCCGGTCGGGTTCCCGTCCGCGTAGCGCAGCACGACCTGCCGCTCGTCCACGTCGCCATACCAGGCGCCCTCGCCGCACTTGACCGGAATCGTCAGGCGCTGTCCGAGCTCGCACCGCCCCGTGAACGGCAGGTCGTCCCGCTCGACGGCGACCTCGACGTCCCGGCACTCGAAGCGAAGCGACGCGTTCGGCCGCAGGACTCCCGGCAGCAGCCCCGCCTCGCACAGGATCTGGAAGCCGTTGCAGATCCCGAGCACAAGGCCGCCGTCGTCCGCGAACCGTCGCACGGCCGCCATCGCCGGCGCGAAGCGCGCGATCGCGCCGCAGCGTAGGTAGTCGCCGTAGGAGAAGCCGCCCGGCAGGACGACCGCCTGCACGTCCGGCAGCTCGTCGTCCCCGTGCCAGACCATCACCGGCTCGGCGCCGAGCGAGCCGAGCGCCCAGGCGGCGTCGCGCTCGTCGTTCGAGCCGGGGAACACGAGGACGGCGACCTTTGGCCTAGGCCCCATCGAGCTCGATCTCGTAGCTCTCGATCAGCGGGTTCGCCAGCAGCTGCTCGCACATCCGCTCGAGCTGCGCGCGCGCGTCCTCCCGGCTGTCGAAGCTGAGCTCGATCACGCGGCCGACGCGCGCCTCCGCGACCGGAAAGCCGAGCTGGTCGAGCGCGCTCCGCACGGCCTCGCCCTGCGGATCGAGAATCCCCTCCTTCGGGCGCACGATCACCGTTGCCTTCACCTGAAGCTCTCCCCCGTCAGGAGCTCGAACGCCTCGACGTAACGCGCGCGCGTCCCCTCCACGACCGCCGCCGGTAGCTCCGGGCCCGGGTAGCTTTTCTCCCAGCCGACCGACTCGCAGTAGTCGCGTGCGAACTGCTTGTCGAAGGAGGCCTGCGCGCGACCGGGCTCGTACTCGGCCGCGGGCCAGAAGCGCGAGGAGTCGGGCGTGAAGAGCTCGTCGCCGAGCACGAGCGTCTCGCCGTCGAGGCCGAACTCGAACTTCGTGTCGGCGATGAGGATCCCGCGCCCCCGGGCGTGCTCGGCCGCGAAGCGGTAGAGCTCGAGCGACGCGCGCTCGACCTCGTCGAGGCGGTCGGCGCCGATCAGCTCGGCCGCCTGCGCCCGCGTGAGCGGCTCGTCGTGGCCGGTCAGCGCCTTGGTCGTGGGCGTGAAGATCGGCTCCGGCAGCTCGTCGGATTCGCGCAGGCCGGGCGGCAGCTCGATCCCGCAGACGGCGCCCTCCTCGCGATAGCTCTTCCAGCCCGAACCGGCGAGATAGCCGCGGACGACGCACTCGATGGGCAGCATCTCGAGGCGCTTGCACTCCATCGACCGTCCGTCGTCGCCCACCCCGAGCAGGTGGTTGGGGACGACCTCCCGGGTTCGGTCGAACCAGAAGGCCGACAGTCCCGTGAGCACGCGGCCCTTGTCGGGAATCTCCGTCGGGAGCACGACGTCGAAGACGGAGATGCGGTCGCTGGCGACGAGCAGCAGGCGGTCGTCGTCGAGCGCGTAGAGCTCGCGGACCTTGCCGCTGCCGAGGTGGACGGCCTCAGGCATGGACGGGCTCCTTTCTGAGCGCCTCGAGGCGCTCGAAGACGGTGTCGACGTGGCGGGTGTAGCTGGAGAGGTCGAAGACGGCGTCGAGGTCGACGCGGCCGGCGATCGCGGCGTCGGCGCGCACCAGCCCCGGGAAGTCCCGCTCCTCCTCCCAGGCGCGCATCGCGTGCGCCTGCACCAGCCGGTAGGCCTCGTCCCGGGCCAGGCCGGAGTCGACCAGCGCGAGCAGCAGCCGCTGGCTGAAGAAGAGGCCGTGACCGGACTCGAGGTTGCGGCGCATGCGCTCGGGGAAGACGCGCAGCCCTTCGACGAGCCAGGCGAAGCGGTCGAGCATGTAGTCGAGGGCGAGGAACGCGTCGGGGATGATCACGCGCTCGGCCGAGGAGTGGGAGATGTCGCGCTCGTGCCAGAGGGCGACGTTCTCGAGCCCGGCTCCGGCGGCGGCACGGACGACCCGCGCGAGGCCGCAGATGCGCTCGGCGACCACCGGGTTGCGCTTGTGCGGCATCGCCGACGAGCCCTTCTGGCCGGCGGCGAACGGCTCCTCGACCTCGCGCACCTCGGTGCGGGCGAGGTGCCGGACCTCGAGCGCGAACTTGTCGAGCGAGGAGGCGAAGACGGCGAGGGTAGTCAGGAGCGCCGCGTGGCGGTCCCGCTGGAGGATCTGCGTCGAGCTCGGCGCGGCCTGGAGGCCGAGCCGCTCGCAGGCGATCCGCTCGACTTCCGGGTCGCCGGCGGAGTAGGTGCCGACGGCGCCCGAGAGCTTGCCGACGCGCAGGTCGGCGAGCGCGTGGCTGAGGCGCGTCCGGCCGCGCTCGAGCTCGAAGGCCCAGCCGGCGAGCTTCAGTCCGAAGGTGGTCGGCTCGGCATGGACTCCGTGCGTCCGCCCGATGCACAGCGTCTCCTTGTGCTCGTGTGCGCGCGCGGTGACGGCGTCGAGCGCGCGATCGACGCACTCGAGCAGCAACCGCCCCGCGTCCTGGATCTGGAGCGAGAGGGCGGTGTCGACGACGTCGGAGGAGGTGAGGCCGTAGTGGAACCAGCGGCCTTCCTCCCCGAGCTGCTCGGCGACGGCGTCGACGAAGGCGGCGGTGTCGTGGTGCGTCTGAAGCTCGATCTCTGCGATGCGCTCGGGCGACGGCGGCGATGCTTGCTCCCGGATCGCTGCGACCGCCTCCGCGGGGACGGCCCCTACCTCGGCCCAGCCCTCCAGCGCCGCCAGCTCGACGTCGAGCCAGCGCGCGAGCCTGCTCTCGTCCGACCAGACGGCGGCCATGGCCGGGCGGGAGTAGCGAGGAATCACAGGCCTAGGGTAACCGGCCTGGCAGTCGGCTTCGGACGCCGGCGAGCCCGGACTCGGCGAACTCCGGCCGGTCGAAGTAGAGGCCGTAGTGGAGCTCGTACCAGGGCCCGAGCCGGTGGTAGAAGCTCGCCCGCGAGCGCAGGCCTCGGTCGTGGTCGCCGTAAGCGCCGAGCACGGCGTCCGCGAACGGCTGCTGGAGCAGCCAGGCGAAGTCGAGCGCCGGGTCGCCGATGCGCACGTCGCCCCAGTCGATCACGCCGGTCAGTTCATCGCCCTCGGCGAGCAGGTGCTCGGGGCCGAGGTCGGCGTGAATGAGCGCGGGCTCGAATGCGAAGTTCGCGCCGTCGCCGAGGAACTCCTCGACCAGGGCCTCGGCGTCTGGCCCGAGGTCGGCCGCGTCGAGCACCTCCCGGGTGAACCGGGCGTACGTCTCGCGCCACGGCGGTTCGGGCACGCCGAGCTCCCGCGCCCGCTCGACCGGGAAGGCGTGGAGTGCGGCGAGGAAGCGCCCCACGGCGGCGCCGAGCGCGGCGTTCCGAGGGTCGATCGGCGAGCCGTGAAGCTTCCGGTACGCGACGGCCTCTGCCGCGACGAGCTCGAAGCTCGGTACCGGCCCCGGCAGCTCAGGCAGCAGCCGCGCCTCGACGGCGAGCGTCTCCCGCACCGCGTCGCGGCGCGGGATCCGCACGATCCACTCGCCGCCGACATCGAGCACGAAGCTGTCCCAGCCGTCTTCGACCGCGACGACGGTCAAGCGCCGAGCACGCGCGCGGCGAGCAGGGCGGCGTTCTTGGCGTTGTCCACGCCGACGGTGGCGACGGGCACGCCGGGCGGCATCTGCACGATCGAGAGCAGCGCGTCGAGTCCGTCGAGGACGCTCAGCTTCGAGCGGAGCGGCACCCCGATCACCGGCAGGTCGGTGTGCGCGGCGACCACGCCCGGCAGCGCGGCGGCGAGGCCGGCGCCGCAGATGAGCACCCGCAAACCACGTTCACGTGCCGTGCGCGCGTACTCGGCGACGGCGTCGGGCGTGCGATGAGCGGAGCGCACCTCGAGCTCCCAGCCGATTCCGCGCGCGTCGAGCTCGTCGAGCGCCGGCTGCATGCGCTCCCGGTCGGACTCGGCGCCGACCAGGATGCCCACCAGCGCGTCAGGCATGGACGAGCTCCGCGATGTCGCCGCGGTACTTCATTCCCGCGAAGGAGATGCGCGCGGCCGCCCGGTAGGCGAGCTCGCGCGCGGCGCCGATGGACGGGCCGGTGGCGGTGACGTTGAGGATTCGGCCGCCGCTGGTCACGAGCCGGCCGTCGCGGAGCGCCGTGCCGGCATGGAAGACGAGCGCCCCCTCTGCCTCGGCGGCCGGGATACCGTCGATCGGCGAGCCCGTGTCGCCACTCTCGGGGTAGCCCCCGGCGGCGAGCACGACCGTCACGGCGGCATCGTCCTTCTCCGCCAGCTCGACGCCCGTGAGCTCGCCCGTGGCCGCGGCATGGAGGGCCGCGAGCAGGTCGCCGTCGAGGCGGGGGAGCAGGGACTGCGTCTCGGGGTCGCCGAAGCGGCAGTTGAACTCGAGGACGCGCGGGCCGGCCGCCGTCAGCATCAGCCCGGCGTAGAGGCAGCCGACGAAGGGGCTGGCGCGGTCGGCGAGCTCGGCGAGCACGGGTCGGTGGACGGCCTCGACCAGCTCCTCGGCCTCCGGCGCGCCGCGGACCGGCGAATAGGCGCCCATGCCGCCGGTGTTGGGGCCGCTGTCGCCGTCGCCTACGCGCTTGAAGTCCTGGGCGGCCGGCAGTGGGATCGCGTTGCGGCCGTCGCAGAGCGCGAAAACCGAGATCTCCTCGCCCTCGAGGTACTCCTCGATGACGACGCGGTCACCGAGCGCCGCGACTGCCAGAAGCGCCGCGTCGAGCTCCTCCTGGTCGAGGCAGACGAAGACGCCCTTGCCGGCGGCGAGCCCGTCCGCCTTGACCACGCAGGGCGGGCGTGCGACCGCGAGCGCCTCGGCGGTGGGGACGCCGGCCGCGGTCAGCACCTCCTTTGCGAACGCCTTCGACCCCTCGATCTGCGCCGCCGCCGCCCCCGGCCCGAAGACGGTCAATCCCGCATGCCGAAGCGTATCTCCGACGCCTGCCACCAGTGGCGCCTCCGGCCCGACCACGACGAGGTCGACGCCGAGCTCGTGCGCGAGCCCGAGCAGGCCTTCGCCGTCGTCGGCGCGCACGGGATGGCAGCTCCCCAGCTGCGCGATCCCAGGATTTCCCGGCGCTGCGTGGAGCTTCGTCAGCGACGGGCTCTGCGCGATCCGCCACGCGAGCGCATGCTCGCGGCCCCCTGAACCGACGATCAGAACCCTCACACGAGCACTCTACTCAGGCGTGGAGCACGCGCTCGCGCTCGCGGCCGGTGCCGACGAGCGTGATCGGGACGCCGACCTCCCGCTCGATCAGGCCGACGTAGGCGCGCGCCGCCTCCGGCAGCCCGTCGATGTCGTCGGCCTCGTCGAGCGGGCAGGCCCACCCGGGCAGCGTCTCGTAGACCGGGGCGGCATGGTGGAAGTCGCTCTGGTGCGCCGGGAAGTCGCGCGTCTCCGCTCCCTCGCGCAGGCGGTAGGCGACGCAGACGGGGATCTCGTCCACGTGCGAGAGGACGTCGAGCTTGGTGAGGGCGAGCGACGTGAGCCCGTTCAGGCGGGCTGCATAGCGAAGCGCGACGAGGTCGAGCCAGCCGCACCGCCGCTCGCGTCCGGTGGTCGTGCCGAACTCGGCGCCGAGCTCGCGGATCCGCGACTGGTCGGGCTCCTCCATCTCCGTCGGGAACGGCCCTTCGCCCACGCGCGTCACGTACGCCTTGGCCACCCCGACGACCTGGTCGATGCGCGTCGGGCCGATGCCGACCCCGGTCGCGGCCGCCCCGGCCACCGGGTTCGACGAGGTCACGAAGGGATAGGTGCCGTGGTCGAGGTCGAGCAGGGTGCCCTGCGCGCCCTCGAGCAGCACGGACTTTCCCTCGGCGAGCGCGCGGTCGACCAGCAGCGACGTGTCGGCGACGTAGGGGCGCAGGCGCTGAGCGAGCTGCTCGAGCCCTCCGGCCACCTCCTCGAGCTCGAGCGGCGGGACGCCGTAGACGCGCTCGAGCCAGACGTTCTTCTCGGCTAGCGCGACCTCGATCTTCTGGCGCAGGATCTTGCGGTCGAGCAGGTCCTGGACGCGGATGCCGAGCCGCGCCGCCTTGTCCCCGTAGGCGGGCCCGATCCCTCGGCGCGTGGTGCCGATCTGGAGTGGGCCGAGGCTGCGCTCGGATGCCTGGTCGAGCTGGACGTGCCAGGGCATGATCACGTGCGCGTTGCCTGAGATGCGAACGCGCTCGGTGGAGACCCCGCGCTCCTCGAGCTCGTCCAGCTCGCGGACGAGCGTGGCCGGCTCGACGACGCAGCCCGCGCCGACGACGCACTCGGTTCCCGGGTAGAGGATCCCCGAGGGCAGGTGGTGGAGCTTGAACGTCTCGCCTTCGACGACGAGCGTGTGGCCGGCGTTAGGCCCCCCCTGGTAGCGGCAGACGACGTCGGCCGCGCGGGCGAGCAGGTCGACGATCTTGCCCTTCCCCTCGTCGCCCCACTGCGCCCCGACGATGACGGTCGCGGGCACCTGGGAAGTGTGCCCTAGCCGGCCTTGAGCAGTCGGGCCACGGCCTCCAGCTCGACGTCGCAGAGCGCGTCGGCGGAGACCCGCCGCCGCTGGACGATCCACTCGCGGCCCTGCGCCCACAGCCGGTCGCCGACCTGCGGCACCTGGTGGCGCAGGGCGGCCCGGCGCTCGACGCCGCCGTCCTCGAGGTAGACGGCGTAGAGGACGAGCTGCTCGCTCGCGGTCACCGGAGCGTCCCCGCGGGCAGCGCCGCCGTCAGGCGCATCACGCGCATGGTGTGGCCGCGGGCGCACGTGACCCAGCCGTTCTGCTCGTCGATGCGCAGGTTGCCCTGGACGATCGCGTGGAGATCCCGGTAGAGGCCCGGATCGTCCTCCTCGCAGGCCTCGCAGATCTCCGTGAACCCCGTTGCGCGGGGAGCAAGCCAGATCGTCTGCTCGTGCATGAGCATCTCCTTAGGCGGGGTCCGCGAACTTGGCGTAGCGCTTGAGGAACGAGAGCTTCAAGGTGTCGGTCGGGCCGTTGCGGTGCTTCGCCACGTGCACCTCGGCCAGCCCCTGATGCTCCGAGTCCTCGTTGTAGTACTCGTCGCGATAGATGAAGGCGACGATGTCGGCGTCCTGCTCCAGCGAGTTGTGCACGACGATGTCGCCCGCGACGAAGTTGTGCAGCTCGTCGACGGTGAGGTCGTACACCTCCTCCTCGCCGTCCAGCTCGACGGACACGATCTCGTCCCAGTAGACGTCGCTCGTGGCGAGGGCGCGGAGCTCGTCGGAGTCGGCGGCTTCGGCGACGCGTTCCGCCCGCTCGCGGCTCAGCCCCGTCTTGTACAGCGTCGAGCCGCAATAGCTCGTGCCGATCTCGGCGTGGAGTTGGCGCGCAGTGACACCCGCGGATGCCAGCGCGGGGACGACGATCTGCCGCCAGGCCTGCCTCGGGATCGAGTCGCGATTCGTGTTCGCCTTCGTCTCTTCGCTCCAGAGGAAGATCTGCTGAGCCGCCTCCGCCCGCTGGCTGCCGAGCCCACCGATCGTCGACAGGAACCTCCGGATGTCGGGGCGGCCGGTGACGTCGAGCCGATGCATCGTCCGTCCCTTGCCCGGCATCGGAACACGTCGGGCCTTCGCGTTGATTCCAAGCCGGAGGAGCAGCGAGCGAACCCCGGCTACGAGCCGTTCGCTGCTCGAGTCGTAGCGGATGACCGGGTAGGCGAGCTTCCCGCCGATCTGGATGGAGCCGTCGGTCGCCCACAGGTGGCGGAGGAAGGTTGCGATGGAATCGGCCGGCTGGGCGAAGACCGCCTCGGGCACGCGCTTCTCCCAGGAGCGCAGCCCAAACACGCCGAGTTGCTCGAGCCACTCGGTGACGGGACTCCGGCGGCGGTGAGTCAAGTGCTGGGTCGCCGGCAAGTAGACCTGGTACCAGCTTCGCTCCGCCGTGATCCGCGGCCGGACGGCGTCGCCGAAGACATCGGTCGCCAAGGTGGCGACGATGCCCGCGACGTGGCGATCGTTCGTCGTGTACTGGATCGCATGCCTCGGCAGCGTGCAGCCGTCGCCGATCAAGTGTCCGAGCAGCGCCAGCTCAGCTTCGGTCATCGAGCCCTCGCTTGGCCCGGGGAGGCGGCGGGGGACGGCCAGGCGCATCCCGGGGGCAAGGTCGTCGAGGCGGCGCCAGCCGTCGAAAGCGAGGAACTTGTGGTTGGCAGTCGCGCGAATCGTTCGCCCCAGTCTCGTCGTCAGCCGGTAGACAGGCTTTCGTCCCGTCGCAAAGGCACGCAGCACCGGCCGCGGCTCGAGCTTCCAGGTCTCGGTGTCGACGGCGAGCACGCGGAACCCGCGCTGGCCGACGAGCTCCTCGATCGGTCGGTAGACGCCGTAGTCCGGAAGATAGACAGGTGTATCCGCGGTCAGGCAGCCCGATTCCCGCAGGTCCGACAGGACGGGCCGCTTGTCGCTGCGCTGCTCGACCGCGCGCGAGAGCTGCGAGAGGGCGAGGATCGGGACGTCGAGGTCGCGCGCGAGCACCTTGAGCTGGCGCGACATCTGCGAGACCTCCTGGACGCGGTGCTCGATCGCCGCGCCGGCCGTCATCAGCTGCAGGTAGTCCACGACGATGAGCCCGAGATTCGGCTCCTTCGACTTCAGCCGACGCGCCTTCGAACGCACCTCCATCATGTTCAGGAGGCCGCTGTCGTCGACGTAGATCGGCGCCTTCGCCAGCTTGTCGCACACCGCCGTCAGTCGCGGCCAGTCGTCCGGCGCGAGCTTGCCGTTCCGCAGGCGCGAGGAGTCCACCTTCGCCTCGCTGCACATCAGGCGCTGCGTCACCTCGGACTTCGACATCTCCAGCGTGAAGAGCGCGACCGGGGTCTCGTAGCGGACGGCGACGTTCGCGGCCATGCAGAGCGCGAGCGCCGACTTCCCCATGCTCGGCCGCGCGGCGAGGATGATCAGGTTGCCCGCCTGGAACCCGGACGTGATCCGGTCGAGCTCGCGGAACCCGGACGGAGTGCCCGTGATCTCCGCGCCGGACTCGTACAGGGCCGTGATCCGCTCGAAGCTCTCCTTGAGCAGGAGCTCGATGTGCGTGAACTCGGTGGACACGCGGTCCTGCGAGAGCTCGAACAGCACCTGCTCGGCGCGGTCGACGAGGTCGACGGTCTCGCCGGGCCGGTCCCAGCCGAGGCGCGCGATCTCGTCGCCGACGCGAATCAGCCCGCGGAGCGTGGCCATCTCGCGGACGATCCGAGCGTAGTGGCCTGCGTTCGCGGTCGCCGGGACGAGCGCGGCCAGCTCGTGGATGCGCGTGCGCCCGCCCGTGTGCTCGAGCTCGCCTCGCTCCTCGAGCTCGTCGACGAGGGTGATCGCGTCGACGGGCTCGCCCTTGGCGTAGAGGGCGAGGGCGGCCCGGTAGATCTTGGCGTGGCTCTCGCGGTAGAAGTCGCCCGCGTCGAGGATCTCGCTGACGGCGCCGATGGCGCCCGGCGAGAGCATCATCGCGCCGAGGACGGATTCCTCGGCGTCGAGATTCTGGGGCGGGACCGGGGCGGCCCCGGCCTCGAGCAGCCGGGCAGGCTGGGCCATCAGCAGCTAGTCAACTCCGGCCGTGCCCCAAGCGGAAGGGCTGTGGGTAACGCGGCTGGTCCTACTAGAGAGAGGTCGGCGTGAGCGGGCATAACGGAACGTATGTTCGCAAATCCGCCGGACGGATCTGTGGATGAATCGGCCGCTCTGTGCGCCAACTTCGTGCCGCTGTCCCCAGGGCGGTGGAAACCCTGGGGACAGCCGGCGCGGCTACTGCTGCTCGGGCTCGGGCTCGACCGGGGTCTCCGCCTCCGCCTCCGCCTCGTCGCCGGCGTCGACGTCCTCGGGCACCTCGAGCTCCTCGGCGTAGGGCTCGCCCGGCCCGCTCGCCTCGGCCGCCTCGAGCTCGGCCGCCTCGGCCTCGGCGCGATCCTCCGCCTCCATGGCCGCCAGCTCCTCCTCGGAGGGCAACTCGCCGCCCTCGGGCACGACCACGGCCTTCACGTCGACGACCACGTCCTGGAAGACCTCGACCGGAACGTCGTAGCGGCCGATGCGCTTGATCGGGTCGGACAGGTCGATCTTGCGCCGGTCGACGCGGACCTTGAGCGTCCGCCAGAGCTCGTCGGCGATGTTGGTCGGCGTGACCGAGCCGAAGAGGCGTCCCCGCGGGCCGGCCTGCACCTCGAAGCGCAGCTCCGCCTGCGACAGCCGCTCGGCGATCGCCGCCGCCTCCTCGGCGGTGCGTGCTTCCTGGCGGGCCCGCTGCTCATCGCGCTTCTGCAGCTCGGCGACCTTCGCGGCCGTGGCGGGCTCGGCGTAGCGGCGCGGGAGGAGATAGTTGCGCGCGAAGCCGTCCGCGACCGTCACGACGTCGCCGCGCAGCCCGACCTTCTCGACGTCCTGGAGGAGGATGATCTCCATCGCGCCTAGCCCGTCGAGTAGGGCAGCAGCGCCATCTCGCGCGCCCGCTTGACCGCCACCGCCACCTGCCGCTGGTGCTTCCGGCAGGCGCCGGTCACGCGCCGCGAGCGGATCTTGCCCTTCTCGGACACGTAGCGGCGGAGCTGCGAGTAGTTCTTGTAGTCGACCTCCTCGATCCCCTCCTTGCAGAACCAGCAGCCCCGCCGGCGGACGGGGCCGGACGCGGGCCCCATGCGCTTCCGGGGCGCCCGCTCCTTGGTCGTGCTCTCCTTCTTCCGCGCCATCAGAAGGGGATGTCGTCGTCGGCGGCCGCGGCCGGCGGAAAGTCGCCGCCCGTCTCGGCGCCGGAGGGGACGAACTGCCGCTCGCCACCGCCCTGCTCGCCGTCGGCGCGGCTACCGAGGAACTGGACGCTGTCGGCGATGATCTCGACCGCCTGGCGCTTGGTGCCGTCCTGCGCGTCCCATTCGCGCCAGTCGAGGCGGCCGTCGATCCCGACCGGGCGGCCCTTGGAGAGGTACTGCGCGCAGCTCTCGCCCTGGTTGCCCCACACGGTGACGTCGAAGTAGTTCGGCTTGTCGCCCCACTCGCCGGTCTCCTGGTTCTTCTGGCGCGTGTTGACGGCGACGCGAAGCTTGCAGACTGCGGTACCGCTCGGCGTGTGCCGGAGCTCGGGGTCCTTCGTCAGGTTCCCGACGAGGACGACGCGGTTGATGTTGGCCATGACTCTCTTTCTCCTCTCGGACGAACGGACGTTCGCCCAGGCTACTCGGCGGTCCCGACGGCGGCCTCGGCGGGCTCGTGATCGGGCTCGGACTCGGCCGCTCGCAGCTCGGTCGCGCGCGCGGGACGGCGCGTGGGCAGGTGGCGGATGACTCCGTCGGTGATGCGCAGGACGCGCGAGAGCTCGTCGAGCGTGGCGGGATCGACGTCGAAAGAGGCGAGGTGGTAGACGCCCTCGCCCTTGTGGTCGATCTCGTACGCGAGCTTCCGCCGGCCCCACGGCTCGTGCCCGATCCAGGTGCCGCCGGACTTCTCGACGAGCTCGCGCATGCGCGCGACGACCTCGCCCTGACGCTCGTCGGGCACTTCGGCATCGAACATGAGCAGCACTTCGTACGGATTCACGCCCCGAACCTCCCTTCCCACGGTCTGAATCGGCCTCCCCTGCGGGCGCCGCCTCGGGGTGCGCGGCGCGGTGGAGAGGCAGGAAGTCGGGCGAGTGTAGCATCGGCGCATGCGACGCCTGCTCGCGCTGCTCGGCGGAATCGCGCTCGTGCGCGCCTGGCTCGCGCGGCGGCGGGCGCCGCAGCCGCTGACCGCCGACCCGCGCGCGGAGGAGCTCCGCCGGCGGCTCGACGAGTCGCGCGTGGTGGCCGGCGACCAGGAGGAGTTCGCGAGCGGGGAGACGCCCGTGGACGCGGAGGGCCGGCGTCGCGAGGTGCACGAGCGGGGGCGCTCCGCGCTCGACGAGATGCGAAAAGAGGAGTAGCGGGCGGGAGCCCCGAGGCCGGGCGTTCCATCGGGACCCCCGCACGGCAGCCCGGAGCCTAACGGGCGGCGTGTTAAGCGCCCGAGAAGATTTCCCGCAGCGCCGTCAGGAGCCGGTCGTCGTCCGCGGCGTCGCGCACCGTGATCCGGAGCGCGCCCTCGAAGGGCCGCACGAGCAGGCCGCGACGGAGCAGCGCGTCGGCGACGCCGGTGGCGTCCGCAAGCGGCACGTAAAGGAAGTTCGCCCAGGAGGGCAGCGGCTCGAGGCCGAGCCCGCGCAGGCCGCCGGCCAGCCGCTCCCGCTCCGCCAGCACCGGCGAGACGTCCGGCGGGTCGGCGAGCCCCGCCAGCGCGAGCGCGACGGAGAGCGTCGAGACGGGCGCGGGCGACTGCCGCTCCGCCAGCGCCGCCGCCGTCTCGCGCGCCGCCAGCAGGTAGCCGATCCGCGCGCCGGCGAGGCCGAACGCCTTCGAGAACGTCCGGATCACGATCACGCCGTCGTCCAGCAGGCCGGCCGCCGTCTCGCCCGCGTACTCGAAGTACGCCTCGTCGACGACGAGCGGGCGCGCCGCCGGCAGCTCCCCGAGCGCGCCGGTGGGGTTGTGCGGGCGGCAGCAGAACGTCAGGACCGGGTCGTCGCCGCCCACGTCCGCGCCAGCGAGCCAGGCGGCGAGTCGGAAGAGCGGATAGGTGGGCTCGTCGGCGATCGCGATCCGGTCGCCGGGGCCGGCGAAAGCGCGGGCGCAGAGGAGGATCAGGTCGTCCGCTCCGGCGCCGAGCACGACCTGTCCCGGCTCGACGCCCGCGTACTCCGTGAGCGCCTCGTGGATCAGCGGGTAGCCGCCGTGGGGATACGTGTTGACCTCGGCGAGGGCGGCGGCGACCACCTCGGGCCGCGCCGAGCGGGGCGGGCCGGGCGGGACGTTGCCGTCGAAACGCAGCACCTCCGCGGGCTCGACACCGGCGATCCGGGCCGCCTCGGCGGTCGAGATCGCCCACCCGTACGGCTCGTAGGCGGCGGGGAGTAGTCGCACCGGCGCATTCTGAGGGAGAATCGGCGCATGGCCACCGGATTGAGCGCCGCCGAGCGCGGCTGCCTGCTGATCGCCGACGTCTCCGGCTACACCAGCCTCCTGCTCGCGAGCGAGCTCGAGCACGCCGAGGACGCGCTCAACGACCTGATCGGCCGCGTCGTCGCCAGCCTCGAGCCGGTACTGACGCTGAGCGAGCTCGAGGGCGATGCCGCCTTCGCGTACGTCCTCTACGGCACGTTCTCGACGTCGACCCTCCTCGACACCGTCGACCGTGCCTACGACGCCTTCCGGCGGCGGCTGCGGGACATCCAGCACGGCACGACGTGCACCTGCAACGCGTGCGTCCAGATCCCCTCGCTCGACCTCAAGTTCGTGCTCCACGACGGGCAGTTCGTGCGCCGCGGCGACAAGCTCGTCGGCCCCGACGTGATCGTCGTCCACCGGCTGCTGAAGAACACCGCCGCCGAGGCGATCGCTTCGCGCGGCTACCTGCTGCTGACGCAGGCCTGCGTCGACGCGATCGGCGTCGAGCCCGAGGAGCTGGGGATGACGCGGCAGGTGGAGCGCTACGACGACGTCGGCGAGGTCGTCTGCTGGCTGGAGGACCTGCGCGCCCGCTGGGAGGAGGAGCAGCGGCGAACGCGTGTCTACGTCGCGCCGGAGGAGGCGTCCTTCGACGTCGGCTTCACGACGGCGCTGCCGCGCGAGCTCGTCTGGGACTGGCTGACCTCGCCGGCGCGGCAGGGCGCCTGGAAGGGCGACAAGATCCTCCAGGTCGCCGGGGGCGGCCGCCAGCAGACCGGCGCGACGAACCACTGCCTCCACGGCGAGCAGATGACCGTGGAGGAGATCGTCGACTGGAAGCCGTTCGACTACTACACGGCGCGCTACGAGATGCCCGTGGTCGGTCCGCTGCTGGTCACCTACGAGCTGAGCGGAGACGGCGAGACCGTCGCCAGCTTCCGCGGCGAGGGCTTCGAGGGCGACCGCGCGGAGGCGTGGGCGCAGGTGGGGCCCACGCTCGTCTCGATGTTCGAGGGGATGGGGCAGGCGCTGAAGCAGGCGATGCGGTGATCGACTCCGCGACGCTCGCCCGGCTCTCGCTCTTCGCCGACCTCGAGTCGCCGCAGCTGCTGGCGGTCTCCGAGCTGATGGACGAGGAGAGCCACCCGCGCGAGGCGCGGGTGCTGCGGGCGGGGATCTCCGGCACGAACTTCTACGTGATCACGGACGGGGAGGCGGCCGTGCGCGTGGACGGGAAGGACGTGGCGCGGCTGCACGCGGGCGACTTCTTCGGCGAGATCTCGATCCTCACCGGCGACCCCGTCCTCGCGGACGTCGTCGCCGCAAGCGAGGAGCTGCGTCTCGCCGTGCTCCCCGGCTCGCGGCTGCGGCCGCTGCTGCTCGAGCACCCCGCGCTGGCGCTGCGGATGCTCGAGACGATGTCCCGCCGCCTCCGCGCGACCACGCTCGCGGGGTGAACGACGTCGACGTCGTGGTCGTCGGCAGCGGGCCCGGCGGCCTGCAAACGTCCTACTTCCTGAGCCGGCTCGGCGTCGCGCACGTCACTATCTCCGCGGACGACGCGCCCGGCGGGATGTTCCGGAAGTGGCCGATCTTCCAGCGCCTGCTCTCCTGGTCGAAACCGGACGCGCCCTTCCCGCGCACGTCCCGCGAGTACGAGTGGTTCGACCACAACAGCCTGGTCGCGGAGGAGCCGGAGCTGCGCGGGCTGGTGCCGACGTTCATGGACCGGACGTGGGCGGTGCCGTCGCGCGCGGAGATGGAAGCCGGGCTGGCGGCCTTCGCCGACCAAGCCGGCGTCGCCGTCCGCTACGGCTGCCGCTGGACCGGCACGCGGCGCGAGGACGACGGCCGCCTCGTGCTCGAGACCTCCGAGGGCGAGTACCGCTGCCGCGCGGCGGTCTTCGCGCTCGGTGTGACGGCCCCCTGGAAGTCGCCGATCCCCGGGATCGAGGACGTCCCGCACTACGCCGAGACCGGCGACCCGTCGCTCTACGCGGGCAAGCGGGTGCTCGTGATCGGCAAGCGAAACTCGGGCTTCGAGCTCGCGGACGGGCTGCTGCCGTGGGCGCAGCGCGTGCTGCTGGTCTCGCCGCGGCAGCCCGAGATCAGCGTGCTGGCCCATGCCAGCGTGCGCGTGCGTTATTTCCAGCCGCTCGAGGACAGCGCACTCGGCGGCGGCACCCACGTGCTCGACGCCGCGATCGAGCGGATCGAGCGCGCCGGCGCGGGTTTCCGCGTCCTGGCCAGCGGCACTACGCGGCCGGGCGACTTCGACCTGGAGTGCGACGTGGCGATCGCGGCCACCGGCTTCAGCACGCCGCTCGTCGATCTGGAGGAGCTCGGCGTCCGCACCGTGGCGCAGGGCCGCATCCCCGCGATGGGACCGTTCTTCGAGGCGGCGGACGGCGTTTACTTCGCGGGCAACGCGACGCAGGGTGCGGCCGGACTGAAGAAGCGCGGCGTGGGCGCGAGCTCCCCCGCCGTGCACGGGTTCCGCTACAACGCGCGGGTGCTCACCGAGCATCTCGCCGAGCGGCTGGGGGTGCGCGACCGTCAGCGCCGGCCGGTCGACGACCTCGTCTCGTTCCTGGCCGCCGAGCTGGCGGGCGCCCCCGAGCTCTGGGCGCAGAAGGGCTACCTCGCGCGCGTCGTCGGCCTGGACGGGCCCTTCGACGACGGCATCCAGCCGCTCGAGCACTTCGTCGACGCCGCAGGCCCCGACGCGGTCGCGGTCACCGTGGAGATGGACGCCGAGGGTGAGATCTTTCCCGTCGTCTACGTGCGCCGGGGCGGCGCGATCCGCGAGGTCGAGCTCGAGCCGGATCCGCTGAACGCCTTCGACTCGGAGCCCTATCGTCACGAGCTGTCGCTGTTGTTGAACGGAAAGGAGCGCTGATGCACCACCTCACGCAGGAGGAGCTCGCCGAGCTGCTGCGGCAGGCGGAGCGGGCGCACGGCGAGTACGAGAAGCAGACCGGCGAGCGGGACGAGGACTGGCCGACCTGGTACGCCGGCTGGATCCTCGACCGGCTCGCCGAGCGCGAGTAGGCTGAGGCCATGTGCAGAAGCATCCATACGCTCCACAACTTCGAGCCGGCGGCGACCGACGAGGAAGTCCGCGCGTCCGCCCTGCAGTACGTCCGCAAGATCAGCGGCTTCACGAAGCCGTCGCGGGCGAACGCGGACGCTTTCGAGCTTGCCGTCGACGAGGTTACGGCCGCGTCGGCACGGCTGCTCGGATCGCTCGTGACGGCGGCGCCGCCGAAGGACCGCGAGGCCGAGGCGGCCAAGCGGCGGGCCCGCAGCGCCGCGCGCTACGCGGCCTGAGGTGCCGCAGAACGTTACGCGCGAGGACGTCCGGCGCCTGCTCGCCGAGGGTGCGCAGGTGGTCGAGGTGCTGCCGCGGGAGAACTACGACGAGCTGCACATCGCCGGCGCCGTCGGAATCCCGCTCAAGGACCTCGGCGAGCGCGCGCCCCGTGAGCTCGACCCGGCGCGGCCGGTCGTCACGTACTGCAACGACTTCCTCTGAGACATGAGCGCGCGGGCCGCGTGGCGGCTCGAAACGCTCGGCTTCGAGCAGGTCTACCGCTACCAGCCGGGCAAGGACGACTGGGTGGTCGCCCGGCTGCCGCTGGCGGGCGCGACGGCCGGCGCGCCGACCGCGGCGGACGTGGCCAGGGCGGACGTGCCCGCCTGCGGCTTGCGCGACCCGGTGGTGGAGGTCGCCGCCCGCGTCGACGCCGAAGGGTGGCCGCTCGCGGTCGTGCTCGGCGAGCGCCGCGTCGTCCTCGGCCGGCTGCGGCCGGGCGATCTCGCCGCGCGGCCGGACGCGCTCGCCGAGGAGCTGATGGTGGAAGGCCCGCGGACGATCCGCGGCACGCGGCCGGCCGCGGAGCTGGCGGAGTGGCTCGACGAGCGCAGCGTGCCCGGCGTGCTGGTCACGACGGCGGACGGCGAGCTGGTCGGCTACGTCCGCCGGGACGAGCTCTGAACCGAGCGGCGCAGGAGTCGAACTTACCCAGCGTGGGGCTGCCACGCCTCACCGGTTTTGAAGACCGATTGGGCCACCGGGCGACCCTTGACGTGTCGTGCGTATAACGCAATACTTGCCGCGTTATACGCAATATGAGAACCGAGTCTCCCTTACTGCTACCTCTCTTCCGCTCGCGTGGCCAGGCGCGGCTGCTCGCCCGTGTCTTTCTACATCCGGACGAGCGCCTCTCCCTCAACCGGCTGGCGCGTGAGCTCAACCTCGATCCGGCCACCGTGCAGCGCGAGGCGGAGCGGCTCGAGGAGGCGGGAATCCTGACGAGCGAGCGGATCGGAAAGGCGCGCCTCCTCAGGCCCGACGAGGAGTCGCCCTTCTACCCCGAACTCTCGGGCCTCATCTTCAAGGCCTTCGGACCGATGCCGGTCCTGCGTAAGAGGCTGAGAGGACTCGCCGGCATCGAGGCTGCATTCATCTTCGGGTCGTGGGCGAGTCGATACGCGGGAGACCGGGGCGAGGCACCCGGCGACATCGATCTGCTCGTGCTGGGGAGCCCGGACAGGCGCAAGCTCGCGCGCCTCTGCCGCGAGGCGAGTGAAGAGCTCGCATTCGAGGTCAATCCGACCGTTCTCTCGAAAGACGATTGGGAGGCCGGCAAGACGGGGTTCATCAGGTCGATCAAGGAGCAGCCCCTGGTCCCTCTCATCGAAAGCGGCGATGACCGCAGCTGAGATCGAGCGGCTCCTTGCGGAGAAGGCGATCCGGAGAGTCACACCCGATCCGGAGACGGCGGGAGCCGAGATCGACATCGCTCGCCGCCACATCGAGTCTGCCGAGAAGATCATGGCCGACGACTCGTCGCTCGCCTTCACGGCGCTCTACGACGCCATGCGCAAGGCGATCGCGGCTCACATGCGCTCGCGTGGGTACCGCGTGACGAAAGGCCTTGGCGCCCATGCGAAGACCGGCGAGTACGCTCTGGCCGCCCTCGACCACCTTGACGTCGGCGCACACCTCGACGAGTTCGACGCCCTGCGAGACCTCCGGAATCAGAGTGAGTACGAGGCGCTCCACGTCAACGTTGCCGAGGTCCGCGAAGCGCTCGAGCACGCGTCGGCGATCGTCGAAGCCGTCGCCGGGGATCTCTGAGGGCTGGCCCTTCCCAGAGTGACGGAGCGGCGCAGGAGTCGAACCTACCCAGCGTGGGGCTGCCACGCCTCACCGGTTTTGAAGACCGGTTGGGCCACCGGGCCCTGCCGCTCCGCGCTCAGACTAGCCCCGTGACGGTTCTCGAACCACCGCAGGGTCCAGGTTGGCAATGATTCCAGCCGTGGCAGGGCCGACGCGAGTGCTGCTCGTGGACGACGACAGGTTTTTCGCGGAGAGCGTCGCCGTGAGACTGGGGCAGGACGAGCGGCTCGAGGTCGTGGGGATCGCCGAGGACGGCGCCGCGGCGATCGCCCTCGCCGAGGAGCTGGCCCCCGACCTCGTCCTGATGGACATCGCGATGCCCGGCCTCGACGGCGTCGCCGCGACCAGGGAGATCCGGGAGCGCAGCCCGGACACACAGGTGGTCATGCTGACCGCCAGCACGGGCCGCTCCGACGAGGAGGTCTCCGGCGAGGCCGGCGCGATCGGCTTCCTGCGCAAGACCAAGCTCGACTCGCCGCGCGTCGCAGATTCGCTGCTCGCGCTCATCGAACTGTCATAGGCGTTGGCCATCCTTGGGATCGACGTGGGCGGCACGTTCACGGACGCCGTCCTGCTCGACGGTCGCCGCCTGGTCACCGCGAAGGTGCCGACGGCGCGCCGCCAGGAGGAGTCGGTCGTCGCCGCCGCGCGCGCGGTCGGCGCGGCGGCGCTCGAGCGCTTCACCCACGGCACGACGATCGCGACCAACGCGTTGCTCGAGCGCCGCGGCGCCCGGACCGCCTTCGTCGGCACGGCCGGCTTCGAGCACGTCCTGCACCTCCGCCGCCAGAACCGCGCGCACCTGTACCGCCTGTGCGTCGACCACGCGGAGCCGCTCGTCCCGCTCGAGCGTTGCGTGGGGGTCGAGGAGCGGATCGGGCCCGAGGGCGTGCTGCGCGAGCTCGACCTCTCCTCCCTGCCGGAGCTGGAGGCCGAGGCCGTTGCGGTGTGCCTGCTGTTCTCGTTCCGGGACCCGTCGCACGAGTCGCAGGTCGTGGCCGAGCTCCGGCGGCGGCTGCCGGAGGCGTTCGTCGTCGCCTCCCACGAGGTCGCGCCCGAGTTCCGCGAGTACGAGCGCGCCTCGACGACCGCCGCCGACGCGTACCTCGGGCCGGTCGTCTCCCGCTATCTCGGCTCGCTCGCCGGCGCCTGCAACGAGGCCGGGCTGCCCGCGCCGCTCGTCCTTCGCTCCTCGGGCGGCGTGGCGGCGCTCGACGAGGTGGCCGCGCACCCGGCGGTCGCGCTCGTGTCCGGGCCGGCCGGGGGCGCCGTCGGGGCGGCGCTGCTCGCGCGGCTGGCAGGAATCGAGAACGCGATCTCGCTCGACATGGGCGGCACGTCGACGGACGTCTGCCTGATCGCGGGCGGTGTCGAGCGGGGCGCCGAGCGCGAGGTGGGCGGCTTCCCAATCCGGCTGCCGAGCGTCGACCTCCACACGGTCGGGGCAGGCGGCGGGTCGATCGTCTGGCGGGACGCCGGGGGCGCGCTGCGCGCGGGGCCGGAGAGCGCCGGCGCCGAGCCGGGGCCGGCCTGCTACGGGCGCGGCGGCGACCGGCCGACGATCACCGACGCGAACCTCCTGCTCGGCCGGTTGCCGGAGCGGCTGGCGGGCGGTCTCGAGCTTGACCGGGAGGCGGCCGCCGGCGCGTTCGCCGGCTTCGATCCCGGGGAGGCCGTGCAGGTCGTGAACGCGGAGATGCTGCGCGCGCTGCGGGTCGTCTCGGTCGAGCGCGGGCACGATCCCCGCGATTTCGCGCTGATCGCGTTCGGCGGGGCGGGGCCGCTGCACGCGTGCGAGCTTGCGGACGAGCTCGGGATCGGGACGGTGCTGGTGCCGGCGGCCGCGGGCGTCCTCTCCGCGCTCGGGCTCGTGGCGACCGACGAACGGCGCGACCACGTGCGCTCGTACGTGCTCCCGCTGGCCGAGGCGGGCGAGTTGCCTCCCGAGGGCGAGGCCGACCTCCGCTACGCGGGACAGTCGTTCGAGCTGCGCGTGCCGCTGGGGCCTGGGCTGGAGCAGCGGTTCCACGAGCTGCACGAGGAGCGCTACGGCTACGCCGACCAGTCGCGCGCGATCGAGCTCGTCGCCGTGCGGACGGCGGACGTGCGCCCGGGCCCGCGGCTGGAGCTGCCGCGGGCGGAGCCGCTGCACGTGTCCGGCCCGGCCGTGGTCGAGCTGGACGGTGCCACGGCCTGGATTCCCCCAGGGTGGGTGGGGGTTAGGGATGGTTATGCCACGTTGATCGTCACGCGATCGTGACAATCGAGCACCAAATTCTCGGCAGCGCCCTCCGGGCCGTCGCCGAGGAGATGGGCGCCGTCCTCGTCCGCTCCTCCTTCTCGGCCAACATCAAGGAGCGGCGCGACTGCTCGGCCGCCCTCTTCGACGACCGGGGCCGGATGATCGCCCAGGCCGAGCACATCCCCGTCCACCTCGGCGCGATGCCGGAGGCGGTCGCCGCCGTCCAGGCCCACGACCCCGCGCCGGGCGAGGTCTGGATCGTCAACGACCCCTACACCGGCGGCACCCACCTGCCCGACATCACGCTCGTCTCGCGCACCGAGCTCGGCTTCGCCGTCACGCGCGCCCACCACGCCGACGTCGGCGGCCGCGAGCCGGGCAGCATGCCCGCCGACTCGACGACTCTGGAGGAGGAGGGCGTCGTCATTCCGCCTACCCGCCTCGACGAGGAGACGCTCGCCGCCCTCGTCGCCCGCATGCGCAACCCGGAGGAGCGCCGCGGCGACCTCCGCGCCCAGCTCGCCGCCCAGCGGCTGGCCGAGCACCGCGTCGCCGAGCTCTGCGCCCGCCGCGGCAGAGAACGCGTCGCGGCCGCGATGGACGAGCTCTACGCCTACTCCGAGCGCGTCGTCCGCGCCGGCATCGCCGCGCTGCCCGACGGCCGCTACGAGGCCGAGGACGTGCTGGAAGCGGCCGACGGCGAGCTCACGATCCACGCCGCCGTCACCGTCAGCGGCGACGAGCTCGAGCTCGACTTCGCCGGCACCTCCCCCCAGCACGCCGGCAACCTCAACTGCCCGCTCGCCGTCACCCGCTCCGCCTCCTACTTCGTCGTCCGCTGCCTGACCGACCCGGACGTGCCGGCCTCCGGCGGCGCCTACGCGCCCGTCACCGTGCGCGCGCCCGAGGGCTCCCTCGTCAACGCCCGCCCGCCAGCCGCCGTCGCCGCCGGGAACGTGGAGACGAGCGGGCGGATCGTGGACGTCCTCTTCCGCGCCTTCGGCCAGGCCGTGCCCGTCCCGGCCCAGGGGCAGGGAACGATGAACAACCTCACGCTCGGCAACGAGCGCTTCACCTATTACGAGACGATCGCGGGCGGCCAGGGGGCGTGCCCGGACGCGGACGGCCCCTCGGCGGTGCACGTGACGATGTCGAACACGCTCAACACGCCCGTGGAGGCGCTCGAGCTCTCCTACCCGCTCCGCGTAGAGCGCTACGAGCTCCGGCTCGGCTCGGGCGGCGCGGGAGAGCGGCGGGGAGGAGACGGCGTCGTCCGGGAGCTGCGCGTGCTCGAACCGTGCCGCGTCTCGATCATCAGCGAGCGGCGCCGCCACTCGCCGCAGGGCGAGCGTGGCGGCGCGCCCGGCGCCCCGGGCCGCAACCTGCTGAACGGCGAGGAGTTGCCCGCGAAGGTGACCCGCGAGCTGGCAGCGGGGGACGTGATCAGGATCGAGACGCCCGGCGGGGGCGGCCACGGAGCACCCGCTCGTCCCCGACCCGTCGCGTGATGCCGTCAACGTCCATCCGCTCGAGCAGCAGCTGCGCCGGCCGCCGCGAGATCGCGGCCAGGTCGCGGAAGCGGGCCAGTGTGATCGAGCCGGTCCGCTCCGCCTCCTCGGCGACGAGCGCGCAGGCCCGGACGTACTCCTCGCGTGCGACGACGAGGCCGCCCCCGAGTCGCACGACCTTTCCCTCCCGCTCCAGGTAGCGCGCCAGATCCGCCTCCATCGCAACTGGCTCGAGCCCGGCGAGCGCGGCGAGCAGCGCATCCGCCTCCGCTGCGCGCTCCCCGAGCGACGGAGCCGCGCCCGGCCGGTAGAGCTTGCCGCCACGGCGTTCCAGCCCCAGCCGCGCGGCTGCCTCCTCCCAGCGCGGCTCTGCCTGGACGCCTGGATCGAGCGGATCTGCCGCGTCGAGCCGCGCCGTGAGCTCGCCGACGAGATCCTCCTCGACGGTGTCGCGGCGGCGCGGCGGCGCCGGGTCGAGCACGACGCCGCCCGCCACCGTCGTGCTCGTCCGCAAGACGAGACAGTCGCCGGCGGCGGCGACCACGGGCTCATGGAGCCGGAGTTGCGTGAGGCCGTCCTTCGTGACGACACGAGCTGGGATCGCGGCTGTGCCGTGATGGACGGTCACGGCGGGCGGCACCGGCGCGAGCTCGGTGAGCTGGACGTCGAGCCGGTAGCTGACGGGATAGGCGCCGCGCGCGATGAGTGCGTCGCCGCGCCGCAGCTGGTGCCGCTCGACCCGCGGCAGGGCCACGGCCACGCGCTGTCCCGCCTCGGCCCGCTCGACGGCGCGGTCGTGCACCTGCACCGACCGCACGCGGACGTCCAGCCCCGCCGGCTCCGCGCGCAGCTCGTCCCCCTCGCCGATCGAGCCCGACCAGAGCGTCCCGGTCGCGACGGTGCCGATGCCGCGCAGGGTGAAGACGCGGTCGACGTACAGCCGCGTGGGGGCGTCGGCCGGCCGCGACGCGACCGCCGCGCGACCCAGCGCGGCCCGCAACTCCTCGAGCCCCAGCCCGGTCTTCGCGCTCACGGCCACGATCTCGGCCTTGGGCACGAGCTCGCGCGCTTCCTCGATCGCCGGCGCGGGGTCGAACGCATCCGCCTTCGTCACGGCGACCACGCCCCGCTCGACACCGAGCAGGCGCAAGACGGCGAGATGCTCGTGCGTCTGCGGCCGCGCGCCCTCGCCGGCGTCGACGACGAGCAGGAAGAGGTCGATGCCGGTCGCGCCCGCGACCATCGTGCGCACGAACCGCTCGTGGCCGGGGACGTCGACGAGCGATAGCTGCCGCCCGTCGGGCAGCTCGAGCGGCGCGTAGCCGAGCTCGATCGAGATCCCGCGCGCCTTCTCCTCCGGCAGCCGGTCGGTGTCCTTGCCGGTCAGCGCCCGGACGAGCCACGTCTTGCCGTGGTCGATGTGGCCCGCGGTGCCGACGGTCAGCGGCATCGCGCGACCGCGGCGGCCACCTCGTCGACTTCCTCGTCGGCCAGCGTGCGGCAGTCGAGCAGGCAGCGGCCGTCGCGGACGAGCGCGATCACGGGCGGCTCCTGCTCGCGCAGCGGGGCCGCGAGCCTCTCCTCGACCGCGCAGGCCCAGCTCTCGAGCTCGGCCAGCGGCAGCGCGCCGCCGCCGACGCGGGCCACCGTCGCCTCGACCTCGCCGCCAACGAGCCCCGCCAGCCGCTCGGCCCGCGCCCGCACGGCCTCGGCCGGCTCCCGCAGCATCCGCAGCACCGGCACCTCGCGCCAGGCGCGCTCGGGCTCGAGGTAGAGGGCGAGCGTCCCCTCGAGCGCCGCCAGCGTCAGCTTGTCGGCGCGCAGCGCCCGCTGGAGCGGATGGCGGCGCAGCCGCTCGACCAGCTCGGCGCGTCCGGCGACGATCCCGGCCTGGGGCCCGCCCAGGAGCTTGTCGCCCGAGAAGCAGACGAGGTCGGCTCCTTCGGCGAGGCTCTCGCGCGCCGTCGGCTCGTCGTGCAGGTCGACCAGGGAGCCGGAGCCGAGGTCGTCGACGACCGGCAGCCCGTGCCGCGCGGCGACGCGCGCGACTTCCTTGAGCGACGGCCGCTCGCCGAAGCCGACGATGCGGAAGTTCGACTGGTGGACGCGCAGCAGCAGCGCCGTCTCCGGCCCGATAGCCCGCTCGTAGTCGGCCGCCCTCGTGCGGTTCGTCGTGCCCACCTCCACGAGCCGCGCGCCCGAGCGGGCGAGCACGTCCGGGATGCGGAAGCCGTCGCCGATCTCGATCAGCTCGCCCCGCGACACCACGACCTCGCGGCCCTCCGCCAGCGCCGCCAGCGCCAGCAGCACGGCGCCGGCGTTGTTGTTGACGACGAGCGCGGCCTCGGCGCCGGTCAGGCGGCGGAGGATGTCGGCGCAGTGGTCCTGGCGTGAGCCGCGCGCGCCCTCGGCGAGGTCGTACTCGAGGTTGGAGTAGCCGCGGGCGCTCTCGGCCACTCGCTCGAGCGCCGAGGCGGCGAGCGGCGCCCGTCCCAGGTTGGTGTGGACGACGACTCCGGTCGCGTTCAGGACGCGCCGCAGCCGCGGCCGGCGCATCCGCGCGAGCTCGTCCAGCAGCCGCGCGCGCAGGTCGCCCGGGTCGGCGCCCGCATTGATCTCCTCGCGCGCGCGCGCGAGCACGGTCCGGGCAGCCGCGACGGCGAGCGGGTCGTCCGCCTCGCCGGCGAGCGCGTCGACGGAGGGCAGGTCGCGCAGGCGCATCTACTCGGCCGCGGCCTTGCGCGGCTCGGCGGCGGCGTCCGCGCAGCGCCGCTCGTAGCAGGCGACCACCGTCTCGACCGCCTCCGCCGGGTCGTCGGTCAGGAAGAGCAGCTCCTCGTCGTCGGGCGAGATCATCCCCTGGGCGAGCGGCTGCTCCTCGATCCACTCGACCAGGCCCCGCCAGTAGCCGGAGTCGAAGAGGACGACGGGGAAGTTCAGCACCTTGCCGGTCTGGATCAGCGTCAGCGCCTCGAACAGCTCGTCGAGCGTCCCGAAGCCGCCGGGGAACATCACGAAGCCCTCGGAGGCCTTCACGAGCATGACCTTGCGTGCGTAGAAGTGGCGGAAGGTGTAGGCGAGGTCGACGTAGGGGTTCCCGGCCTGCTCGTGCGGCAGCTCGATGTTGAAGCCGACCGAGAGGCCGCCGGCCTCGTGCGCGCCGCGGTTCGCCGCTTCCATCACGCCCGGCCCGCCGCCGGTGACGACGGCGAAGCCGGCCCGCGCGAAGAGGCTTCCCACCTCGCGCGCGACGACGTAGGCCGGGTGCTCCTCGCCCACGCGCGCCGAGCCGAAGAGGGTCACGGCGGGGCGGTCGATCTGCTCGCAGACGGCGAAGCCGCCGCGGAACTCCTCGGCGATCCGCTCGACGTCGCTGCTGACGCGCGCGTCGTGCTCGAGGATCCTCCGGTCTTCCATCAGTGGTCTCCGTCGTGGGTACAGCCGGGCAGGCCGAGCGTGTCCGCGGCGGCGACCACTAAATGCTGCGCTCGACGTGGGTCGCGGACATCGCGAACACGAGCGCCGCGGCCAGCCCGAGATACGTGACCGCGACCGCCGTGCGCTGCCACCGCTTGACGCGGTAGTAGGCCGCCTGCGCGGGATCCTTGCGCGCCTGCCAGCGGTTCCAGAGCTCGAAGCTGCCCAGCACGACGATGATGAGCAGGATCGGGTTGGGGCTGAGAAACGCGAGCGCGACGAGGCCGGCCAGCCCGACGAACCAGATCGCGGGGTGCAGGGCGGCGACCGCCCGGCCGCCGTCGAGCGGCACCACCGGCAACAGGTTGAAGAGGTTGATCAGGAAGCCGACGAAGGCGCAGGCGAGCAGGAACTCCGAGTCGTAGGCCTCGGCGGCGACCCAGACCGCGGCGGCGCCGAGCGAGCCGAGGATCGGGCCGGCGAGGGCGACGCGGGCCTCGCGCCAGGCGTCCTCCGGGAGCTGCTTCATGCCGACGACCGCGCCGACGAAGGGGATGAAGAGCGGCGCCGAGGCGGGCACGCCCTGCCGGCGCAGCTCGATCACGTGCCCGAGCTCGTGGACGAAGATCAGCAGCACCAGCGCGAGCCCGAACTGCCAGCCCCAGAGCAGCGCGTAGGCGCCGACCGAAACGGCCATGGAGCCGGCGGTCGTGAAGATCTTGAACTTGAAGATCGCCGCGAAGATGAACTTGAACTTCCAGATCAGGAAGCCGACCGCCGCGAGCGGGACCCAGAGCTTCCGCAGCGCCGAGCGCCAGCCGGGCTCCGGCTGGATCGGGCGGTACTCGCGCTCGCCTTCTGGCATCTCGGCGGATGCCGGCCGGTCGAAGACGCTGTCCCAGTGGTCGCGGTCGTGTCGCTCGCTCACGATCGGAGAGTAGCTACCCCTAGCTGCCGCGCCCGATCCACTCCTCGCCGCCCTCGTAGACCTCCTTCTTCCAGAGCGGCACGGTCTCCTTGAGCGTGTCGATCGCCTCCTTGCAGGCGGCGAGCGCGTCGCCCCGGTGCGGCGCGGACACCGCGATCACGACGCTCGCCTCGCCGATCTCGACGCGGCCGATGCGGTGGTGGATCGCCACCTCGCCCAGCTCGTACGTGTGCTTCAAAGCACGGGCGATCTCCTCCATCACCTGCTCGGCCATTTCGGCGTAGGCCTCGTACTCGAGGTGGAGGACGGTGCGGCCGCGTGACCGGCGACGGACGGTGCCGACGAACGTGGCGATCGCGCCGGCGTCCTCGCTCGCCACCTCAGCAACGATCGCCTCGAGCGACAGCGGCTCGCTCGTGAGCCGAAAGGCGCCGCCCGAGACGGGCGGGATCAACGCCACCTCGTCTCCCTCGGCTAGTAGCTGGTCGGGCTCGCAGTAGGCGCGGTTGACCGCATAGAGGAGCCCCGCCGGCTCGTCGCCGAGGCGCAGAGCCGGCCAGACGTCCGCCACCCGCTCGACGCCGTCGAGCTCGCGCTGCGACCAGCCCGCGCGCTCGCGCAGCCCTGCGAAGAGCCTCACCGTCACCGTCACGCCGCGTAGCATCTTGCCCGTGGCGACCGACCGGCGCGAGACCGACTCGGGGATCGAGCTGAAGCCGGTCTACACCGCAGACGACGTCCCCGAGCTCGAGCTCGAGCTCCCGGGCGAGTTTCCGTTCACGCGCGGGCCCTATCCGGACATGTACCGCGGCCGGCCGTGGACGATCCGGCAGTACGCGGGCTTCGGCTCGGCGGAGGAGACGAACGCGCGCTTCCGCTACCTGCACGACCGCGGCCAGACGGGGCTCTCGATCGCGTTCGACCTGCCCACCCAGCTCGGCTACGACTCGGACGACCCGCGCGCCTTAGGGGAGGTCGGGCGCACGGGCGTGGCGATCGACTCGATCGCGGACATGGAGGTGCTGCTCGGCGGGATCCCGCTCGACCAGGCCTCCACCTCGATGACGATCAACGCCCCGGCTGCGCTGCTGCTCCTCCTCTATGAGCTCGTGGCCGAGGGGCAGGGCGTCCCCAGTGAGAAGCTCCGCGGCACCGTCCAGAACGACGTGCTCAAGGAGTACGTCGCGCGCGGGAACTACATCTTCCCGCCGCGGCCCTCGATGCGGATCACGACGGACCTCTTCGCCTACTGCGCCGAGCGGCTGCCCTCCTGGAACACGATCTCGATCTCCGGCTACCACATCCGCGAGGCCGGCTCGACCGCCGTCCAGGAGGTCGCCTTCACGCTCGCGAACGGGATCGCCTACTGCCAGGCGGCCGTCGACGCGGGGCTGTCGCCGGACGCCTTCGGCGCGCGCCTGTCCTTCTTCTTCAACGCGCACAACCACTTCTTCCAGGAAGTGGCGAAGTTCCGGGCGGCGCGGCGGCTGTGGGCGCGGATCATGCGCGAGCGCTTCGGCGCGACCAACCCGCGGGCGCTGGCGCTGCGCTTCCACGCGCAGACCGGCGGCTCCACGCTCACGGCCCAGCAGCCCGAGAACAACATCGTCCGCGTGGCCGTGCAGGCGCTGGCGGCGGCGTGCGGCGGCGCGCAGTCGATCCACACCAACTCGTTCGACGAGGCGCTGGCGCTGCCGACGGAGCGTTCGGCCGGGATCGCCCTGCGCAGCCAGCAGATCCTCGCGCACGAGGCGGGGGCGACCGACACGGCCGACCCGCTCGGGGGCGCGTACTTCCTGGAGACAATGACGCGGGAGCTCGAGGAACGTGCCTGGGAGCTGATCGAGCGGGTGGACGAGCTGGGCGGCGCGGTCGCGGCGATCGAGGCCGGCTTCGTCCAGGAGGAGATCGAGCAGGCGTCGTACCGCTGGCAGCAGGAAGTGGAGGCCGGCGCGCGCGTGATCGTCGGCGTCAACCGGTTCACCGAGCACGAGGAGGAGCCGATCGAGCTCCACCGGCTCGACCCGGAGATCGAGCGCCGCCAGCTCGAGCGGACGGCCCAGGTGCGGGCGGGGCGCGCTGCGGACGCGGCCGCCGCGGCGCTGGAGGCCGTTCGGGTCGCGGCGCTGGGAACAGAGAACCTGCTGCCGCCCATGCGGGAGGCGCTGCGGACGCGCTGCACGGTGGGGGAGATCTGCGAGGTGCTACGGGGAGAGTTCGGCACCTACGACGCCCACCACGCCTAAGCACGGTTCAAGGACTAGTAACAGTCTGTTACTTGCCTTCTCACGGAGCGCGGGGGGAGACCGGCACGCCCACGCCGGAGACGTGATCGAGGAGCGCTTCGGGGGGGCGGACGCGGAAGGCCACGTCGAGCAGCACGGCCGCGGTCGACGGCCGTCGTGACTTGAGCCGGCGCGCGTGGCGGACGGCGTGCACGAGCTCGCGCACCCGCTCATAGCTTGGCCGGAAGAGGCCTAGCCGGGCAGCTTCTTCGCCGACGCGGCGGCAGACCTCGGCGATCGGCAGGCCAGGATCATCGAACCGCGCGATCGACTCGAGCAGTCGCGGCGAGAGGCGCGGGGCGAAGCACAGCACGCCCGACAGTTTGGCTCGTGAAATCGCACGAGACTGTGCCGAACGAGCGCCATCTGTCCAAGTAACAGTCTGTTACTTGCTCAGACCACGCCTCGGTGGGCGGTGGTGCCGGGCGCCTACGCCGAGGCGCCGGAGTAGCGACGGAGCCCGAAGAACCAGAACCAGCGAGTGAACGCGAACAGCGCCACCGCGAAGGCGAGCATCCCCACCGGCGTCGTCCAGCCCAGCCGCGACGTCACCGCTTCGGCCGGCACGGTGATCGCGAAGCCGATCGGGATCAGGTACGTGAGGCTGTACCGCAGCCAGGACGGATAGATGCCGATCGGGAAGCGGCCCGTCTGGTAGACGCCCTCGAAGAGGTCGGCGAGGAACCACATGTGCACGATCCAGAAGACGCCGGTGGCGAGGATCAGCCAGAAGCAGTAGAGGAGCACGGCCCCCACGAGCAAGAGGCCGCCGAACGACGCCGCGTCGCCGAGGCCGATCTCGGTGTCCAGCCGCGCGACCCCGACCCCGAGCACCGCCGCGCCGGAGATCACCTCGACGGCGCGCCAGATGCGGACGTCGCGCACCGACACGAGCACCTGCGAGTCCTCCGGCTTCGTCAGGGCATGGTCGAGCTTGCCGTCGCGCACCTCCTCGACCAGCCGCTCCATGTTCGGCTGGATCGCCGCGTGGATGACGCCGCCGAGCAGGATCTGGATCCCCATCACGCACAGCAGCTCCGCCTCCGACCAGCCGTTCAGCTCCGCCGTGTGGGAGTAGATGAGCTTCAGCACCACGATCGCGACCCCCACTGAGAGCATCGACTGGAACGCGGCCACGAAGAAGTTCGCGCGGTACTGGAGCTCGTTGAGCGCGCCGAGCCGGAAGAACATCCAGGCGACGCGCGCGGCGCGCATCAGTTCCCCACCGCGGTGTACTTCTTCACGGAGGCGCGGAAGCAGACCCAGACGAGGAACGCGCCGACCGCCGTCCAGAGCGCCTGCATCCCGAGCCCGCCGACCAGCTCGCCGGCGGAGAGGTCGCCCACGAGCGTCTGGATCGGGAAGTAGAACGCCCACTGGAAGGGGAGGTAGTCGGAGAGGGTCTGCGCCCAGCCGGGCATCAGCTCGAGCGGGACGAGCCGGCCCGAGAGCAGGAGCTCGGCCATGATGTACGTCTCGAAGATCGCGCTCCCGCGCGTGGTCCAGAAGGTCACCATCCCGAGCAGCCAGAGCAGCATCGTCCGGATCAGGTAGGCGCCCCAGATCGCGATCAGGAAGACGACGACCTCGAGCGCCGTCGCCGTGAACACTGGATCGAAGACCAGGGTCAGCCCGGCCGCGATCGGCAGGTAGAGCGCGACCCAGATCACCTTGCCGCCGGCGAACTGCGCGATGTCGTAGTGGATCGGGTGCAGCGGCCGCAGCAGCGCCGCCGAGAGCTCGCCGTCCCGGATCCGCCACTCCCAGCCGTAGGGCGTGAAGACGATGTTCATGTTGCGGACGAGCGTCCAGACGATGTAGTAGGCGGCGAACTGGCCGGTCGAGATTCCCTGGACCGAGCCGCCGTTCTGCTCGGCGATCGTCGTCCAGACGACGAGGTAGATCACCGGCTCGGCGACCATGCCGATCAGGTACATGTAGGTCGCCGCCCGGTACTGGAACTGCGTCTGGAGCTGCGTCCGGATCGTGGTCAGGTAGAAGTCCGCCATCGCCCGCAGCGGGTTCTGGCGGGCCAGCGGCTCGACGGTGCTCACCGCGGTTCCGCCGCCTCGGCGAAGACGAGCTCGATCACGTCCTCCACCGGCGGATCCTCGATCGTCAGGTCGATGACCTCCTGCTCGTTCAGCAGGAGCGCCGCGACCCGCGACGTGTCGGCCTTCGGCACGCGCAGCTTGACCCGGTCGCCGTCCCGCTCGATCACGTCGCCGTAGCGGCCGAGATCGGCGGCGCCGTCGGCGACGGCGACCTCGATCGTCTTGTAGGCGGCGAACTGCTCACCGAGGCGGGCGAGCGGGCCGTCGAACAGGATCCGGCCGTGGTGGATGACGATCACGCGCTTGCAGAGCGCTTCGACGTCCGCCATGTAGTGGCTCGTCAGCAGCACGGTCGCCTCGTAGCGGCGGTTGTACTCGCCGATGAAGGAGCGGATCCGCTTCTGCATCGTCACGTCCAGGCCGATCGTCGGCTCGTCGAGGAAGAGCACGACCGGCCGGTGGACGAGCGAGCCGACGATCTCGACCTTCATCCGCTCGCCTAGCGAGAGGTTGCGCACGGGCTTGCGCACGAGGTCGCCGACGTCGAGGAGCTCGATCAGCTCGTCGCGGAGCCGGCGGAAGTCCTCGGGGCCGAGCCGGTAGATCGCCCGGTTGAGCTCGAACGAGTCGAGCGCGGGTAGGTCCCACTGCAGCTGGTTGCGGTTGCCCATCACGAGCGTCATCTGGCGGAGGTAGTCGCGCTCGCGGCGGGACGGGACGAACCCCAACACCCGCGCCTCCCCCGAGGTCGCGTAGAGCAGGCCGGAGAGCATCTTCAGCGTCGTCGTCTTGCCGGCGCCGTTGGGGCCGAGGAACCCGACGACCTCGCCGAGGCCGATCTCGAACGAGATCCCGTCGACCGCGCGCACGTCGCGATGACGGCGGCGGACGAGCGCCCGCATGGACGCGCGCAGGCCGGCCTCCCGCTCGGGAACGCGGAAGACCTTCGCCAGCTCTGTCACCTCGACCACTGACACGGGCTGCGACGATAGCGCCCAATGCGGATCCTGCTCGTCTCGCAGATGTATCCCGGCCCGGACGATCCCGACCTCGGCGTCTTCGTGAAGCGGCTCGCCGAGGAGCTCGAGGCGCGCGGCCACGAGGTCGAGCGGGCGGTGCTCGACCGCCGTGCCGGCGGCAAGCGGCGCTACCTGGAGCTGGCGGCCCGGGCGCTCCGCGCGTCGCGCCCCGACGTCGTCTACGCGCACTTCCTCGTGCCCAGCGGCCTGATCGCCGCGCTCGCCTCCCGCGCGCCGCTGGTCGTGACCGCGCACGGGCGCGACGTCCGCAACATCGGCGCCGTTCCCGGCGTCGCGGCCGCCACGCGGCTGGTCGTCCGCCGGGCGAGCACGGTCGTCGCGGTCTCGGAGTACCTGCGCGACGAGCTCGAGGCGAAGCTGCCGGAGGCCCGCGGGAAGACCGAGGTCGTGAGCTCCGGAGTCGACCTCGAGCGGTTCCCGCTCCTGCCGCGCCAGGAGGGGCCGGCGCCGGCCTTCCTCTGCCTCGGTGCCCTCAGCGAGCGCAAGAACGTCGTCCGGCTCGCCGACGCCTTCGCGACCCTGGGCGAGGGGACGCTCACCTTCGCGGGCGACGGGCCCCTGCGACCGCAGCTGGAGGGCCGGCCAAACGTGCGCGTCCTGGCGACCGTCCAGCACGATGCGGTACCGGCCCTGATCGGCGCCGCCGACGTCGTCTGCCAGCCGTCGCTCGTCGAGCCGCTCGGCCAGGCGCTGCTCGAGGCGATGGCGTGCGGGCGGCCGGTGGTGGCCACGCGCGTGGGCGGGCCGCCGGAGTTCGTGACTCAGGAGGCGGGCGTGCTGGTCGACCCGATGGACGCGGAGGAGCTGGCCGCGGCCCTCAAGCGCGCCGCGTCGCTGCCCGTCCCGAACGTGGCCGCGCGCGCCGCCGCGGAGCGGCACGACGTCAGTGAGCAGGCGCGCCGGGTGGAGGCGATTCTGGAGCGAGCCGCTCGAGGTCGGCGATCCTGACCTCCACGAGCGGCCGGACCGACTCCTCGAGGCCCGCCTCGCGCGCGAGCGCGAGTGCCTGCTCCCAGCTCTGACGCGCCTTCTCCGGGTCGACCCCCTGCTTCAGCCGGTTGTCCCCGGTCACAAGCAGCTTCTGGATCCGCTCGCGCACGTCCTCCCCAGACATGTCCGCACACTACTAATCCGGTCCCGGGTGCGTTATAGAGGTCGCATGCGAGCTTCCGCGGCCCGCACACGGCCCATCCGGGTGCTGATCGCCGACGACCACACGCTCTTCGCCGAGGCGCTGAAGGCGATCCTCGCGACCGACGACCGCTTCGACGTCGTCGGCCGCGCGCGCAACGGCGAGCAGGCGGTCGACCTCCACCAGGAGCTGAGGCCCGACGTGGTGCTGATGGACATCAGCATGCCGGTGCTCGACGGGGTCGACGCCGTCCGCAAGATCCGGAAGAAGCGGCCCTCCGCGAACATCCTGATGCTGACGGGCTCGAACTCGCTCCACGACATCGACCGCTCGCGGAAGGCCGGCGCCGCGGGCTACGTGACGAAAGACAAGATCGCCGCCGAGCTCATCGACGCCATCGTCGAGGCCGCCGGCCGCCCCAAGCCCAAGTAACCGCTCGCTACACTCGCCGCGTGACCGCCGCGCTCGCAGTCGTCCAGGTGCTGCTCTGCTTCGCGCTGATGGCGCTCGTGCTGATGCACTCGGGCCGCGAGGCCGGGCTCGGCGGGATGGGCTTCCAGCCGATGTCGCAGGGCGGGACGCACATCGTCGAGAAGAACCTGACGCGGCTCACGGTCGTCGTCGCCACGCTCTTCGCCGTCAACACCGTGCTCCTGTACCACCAGCTCGCCTAGCGACTAGAGGCCTGGCCCGGAGCCAACACCGGTGACGGTGAACCGCGCCGTCGCGAGCGCAGGGACGAGGGCCGCGGCCGGCGTCCGCTCGCCGTAGAAGTCGGTGCGGTTCACGAGCGCGAGGTCGCGGCCGAGCGCGGGCACGTCGGCCAGCACCTCCGGCACGGCCACCGTGAACCGGAGATTGGGCAGCGGCTCGGCGGGCTTGCCGTCGCGGACGCGGAAGGTGCCGTCGCGCGTCATGCCGGTGATGATCCCCTCGCGCGGCGCGACCACCCCGAGGTAGTGCAGCCGCGTGACGTAGAGACCGTCCCCCACCGCCTCGCACAGCTCCTCGATCGTCGCGTCGCCCGGCGCCAGGCTGAGCGAGACGGGGATCGCGCCGTAGGTCTGGTACTCCGGTTGCACCGCGTGTCCGGTCGACTCGCGCCCGGCGCGCGCGGCAGTCGTGCGGTCCCAGACGACGCCGCGGGCGACGCCCCGCTCGACGAGCTCGACGCGCTGCTTCGGCGTCCCCTCGAAATCGATCGCCCTGGGCAGCCCGCGCGGGTCGAGCGGGTCGTCGGCGATCGAGATCCGCTCGTCGAAAACCCGCTCGCCGATGCGCCCGGCCAGGTAGCTCCGCTCCTCAAGGAAGCCCTGCCCGTTGAACGCGTCGAAGGCGAAGTAGTCGAGCAGCTCGGCGACCGCGTAGGCCTCGAGGACGGCGCGATAGGGGCCGGGCTCCAGCGGCTGGGGATCGCGTGTCCGCCGCGCCTTGTCCGCTGCCTCGGCCGCCACGGCGGCCGGGTCGACGCCGGCGACCCGCCAGCTCGTCGCGGCGGCGTAGCCGGAGGCACCCTCGTCCGCCGCGAGCACGAGCACCGAGACGTCGGTCGAGCGCTGGTCGGCGCGGACGCCTGCGGTCGACGCGACGGCGAGCTCGGTGACGCCGCTCGTCACGTAGCCGTAGAGCCCGAAGTCGGCGGCGCCGTCGAGCGCCGCGCGGGCGAGCCGGGCCTGCTCCTCCGGCGCCAGGGCGGCCGTCTCCTCGTCGAAGCCCTCGACGTCGGGCAACGCCCCCGACGGCGCGAATCCTGGGAACGAGCTGTCCTTCGGCGCGCTGTCGGCCGCCTCGGCCGCCCGGACGGCGAGGTCTCGCAGCCCTTCGTCGCCGAGCCGGTTGGTCGTGGCCGACCCGACGCGCCCGTCCCGGACGACGCGCAGCCGAACGATTGCGTTGTCGATCAGCGTCGGCTGGTGGATCTCGGAGGCGGCGAAGCGCGCCAGGCCGGAGTGCTCCGCGTGCACGACGACCTCCGCCTCGTCCCCCTCGGCGGCCGCGAGCGCCCGCTCGGCGGCCTCGAGCGACTCCGTCACGTGCCGACCTGCACGTCGCGGAAGCGGCCGGGTGAGGCCCCATGCGAGACGTGGGCCAGTTGGCCCGGCTGTCCCTTGCCGCAGTTCGTCGCCCCGATCACCACCCACTCCTCCGGGCCGGCGAGGGCGTCCAGCGAGCCCCAGAACTCGGGCGTGATCCCGGTGTAGGTCGCGTCGCGGAACAAGCGGCCGAGCTTGCCGCCCTTGATCTCCCAGGCCAGCTGCGTGCCGAACTGGAAGTTGAGGCGCTTGTCGTCGATCGACCAGCTCTTGTTGGTCTGGAGGTAGATGCCGTCGGCGACCCCGTCGACCAGCTCCTCGAAGCTGCCCTCGCCCGGCTCGAGCGAGAGGTTCGTCATGCGGACGAGCGGCATGCGGCTCCAGCTGTCGGCGCGCATCGAGCCGCCGCCGCCCAGCTCGCGGGAGGAGAGGAAGCTGCGCAGCACGCCGGCCTCGACGATCGTTTCCCGCCGGGCGGGGAAGCCCTCGTCGTCGACGGCGAAGGAGCCGAGGCCGCGCTTGAGCGTGGCGTCCGCGGTCACGCTCATCAGCTCAGAGCCGTACTGGAGGGCGTTCAGGTCGGCGGGCGAGAGGAAGCTCGTGCCCGCGTAGGCGGCCTCGGCGCCGTGGATGCGGTCGAGCTCGATCGGGTGGCCGACCGACTCGTGCAGCTGCGCGACCATCTGGTCCGAGTCGAGCACGACGGTGGTGCGGCCGGCCGGGCAGACGGGCGCGCGGGTCAGCGCCACGGCCTGCTCCCCGATCTTCGGCGCCTCGCGCTCGAGCGCCAGTTCCTCGATGAACTCCCAGCCGGCCTGGGCGCTCCAGCCGCCGAAGCCGGCCGGATAGCTGCGCGCCTGGACGACGCCGTCGGCGGAGGCGATCGCGTCGATGCCGCCGCCGCACTCGACGCGGTCCTGGTCGGCCTCGACGCCGTCGGTCGTCGCCAGCGCCTTCAGCTCCCGGAAGGCGCGCACCGCCGCCGACGTGACGATCACGCCCGGCTGCCGCATCGCCTCCTCGGCGCGCAGGCAGAGCTCGGCCTTGGTGCCGACGGGGATCGAGAACGGATCGACGCTCACCGGCGTCCGGTACTCCGCGCTCTGCGCCTCGACCGGCTCGAGCCGGCGGTCGGTGCGGGCCCCGGCGGCGCGGGCGAACGCGCACGCGCGGCGGGCCGCCTCGCGCGCGCCCTCCTCGCTCAGCCGCCGGTCGCAGGCGAAGCCCCACGCCCCGTCCACCAGCACCCGCACGCCGACTCCCTCGCTCTCGACGTCGCGGACGGAGGCGAGCGCGCCGTTGCGCGTCGCGACGACCTGATCGCGCCGGACGACCGCGCGCGCGTCGGCGTACGTCGCCCCGGAGGCGACGGCCGCGTCGAGCGCCTCGGCACACAGGGCGCGCACGCGGGGCACTCTAACGGCGGCTACAATCGGGTTTGTCTGCGCTGGTGGCGGAATTGGTAGACGCGCAAGGTTGAGGGCCTTGTGGCCCGCTAGGGCCGTGGAGGTTCAAGTCCTCTCCAGCGCACCATCTCGAGAGCGTGAACGGGGCGGCCGCAAGGCCGCTTTCGTTCGTCCGGTTGACGCCGTCCGCAGGAGTCTCTACCCTTCCAGCGAACACACGTTCGCGGAAACGGACGTTCGGCCAAGGAGGCTTCGAGTGCTGACCGGGAGACAACAGGAAATCTGGGACTTCCTCGTCGACTACGTCGACGGGCACGGCTATCCGCCGACGGTCCGCGAGATCGGCGAGGCCGTCGGCCTGGCGTCGCCGTCGACGGTGCACGCCCATCTGGCGAACCTCGAGCGGGCGGGCCTCTTGCGCCGCGACCCGACGAAGCCGCGGGCGCTGGAGCTGCTCGGCGGGGGGCGCAAGCGCGCCTCGGAAGCTCCGGCCGTGGAGCGGCTGCCGCTCATCGGCGAGATCGCCGCCGGCGGGCCGCTGCTCGCCGAGGAGAACATCGAAGACCACGTTGCCGTCCCCGAGCTGCTCGCGCACGGGGGGGCGGACTTCCTACTGCGGGTGAAGGGCGAGTCGATGCTGAACGCGGGCATCCTCGACGGCGACCTCGTGGTCGTGCGCCGGCAGGACACCGCGCGTGACGGCGAGATCGTGGTCGCGCTCGCGGGCGACGACGAGTCGGCGGACGAGGCGACGGTGAAGCGGTTCTACCGGGAGGGCCGCCGTGTGCGGCTGCAGCCGGAGAACGACGGCATGGAGCCGATCTACGCGCAGCACGTCAAGGTGCTGGGCAAGGTCGTGGGGGTGCTGCGAGTCCTGTGAGCCGGGTGATCGCCCTCCATTCCACGCTCGAGCAGGAGCTCCACGCGATCGCGCGCGGCGTCAGCCTGGAGTGCCTCGTCTGCGGCGAGTTCCTCGTCGCGAAGGGGCGGTCGCGCGCGTGTCCCGAGTGCGGCTCCGCGCTGCGAGCGGAGGGCGACTCACAGGCATTGACGCTAGAATTCGGGGTGCAGGCCGGGTGACCGCGGGCCGCCGCGAGGCGGCTCGAGGAAAGTCCGGACACCACAGGGCAGGACGCTCCCGCCGAGGGAGGCGGCGAAAGCCGACGGAAAGTGGCACAGAAAGGAAACCGCCGGGCGCAGGTCTCCGGAGCTGCGACCCGGTAAGGGTGAAACGGTGGGGTAAGAGCCCACCAGCGCCGTGGCGACACGGTGGCTCGCCAAACCCCGTCCGGTGCAAGACAAACAGGCTCCGTTGAGGTGGCCCGCCGAGGAGCCGGGTACGTCGCTCAGATAGATGGTCACCCTCGACAGAATCCGGCTTACAGGCCTGCTACGGAAAACCCTCGCAAACGCGGGGGTTTTCTATTTGCCTTGAGCCTAGAGGCCGATTGAGTAGCTTCGGGCCGCCGGGGACGGCATTGCGCGCACAGTCACGGGCACGCGCTGGACGGCGTTGTTGCAGTAGCCGTCCAGGTTCCAGGGCGACTCGACCGGCTGGGTGTTCCCGGTCGCGTCGGTCGCCCGGCAGCAGAGCTCGTGGTCACCCGGCTCCGCGTGCCACTCGTACGACCAGCCGAGCCAGGCGAACTCGGAGAGCGGCTCGCCCAGCGCCGCGTCCTCCCAGCTTTCGCCGCCGTCGGCGCTGACCTCGACGCGCTCGACCCGGCCGTGACCCGACCAGGCGCGCCCCTCGAGCTCGCAGGGACCCGGCTCGACGAAGCGCAGGCGCGAGGGGAAGTCGGGGATGCCGGGCGGCACCATCAGCGAGCGCGGCAGCATCCGGGTCACCGGGATGCCCGCGATGCGGTAGGCGGTCTCCTGCTGCCAGCCGCGGAACGGCTCACTGACCACCTCGATCGAGCGCAGCCACTTCACGTGCGTCATGCCGTACCAGCCGGGGACGACCAGCCGGAGCGGGAACCCGTGCTGGGGCGGCAGCGGCTCTCCGTTCACGGCATAGGCGAGCAGCAGCTCGTCCCGCAGCGCCTCGTCCAGGGGCAGGCTCCGCTCGTAGGCGTGCTCGACCTCGCCCTGCACGCCGCGGTCGAGCCCGGCGAAGACGACCTCGACCGCGTCCGCCAGCACGCCCGCCTCCTCGAGGATCGGCGCCAGCGGCGTCCCCGTCCACTCGGCGGTGCCGACCGCCTCCAGCAGCCACGGCTGGGAGGCGGCGCGCGGCGGGGCGAGCAGCGCGCGCCCGTTTCCCGCGCACTCGAGCGTGACGGCGAGCGTCCGCGCCGGCCGCCGCTTCAGGTCGTCGAGCGACAGCGTCAGCGGCCGTTCCACGCGGCCGCCCACGTCCAGCCGCCACGAATCGGCGTCGACGAACGGGATGTCGAAGTGGATCAGGAGATAGTGGAGGCCGATGGGCGTGATCGGGTGGCGGAGCGCCTCCAGCGGCAGCCCGTGGTTGCGCGCGGCGAGCTGGAGCTCCTCGAGAGTGATGCTCACCGGGCGAATGTAAATCACTCGAACTGAGGATGCGGAAACGCCGGCGAGCACGGATACTGCGTGCCAGCCATCTTTCTGGGGCTAGCGGTGGCGTCATTGGATGCGGCCGGCCGAGAGGCCGGCCGCGTCAGTTCTGGAACCCCTCCCAAGCCGTCTCGACGAGGCCCGGCAGGGTCGCGAGGTTGTAGCCGCCCTCGAGTACGGCGGCGATGCGCGGCGCCAGGCCGGCGCAACGGCGCCCGAGCTCGCGGAAGCAGTCGTCGCCGACGTCGGTGTCCGAGAGCGGATCCTCGCGGTGGAGGTCGAAGCCGGCCGAGACGAGCAGCAGCTCCGGCTCGAACGCCCGCACCGCGCCTTCGATCGCCGCGAACCCGGCCAGCAGCTCCTCGTCGCCGACGCCCGGCGGCAGCGGGACGTTCACGAGCGTCTCGCCCTGCTCGTCGGGCCCGCCGGTCCCCGGGTAGTAGGGCCAGCGGTGGATCGATGCGTAGAGGACCGACCGGTCGCCCGCGAAGATCGCCTGCGTCCCGTTGCCGTGGTGGACGTCGAAATCGACGATCGCCACCCGGCCGAGCTCGAGCTCCGCCTGGGCCCACCGCGCCGCGATCGCCACGTTGTTGAAGAGGCAAAAGCCCATTGCCCGCCCCGGCAGCGCATGGTGGCCGGGCGGGCGCACGAGCGCGAAGCCGCCGCGCCGCGCCGCCTCGATCGCGGTCCCCGCCGCGAGCAGCGCCGCCCGCCAGCTCGTCTCCGAGGCAACGGTGACCGCGTCGAGCGCCGTCGGCCCGGAGAGCGAGCGGATCCGCTCTACGTGCTCCGGGGTGTGGCAGCGCTCCAGGTCGGCCGGCGCCGCCTCGCCGCCCTCTCCGACACTCCCGAAGTGCTCGTAGAGGACGCGGATCCGGTCCTGCTGCTCGAAGGGCTGCCCCGTGGGATGGAGGAGCGCGAAGTCGGGGTGGCTCAGGAGCTCCACGCGGCGAGGCGCTTGGCCAGCGCATCGAGGCCCCAGCTCCCGACGAGAGCGGACGCCTCCGCCCATGTCGGCGTCTGGTCGGGAAGGGAAGGAAGAGGAGCGGAGGCGTCCACCGTCGCAATTCGCCGGTAAAGGCGCAGATCCTCCGCCTCCGAGGCGAAGCGGCCGGCGGCGAGCGCCGCCTCGAGCGAGCCGAACTCGCGCAGGAGATCAGCCGCCTTCTTCGGCCCCACGCCGCGCGCCCCCGGCAGGCGGTCGGAGGGGTCGCCGCGCAGGGCGATGAAGTCGGGCACCTGCGCGGGCTCGACGCCGTAGCGCTCCCGCACCTCCGCGGGGCCGACGCGCGCGATCTCGCTCACGCCGCGGACCGGCGCCAGGATGGTCGTGCGCTCGCTCGCGAGCTGGAAGAGGTCGCGGTCGGAGGTGACGACGAGCGTCTCGCCGCCCCGTGCCTCCTCCTGGTGGACGGCGGCGCCCAGGAAGTCGTCCGCCTCGAAGCCCGGCGCCTTGCCGGCAACGAAGCCGAGCGCCTCGACGAGCTGGGGCAGCAGCGCGAGCTGCTCGAGCAGCGACTGGTCGAACTCCCGGCCGCTCTGGTAGGCCTCGAAGGCCTCGTGCCGGTAGGTGGGCACCTCGAGCGTGTCCCAGCCGACCATCACCGCCCGCGGCTGCTCCGCCTGCCAGAGCTGGGTCAGCATGTTGGCAAATCCCACAACAGCATTGAGCCTGATCGACTTCGGCAGGCCGTGGTAGGCCCGGTGGGCGAGCGAGTCGCCGTCCACCGCCATCAGCGGCGGGCTCAAAGCGTCTCCTCGAGCCGGCGGATCGCCGCCATCAGGCGCTCGGTCGTCTCCTGCGCGTCGTCGGTGGCCTCGACCGGCTCCCCGTAGACCACTCGGAGCGGCCCGAGCCGCACCAGGCGGTCCGTGCCCTTGATCGCCGCGGGGACGAGCGGGACGCCGGCCTCGCGCGCGATCCGGGCGGCGCCGGTGTGGGCGCGCGCCTCCCACTTCTTCCGCAGCCCTTTCCGCCGGCGCGTCCCCTCGGGGAACATGACGACGATGTGGCCCTCGCGGCAGAGCTCGACCGCGGTGGCGATCGCCTCGACGTCGCCCTCGCCCCGCCGCACCGGAAACGCGCCCGCAGCCCGGAGCAGCAGGCTGCTGGGAAACCAGTAGAGCTCCGACTTCGCCATGAAGCGGAGGAAGCGACGCGGGAAGAGCGGCAGCCCGAGCGGCCAGGGGTCGAAGTTCGAGGTGTGGTTCGCGGCGAGGACGGCGCCGCCCTCGCGCGGCACGTGCTCGAGCCCCCGCCAGCGCAGCCGGAAGAGGCCGAGCACCGGCAGGTACGACAGGAAGCCGATCGCGAGGTACGCCGCCGAGGGCCGCAAGGCGCCAAGTATCGCCCCGAAGGGACGGGTTGCCCCGACTGACCACGTTGCTACGGTGTCTCGCGCGTGAACAAGACACTCGTCATCGCCGAAAAGCCGTCTGTCGGCCGCGACATCGCGGGCGCGCTGCCGGGCGTCTTCTCGAAGCAGGAGGGCTATCTCGAGGGCGACTCCCATGTGATCACGTGGGCCGTCGGCCACCTCGTCGAGCTCCAGGAGCCCGAGGACTACGACGAGCGCTGGAAGAAGTGGCGCATGGCCGACCTGCCGATCCTGCCCGAGGAGTTCAAGCTGCGCCCGCGCGACACGAAGTCGAAGAAGCAGCTGAAGGTGATCGAGAAGCTCCTCGTCCGCGACGACGTCGAGCACGTCGTGAACGCGTGCGACGCCGGGCGCGAGGGCGAGCTGATCTTCGCCTATATCTACGACTTCGTCTTCGGCAACGGGAAGCGAGAGCCGAAGCCGGTCGAGCGCCTCTGGATCAGCTCGATGACGAAGCAGGCCATCCGCGAGGGCTTCGACCGCCTCCGCCCGGGCGACACGATGAAGCCGCTCGAGGCGGCCGCCCGCTCGCGTTCGGAGGCCGACTGGCTCGTGGGCATGAACGCGACGCGCGCCGCCACCATCCGCGGCCGCGCCTGGGTCGGCGGGGTCGTCTCGCTCGGCCGCGTCCAGACCCCGACGCTGGCGCTGATCGTCAAGCGCGAGCGCGAGATCCAGGCCTTCGTCCCGGAGCCTTACTGGCTCGTCCACGCGAGCTTCGACCCTCGCTACGACGGGCTCTGGTTCGAGGGGGACGAGACGAGGCTCAAGGAGGGCAAGCGCGCCGACGAGATCGCCGCCCGCGTAACCGGCAAGGACGGCCGCGTCGAGTCCGTCGAGCGCAAGGAGCAGTCCGAGCGCGCGCCGCTCCTCTACGACCTCACGTCACTCCAGCGCGACGCGAACCGGCGCTTCGGCTTCTCCGCCCGGCGGACGCTGCAGACGGCGCAGTCGCTCTACGAGGACAAGAAGGCGATCACCTACCCGCGCACGAGCTCGCGCTGGCTCTCGGGCGACCTCGTCCCGCAGCTGAAGCCGACCGCGGCGACCCTCGCTCCGATCCCTGACTACCGCGAGGGCGCGCTGTTCGTGCTGGCGCTGGACGCGCTGCCGCTCGGGCGCGTGGTCGACGACTCGAAGGTCGACGACCACCACGCGATCATCCCCACCGACGTCGACCACGACGTCTCGACGTTCTCGCCCGACGAGCGGCGCATCTTCGACCTGATCGCCCGGCGGTTCCTCTCCGTCTTCCACCCGCCCGCCGTCTACGAGCGGACGACCGTCGTCACCGAGGTCGAGGGCGAGCGCTTCCGGACGCGCGGCAAGGTGACGCTCGCGGCCGGCTGGCGCGGCGTCTACGGGCTGGAGGCCGACGAGGACAAGGCGGGCGAGGAGGACCCGGAGAGCGCGGAGCTGCCGCGGCTCGAGCAGGGCCAGGCCGTCCGCTGCGTGGAAGCCGTCTCGGAGGCGAAGGAGACGAGGCCTCCGCCGCGCTACACCGAGGCGACGCTCCTCTCCGCGATGGAGACCGCCGGCAAGCTCGTCGAGGACGACGAGCTGCGCGAGGCGATGAAGGAGCGCGGCCTCGGCACGCCGGCCACCCGCGCGGAGACGATCGAGACGCTCATCCGGCGCGAGTACATCGAGCGCGGCGGCAAGGACCTGCTGCCGACGCCGAAGGGCCTCCAGGTGATCACGATGCTCGAGGAGCATCCGCTCACCTCCCCCGAGCTGACCGGCGACTGGGAGAAGCGGCTGTCCGACATCGAGCACGGGCGCGACGCGCGCGAGCGCTTTCTCGAGGACATCCAGGCCTTCACGCGGCAGACGGTCGAGCAGATCGCCGCGCTCGACAAGGAGAAGCTGCGCCCCGAGCGGGCCGAGCTCGGGCTCTGCCCCCGCTGCGGCGCCGAGACGGGCGAGATCATCCGCGAGAACTCGCGCGCCTTCGGCTGCACGAGCTGGAAGAGCCGCGAGGAGCCCGGCTGCGGCTTCGTGATCTGGAAGCGCGTCGCCGGCCGGACGCTCACGCCCGAGCTCGCGCGGCAGCTGATGGAGGAGGGTCGAACGCGAGACGTGCTCTCCGGCTTCCGCTCGAAGGCGGGCAAACCTTTCCGCGCGCGGCTCGTCCTAACCCCCGAGGGCAAGACCGAGTTCGAGTTCCCCGCACCGCGAGCGCAAACCGCCGAGCCGGCCGCCGCGGAATAGCCGTTCGAGGGATCCCGTTGACTCGTTTGCAGCCCCTAAGCGCGGGCCCGTGGCCCCTGGAAACGCAAGGAAAGTCGGCCTACAGTGCGAAAAGTTGACACTACGCCCGAAGGCGAAGGATCGGAGAAGCGGTTGACGCCCAACCAGCTGCAAGAGCTGCTCGAGTCGGAGCACGTGCGCGTCCTCGTGGACGGCGCGGAGGAGCGCGGCTTCCTCGAGTCGACGGAGCTCGAAGCGCTTGCGCTCGAGCACGAGCTCGCCGACGGCGACGTCGAGGAGCTGCGCCAGGAGCTCGACCGAATGGGCATCGAGACGCGCGAAGCGGTCCCGGTCGCCGACGAGAAGGCCGCGGAGGCGGCGCCGTACGAGGCCGACGTGGCCGGCGGCACCGGCGACAGCCTCCAGCTCTTCCTGGCCGACGTCGGCCGCCACAAGCTGCTGACCGCCGCCGACGAGGTCTACCTCGCGAAGCGGATCGAGAAGGGCGACCCGACCGCGAAGCGGCGGATGATCGAGTCGAACCTGCGGCTCGTCGTCTCGATCGCCAAGGGCTACCGCGGCCTCGGCGTCCCGTTCCTCGACCTGATCCAGGAGGGCACGCTCGGCCTCAACCGCGCCGTCGAGAAGTTCGACTGGCGGCGGGGGTTCAAGTTCTCGACCTACGCAACCTGGTGGATCCGCCAGTCCGTGCAGCGCGCGGTCGCGAACCACGCGCGCACGATCCGCGTCCCCGTCCACGTCGTCGAGCGTCAGCAGAAGCTGTCGCGCGCCGCCCGCAGGCTCGAGGTCGAGCTGGGCCGCGAGGCGACGAAGGACGAGCTCGCCGAGGCGACCGGCCTGCCGATCCAGCACGTCGACGAGGCGCTCGGCGCGGCCCAGGCGTCCGTTTCGCTGAACCAGAACGTCGGCGCCGACGACGAGGGCGAGCTCGGCGACCTCTTCGCCGACCGCGAGGCGGCCGACCCGTTCGACGAGGCCGAGGAGTCGCTTCGCCGCCAGGGCGTGCGGAAGGCGCTCGAGGCCCTTCCCGAGCGGGAGCGACGGATTCTCGAGCTGCGGTTCGGGTTCGAGGGCGAGCCGTGGACGCTCGAGGCGATCGGCAAGGAGCTCGACCTCACGCGCGAGCGCGTGCGCCAGCTCGAGAGTCAGGCGCTGGCGCGGCTGTCCGCGCTGCGCGACCTGCAGGCCGTTTCGGCCGTCTAAGCGCCTAGCGCAAGCCGGTTCGCATTTGCCCCTGCGTCGCGCAGCCGGGATACTCGCGCCTAGCTAAGCCGGGCCTGGGATCGAAAGGAGTCTTGCGTGACGCGAAAGCTGAAATTTCTTCTCTTTGCGCTAGTGCTCGTCCTCGCACTCGGCGCCGCCTCGTGCGGCGGCGACGCCGACGAAGCGGCGCCCGAGGAAGGGGGTGCGACCGGCGGGACGCTCGTCTTCGGGACGGCGTCGGATCCGGTCGTCCTCGACGGCGCTCTCGTCTCCGACGGCGAGTCGCTCCGCGTGATCGACCAGCTCTTCGAGGGTCTCGTCACGCTCGAGCCGGGCACCACCGAGGTCATCCCGGCGCTCGCGACGGATTGGGAGTCGAGCGAGGACGGGCTCGAGTGGACGTTCAACCTGCGCGAGGGCGTGAGCTTCCACGACGGCGAGCCGTTCAATGCCGACGCGGTCTGCTTCAACTTCGACCGCTGGTACAACTTCCCCGCCTCGTTCCAGAACGCGAACGCGTCCTACTACTGGCAGTACGGCTTCGGGGGAGGCTTCGCCGATCCGATCGAAGGCGCGGCCGGCCCGGAGGACTCGATCTACAACTCCTGCCAGGCCGTCGACGACCTGACGGTCACTCTCGTGCTGAATCGCTCGTCGGCGGCGTTCCTGCCGGCGCTGTCGCTGCCGAGCCTCGCGTTCCACAGCCCGAAGGCGCTCCAGGAGTTCGGAGCGGACGAGGGCGAGGTCGACGAGGAGGGCATCTTCCGCCCGACGGGCACCTACGGCACCGAGCACCCGACCGGCACCGGACCGTTCAAGTTCGAGTCCTGGGTGCGCGGCGACCGGCTCACGGTCGTCCGCAACGACGAGTACTGGGGCGAGCAGGCCAAGCTCGACGGCGTCGTCTTCCGGCCGATCCCCGACAACGCGGCCAGGTTGCAGGCGCTCCAGGCCGGCGACATCCAGGGCTTCGACCTCGTCGAGCCGCAGGACATGCCGACCATCGAGGGCGACCCGAATCTGCAGCTGCTCCGCCGGCCGGCATTCAACGTCGGCTACGTGGGCATCAACCAGGGCCTCCCGCCGATGGACCAGCTCGCTGTGCGGCAGGCCGTCGCGCACGGGCTCGACCGCCAGGGAGTCGTGACCGACTTCTACCCGCCCGGAGCCGAGGTGGCGAAGGAGTTCATGCCGCCGCAGCTCTTCGGCTATGCGGACGACGTGACGGAGTACGAGTTCGATCCGGAGCTGTCGAAGCAGCTGCTCGAGGAAGCTGGGCTGACGCTGCCGGTCGAGATCGAGTTTTGGTACCCGACCGACGTCTCACGGCCGTACATGCCGGACCCGAAGCGCAACTTCGAGGCCTTCCGGGCGAGCCTGGAGCAGTCCGGCTTCAAGGTCACGCCTCGGAGCGCGCCGTGGAGCCCCGACTACCTCGGGGCCGTCGACGCGGGCCAGACGCAGCTCTACCTGCTCGGCTGGACGGGTGACTACGGCGATCCGGACAACTTCGTCGGCACCTTCTTCCAGACCCAGCAGCCTGCCTGGGGCACGGACAAGCAGCCCGACCAGGCGATCATCGACGCCCTGGATGCGGCGGAAGCCGAGCCCGACCTCGCGGCCCGCACCGCGGCCTACGAGGAGGCCAACCGGCTGATCATGGACTGGCTGCCGGGCATCCCGTACGTCCACACGCAGCCCGCTCTCGCCTTCGCGGCGAACGTCACGGGGTACGTGCCGAGCCCGATCTCGCTCGAGCCGTTCTCCCTGGTCTCGATCGAGGAGTAGGTAAACAAGCGATTAGAGTCGGGGGGGGGGGGGGGGGGG
>JBBDWU010000038.1:0-104379 GCA_040902725.1 Gaiellaceae bacterium | reverse complement strand
ACGATGCTGAGATTCGTCGTCCGCCGGCTCTTGCTGCTCGTCCCGATCCTCCTGGGGCTCTCGCTGCTCGTCTTCGGGTGGATCCGGTGGCTGCCCGGCAGCCCCGCGATCGCCCTGCTCGGCGAGCGGGCGACGCCGGAGACGGTCGCCCAGATCGAGCGCCAGTACGGGCTCGACCGGCCGATCCACGTCCAGTACTGGCGCTACCTGAACAACGTCGCGCGCGCCGACTTCGGCGACAGCATCGTCACGCGCCGGTCGGTGGTGACGGAGCTGAGGGAGAAGTTCCCGGCCACGATCGAGCTGGCCCTGGCGGCCATGTTCGTCTCGGTGCTCCTCGGCATCCCACTCGGCTTCATCGCCGCGAAGCGGTACGGAGGGCCGCTCGACCACGCCAGCCTGGTCGCGTCGCTCTTAGGGATCTCGATCCCGGTCTTCTTCCTCGCGATCGTCCTCAAGTACGTCTTCGCGGTGAAGCTCGGCTGGCTGCCGACCGTCGGCCGCCTCTCGCCGCTCATCCCCGCCGAGCACCCGACGAAGTTCTACGTCCTCGACGCGATCGTCACCGGCAACGGGAGGGCGTTCCTCAACTCGCTGAAGCATCTCGTGCTGCCGGCGATCGCGCTCGGCTCGATCCCGCTGGCGGTCATCGCGCGCATCACGCGTGCCGCCGTCTTGGACGTCATGAACGAGGACTACGTGCGCACCGCGCGCGCGAAGGGCATCCACCCGCTGCTCGTCGACTCGCGCCACGTGCTGCGCAACGCCTTGCTGCCGATCTCGACGATCATCGGGCTCCAGACCGGACTGCTGCTCTCGGGCGCGGTGCTGACGGAGACGGTCTTCGCCTGGCCGGGGCTGGGGACCTGGCTCGTGGGCGCGATCGAGAACCGCGACTACCCCGTGCTCCAGGGAGGGATCCTCTTCGTCGCCGTCGTCTTCGTGCTCGTCAACCTGCTCGTGGACATCTCCTACGCGTTCATCAACCCCAGGATCCGCGTCTCGTGAGCGTCGCGGAGGTCGAGTCCCGAGCCCTCGAGCTGGAGGCCCCGAGCGGGCTCTGGCCGGAAGCGTGGCGGCGGCTGCGGCGGAACCCCGGGGCGATCGTCGGCTTCGCGCTCGTGCTCGCGTTCGCGCTCGCGGCCGCCTTCGCGCCCCTGATCGCGCCCTTCGACCCGCTCGAGGGCGCGCTCGAGGGCCGCCGGATCTCGGCCTCGCCGTCCTGGGACCACCCTTTCGGCCTCGACCAGCAGGGCCGAGACCAGCTCTCCCGGGTGATCTTCGGCGCGCGCTACTCACTGCTGATCGGCGTCGTCTCGGTGACCGTCGGCCTCTCCTTCGGCCTGGTGCTCGGCGGGATCGCCGGCTACCTGGGCGGGATCGTGGACAGCATCGTCATGAGGCTGATGGACGTGATGCTCTCGATCCCCGGTCTCCTGCTGGCGATCGGCGTCGTGGCCGCACTCGGCCCCGGCCTCAAGGAGATCATGATCGCGGTGGGGATCACGAACGTCCCGATCTTCGCCCGCCTCCTGCGCGGCTCGATCCTCGCCCAGAAGGAGAACGACTTCGTGCTCGCCGCGCGCGCGGTCGGCGTGCCGCGGCGGACGATCCTCGCCTCGCACATCCTCCCGAACGCGATCTCGCCGGTGATCGTGCAGGGGACGCTCGCGCTGGCGACTGCGATCATCGACGTCGCCGGCCTCGGCTTCCTCGGCCTCGGCCCGCAGGACCCGGCCACGCCGGAGTGGGGGACGATGCTGACCGACACGACGCGGTTCCTCCAGACCGCGCCCTATCTGGCGATCATCCCGGGCTGCGCGATCGTCCTCTCCGTGCTCGGCTTCAACCTGATCGGGGACGGGCTGCGCGAGGCGCTCGACCCCAAGCTCCGGGGCCGCGCTTGAGCGCCGAGCCGCTGCTCTCCGTCCGCGACCTGGAGGTGCGCTTCTGGACGGGCCGCGGCACCGTCCACGCCGTCAACGGCGTCTCCTTCGACGTCGCGCCCGGCGAGACGCTTGGGATCGTCGGCGAGTCGGGCTGCGGCAAGAGCGTCACCTCGCTCGCCCTGCTTGGCATCCTCCCTCGCGCCGGTCGCGCCACCGCCGGCGAGGCGCTCTTCGAGGGCCGCGACCTGCTGAAGCTGTCCCAGGACGAGCTGCGGAAGATCCGCGGGCGGGAGATCGCGATGATCTTCCAGGACCCGATGACGAGCCTGAACCCGGTGCTGACCGTGGGGCGGCAGATCCGGGAGGCGCTCGAGACGCACTTCGACCTCGACCGCAAGGCGTGCGACCGGCGCGCGGCCGAGCTGCTCGACCAGGTCGGGATCCCGAGCGCCGCCCAGCGGCTGAAGGACTACCCGCACCAGTTCTCCGGCGGCATGCGGCAGCGGGCGATGATCGCGATGGCGCTCGCGTGCGAGCCGAAGCTGCTGATCGCCGACGAGCCGACGACGGCGCTCGACGTGACGATCCAAGCGCAGATCCTCGACCTGCTCAGGAACCTGGTCGCCGACCGCGACACCGCACTCGTCCTGATCACGCACGACCTCGGCGTGGTCGCCGGCATGTGCGAGCGCGTGCACGTGATGTACGGCGGCATGTTCATGGAGACGGGCACCGCCGACCAGCTGTTCGCGCGCCCGCGCCACCCGTACACGCTCGGGCTGCTCCAGAGCGTGCCCCGGCTCGACGCCGGCCGGAAGCAGCGGCTGACGCCGATCGAGGGCCAGCCGCCGAACATGCTGCGCCCGCTGACGATGTGCCCGTTCGCGCCGCGCTGCCGCTTCGAGGTGCCGGAGTCGCGGCAGCAGGTCCCGCCGCTGCGCGAGCTCGAGCCCGGCCGGCACGTCGCCTGCTTCAACCCCGTGCCGGAGGACGAATGGGCGAACCGCTAGTCGAGATCGAGAACCTGAAGGTCTGGTTCCCGATCAAGAGCGGGGTCGTGCTCGACCGGCACGTGGGCGACATCAAGGCGGTCGACGACGTCTCGCTGACGATCGAGCGCGGCGAGACCTTCGGGCTGGTGGGCGAGTCGGGCTGCGGCAAGTCGACCCTCGGCCGCGCGATCCTGCGGCTGTACGACCCGACCGCGGGGCGGATCGTCTTCGACGGCCAGGACATCACGCATCTGCCCGAGCGCGGGTTGCGGCCGCTGCGGCGGCGGATGCAGATGATCTTCCAGGACCCGTTCGCGTCGCTGAACCCGCGCCACAGCGTCGGCCGCATCGTCGGCGAGCCGTTGCGGGTGCACGGCCTGGCCGGCCGCCGCGCCGTGGGCGGGCGCGTGCGCGAGCTGCTCGAGACCGTCGGCCTGCCGCCCGACGCGGCCTCCCGCTACCCCCACGAGTTCTCCGGCGGCCAGCGCCAGCGCATCGGGCTCGCGCGCTCGCTCGCGCTTAACCCCGACTTCATCGTCGCCGACGAGCCGGTGTCGGCGCTCGACGTCTCGATCCAGGCGCAGATCATCAACCTGCTCGAGACGCTCCAGGACGAGTTCGAGCTCACCTACCTGTTCATCGCCCACGACCTCGCCGTCGTCCGCCACATCTCCGACCGGATCGCGGTCATGTACCTGGGCCGGATCATGGAGGTCTCGCCCGCCCAGGAGCTGTACGACGACCCGCTGCACCCGTACACGATCTCGCTGCTCTCGGCGGTGCCGATCCCCGACCCGCAGGTGGAGCGCGGGCGCGAGCGGATCCTGCTGGCGGGCGACCTTCCCAGCCCGGCGAACCCGCCGGCCGCCTGCCGCTTCCACACGCGCTGCCCCTACGTGCAGCCGACGCGCTGCCGGGACGACGTGCCGCCGCTGCGGCAGCTCTCCTCCGGGCACCTGGTCGCCTGCCACTGGGCCGAGGAGATCAAGGCCGGCAAGCTCGAGCCGCAGGAGATCGAGCCGATCTTCGAGCCGGGGACCGATCAGGCTCCGGTGTATGAGCCGCCTCCCGTTTAGCCTCGCGGCGGCGCTGCTCGCCGCGGGCTGCATGGGCGGTTCCGACCCCCCGGCGACGGTCGACGCGACGCCGACCGTTCGGCCCGATCGCCCTTTCGCGGAGCTTCGGGTCGCCGCGGGAGAGGGGCTCGACAGCCTCGACCCGCAGCTCGGGTTCACCCAGGAGAGCTGGCGGCTCTCCCGGTTGCTCCACCTCGGGCTCGTCGCCTTCGGGCCCGACGGCTCGATCGTGCCCGCGCTCGCGGAGGACCTGCCGGAGATCTCCGACGACGGGCTGGTCTACCAGTTCACCCTCCGCGCGGGAGTGCAGGCGAGTGACTTCGCGGACGCGCTCGAGCGGCTCCGGCGACTCGACTCACCCGGCGAGCACTGGTTCGCGGGCATCGAGGAGGTGCGGGCCGACGACGACGCCCGCACCGTCGAGTACGAGCTGGCCGAGCCGGACGCGTCCTTCCTGATGAAGCTGGCCACGCCGCTGGCCGCGCCGCCACAGCCGAGCGGGCCCTACGTGGCCGAGACCTCGGAGGACTTCCGCGAGGTCCTCTTGCGGCCGAACCCGCGCTATCGGCCGCTGCCCGCGCTGCCGGCCGGGAACGCGGCCCTCATCCGCGTGCAGGTGGGGGCCGAGCGCTGGGACGTCGCCCAGGCAGCCGGCCCGCCGAGCGTCGCCTACGTCTTCCTGAACACGCAGCTGCCGCCCTTCGACGTGCTCGAGGTGCGGCGCGCGGTCGCGTTCGCGCTCGACCGTCCTGCGCTGGCGGAGGCGGCGGGCGCGCGGCCGACGCAGAACGTCCTGCCCGCGGGCGTCCCGGGCCACGAGTCGCTCTCCCTCTACCGACGGAACCTCGTCCGCGCGCGGAGGCTGGTGCGCCGCGCGGGCGCAGAGGGGAAGGTCGTGACCGTCTGGTCGAGCTCCGACCCCGACTCGCGGCGGCCGGCGCGGCTGCTCGTCGAGACGCTGCGCGAGCTCGGCCTCGGCGCCCGCTACCGCGAGCTGCCGCCGGCGGAGTTCTTCCGCACGGTCGCGGGGCGGACGGCGCGCGCGCAGGCGGGCGTCTCCTCCTGGTCGTCGCCGCTGCCGCATCCGCTGCTCTGGTTCGACGCGCTCCTGAACGGTGACCGCATCGGCTCGGCGCCGAACACGAACCTCTCCTACGCCGACGACCCGGAGTTGAACGAGCGCATCGCGCTCCTCCGCCTCCAGCCGATCTTGACCGACCAGGTCGCGGTCGCCTGGGCCGAGCTCGACCGGCTCGCGGCCGAGCGCGCCCTCGTCCTCCCCTTTGCGGTGCGCAGGGGCTCGACCAGGGTCGCGCGACGCCTCGACCGCGCCTGCGTCCTCCAGCACGTCGTCTTCGGCGTCGACCTGGCGCGGCTCTGCCTGCGCTAGGCATCACTCGGAAGGGTGACGAAGGACTCAAGCGTCCGCACAGGAAGGCCGATACCGGATGCGTGGACGCTGCCGAGCGCAAGCAGATCCTGAGCCGATATCTCGATCACTCCCGCAGGTTCGAGGAGGTCGCGGCCCGGCGCGGGCCGAACGGCAACGCCGAGGTGATCCCCATCTCGGCTCCGTTGCGCGAGCTGGCGCAGGATCCGACCACGCGCGAGGTCGAGGTGTTGCAGCTGATCGGCGACGGCCTCGTGAACCGCGAGATCGGCGAGCGACTCTTTCTCTCCGAGGAGACGGTCAAGTCGCACGTCCGTCACCTGCTGGCGAAGCTGCAGGCGCGCAGCCGAGCGCACGCGGTGGCCGTCGGCCTCCGCCGCGGCATCATTCAGTAGAGAGGGGCAACCCGACGATGCCTGAGGGGCACACGCAGGCTCGCCGGCCCGCCGCGCCGCCGCGGCGGGCCATGAGGGGTCACGCCTTGCCGCTATCCACAGCCCTGTGGAAATCCCTCAACAGGGGGATGCCCACACCTGTGGACAACAGCAAGCTAAGTGTCCGTTACCAGCCTCTGGCGAATCCAGCGACGGCTGCTCGGGACACAGCCTTCAGCAGGGAGTTGCGCATGGTGACTCCTTCTTGGGGGACTGACGGCAAGACGATCTTATACCCCTTTTGGGGGATAGCGCAAGAGGGGCGCTAAGTAATGACGAGCTTCGCCCATGTTCTGAGACAGGCCCGACCCTCGGCCATCGAGAGCTACGTCATGGTCCTCGCGATCATCGCTGCTGGGCTTCTCGCTGGTGTGATCGCAGCAGGGGAGACGCTGGAAGCGCTGTGGGTCGTCGCGGTTCTTGCGTTCGCCGCTGCGGTTGCCGATCGCGGCGTTGTTCGGCTTTCGAATTCACTCGAGATCTCGGTCGCCGTGTTGCCCGCCCTATTCGCCGCTGTAGTCATCGGACCCCTCGCTGCGATGGTGGTTGCGGCGGCGACCCCGCTCTCATTTCTGCTGCCCGGTCAGAACGTCGATCGCCCATACCTGAGATGGGCGACATACACGCTTAGTCGCTCAATCACTGGCTGCGTAGCTGGGCTTGCGGCTGCGGTCCCCCTCGGCCTGGTTGAGAACGTCATCGGTGCAACGCTTGCTGCCACGGCAGTCGCCGCCGTCGTCGCCGTCTCACTTGACGTCCTCTTTGTCTCGGTGACGATGCGCCTGAGGGGCGTAGCAAGCCTGCTGGAGGGGGCGAAGGTGCTCGGCCCACTCATTGCCTCGTCGGTTCCGCTGTACACGCCGGTTCTGGCGTTCCTCGCGTTTGCCTACTTGGAGATCTCGCCCTGGACATTGCCGCTCTTCTTCGGTCCGGCCCTCGCCGCGCACAGGCTCTTTGTGCTCTACCAGGACCAGCGACAACTGGCTGACGATCTCCGCTCGGTCAACGAGAGGCTCGAGAGGGCGAGCCTGTCTTTTGCAAGCGCGCTAGTCGCCACGTTGGACGCGCGGGACCGCTACACGGCCGGCCACTCGGCGGCAGTGGCCATCTATGCGCGCGACATCGCTGCCCGGATGGGCTTGGCGCCCGACCAGCAGGAGCTCGCGCACCTGTGTGGTCTCGTGCACGACATCGGAAAGGTGGGCCTTCTCCCCGGACTTCTCGAAAAGGAGGGTCCGCTCACGCTGGAGGAGCGTCGCCAGATGGAAGAACACTCGGCAATCGGGGAGCGCATTCTTGCCAGGGTCGAGGACTATGCGGAAACGGCGAAGATCGTCCGTCACCACCACGAGCGCTGGGATGGGGAGGGGTACCCGGACCGTCTAGGTCACCAGGACATTCCGCTCATCTCCAGAATCATCTGCGTTGCGGATGCGTACAACGCGATGACCTCTGATCGTCCGTATCGAGACGCCATGCCGAGTCGGGTTGCAAGACTCCGACTGGCCCAAGCTGCTGATTCCCAGTTCGACACGGGTGTGGTTGCCGCATTCGAGGCGATCCTCGCGGGAGCATCCGAGGAATATCGCCTAGCCCGGGATCAGGACTTCAGATTTGATGTCCAGGAAGCAGGGCCACAACCCGCCGTCGCGGTCTAGAGGGGTTCGTCGCGCATTGTTGCGGCTCGAACCGCGGCCTCGGTACGCGTTCGGACGCCGAGCTTCGCGAGGATGTGGCGGACGTGAACCTTCACCGTGACCTCAGCCAGGAAGAGTCTTTCGGCGATCTGACGATTCGTGAGGCCTTGGGTAACCAAGGTCAATACTTCGTCCTCACGTCGCGTAAGGTGCCAACGAGACCGCATCAAGGATCCCGCGGGAACGCCAACTTGGCGGCCCAGACTCAGATCGCGCGCTCGTTCGAGGAGATCGACTAGAGGCCCTTCTAGTTCGGGCACTCTTGCGACCGCCCCGATCAATGGAGGACAAGCGCGATAGGCGCAGACGAAGCTGTCGAGATTTCCGCTGGACACTGCGAGACGGAAGGCCTCCTCGGCGAGAGGAGATCTGCCGTTGTCGCTCCTCAAAAGGTCTGTAACAGCCCGTGCGCACGAGACGAGAACCTCCGGCTCGATCGTTCTCGACCCTTCGAGCGCGTCCTCGCATGCCCGCTCGGCTTCGTTGGTGCGTCGCATTGCGGCTAGCGCAAGGGCTCGGCATGCATGGAGTTCGGGATCGACTGAGGGTATTGACTCGGACTCTGCAGCCTGGGTAAGGAGGACGAGACCTTCTTCGACGCGCCCCTGGAAGAGGTGAAGACGGCCGCGGAACATCCTCACCGAAAGCGTCACGTAGAGGTCGTCTGTTCCTGCAGCGCTGCGTGTTGCTTGGTCGAGCCTTTGACGGCTTGCGCTGAACCTTCGAAGACCCATGTCGGCTGCGGCCTCCATTAGGACCGCGTGGCGGATGGCGAAGTCCATAGAGAACTCCCGGGCAACTTCCATCTCTTGCTTGAGCGGTGCCAGCGCTTCCTCATAGCGCGCCGCCAAGACCAATCCGTGCGCCATGTTGTGAAGAAATCCGGTTCGAGCCATCGGGTCCGTGCCCTCGAGGCGATCGGTTTCAGTCCTTGCCCGCCGTAGAGCCTCATCGAGGCCGCCCCAGCGGGTTGCCAAGATCACATAGCCGCCAGAGATCCGGATCTCATCGTCGAGTGTGAGCGGACGCGCAGCTTCCATCGCCAGCAGGAGTGACCTGGCATCCGCCTCATCGACGTCAACGTTCACGTTGAAGAGTGCCCAGAGGGCGGCCTTAACGTCACGGATGTCCCGCGTCGATGCCCGTGCGGCCTCGCACAGTTCAAGAGCTTCCTCCCTTCGGTCCAGGAAGTACGCTGATTGCCCAGCCCGGTTCCAGGCACGGGAGGTTCGCAAGTGGCCAGCGGGCATTTGGCTCGCGGCATTCCTCGCGAGTCGCAGAGCACGACCATGATCCCCTTCCCTAAACGCGATCTCCGCCTCAGCGAGTTGGCCCACCGGTGACGTGGAGGCCTGCGAGCGCTGAATCCACTGCCGAAGCGTCTCAAGACGACCCTGACCGAGCAGCTCATCGAGAGCTGAGTCGAGCAGTTCTTCCAGAACTGTCGCCTCGCTAGACCGGCTCGCCACTGCAAGCGCGTCGTCCCACTGCCGCGCCTTGGCTAGATAGGAGAGGAGTTCGCGTGTCGACTCCGCAGTGGTCGCCGCGTCGAGATCCTCGAGCTTCCGAAGAAGGAAACTGCGGAGCAAAGGGTGCATGTCGTAGTCGGCGCCGCCTCGAGTGACGAAGCCGGCCTCCTCGGCGGTGTGCGCGACACGGTGCGCTTCCTTTCCGAAGAGCGCGCGCAAGAGATCATCCGAGATCGAAGGTGCTTGGGCGATCGTGCAGAGGGCGTTTTGCAGCTCCACAGCCAGCTTCTGGAACAACTCCTCCGCGCAGTACTCATAGAGCGTGTCCGGAAGCTGCGCCTCGGAGATGACAGGTTCGTCGGAGAGGGATGCCAGGCCGATCACGGCCGGCCACCCCTCCGTGAGAGACATGAGGCCGGCGACCTCCTCCCGCTTGCGATCGCTCATGACGGCCTCGGCCTCCTCGTGCGTCAGTGCCAAGACGCTGCGCCCCACCTCGAGGATCTCGCCGTAGAGCATCTTCCGGGCAGTCGCCCAAGCCGGGCGTGCCCGACTGGTCACGAGCAGCCGGACCGGGCACCGCACGATCAGCTCCTCGGCAAACGTCTCGCTCGCCTCCGACTCCATCGCCAGGTGGTAGTCGTCGATCGCAAGCCAGGCGCCGTCGGGCCACTCCGCCAGATCCTCGCCCAGCATCCCAGCCAGCGCAGCGGCGGTAGGCGGTGGCGCCCCGGCGATTCCGAGCCGCTCGATCATCCTCGCACCGGCGCCCGGCGCGATCACCGAAGCAGCCTTCGCCAGACCGGCCGCCAGAGCGGCCACGTCCGAAGAGGCCGTGCTACCCCGATACCAGCCGTGCGGCTTGTCGTCGAGCCACTGCCGCGCCAGCGTCGTCTTGCCGAAGCCGGCGGGCGCTACGAGCAGGATCGTGCGGGCGTTGGTCTCGTCGAGCAGTCGCGTGATGCGCGGCCGCTCGATGATGTGCCGGAGCGCCCGGGGAATCCGTTCGGCGGGTGCGGTAGCGGTCGACATCTCGTCTCCCGGGCGCCGCAAGCCCGTCGTCCAAACTTAGCGCCTTTCCGCACGATTAGCGAGTGGGGAAGAAGTCCGTGCCCGCGGGGCCGCAGCGCCGCGGGCACGGGGCCGTCAGTCCCCCAGAGCCGAGAACGGCCCGGGGCCTTGCGGGAGGGGATCCCTCCCTGTCTTCGCCCGGTACGCGACCGGGATCTGCCGCCTCCGAGCGACACCGAGTTTCTGGCGGAGGATGTCGGCGTGCGCCTTGGCCGTTCGGGGGGAGATGCCGAGGCGCCGTCCGACCTCCTCGTTCGAGCACCCAGCTGCGATCAGCTCGACCACTTGGCGCTGCCGCTCGGTGATCAGCGGAGGAACTTCTGCGAGGGCGTTCATGCTGCGCCACGTTAGTAACAGCCTTGCCCGCCGACAATTGACCGATAGGCGTATTCGCGAGAGTTACGCCGCTGCGACCGGCCGGCCGCGCAGGAAGCTGGCGTCATGCCCGCGCCGGTTCGCCTCGGCGAGCTCGTCCCGGTCGAGCGCGCCGATCCGCTCCAGCAAGGCGAGCTCGTCGCGCAGGTGGGTGCGCATCATCTCCGGGCCGTCGGTGGCGATCGTGAAGGCGACGCCGGCCTCGACGAAAGCCCGGAAGGTGTCGCGCACCGCCGCCTCGTCGGGCAGTGCCTTCGTCAGCAGGTTCGACGTCGGGCAGATCTCGAGCACGATCCCGGCGTCCCGCAGCGCTCGCATCAGCTCCGGGTCGCCGGCGGCAAGGATGCCGTGGCCGATGCGGTCGGGCCGCAGCGTCTCGACCACCTCGCCGATCTCCTCGCGGCCGGTCTCCCCACCCTCCTCGCCCACGTGGATCGTCACGCCGAGCCCCGCCTCGCGCGCCGTCTCGACCATCGGCAGCACCTGCGTGTAGTCGTAGCGCCCCCCGCCCGGCCGCGGCCCGGCGATGTCGACGCCGACGACGCCGCGCGGCGCCCAGCGGATCGCCTTCTCGACGATGATCTCGTTCAGGCGCGCGTCGAACGTCCGGTCCATCATCAGGATCAGCCCCGCCCGCACCTGCGGGTACTCGAGCGACGCCAGGTCGAGCCCGCGGATGGCGGCGAGGATGATGTGGTCGAGGTCGCGCTCGCCGCCGCGGTTGCGCTTCATCGGGTTGAAGCGCAGCTCGAGCGTCGTGATTCGCTGCGAGCGGTACGCGCCGCCGATCGCCGCGTGCACCGACCGCTCCACCGCCAGCGGGCTCGACTGGATCAGCTCCGTCCAGTGGTAGATCGCGTCGAGCGCGTCGAGGTTCTCCACGCCGCGCGGGTCGACGGTCACCAGCCGGTCGAACTCCCAGAAATCCTTCACCGGCAGCGCGATCCCCTGCTCGTGCGCGAGGCTCCAGAGGATCTCGGACGCGACCGACCCACCGAGATGCGTGTGCAGCTCGGCGAGGCCGTCGTTCACTTGAGGTGCTGCTCGAACCAGTCGGCGGCGAGCCGGAACCCGCGCAGCTGGTTCTCCCGCTTGGTGAAGCCGTGGCCCTCGTCCTCGAAGACGACGTACTCGACCTCGCGCCCCAGCTCGCGCAGCCGCTCGACCATCTGGTCGGACTCCGACTGGACGACCCGCGGGTCGTTGGCGCCCTGGAGCACCAGCAGCGGCGCGCGCACGTTCTCGACGTAGGTGATCGGCGAACGCTCGAGCAGGAAGTCGGCCTCGGTCTCGGGGTTGCCGACCCAGGCGTCCATGAAGCGCCGCCACGTCGGCGGCACGGCCTTCGAGAAGCTGACGAGGTTGCTCGGGCCGACGAGGTCGACCGCCGCCGCCCAGTACTCGGGCAGGCGCGTCACGCAGGTGAGGGTGGCGAAGCCGCCGTACGAGCCGCCGTAGACGCCCAGGCGCTGCTCGTCGACGTAGTCCTGCCCGCCCAGCCACTGCGCCAGGTGCTCCCAGTCGCGCATGTCGCCGCCGCCCCAGTCGCGGTGGATCAGCGTCTGGTACGTCTTCCCGTAGCCGGTCGAGCCCCGGATGTTCGGCGCCAGCACGGCGAAGCCGCGGCTGACGAGGTACTGGTAGAAGGGCTGGTACCAGGGCCGCTCCTGCGCCTCCGGGCCGCCGTGCACGCACATGACGGCGGGGACGCGGCCGCGGCTCTTCGGGCGGTAGAGCCAGGCCGGGATTTCGCGCCCGTCCCAGGTGGGGACGCGGACGAGCTCCGGCTCGGCCAGGTCGCGCTCGCGCAGGCCGCCGATCATGTTGTCGGTGACGTTGCGCGCGCGGCCGGTGGCGGTCTCGAGCACGTAGATCTCGGCCGCGCGGCGCGCCGAGGCCCAGACCAGCGCGGCCCGGCTGCCGTCGCGCGAGAGGACGAGCGACGACTGGCCCCAGAACGCGCCTACGCCCTCGGGCAGCTTCGGCTCGGGCAGGTCCTCGCCCGTCTCGAGGTCGCGCACGTGGATGCGGCCCCAGCCGTCCTCGTTCACGTTCCAGACCAGCACGCGGCCGTCCTTCGAGAGCGCCACCTCCTCCACGTCGCCGTCGGGCGTCTCGAGCCACTCGTAGCTCCCGCGCGCGAGGTCGAAGAAGGCGAGGCCGAGGAACTCGCGCCCCTCGTCGCAGAGCAGGTAGAAGCCGGAGCCGTCGGGTGCCCACGGGCCGGGGATGAACTTGATGTCGCCCTCGTGCGGGGTCAGCTCCTCGCCGTCGAGGAAGATGGTCATGTCGCTGTTCGAGCGGAGGTCGAGGCAGAGCAGGCGCGCGCCGTCGGGCGACCAGCCCACCGGCACCGCGAAGACCTCGCCGCCGAGCGCCTTCCGCACCTCGCCGCTGGCGACGTCGCGGACCCACACCTCCTGGTTCGTGGGCGTCTCCGCGTTGGCGGAGTAGGCGAACTCGCTGCCGTCCGGCGACCAGCCGGTCTGGTCGGCGAAGTGCTGCACCTGCGGCATGTCGGTCCACGCCTCCGGCCAGCCGCCCTTCGCGGGCAGCGCGTAGATCTGGTGGAACTCGTCGCCGTCGCGGTCGGCGGTGAAGACGATCGTCTTCCCGTCGGGCGAGACGCTCACCGTGCGCACGGCCTGGTTGTCGTAGGTCGTCAGCTGCTCGGGCCAGCCGCCGCGGGCGCCGACGCGCCAGAGGTTGAACTGGCCGGAGATGTCCGAGGAGAAGAGCAGCTTGCGGCCGTTGGGCGTGAAGGCCAGCGTGGGCTGGAAGCGCCGGATGGCGTAGAACTGCTCGAAACGCGGCGGCGCCTTGCGGCGCGACTTGGGTCGGGCGGCGGTCGCCATCGTCGCGCGAGTCTATCCTCCGCCCCGTGAAGGTCGGCATCGTCGTGCCGTACTCCTGGTCGTTCTGGGGCGCCGTCGTCGAGCACGCCGAGCTCCAGGCCGACGCGCTGCGGGAGCTGGGCGTGGACGTGCGGCTGCTGATGGGGAACGACCCGCCCGGCAGCTTCACGCGCGTGCTCCACCCGCGGCTCGGCCGCCACGGGACGCCGCCCGCGCACGTGATCCCGCTCGGCCGCTCGGTGATCGTGCCCGCCAACGGGTCGCTGCCGAACATCGTCCTCAGCCCGCGCACTGTGCCGCGCCTGAAGCGGGTGCTGGCGCGGGAGCGCTTCGACGTCCTGCACGTGCACGAGCCGATGACGCCCGCCATCGCCGTCGCCGCGCTGGCGCTCACCCGCGGCCCGGTCGTCGCGACCTTCCACGCCTCGGGCGAGCTCGGCTGGCTGCGGTACGCCAAGCCGCTCTGGGGCTTCCTGCTCGACCGCGTCGACCACCGCATTGCCGTCTCGGAGCAGGCCCGCGACTCCGCGGCGCGTTACTTCCCCGCCGAGTACGAGATCGTCCCCAACGGCGTGCTCGTCCCCGAGGTGGCCGAGCCGGGCGCGCGCGAGCACCGCGTGGTCTTCGTGGGGCGGCAGGAGCCGCGCAAGGGGATGCACGTGCTGCTCTTGGCCTGGCCCGAGATCCACCGGCAGACGGGCGCGCGGCTGCGGCTCGTGGGGGCCGACCCGCTCGCGGTGCGGCTGCTGCTGGCGCGGCTGCGGGTCGCCGGCGACGGCATCGACGTGCTCGGCTTCCTCAGCCAGGACGAGCTGACGGCCGAGCTCACGTCGGCGAAGGCGCTCGTCGCGCCGTCGGTGGGCGGGGAGAGCTTCGGGATGGTGCTGACGCGCGCCTTCGCGTGCGCGACGCCCGCGGTCGCCTCCGACATCCCCGGCTACCGCGACGTGATGACCCCGGAGACGGGGATCGCGGTGCCGCCGGGCGACCCGCGTGCGCTCGCCCAAGCCGTGATCGCGCTGCTCGAGGACGAGCCGCGCCGGCAGGCACTCGGGGCGGCGGCCCGCGAGCTCGCGCGCGAGCGCTACGCCTGGGACGGGATCGCGCGGCGGCTGCTCTCTGCGTACGAGCTCGTGGCCGGGAGGGCACGGTCCCCCGTCGCGCGCTGACCCTGCTGGGCGTCGCGGCGAGCATGGCCGCGGTGGCCGCGCTCGTGATCTGGCGCGGGCCGAGCTGGTCGCTGCTCAAGGACGCGTTCACGGCTGTCCGGTGGGAGTGGGTCGCCGCCGCCGTCCTCCTCAACCTCGCCTCGGTCTTCGTGCGCGTGGTGGCGTGGAGGCTGGTGATCGACCAGGCGATGCCGCCGCCGCACCCGCGCTTCCGCGCGGTCTTCTCCGCGTTCGCGGTCGGGCTGCTCGGCAACGCGGCCCTGCCCGGGCGGATCGGCGAGCTCGCCCGTGTTGCCGTCCTTGTGAACAGATTGCCGCGGCGCCGCGGCCTCTGGGCGACGCTCGCGGGGACGGTGTTCGCGCACCGCGTCTTCGACCTCGTGGCCGTCGTGGGCCTCGTCCTCTACGTCGTCGCGGTGGCCGAGATCCCGGGCTGGGTGCGCACGAGCCTGACCCTCTTCCTCGCCTTCGCGGGCGGCGCGATCGTGGCGAGCGTGCTGCTGGCGCGCAGGCACCAGATCGCGCCGATCGAGGGGCTGAGCCGGATCAAGCGCCTCGTGACGATGGCCCGCCACGGCCTGGGCGTGATGCACGCGCCGCTGCCGGCCGCGGGCGCGATCTTCTTCCAGGCGCTCGGCTGGACGGCCCAGTTCTTCGCCGTCTACGCCACCATGCGCGCCTTCCAGATCGAGGAGGCGTTCGTCGTCGCCGGCATCGTGCTGCTCGTCATGAACATCGCCACGGTCTTCCCACTCTGGCCCGGCAACGTCGGGCTGATGCAGGCGGCCGTTGCGCTCGCGCTCGTGCCGTACGGGATCGCCTACGCGCACGGGTTCGCTTTCGGGCTCGGCCTCCAGGCGGTCGAGGCCTCCGTGGGGGTCGGCTTCGGGCTGCTCTTCCTCGCGCGCGAGGGCCTCTCCTTCGGGAGCCTGCGGCGGATGGAGCCGGAGGTGGGCTACGCCGAGAGCGCTCGCCTCGCCGGCTAGCCTCAAGGGCTCTCTCTCCGCGCGGGACGCGGCGGCGGCGCTGGCGGCGGGGTTCCGGGCCGCGGGCTGGGAGGCGGTCGAGCTGCCGGTGGCGGACGGCGGCGAGGGGACGCTCGACGTCCTGCACGGCGCGCTCGGCGGCGAGTGGCGCGCGGCGGCTGTGCACGACGCGTTCGGGCGGCCGCGGACGGCGCGCTGGCTGTTGCTGCCCGACGGAACGGCGGCCGTGGAGGCGGCGGAGGCGATCCCGCTCGATCCGGCGCGGCTCGACCCGGAGGCCGCCTCGAGCCGCGGCCTCGGGGAGCTGATCGAGGCCGTCGGACGGCCGCGCGCGCTGCTCGTCTGCCTCGGCGGGACAGCCAACATGGACGGCGGTGCGACGTTGGGGCTGCCCCGTCTGCCGGCGCCAACGCGGGTCGCCTGCGACACGCTGGCGCGAACGGCGGACGCACCCCGCCTCTTCGGCCCGCAGAAGGGCGTGACCGATCCGGCCGCCTACGACTTCTCACACCTGCCGGACCTGCCGGGCGGGGCCGCGGCCGGCGGGCTCGGCGCCGCGCTCGCCGCGCTCGGCGCGGAGCTCGTCCCGGGCGCCGCGTTCGTGCTGGACACGCTCGGCTTCGACCCGGCCGGCTTCGACCTTGTCGTCACCGGCGAGGGGGCGGTCGACGAGACGACGTGGACCGGCAAGGCGCCGGGCGAGGTCGTGCGCCGCTGCCGCGCGGCGGGCGTCCCCTGCCACCTCTTCTCGGCTCGAGACGACCTAGCTTTGGACTTCGCGCGCTAGCTCTTCGATGCGGCCGTGGGCCTCGTCGAGCCGCTTACGGCAGAACGCGTAGAGCTCCTCGCCCCGCTCCCAGAGCTTGATCGCCTCGTCCAGCCCGGCCTCGCCGCGCTCGAGCCGCTCGACGATCTCCGCGAGCTCCTTCTCCGCCGCCTCGAACGTCAGCTCATTCAACGCGCGCTCCGAAGGCGCCTTCGGCGACCTCGACCTCGATCGCGTCGCCGGCGGCGACCGCTGCCGCTGCGCGCACGACCTCGCTCTCCTTCCGCACGATCGCGTACCCGCGGGAGAGCGTCGCCCGCGGGGAGAGGGCTTGGAGCCGGGCGGCCTGGCGCTCCAGCGCCGCTCCGCGCCGCTCGACCGCGAGCGCGGGAGCGCGCCGAAGCCGCTCGCCCAGCAGGCCGACGCGCTGGCGTTCCCGGTCGAGCGTCCGCCGGGCGCAGCGCTCGAGCGATGTCCGGCGGCGCGCCAGCGCCTCGGTGAGCTCGCGAAGGTCGGGGACGAGCAGCTTCGCGGCGGCGGTCGGCGTCGAGGCGCGAACGTCGGCCGCGAGATCGCAGAGCGGCGTGTCCTGCTCGTGGCCGACCGCCGAGACGACGGGGACCGGGCAGGCCGCCACCGCGCGCAGCAGCCGCTCGTCGGAGAAGGGCAGCAGGTCCTCGAAGCTACCGCCGCCGCGCGCGATCACGATCACGTCGATCTCCGGCTCCTCGCACAGCCGGCGCAGCGCGTCCACGATTGCAGCGGGCGCCCGGGGGCCCTGGACGTAGACCTCGGCGACGAGCATCCGGGCAGGCGGGAAGCGGCCGGTGACCGCGGACACGATGTCGCGCTTCGCCGCAGCGTCGTTGCCGGTCACGAGCCCGATCCGGCGCGGGAACCGAGGCAGCGGCCGCTTCCGCTCGGCGGCGAAGAGGCCTTCGGCCGCGAGCTTCACCTTCAGCCGCTCGAGCGCGGCGAGGTGCTCGCCGATCCCGAAGCGCTCGACGGAGAGCGCCCGCAGCCGGAAGTCGCCGCGCGCCTCGAAGAGGTCGGGCCGGCCGAACACGTGCACGCGCTCGCCGTCGCGCAGCTCGAGCCGCAGCGCGTCGAAGCGCGTCCGCTGCATCGTCACGCCCAGCGAGGCTCCGCTTTCCGGGTCCTTGAGCGTGAAGAAGACGCTCTGCCAGGCCTCCTGGCGCCGCAGCTCGGTGACTTCGCCTTCGACCCAGACGGTGGGCAGCCGCGCGAGCCACCCGGCCACGCCGCGGTTGAACGACGCGACGGTGTAGACGCGCCGGTCGCCGTAGTCGATCGCCTCGACCTTCACGCAGGCCAGCATGCCACGCGAGGTGCGGCTCCGCCGCTGTCCGGACGGGGCCCGTCCTAGAGCAGGATCTCGGCGGCGGTCTCGGCGGTGCAGCCCGCCTCGATCAGCTCGACCGCGCGGTGCAGGTCGACCTCGCTCGCGGCGATGCGCTCGGCGAGGTGGAGCGAGTAGCCCGCCTCCATCAGCACGTGCAGGCGCCAGCTCTCGACCTTCGCGCGCTCGGTCACGTCGGTGGTCTCGATCAGCTCGCTCATGGGAACGCCAAGGGGTTTCGTGATAGGGGAGACGAACCCTGCCCCGGGAAGTTGGCTCAGCGAGCGCGGAGGGCTTCGAGCTCGGCGAGCCGCTCGCGCGAGACGGCAAGGGCCTCGTCGACGCGTCTGGCGAGCTCCTGGACGCGCGTCTCGAGCACAACCCGCTCCGATTGCGCTTCGGTCATGAGCGTTTGGAGCTGGCGCCGGAACTCCGACTCGGCCAGCGTCAGCCGCTGCTCGAGCGCCGCGACGAGCTCGTCTCGCTGGTGCTCGATCGCCGTCGCCACCTGGCCCATCCGCTTCTCGAGCCGGTTGGCCCCGGTCTCTGCGACCTGGCCGACCTGCTCCGCCAGCAAGCGCGACGCCTCGCGTGCGAACGACTCCACAGCGCGGTCGAGCTCGCGCCCCAGCCGGCGCGCCGCATCCTCGCGGGCTTGCTTGACGACGTCGGAGAACTGGAGGGCGGCGGCCTCCGAGAAGCGCGTCCAGGCGCGCTCGTTCGCCCGCTCGAGCTGCTCGAGCGCGCGCCGCTCGAGGTCGGCGAAGCCGCCGTGGACGCGCTGAACGGCCTCGCTCTCCTCACGCTCGATGCGCTCCGCCAGCTCGCGCTCGCGACGGCGGAGCCGCTCGGAGAGCTCGTGGAGGGCCCGGCGGCGCTCGGCCGCGTGGCTTTCCAGCTCGGCGGTCGACTCGTTGACGACCTGCGCGGAGGCCTTGCCGAGCTCCTCGCGCAGCCGGACGATGGTCGCGCGCTCCTGATCAGCGGTCGCGGTGAGCCGCTCGGCGTCGCTGACGATGCGGGCCTCGGCCTCGCCGAGCTGCTGCTTCTGGCGCTCGAGCAACCGCTCGAGCTGGGAACCGAGGTTCAGCTGGGCGCGATCGAGGTCCTCTGCCCAGCCGGCGAGCCTCGATTCCATCCGCCGCTCGACGTCGGCGAGCGCGGCCGTGAATGTGGCTGCCGCCTTCTGCTCCCGTTCGGCGAGCTCGCTGCGCCGCTCTTCCGCGACGCGCCGCTCCTCGGCGGCGAACAGCGACAGTGACTCGGAGCGCGTGCGAGCGACCAGCCGGTCGAGCTCCTCGGCGTTCTTCGCCGCCTCCTCGGCCACGGCCTCGCGCAGCTGGCGCTCGGCGCGCGAGAGCTCGACGTCGACTCGCCGCGCGCGCTGAAGGCCGCGCACCAGCGGGATGCCCGCGGCCGCGGCGAGAAAGCAGGCGGTCAGGCCGCCCGCGGAGAGCAGAAGCTCCTCGCGCGGGTCGAAGGCGAACACCGTCCACGCGGCCGCGGCGGCGCCTCCGGTCGCGGTCGCCACCAGCGCCGCGACGAGCCGGCCGGCGATCCCCCAGGCGATCAGGCCGAGCGTGATGGCCGCGACGACGACGCCGGCGGCGAACAGGACCTCGAGGAGGCGGTCGGTCTCCACGGCTTCATCCTAGGTCAGGCGTTCGATGAGCAGGGCTGCTGCGAGGAGCACCACGGTGACGGAGATCAGCTTCAATCCCGCCTCCGGGGCCGCCATCAGACTGGCCGGCTCGAGCCCGCGCCTGCGGACGGCCCGCACCGGAAGCGAGAGCACGTGCTGGGCGTGGGAGAGGACGGCGGCGGCGGCGGCGGCGACCACGGCCTCGGCTCGAATCGCCTCCGCGGCGGCGAAGTACCCGGTCAGGACGGGGAACGCGCCCCAGGCGAGCGCGAACCAGGCCGCGTTGTGGAAACCCGGCAGCTCGAGGTTGTACGCGGGGACGATGAAGGCGCCGAAGGCGACGAAGGCGAGCAGCCAGGGCGTCCACCAAAGAGCGGCGAGGGCGCCGATCGCCACCGCCCCGGCCAGCGAAGCGGCCGCGAGCGCCCAGAGCACGGGCTCCGGGATGCGCGTCTGGAGCGGCCGTCCCTTCAGCTCGTCGAGGGCGTGCGCGCCCACCCCCATCGCCAGCGCGAAGGCGGCGAGCGTCCACCCGAGCCGGTCGGCCGCGACCTCTGGGGCGAGCCCCGCCCCGATCCCGACGTAGGCGAGGTGCCACAGCGTGTACGGCGGGTGGAGAAGCGTGACGTAGTCGCGCCAGCCGCCGGGCCGGAGCGCGTAGAAGGCCGGCCTCATTCGCGGACGCCCCAGACCACGATCCCGCCCCCGAGGCTCAGCACTCGATGCTGCGGCTCGGGGACGCCCGCCTCGCGCCAGAGCTCGAGGTGCCGGCGGAGCGGGACGCGCCGCCACAGCTCGCGGATGCTCGGGCCGAGGAAGCGCCCGACCTGCTTCCACTCGGGCGCGCGCGCGAGCGGCAGGACGCGGTCGACGTACACGTCCCACGCCGGTCGCCACGGCGTGCGCGGCACGAAGAACTCGAGCATCCCGATCGTGCCGCCCGGGCGGACGACGCGCGCGAGCTCGCGGAGGACGTCGCCAGGCTCCTCCACGTAGCGGAGGAGGTACGTGAACGTGAGCGCGTCGAACGACGCGTCGGCGAACGGGAGCTGCTCCGCCCGGCCCTCGACGAGCTCGGCGCGGCCGCCGAGCCGGTCGCGGGCCACGGCCAACATGCCGGCGCTCTGGTCGAGCCCCGTGACGACGCAGCCGCGCTCGAGCAGCAGGCGCGCCACCGCCCCGGTGCCGGTGGCGACGTCGAGGACGTTGCTCTCCGCCGGAATGCGCGAGGCCAGGAAGCGGCGCCAGCGTGGGTCCTGGCCGAGCGAGAGGATCGCTGCCATGCGGTCGTAGCTCGGGCCGAGCTCCGCGAAGAGCCGGGGCGCGATTTCGCTGCGGGGCCCCTCCACGCGGCGATCGTATGCTGGGACCGTGGAGCTGCGGGACGAGCTGGAGCGGGTGGCCGCCGTCGCGGCGGGCTTCGCGGCGCCGGGCGAGCAGGTGGCGGGGATCCTCGCCGCCGAACCGGGCTCGGGCCTGCGGATCTACCTCTGCGCCTACGAGTCGGGCGACGGCCGCAGCTGGCTCGCGCTCGACGAGCAGGGCGGGCTGGTCGACAGCAGGGGGCTCGTGCGCGACGCGGCCTCGATCGCGGCCATGTGCGAGCTCGCCGCCGAGACCGCCGGCGGCGGCCAGCTCGAGGAGCTGCGCGCGCAGCTCGTCGCGCTGCGCCTGCGCGAGAACCCGTCGGGGATCGACGAGGCCGAGGAGGCGGCGCTCGAGCTCGAGCGGACGGTGGGCTCCCCGCCGCGGGTCGCCAGCCCCGGCCTCCTCGACGACATCGGCGCCGCGACTCGCCGGCTCGAGCTCGCGCTCGGCGGAACGGCCGGCTCCCCGTTCGCCGAGGCGATGAAGGCCGGAATGGCGGCGGTCGACGAGCTGCTCGCGGAGATCGAGGGCGCCTACAAGGCTCAGCTAGGCTGAGACCATGGAGGGGTTCCCGTTCGGAGGCGACCCGGAGGAGCTGATGCAGAGCCTGCGTGAGTTCGCCGAGCGGCAGGCCGAGGTCGTCCACGAGTCGCAGCGCGAGCAGTTCGCGACGCTGACGCTCAGCACCGCGGTGCAGCTGACGGCGGCGGCGCTCCAGCGGGTGGAGGCGGAGGGCGGGCCCGACCAGCAGGCCCTCGCTCTGCGCGACGCGATGCGGGTGCTCTTCCCCGAGGCGGTCGCGCTCGTCTCCGCAGCCCGGCAGGGCTTCATGCGCGAGCGCTAGCGGCGAAGAGCGAGGGTGGTGCGCACGCGCGCCTCGTTCGCCACGCCGTCGAGCACGCGCCCGCTAAGCGTCAGTCGGACGCGCCCGGCAAGCAGGAAGGCAGGTCGCGTCCGTGCGGGCAGCCTGACGACAACTGTCCTCGCGCCGGCCCGCGCGAGCACCACCGAGACGTTCTTCCGTACGGTCGTTCGACTCGCCCGCGCTACCGCACGCAGTCGCACGTCGCACGACTCGTTGCACGAAATCCGGATCCGCAGTCCCTTCGCGAGCGCGCGCGAGAAGCTCTGGCGCGGCAGCGTGATCCGCACCCTCGGCGGCGTCACGTCCGGCCGTACCCCCATGCCGTGCACGGCGTTCGACGAGGGCGGCGCCACTTCGAGGTAATCAACGGTTCGCGGCCGCGCAACCGAAACGCGCGCAACCTTTCCGGTGGCCCGCAGGGGGACGTAGACGACACCTCCTCGCACGACGAGCATGTCGGGGCGGTCGGCGACCCCGGGCGTCGCGTCCACGGAAACGGTCTCGACCGCGCCGCTGCGGACGTCGATCACCTTGATCTCGTCGCTTCCACGCGACGACGCGAAGATCGTGGTGCTGTCAGTCGTCAGGGTCAGGCCATGGAGCTCAGTCGCGCGTAGGTCGAACGCCAGCTCCCGGAGCGTGTCCGTCCTCGTGTCCAGCACGTAAACGTGGCCGCTGCCACCGTTCGAGCCCACGAAGACTGTCCTGCCGTCGCGGCTCTTCTGGAGGCTGCACGCGACCTCGCCCTCGGTCTCGAGCACCCGCTCGAGCGTCATCGTTGCGACATCGACGACGACAATCCCGCTCGGCTTGAGCGAGACATACGCCTTTCGGCCGTCGTTCCTGTACACGGTGCAGTCAGGAATCCCGGGCACGGTTAGCCGCGCCTGCGAGACGCTCCACCGCTCGCGCGCTTCATCAGCGACCAGCTTCACGAGCTCCCGCGACGGAGCCTGGACGGCGACGAGCACGGTCAAGCCGTTCGGCGACGGCTTCGCCTGATGGCTTCGCGTGCTTCCGAACGTGAGATCGGCGACGACCGCGCGGTCGGTCGTCCGGACGACGACGACGTGGCCGGAGCCCACGTCCGCCAGGTAGGCGTAGCGCCCGCTCGGAGAGAACTCGATCGTGTGCGGCTTCTGCTCGGCGGGCAGCGAGATTCGATCCATGCCGCCCCGCGAGAACATGATCGTGACAGCGCTGCTGTCCTGGGCGGCGATCCACACCTCGCGCTCGTCGTTGGCGCGGGAACCCGTACCCGCCGCGCCGGCACCGACGCACAAGAGCCCGACTGCGACGACGACGGCACAAGCCTTCACCAATCGAAGATAGCCCACAATCGCGCCTTTGTTAACCCACGGCGGAGCCGGTTCGTCCGTAGAATCGCGCGGCGAGGACGAAGGGAGGTGAGATGAGGCTTCGGAGAGAACGGCCCGAGATCATTCCGGGAGTCGAGCACATGCACCCGCGCTGGGAGGGCATCCTGCGCGGCGAGAGCCCCCTTGCCGGGATGCAGCGGACGTACCGCCGCTTCTTCGCCCTGTTCCCGAGCCCGTGGCGCTGCAAGTTCTGCAACGCCCCGTTCAAGGGTCCGGCCGCAGGGACGCTGAAGTGGGTCGGCTACTCGCCGTCGGCGAAGAACCCGAGCATCTGCGCGCGCTGAATCGAGTGGGCGCCGAAGGGCGGTGCGGTCGTCCCGGTCTCGGTGCTCTTCGCCGACGTGCGCGGCTACACCAAGCTGACGGAATCGCTTGCCCCGGCCGAGGTGCCGGCTCTGGTCAACCGGTTCTACGAGCACGCGTCCGCCGCTCTCCTGCGGCACGAGGGCCTGCTCGGACAGATCGAGGGCGACAACGTGATGGGGCTGTTCGTCCCGGGGCTGGCCGGACGCGAGTACCGCCGCCAGGCGGTCGAAGGCGGGATCGGCCTCATGCGCGCTGTCGGACCCGAGAGCGATCTGGCACTCGAGATCGGGATCGGGATCGCGACTGGCGAGGAGTTCGTGGGCAACGTCGGCGGAGGCGGCTACAAGGATTTCGCGGCGGTCGGCGACGTGACGAACCTCGCCGCACGGCTGACGGCGCAGGCCGCTGGCCGGGAGATCCTGGTCGACGAAGCCACGTATGAGGAAGTGCGCGAGGAGCATCCGCACGCGGAGCGCCGCGAGCTAGAGCTGAAGGGGAAGGGGATCGTGACGGTCCATGTGATCCGCGCTCACTAGGGCTGCCAGCAGACGCGCATCTCAAGCTTGCTCGAGAGGGCCGTGGTCTCCATGGCGACCTCGCCGAAGCGGGCGTTCGCCGCGTCGACACCCCGCGCGTCCTCTCTTCTCGCCGCATCGCGAACTGCTTCGAGCTCGCGTCCCGCTCGCGCCATCGCGTTCATCCACGCCATCGCCGTCGGCATTTCGTCCTCGGGAGGCACGAGCGTGCCCATCACGCCGTAGGCCTCCCAGAACATCGGCACCAGCCGTTTCATCTCGTCCGCGAGCGTGGACAGCTCTTCCGCGGTACCGAGCATGCCGGAGCGCGCGCTGAACCTCGCGCAGTCGGCATCTGCGAGCCGCGCGTACTGCTCCTTCGTGAGGGCACCGCCAACCATGCTCATCCCGCTCTCGTCCATGACGAATGGCGCTGCAACGGCGATCACCGCGCCCTGAACCGCGAGCGTGCCCGCGATGCCGCGGCCGACCGGGGAGCGGCCACGCCACGCCGCGACAGCGCCGGCGGCGGCAACTCCCGCCGCGACGGCGACGACCAGCCACCAGGCCAGCCCGAGATCGACGGTCATGGCCAGCACCTCTGAAGCGTAGGACGATCTCGTCCTCGACGCAAGGCTCTTAGAATCCCGCGGCCGTGGCGATCGTCAACCGCGCCCTGGTCACCCTGCTTCCGGCCGTCCCGAAGCCCGTCGTCCGCAAGCTCGCCGAGCGCTACATCGCCGGCCCCGATCTCGACGACGCCGTGCGGGTCGTCCGCCGGCTCAACGGCGAGGGGAAGCTGGCGACTGTGGACGTCCTCGGGGAGGAGATCACCAACGCCGACGAGGCCCGCGCGATCGCGGGCGCGTACCACGACGTGCTCGACGCGATCGATCGCGAGGGCCTCGACTCCAACATCTCGGTCAAGCTCACCGGCCTCGGCCTGAAGCTGTCCCACGAGCTCTGCCGCGAGAACCTGGAGGCGCTGGCGGCTGACGCGACGGCGCGCGGCAACTTCGTCCGCATCGACATGGAGGACTCGACGACGACGTACGACACGCTCCGTCTCTACCGCGAGTTGCGCGAGGCGGGCGAGGAGCGGATCGGCATCGTGCTCCAGGCGACGCTCTGGCGGACGCTCTCGGACATCGCCGCGCTCGCGGACCTGCGCCCCAACGTCCGCCTCTGCAAGGGCATCTACGTCGAGCCGGCGACGATCGCGTTCCGGGAGTTCGAGGCGGTGCGGACGAACTTCGTGCGCTCGCTCGAGGCGCTGCTCGACGCCGGCTGCTACGTGGGCATCGCCACGCACGACGAGTGGCTGATCGAGCAGGGCCAGCGCGCCGTCGCGGAGCGCGGCCTCGGCCCCGAGCAGTACGAGTTCCAGATGCTGCTCGGCGTCCGGGCCGAGCTCGGCGCTGCGCTCGTTCGCGACGGGCATCGCCTGCGGATCTACGTGCCCTTCGGCGTCTACTGGTACGAGTACTCGCTGCGCCGGCTCCAGGAGAACCCGAAGATCGCCGGCTACATCGCCGCCGACACGCTCGCCCGCTTGCTCCCGCGCCGAAACGGCCGTTGATCTGGGCTCGCGCCGAGGGTTGTCGAGTCTGGGACTCGGAGGGGCGCGAGTACATCGACCTCTCCGCGGGGTTCGGCGTCGCCGCGCTCGGCCACCGCAACCCCCGGGTGCTCGAGGCGATCGCCGCTCAGCCGGTCGCACACGCGCTGGGCGACCTGGCCGAGGCTGAGGTCGCAGTCGCGCTGCGCCGGCGGCTCCCGTGGCCGGCCAAGTTCGGGGTGACCGGCGCGGACGCGGTCGAGATCGCCCTGCGGACAGCGCTGCTCGCCACCGGGAAGCCGGGGATCGTCGCCTTCACCGGCGCCTACCACGGCACCGGCTTGCTCGCGCTCGCCGCGACCGGATTCGAGCGCTTCCGCGCGCCGTTCACGCCCTGGCTCCCGGGGCCGGTTCACCGGCGCCCATACGGCGAGGCTCCTGGGCCGCTCCCTGCCGACACGGGCTGCGTCATCGTGGAGCCCGTCCAGGGGCGGGCCGGCGCGCACGTCCCGCCCGAGGGCTTCCTCGACGCGCTGCGGAGCAGGTGCGACGAGGCGGGCGCGCTCCTCGTCGTGGACGCGATCTACGCGGGGCTCGGCCGGGTGGGGGAGCTCTGGCCGGGGGAAGAGGTCGCGGACGTGCTCACCGTCGGCAAGGCCCTCGGGCACGGGCTGCCGATCTCCGCGGCCCTGTTCGTGCGCGAGGAGCTCGCCGGCGCGTGGGAGCTCGGGCCCGAGGACGTCCTCACGCACACGCACGTGCTGAACCCGCTCGCGTGCGCCGCCGCCCACGTCGTGCTGGACGAGGTGCCGGGCCTGCTCGGGCGGGTCGCCGAGGCGGGCGAGCGGTTCGCCGCCGCCGGGTTCGAAGGCCGCGGGCTGCTGCGCTCTCGGCCCGGTGACTGGGAGGAGGCCTGGCGGCGGGGAGTTCTCGTCATCCCGGCGGGGGAGGACGGCTCTCTGACCTCGGCGACTCCGCCGCTGACGATCAGCGACGAGGAGATCGACGAGGCGCTCGCCCGGCTCTAGCGCTGATCAAAGAGCGGGCGGCGGGCCGAGGTCGTCCTCTTCCTCGATGACCGTTCGGCGCCTCGGCCTGCCCTCGACGTACTCGCGGCGCCGGGCCATGGGCCCCCAGGCGCTCGACCAGAACATCAGCGAGATCAGCGCCGCCGCCGCGCCGACGATCATCAGGATCCACCCGACGGCGTCGATGTTCACGCCCTCGGCGTCGCCGGTGACCGCCCAGACGAGGATCGCGCCGACGGCGATCAGGATCAGTCCGATGGTGAGCCCGGCGGGCGAGTACACGGTTGCGTTATGCCGCCGTTCAGCGAACGACAAACCAGCCGCGCGCCGTGCGGGCCGTCGTGAAGAAGCGCAGCAGCCGCTCGGCGACCTTCTGGCGGCCACTCGGGGACGGGTGAGTCCCGTCGGGCGCGAAGTCGCCAACCTGCCAGGTCAGCCCGTCGCTCCGCGCACGCAGCCCGTCGGCCCAGAGGTACGGCCCCCAGCCGACCCACGGTCCCTTCAAGCGGCCCGCGATCCGGTCCTGCACTGTCCACTTGACCGCGAATCCGGTCTGGTAGGCGTACGGCTCCGGGTTCAGCGTCGTCGTCGCGTAGCCGGCGTAGATGCGGCTCGAGAGGTAGACCAGCTTCAGATTCGGGAAACGGCCGGCGAGGATGCCGTGGATCGTGCGCAGCGCGCCCTGGAGCTTCTGCGCGTCCGCTGGGAACGGCTCCCGCGGCCCTGCGTAGGCCTGCTTCATCCAGACGGCCTGCACCTGTTCGCGGGTCGCGCCCGCGGCGGCGAGCCGCTGGTCGACGACCGTCCAGAACTGCGCGTTCGGATCGGAGATGCGGATCGCGTCCTGGCCCCCCTGCGCGCCGTCGACGATCGTCACGCGCGGGTTCTTGCGCGGGTCCCGGTCGGCGAGCTGCTTGAAGCCCTGGAACTCCTGCGTCGTGTTCGACATGCCGATCGACAGCAGGACGATCTTCCCGCCCCGCGGCTTGACCTCGGCGGACTTTGCCAGCCCAAGCTTCAGGTACTGCTTCGACGGGGTGTTGCGACCGTCGGGATAGAGGCCGCCGCGGAAGCCCTTGTACTTCCCGTCCGTCAGCTCGTTGAGCGGCGTCAGCCCGGTCGAGTCCGCCGCTGCGGCGGGCAGCGCCATCACGAGGGCGGCGAGCACGAGGAGTCGCTTCATTGCCCTCACGATGACACCGACTTGTTAGCGATCGGTTCGCATCGCGACGAGGACGAGCTCGCCCGGCGCCCGCGGATCGTGGCGACGCTTGAGGTCGGTCGAAGGAAACTCCTCGAGCCGGCGGATCGCGAGCGCAGCCTGGGCCAGTGCGGTGACCAGCTCGTCCACGCGCACCCGCTGCCCGTCGAAGTAGTCGCCGCGCCAGTGGAGCAGCTGGTCGAGCCGGTGGATGACGGGATGGTCGTCGTGCTGGAGCAAGTAGCCGCCCGGCCGCAGCGCCCCGTGCACGCCCTGCGCGTAGGCGTCCGGGTCGCGCACCTCCACGAGCGTGCCCCGCGCCGCGTAGACGAGGTGGAAGCGCGAGCGGAGCAGCTCGAGCGGCAAGCGGTCGAGCTCGGCGTGCACGAACGCGGCCGTGGGGGCGTTCGCCCGGGCCGCGACAAGATCCGCGGGCGACGGATCGACCGCCGTCACGAACGCGCCCAGCGCTCCGAGCTCCGCAGTCGCCTCGCCGGTCCCGCAGCTGAGGTGGAGAACGTGGCGCCCCTTCAGCTCCGGGAGCCGCTCCCGGACGAGCGGAGGCAGGCCGCGCTCCGGCTGTTCCGCCGGCGGGTGGGCGTCGTCCCAGGCACGGACGTTCTCCTCGGTCGGCTCCATCAGGCGGGGAGGGAGTAGCCGCCGTCGAGGACGAGCGTGTGGCCGACGACCATCTCGGCCTCCGGCGAGCAGAGGAACGTGACCGCGCGCGCGACGTCCTCCGGCTCGACCATCCGGCCGGCGGGAGTGCGCTTCCGCGCGGCGGCGAGCATCTGTTCGCGGTTGGGGAAGTGCTCCAGCGCCTCGGTCTCCACGAGCCCGGCGGACACGGCGTTGACGCGGATCCCGCGCGGCGCGAGCTCGACCGCGAGGTGCCGGACGACGGCCTCGAGCGCCGCCTTGGAGGCGCCGATCAGGGCGTAGTTCTCGAGCACCCTCATCGAGCCCAGGCTCGAGATCCCGACGATGGAACTGCCCGCCTTCATCCCGGGGACGACCGTGCGGGCGAGCGAGAGCAGCGCTCGGGCGTTGGCGGCGAACGTCCAGTCCCAGTGCCGGTCCTCGGTCTCGAGCGCGGGGCGGATTACCCCGGTGGCCGCGTTGTGGACGAGCACGTCGAACGGTCCCAGCTCGCCCGCTTCCCGGGCGACGCGCTCGGAGGCGACGTTGCCGCGGAGAAGCACAGGCTCGGCCCCGAGGCTCCGCAGCTCGTCGGCCGCCTCCTCGGCGGCGGCGTCGTTGCGGAGATAGCCGATCGCGACCCGCCGGGCGCCGAGCTCGGCGAACCGGCGCGCGATCGCCTTGCCGATCCCCCGCGAGCCGCCCGTCACGAGGACGGACGCGCCCTCGAACGTGCTCATCGTTCTTTGGCGGCCGCCGCCGCAAATGCGGCCACGCCTGGCCGGCTGCAAACGCTTCGCATCTCGGCGTCCTCGGTCGCGCCCGTAGCGCAGAGGCTACGGGCGCTCCCTGCGTCCTTGAGCTGCTCGGTTTTCGCGCGGCCAGTCATGACCGCCCTTGCGCCGGAGACCGCCGCGGCAGCGGGTCGTACGCCGGCGCCGAGCTGGGGACCTCGTCCCAGCCGGGCCGCGTCCGGGGCTCGCGCCCGCCCTCCTCCGCCTTCGACGAGGCATGGCCGAGCCGGTCGAGGAGCTCCATCTGCTCCTCGCCGAAGGCCCGGACCGGATCCCCTTCCGGCAGGTCCTGGATCAGCTCGCGCACGCGCGCGCGCAGCTGGTAGGCGAAGTGCGGCGTCGCGGGGCCGACGAGCGCTTCGATCTCCTCGCGCGTGGGCTCGGCCATCGCGCGAAGCGTACTCAGTCGCAGCGCAGCAGGACTCGGAGCAGCGCCCGCTGCTGCGCCTTCTGCTTGCGGACGAACGCGGCCCGTGCGCGGGCGCTGCGCGTCAGCTGGAAGTAGCGGTAGCGCTGCTGGGACATCTGCTTCGTGAACCGCTTGTAGGCCTGGAAGCGCCGTCGCAGCTCGCCCGGCGGGCAGTACTCGGCCTGCGCCGCCGAAGCCTGGGGGACGAGTGCCTGCGGCGCTGCCGTGACGATCAGGGCACCGAGCGCGAGCACGGCACAGGCGGCAGCGAGTGCGACGGCGAGCCTCATGGCCCCTGATTCAAGCAGCCGCCCCGGCGGATGAGAGTGGGCTCGCCGGAATCGATGCGGCACGCGCGGGGTCGGTCGCGCTCGACCCAGGGGCGGGCGTCCCACGGCAGGAGGCGCGCGGCGAGCGTGGCGCTGCCGTCGGTCTCGACGATCGCGGCCCCGACGCCGTGCAGGCCCGCGCCGATCCCGATGACCAGAGCGACCACGGCCACCACAGGCGAGGTTGCGCGGCCGGTTCGGGTGAGCGTGCCCGCCACGAGGACTGCCGGCAGTGTCGCGGCGGGCAGCTGCCAGTCCCAGTCGACGGCTGCGTGAATCGCCCAGGCGGCGAGCACGGCCATCGCGGCGGGACGGCCTCGTGCGATGAAACACAAGAGCAGGAAGGCGAGCAGCAGCGCGAGACCGACCAGGCCGAGCTCGGCGGCCGTTTCGAGGTAGAGCGAGTGTGCGTTCGCCGGGCCGGAGAGGTCGCCGGTGTCCTCGATCAGGCGCCGCGCGTACGTGCCTGCGCCCTGGCCGAGGACCGGTGCATCGCGCCACGACTCGCCGGCCACCCGCCAGAGCTCGGCGCGGCCATGCCCGGTCAGGTCGAGGAGACGCCGCGCGTCCCCCTCGTCGGGCGCGGGAGCCGCGAAGCGCGCCGCGAGCGGCTGCGCGAGGAAGACGGCGGCGACGAGCGCAGCCGCCGCACCGCCGATCGCCACCGCGCGCGGGATCCGCCGCTCGAGGGCGAGCAGCAGGACGATCGCCGCCGCGCCCGCGAGCAGCGCGCTGCGCGAGAACGTGAAGACGGCGGCGAGGAGGCACACCGCGGCCGCGACGCGGCTGTAGCGACGCGAGAGCAGGACTCCGATCACCGCCACCAGGCCGAGTCCGTTCGTGTACGTCACGGGCCAATCCAGCCGGTCGCGATCGCCCACGCCGGCGACCCACCCGGCGAGCGCCGCCGCCGAGACGATCACGCACGCGGCCCAGGTCCCGCGCAGCACCTGCTCTGGCGCGAGCCACTCCGCCGCGTAGAGGGCGCCGGCATAGAGGAGGACGAGCGGCAGGACCCGCAATGCCGGGCCGGCCGGGCCCCAGAGCGCGGAGAGGGCGGTCCAGCCGGCGAGCGCGGCCAGCGCCCAGAACGCGCCCGAGGGCCGCGGCGGCGCGCCGAGGGCCGCGGCAAGCGCGATCCCCAGCCAGACGGCGGCCGCCAGCAGCGAGTAGGTCGACTCGTAGAACCCGCCCGCCAGGAAGGCGGCCGCGAGGACGAGAGCCGCGAGTAGTGTCGCGCCCATGTGGCGCCCGCGGGCGGTCGATCTGATGCTGCTCGTCACGGTCGTCCTCTGGGCGCTCAACCTCACCGTCTCCCGCTACATCCTGCTGCACGGCTTCGAGCCGCTCTCGTACTCCACCATCCGCTACGGCTTCGCGGTCGCAATCTTCCTCGTCCTCGCGCGGACAGTCCACATCGCCCGCGCCGACGCCGGCCTGATCGCGGCCGCAGCCGCCCTGTTGCTCCTCAACCAGCTGGCGTTCGTCTACGCGCTGGAGCGGACGACCGCATCCACCGTCGGCCTCATCCTCGGCTCGCTGCCGATCTTCGCCGGCCTCATCGGCCTCGCGGTCGGGCTCGAGCGCCTGCCGCTGCGGTTCTGGCTCGCCGCCGCCGTGTCGTTCGCCGGCGTGGCGCTGGTCGCGCTGGGCTCGGGCGGCGGCCTCTCGGGCGACCTCGGCGGGACCCTGCTCGGCGTCGCCACCGCCGCGACCTGGGCCGGCTACTCGGTGGCCGTCACGCCCCTGATGCGCCGGTACTCGCCGTTCCGGATCAGCGCGCTCGTCCTCGGGCTCACCTGGCTCGGGCTGCTCGCCGTCGGCTTCCCGCAGACGGCCGGGCAGGACTACGACCTCGGCTGGGAGGTGTGGGCGCTGCTCGGGTTCACCGTCGCGGGGCCGCTCGTCCTCACCAACGTGCTCTGGTACACGGCCGTCCACCGGGTCGGCCCCTCCCGCGCGACGCTCGCCGCCAACCTCCAGCCGTTCGTGGCGGCGGGCTTCGGCGTCGTCCTGCTCTCGGAGCGCATCACTGCCCTCCAGGTGGCGGGCGGCGCGCTGATCGCGGGCGGGATCGTGCTTGCCAGGCGGAGAGTAAGATCCCGCCCGTGACCGAGGACTCGATGCCCATCCAGGGCTGGGACCATCTCGAGCTCTGGGTCGGGAACGCGAAGCAAGCGGCGTTCTTCTACGAGCACGGCTTCGGCTTCACGCCGGTCGCCTACGCCGGGCCCGAGACGGGGGTCCGCGACCGTGCCTCCTACGTCCTCGAGCAGGGCGAGATCCGCTTCGTGCTCACCAGCGGCGTCTCCTCGGACAGCGAGATCTCCCGCTACGCGGCGAAGCACGGCGACGCCGTCAAGGACATCGGCCTGACAGTCCCCGACGCGGCCGCCGCATTCGCGTACACAGTCGAGCGCGGCGCGCATCCCGTCCGCGAGCCCGAGTGGCTCGAGGACGAGTTCGGGCGCGTCGAGGTGGCCGCGATCGCGACGTACGGCGAGACGATCCACACCTTCGTCGGCCGCGGCGAGTACGAGGGCGCCTACCTCCCCGGCTACCGCGCCATCGAGCGGAACGGCCGGGCGAACGGCGTCGGCCTCATCGCCCTGGATCACGTCGTCGGCAACGTCGAGCTCGGGAAGATGGACGAGTGGGTCGAGTTCTACGAGCGCACGATGGGCTTCACCAACATCCTCCACTTCGGCGACGAGCAGATCCACACCGACTACTCGGCCCTGATGTCGAAGGTGATGGCGGACGGCGAGGGGAAGATCAAGTTCCCGATCAACGAGCCGGCCGAGGGCAAGCGGAAGAGCCAGATCGAGGAGTACCTCGACTACAACGAGACTCCGGGTGTCCAGCACGTCGCCATGCAGTCGGAGGACATCGTGCGCACGGTCGAGGAAATGCAGGAGCGGGGCGTCCCCTTCCTGAACACGCCGGACGCCTACTACGACGACGTGGAGTCGCGGGTGGGGGAGATCGAGCAGGACTACTCCGAGCTGCGGCGCGTGCGGGTCCTGGCCGACCGCGACGAGGACGGCTACCTGCTCCAGATCTTCACGAAGACGGCTCAGGACCGGCCGACGCTCTTCTTCGAGGTGATCGAGCGCCACGGCGCGCGCGGCTTCGGCGAGGGGAACTTCAAGGCGCTGTTCGAGTCGATCGAGCGCGAGCAGGCCCTGCGCGGCAACCTGTAGTCGAGCCCGCCCGAAGCACACCACTAACGTTCCTGGGATGCATCCGCAGCGCCGAACCGCGCTGGTCTCCGTGCTGGCGGCGGCGACCCTCGTCGCGATCAAGCTCGCGACCGGGCTCGCGACCGGCAGTCTCGGCCTGATCTCGGAGGCGCTCCACTCCGGCACCGACCTCGTCGCGGCGCTGCTGACGTTCTTCGCGATCAGCGTGGCGGTGCGGCCGGCGGACGAGGGCCACCCGTACGGCCACGGCAAGGCCGAGCACCTGACTGCCCTCGGCGAGGGCGCGATCCTCGCCCTCGCGAGCGCCGCCATCGCCGTCTTCGCGCTCCTGCGCCTGACGGGCGTCTCGGAGGAGCGGGTCGACCCGACCTGGTACGCGTTTGTGGTGGTCGTCGTCGTGATCGGGATCGACGCGGGCCGGATGGTGATCTCGAGCCGAACCGCGCGCCGCTACCACAGCGAGGCGCTGCGGGCGAACGCCCTCCACTTCGGCACCGACCTCGCCGGCTCGACCGCGGTGCTGGTCGGGCTCGCCGCGGCGGCCGCCGGCTACCCGAACGCCGACTCGATCGCCGGGCTCTTCGTCGCCGCCCTCGTCCTCGTCGCCGCGGGTCGGCTCATGCGCCGCAACGTCGACGTGCTCATGGACCGGGCGCCCGCGGACGCGGAGGAGGCCGCGCGGCGGGCGATCGCCGCCCTCCAGCCCGGCATCGACCTCCGCCGCCTGCGGCTGCGCCAGTCCGCGGGCCGGCACTTCGCCGACGTCGTGATCGCCGTCTCGCCCGCGGCCGCGGTCGGCCAGGGGCACGCGGCGGCCGATGCCGTGGAGGCGGCCGTCCAGCGGGCTCTGCCGGAGAGCGACGTCGTCGTCCACGTCGAGCCGGTCGAGGAAGCCGAGCTCCGCGAGCGCGCGCACGCGGCGGCACTCGCGGTCGCCCGCGTCCGCGAGGTGCACAACGTCACCGTCCTGACCGGTCGCGAGGGAACAGCGGTCTCGCTTCACCTGAAGCTTCCCGGCGAGCTCCCGCTCGAGGACGCGCACGCGGCGGCGAGCGCAGTGGAACGCGCGATCGTCGACGCGCTGCCGGAGGTCGTGTCCGTGCAGACGCACCTCGAGCCCCTGTCGGAGGAGGCGGCGGCGCGGCCGGCGGCCGGCACGGCGCCCGACGAGGCGGAGGTAGTGCGGATCGTGGTCGACGAGACCGGCCGGCCGCCGCGCGCGCTGCGCTTCCTCCAGACCGACGAGGGCCTGTACGCCTTCCTGACGCTCGCGGTCGGACCCGAGACGGCGCTCGCCGACGCCCACGGGCAAGCCAGCCGCGTCGAGGAGCGGATCCGTACCGCCTGCCCGCGGATCGCCGAGCTGATCGTCCACACGGAGCCCTAGTGCGGCTCTGCATGTTCTCGCCGCGCGGCCACGACCTCGAGCGCGGCTGGCCGGGCCGGGTCGACGGCGACGAGGTCGTCCAGCTCGCGGCACAGACCCTCCAGGCGTACTTCACCGGGGGCGGGCAGGCGCGCGAACACGACCGCTTCCCGCTCGCCGAGGTCGAGCTCCGCGCGCCGGTGCTGCACCCGCCCTCGGTGCGGATCTTCGACGCTCCCGACCGGTTCGAGTTCGCGAACCCGGCGGCGATCCTCAGCCCCGGCGCAGAGGTGGCGGGCGAGGTCGAGGTGCTGGCTCGAGTCACGGCGGTGGTCGGTGCGGACGGCGCGATCGGCGGCTGGACGCTGATGGCCGACTGCCGCGCGCCGGATCTGTCACCGCCGAAGGACCGAGACTTCGCCCTCGTCCTGGGTCCGGTCGTGACGACCGAGCGCATCGACGGATTCGACTGGGACAAGTCCCTAGAGCTCGCGAAGCGGAACACCCGCCTCTGCCCGGGCGATTTGCTGGTGGCGCCCCCGCATGACCGCGCGGGTACGGTCGTGCACCCCGCGATCGGGGAGCTCTACTTGCGCGTGACGCGGACGCGGTAGCCGGCCGCGGCGCCGGAGAGCACCTCGACCTTGACCACCCCGTCCTCGTAGGTCTCGCCCGCACCGAAGGCGGCGAAGGCCTTCGGGCCGCAGTAGGGGTCGTCGCCGTCTCGGGCGGCCTTCACGTCGATCGAGCCCGCTGCGTTCGACTTCGTCGAGTCGACCGTGTAGACGAGCACGCCCTCGTCGCAGAGCGTCGCGTCGACGCCCGTCTTCCGGCGCGCCTCGACGACGTAGAGGAACGTGGACGAGACCGGGACGACGACCGCCTTGCGGCCGCCGGCGATCTCGATCGGCACCAGCGTCTCCTCGAGGCTGCCGGTCGCCTCGAGCCCGCGCAGGTGGCGGGGCTCGAGCCAGCCGAGGCGGTACTTGTGCCAGGCGAGGAAGTCGGCGCCGGGCGTCGTGTCGCTCATCATGTCCCAGCCGCCAACGAGCTCCCACGTGTTCCGCCCCTCCGGCGTCTTGTAGTAGACGTCCTGGAGCCCGAGGACGTGGCCGAGCTCGTGCGTGATCGCACCGTGCGTGGCGCGGACGCGCGCCTGATCATCGTTGAGCGGCTTCGGCGGGAAGCCGTAGTCGCGGAAGGCGCCGTTGGAGAAGATGGCGTAGCGAAGCTCGCGTCCGTCAGCCGTGACTCCCTGGCCGGGATACGTCCCGAGCACGTGGATTCCGCGGGCGGCGGGATGATCGGGGCCGGCGGTGAGCAGGACGTCGACCTTCGAGAAGTCGACATCCCCGTCCGCGAGGCCCACGACCTCGCGCAGGAACGCGACCCGCTGGTCGCGCCCGCCGGGGAAGCCGTAGTCCGCGATCGGGCGGGAGAGGCGGTAGGTCTTGTCGAGCACGGTCACGTCGAGCGAGAGACGGCCGTACGATGCGTTGCGGTACCACTCCTCCGCCCGCGCGGCATGCGCATCGTGGTACGCCTGCGGGGCGTAGCCGATCGCGGCATCGGGATAGTCGACGCCGACGATCAGGACGCGGAGCGTGCCCGAGGGGTGGTACTGCGAGTTGATCGGCGTCCACTGGCCGAGGTGCGGCATCGTCGTCGGGAACGACATGTCGCCCACCCAGCCGGGAGCGGCGAGCTGGGCCGCATAGCCCGTGGCCGCGTCGGGCTGCACCGTGCACGCGACGGCGCGCTTCAGCGCCGCGAGCCGCGTCCGCTGGGCGGCCGTGAGCCGCTTGCCCTTCACCTTCTGCTTGAAGGCGGCCAGCGCGGCGACGGCCTTGGTCTTCTGCGCCTGCGTGCAGTCGGCGGCCGGCCGCGCCGACGCGCCCTGCGCGAGCAGGGCGACGAGGACCGCGAGCAGGCAGGTTGCGCGCCGCATCAAGACAGAGTGCCGCCGCGGAGCGCTCGCGGCCATGGGTCGCACGGCCCATCTTCGATCGGTCCGGGACCTACGGGGTATCCTCAGTCCATGCCGTTCTACCAGGTGCGCGGCACCGTTCCCCGCAAGCGGCACGTCCAGTTCCGGGACAACGGGCTGTTGCTGACCGAGGAGGTCATGGGCCTCGAGGGCTTCTCGGGGAACGAGTCGATCCTCTACCACCTCCAGTCGCCCTGCCGCGTCCAGGAAGTCGCCGAGTTCGAGCCGATCGAGCGCGAGGAGTGGGTTCCCGACGGGCACGCCCACCGGCTCTTCGACACCGCCGGCGTCGAGCCGGAGGGCGACGAGATCAGCGGCCGCCAGCTGCTGATGTGGAACGACGACGTCGAGATCTCGATCTGCCGCCCCGCAAAGGCGATGGACTACTTCTTCCGCAACGGCGAGGGCGACGAGGTCATCTTCGTCCACAACGGGGCCGGAACGCTCGAGACGATCTTCGGCGACCTGCCCTACAAGGAAGGCGACTACGTCGTCGTCCCGCGCGGGACGACCTACCGGTTCGCGCCCGACGGCTCCGAGCAACGCTACCTCGTCTTCGAGTCGCCCGGCCACATCGAGATCCCGCGCCGCTACCGCAACGAGTACGGGCAGCTGCTCGAGCACGCGCCCTACTACCACCGGGACATCCATGCGCCGACCGAGCTCAAGACCTACCGCGATCGCGGCGAGTACCGGGTCAAGATCCGCGTGCGCAGCGGCTACCAGACCTACGTGCTCGACTACCACCCCTTCGACGTGGTCGGCTGGGACGGCTACTGCTACCCGTGGACGTTCTCGATCCACGACTTCGAGCCGATCACCGGGCGCATCCACATGCCGCCGCCCTCCCACCAGACGTTCGCCGGGCGCAACTTCGTGATCTGCTCGTTCTGCCCGCGGAAGCTCGACTTCGACCCGCTGGCGGTCCCGATCCCGTACCACCACTCGAATCTCGACTCCGAGGAGATGATCTATTACGTCGACGGGCAGTTCTCGTCGCGCAAAGGGATCGACATCGGCTCGATCACGCTCCACCCGTCGGGGATCCCGCACGGACCGCAGCCGGGGCTGGCGGAGAAGTCGATCGGGATGACCGAGACGCACGAGCTCGCGGTCATGTGCGACACCTTCCGGCCGCTCAGGCTGACGCCGCTCTCACGCGGGCTCGACAAGCCGGAGTACGCGTACTCGTGGTTCGAGGCGCCCGACCAGCCGGCGACCGCGGACGAGAACCCGGCCGGCGTCACCTCGCACTTCTAGTTGCGCCTAGTCCTGGACTGGGACGGAACCGTCACCGAGCGGGACACGCTCGACCTGCTCCTGCGCGAGTTCGGCCACGAGCTGCCGGCGCAGTCGGCGTCCTTCCGCGAGGTGATCGAGGCGGAGATGGCAAGCCTGACGCTGCCGCTCGAAGACGCGGTCGCCTGGCTGCTGGAGCACGCGCGCGTCCGTCCGGGCTTCCACGAGCTCGCGCGTGAGCACCGCCCGCTGATCCTCTCGTCGAGCTTCGAGGAGACGATCCGGCCGCTCCTCGAGCGCGAGGGCGTGGAGCTCGAGGTCGTGGCGAACCGCCTCGACGCGCGGCCCGACGGCTGGCGCGTGCTCTGGCGGGACGAGGCGCTCTGCGGCGAGTGCGGCGACGTCTGCAAGCGCGGGGCCCTGCCGGACGGGCCGATCGCGTACGCCGGCGACGGCTGGTCCGACCACTGCGCGGCGCTCGCGGCCGACCGCGTCTTCGCGCGGGACGGGCTGGCCGAATACCTCGAAGTCCAGGGAGTTCCGTTCGAGCGATTCGACGACCTGCATGACGTCGCGCGGTTCCTGAAGTAGCCGTCCGAACCGGGTAACTCGGACGAGGTACCCCGCTCAAACTTCCCTTTCGGATCGCCCGCCGAATCGTTACCGCTTCCGCCTGGCCTCCTTAACGACTGTCTCCCATTCTGTGCAAGAGGGGGCAATCGAAAGGAGGAACCATGAAGAAGGCACTGCTCTCACTCCTGCTCCTGGCGTGCGCCCTCCCGGCGGCGGCCGTGGCGGAGGAGAATCCCCGCGGCGGCGGGCAGCCCGACGCCGAGAAGGTGACGCTCGAGTTCGAGGGTCCCCTCAAGCTGAACGGCAAGGGGCGGCTGCGCGGCGAGCTCAAGATGGCGGCTCTCGCGGAGACCCGCGCCGTCGTGATCGGCGGCCAGGTCGGCGCGATCAAGTTCGTCGATCTCGCCGGCGACCTGCGCGTGAAGTGCCAGGGCCGCGGGAAGGCGGTCGTGCGCGAGGACGACGAAGGCCACAAGGTCGTGGTCTGCCGCGGCCGCGGCGGCCGGGCCAAGGTCCACGGGAGCCACTTCGAGCTCCAGCTCGTAGCCCGCCAGTACGGCGCGCTCATCCCGGCCGGCGTGACGGGGATGCTCCAGGGGCACTTCCGCTCCTGCATCCCCGGCGAGACGTGCGCGGCCGGCGAGAACGAGCGGGGGCGTGACGGCCAGAGGCCTCCGCGGGACGGCTCGGACAAGCCCTCGAGCGATGAGGACGCCGAGGAGTCGATCGACAAGGCGCTCGACGACGCGATCGACGCCGTCCCCGGCGAGGACGGCTAGCGCAGCACGAAGACCGCGCGCGCGGAGCTCACCCGCGTCATCGGCAGGACGCAGGTGAGCTTCGCGCCGCGGCAGGCGCCGCTCCACGTCTTGAGGCGCCAGCCCTGCGCGGGCACGGCGCGCAGGACGGCCCGCTCGTAGGAGGTGACCTCCCGCGAGCAGCGCGACGGGCAGATGATGCCGACCGTCGAGGTGATGCGGCCCTGGCCGCGAACCGAGACCGTGAGCCGCAGCCGGGCGGGCGCGAAGAGCGCCGTCACGATCAGGAGGCCGTCGAGAACGAGTTGGCACTCTCCCTCGACTCCGACCGGGCAGGGGCTGGTCCAGCGAACGAACCGCTGGCCGACCGCCGGTGCGGGTATGAGCCTGACCTGCGTACCCGAGTTGAAGTCGACGCGGCACAGGGCAGTGCAGCTGACGCCCGGGACGTCGCTCGTCACCGAGCCGGCGCCCCGCACGGTCAGCTCGAGCGCCGACTGGGAGTCGAGGCGGCGCAGCCAGTCCGAGTTGCGGACATCGGGCCACGCTGCGCCGTGGGCGTAGTAGTCGTTGCGGTTGACGTCGAGCACGAACGACGAGAGCGGGACGGGCTGCGCGAAGGGGTAGAGGATGTCGCCGGTCGAGTCGCACACGTGGGCCGCGTCACCCGGGCAGGCGTTCGGCGGCCCCGAGCGGGGCACCCCGCCGAATGCGTGCAGCAGCTCGTGGGCGGCGGTTGGAGCTGTCGCTAGGTTCGTGCACGCCGCGAGGTAGACGATCGCGATCCCGGGGCCGCCTGCCGAGCCGCCGCCCTGGCCGCAGAGGTTGGGTTCGGAGACCGGGCCGTCGTAGTACAAGAGCAGCTTCGTGAACGGGACGTCGAACCGCGCGACGCCCGGGTCGACGACGATGCGCTCGAAGCGAGTGGCGTTTGCCTGCAGGTCGCCCGCGCTGCGCTCGAGCCGAACGAGCGTGAGGTCGGCCTGGGGGCCGCACGAGAAGGTCGCGAGATCGAACCTGACCGTGCGAGCTGAGTCGTTCGCGCGCCACCAGGCGTCGATCTCGTCCACGTCCGCGGCGATGCGCGGCGCGAGCTCGGCGCTGCGGTCGGCGCCGTCGGACGGGATCGCGTAGAGCACGCGTACGTGGTTGCCGCCGACGATGGCCGGGCGGTCGTCGGTGGTGACGGTGCCGCACCAGGGCGCCGCAGCCGCGGCCTCTGGCCACAGGGCGACGAAAAGGGCCGCACCGGCAATCAGAGCGGCCCTCATCGGCTGAAGTCTACCCTCGCCCCGTGGCCCTTCTCCCGGTCCCGGAGTCGTACGACTTCGAGCTCTCCACCGAGCGCTTTCACGCCTTTGGGCCGGATCCGGCGAACCTCTGGCACGAGGATGGGCTCCATCGCGTGGTCGGCGGACGTGAGGTGCGGATCGAGCGCGCGGCCGGCGGGGTGGAGGTGGATCCGCTCGACGCGGGGACGCGGCCGGTCGTGGAGCAGCTGCTCGGCCTGCCCTTCGACCTCGACGCCTTCCAGGCGTTCGCGGCGTCCGAGCCCGTGCTCGCCGATCTCGTCGAGCGGCTGCGCGGCCTGCGCCCGCCGCTCGCGCCCGACCCGTTCGAGGCGCTCGTCACCTCGATCACGGCGCAGCAGGTCTCCCTCTTCGCCGCCTTCGCGATCCGCGGCCGCCTGATCGAGCGCTTCGGCGAGCGCACGGGCGTGGCGTACTCCTTCCCGGCCCGCGAGCGGCTCGCGCGGGCACGCGATGAGGAGCTCGTCGAGGTCGGGTTCTCCCGCCGGAAGGCCGAGTACGTGCTCTCGCTCGCCCGCTCCGAGCTCGACCTGCACGTGCTCGCCGGGCTCCCGGACGAGGAGGTCAAGGAGCTGATCGTGGCGCAGCGCGGGCTGGGCGAGTGGACGGCGGACTGGTTCCTCGCGCGCCACCTGGCGCGGCCCCGCGCGTGGCCGGCCGGCGACCTCGCGCTGAGGAAGGCTGCCGGGCACTTCTACGGGGACGTCGACGTGCGAGCCGTCGGCGCGCGCCTCGACCCGTTCCAGAACCTCGCCGCCCACTACCTGCTCGTGGGCCTGCGCTACCGCTAGAGCAGCTCGTCGCTGCGTAACATCCCTGCGTGCTGACGCTGTACGACGCCGAGCGCTGTCCGTACTGCGCCCGCGTCCGGATCGTGCTGGCGGAGAAGGGCGTCGAGTGGGAGGCCGTCGAGATCGACCTCGACGACCGGCCCGCCTGGATCTACGGAAAGAACCCGCTCGGACGCGTGCCGGTGCTCGAGGAGGACGGGCTCGTGCTGCCGGAATCGGTGGTGATCATGGAGTACCTCGACGAGCGTTATCCGGAGCCGCCGCTGCTGCCCGCCGACGCGGCGCAGCGGGCCCTGGCCCGACTCGTCGTCGAGCGGTTCGAGCGGCCCACGCCCGAGCGGCTCGATGAGCTCGACGCGATCCTCGTCGAGCAGTCGTACCTGACCGGAACGACGTACGGCCTAGCCGACATCGCCTATTACCCGTGGGTAGTGCGGCTCGCGCTGGACGACCACGAGGCACTCGCCGACTGGGCCGCGCGGCTGCACGAGCGGCCGGCGGTGGCGAGCTCCTGGGCATGGACATCGACCGCGAGGAGCTGATCCGGCGCCTCGACGAGCTGTACGTGCTCGACGTGCGAACGGCGGAGGAGTTCACGGGCGAGGCCGGCTACCCGTGCGACCCGCGGCAGGGCCACATCCCCGGTGCGCGCCACCTCGAGCTCTCCGAGCTGCTCGACCGGACGCCGGCCGAGATCTGCGAGCTGGTCGGCCTGCCCGAGGGCGCGGAGCTCGCGACCTACTGCCACTCGGGCAGCCGCTCCGCCATGGCGGCCGAGGCGCTGCGCGCGGCCGGCTACGAGGCCCGCAACTATCCGGGCTCGTGGCACGAGTGGTCCCGCTCCTAGACAATCGAGGACATGGACCCGCGGCCGGTGGGCGTGTTCGACTCGGGGATGGGCGGCCTGACCGTGCTCCACGAGTGCCTGGTGACGATGCCGCACGAGGACTTCGTCTACCTCGGCGACGCCGCGCGACTGCCGTACGGGCCGCGGCCGCTCCCTGAGATCCGCCGCTACGCCGGCGAGATCGCCCGCTTCCTCGCCGCGGGCGACGTCAAGCTGATCCTGGTCGCCTGCAACGCCGCCACCTCGGCCGCCCTGCCCGACCTCCAGGAGGAGCTCGCGGTGCCCGTCCTCGGCGTGATCACGCCCGAGGCCCACGCGGCCGTCCAGGCGACGCGCAACCGGCGGATCGGGCTGCTCGCCACGCAGGCAACGGTGACTGCGGGCCGCTACGAGCAGCTCGTGCGGACGCTGGACGCCGGCGCGCGCCTGGTCGCGGTGCCCTGTCCCCGGCTCGTGCCGCTGATCGAATCGGATGACCCCTTCGGCGAGGAGACGGTCGCGGCCGTGCGCGAGTACGCGGAGCCGCTGAAGGAGGCGGGCGTCGACACCGTCGTGCTCGGCTGCACGCACTACCCGCTGATCCGCCCGATCTTCCAGCGCGTCTTCGGGCGCGGCGTGACGCTCGTCTTCTCGGCCGAGGAGACCGCGCGCGAGGTTGCCACGACGCTGGCGCGCAAGGGAATCGAGAACGCGGCGGCGCGCGAGGGGCAGTACCGCTTCCTCACCACCGGCGACCCCGACCAGTTCCGGGTCATGGGCGCGCGCTTCCTGCAGCTCCCGATCGCGAGCGTCGAGCACGTCACGCTGGCCGAGCTCGAGGCGACTGCGGCATGACTCGCGCGGACGGGCGACGGCCCGACCAGCTGCGGCCGCTGACGCTGGAGGTCGACTTCCTCGAGCAGCCGCACGGGTCGGTGCTGCTCTCGCAGGGAAAGACGCGCGTGCTCTGTACGGCGACGGTCGACGCAAACGTGCCGCGGTGGCTCCACGGCAAGGGACGCGGCTGGATGACCGCGGAGTACTCGCTCCTGCCCGCCTCCACGGGGGAGCGGACGGACCGCGAGGCGGCGCGCGGCAAGCAGAGCGGCCGCACCGTCGAGATCCAGCGGCTGATCGGCCGTGCGCTGCGCTCGGTGGCCGACTTCGAGGCGCTGGGCGAGCGGACGCTGTGGCTCGACTGCGACGTCCTCCAGGCCGACGGCGGCACGCGCTGCGCCGCCATCTCCGGCGCCTACGTCGCGGCCGCCCGCGCGCTCGACCGGTTCGGGCTCGGCAAGGCGCTGAGCGGATCGATCGCGGCCGTCTCCGTCGGCGTGGTCGGCGGCGTCGCGCTGCTCGACCTCGACTACTCCGAGGACTCGACGGCCGCGGTGGACATGAACGTCGCGATGACCGGCGACGCGCGCCTCGTCGAGGTGCAGGCCACCGCGGAGCAGGCGCCGTTCTCGCGCGAGCTGCTCGACGAGCTGCTCGAGCTCGCCGCCGGCGGAATCGAGGAGATCGCCGCGGCGCAGAAGACCGCAGTCGATGCCTGAGCTCGGCTGGGACGAGGTCACGATCCGGCTGGTGCTGGCGGCCGTGCTGGGCGGCGCGGTCGGCCTCGAGCGCGAGCTGCGCGAGCGCGAGGCGGGGCTGCGCACGCACCTGCTCGTCTCGGTGGGCGCAGCCGTCTTCACGCTGGTCTCCGCCTACGGCTTCGCGGACTTCCGCTACGGCCTGAACACGGGCATCACGCTCGACCCCACGCGGATCGCGGCGCAGATCGTGACGGGCATCGGCTTCCTCGGCGCGGGCGCGATCATCCGCCAGGGCCTCTCCATCCGCGGGCTGACGACCGCGGCGACCCTCTGGGTGGTCGCGGCGATCGGGATGGCCTCCGGGGCCGGCTACTACAGCGTGGCCGTGATAGGCACCGGGCTCGTGCTCTTCTCGCTCTATCCGCTGCGGCTGCTCGCGTACCGCGTGGTCGTCCGTATCCGCCCCGAGGAGGGCCGCCTCGCGATCACCCTGCCGCCGGGCACCGCCGCCGCCCCGGTGCTCGCCGAGCTCGAGCAGACCGGCGCCCGCATCGACTCACTCCAGATCGACGAGAGCTCGACGGAACGGGTGGTCGTGGCCGAGCTCCACCTGCCCCAGCCGCTCCGCCCGGCGGACCTCGTCGACCGGCTGCACGGACTGGAGGACGTCCGGCGGGTCGAGTGGACCGCGTAGTCCTCGCGTCGAGGAACCCGCACAAGCTCGAGGAGCTCCGCGCGCTCCTGCCCGGCTGGCCGCTCGAGCCGATCGCGGCCGAGCTCCCGCCGGAGACCGGGGAGACCTACGACGAGAACGCCCGCGCGAAGGCGGCGTTCGCGTGGCGGCCCGGTTCGTGGGCCCTCGGCGAGGACTCCGGCATCGAGGTGGACGCGCTCGGCGGCGGCCCGGGCATCCGCTCCGCCCGCTACGCCGAGGATCCCGTCGCCCAGCTGCTGGCCGACCTCGAGGGGGTCGCGGGACGCGAGGCTCGCTACGTCTGCGAGCTCGTTCTGCTGACGCCGCAGGGCGAGGAGCTGCAGGGCAGCGGCGTGCTCATGGGCCACATCGCCCGGAAGGCCCGCGGCTCCGAGGGCTTCGGCTACGACCCGGTCTTCGTCCCCGCCGGCGAGGAGCGCACTGTTGCTGAGTTAGGCAACGAGTGGAAGCGCGAGCACTCCCATCGCGCCGTCGCCGCCCGCGCGCTACGCGAGGCCGGGGACGTCGTCGGCGCGTAGCTCAGAGCGGCCGCGCGAGAACCACCAGTTCACTTCCGCCCCGATCACGATCACGTTGGCCATCACGTAGAGCCAGACGAGCAGGATCACCGGGGCCCCGAGCGCCTGGAGGGTCACCACGTCGCCCGAGAGGCGGATGTACACGGGCAGCGCCTGGAAGGTGAGCTGGAGCAGGGCGGCCCCGAGCAGGGCGCCCGGGAGCACGTCGGCAAACGTGTGGGCGACATTCGTCAGGACGTAGTACGTCGAGACCAGGAAGACGAACACGGCGAGCGTCGAGACGATCACCGAGAGCACGTAGGCCACGACGTCGTTGCCGGCGACGCCGCCCGCGTACCGCTTGAGCAGCTCGAACCCGATCGAGCCGGCGACGAGCCCGGCGAAGAGCACGACCAGCGACCCGACGAGCAGCGCGACCGCGATCGCCTTCCCCTGGAGGAAGGGGCGGTTCGGCTGCCTGTAGACGATGTTGAACGCGGACTCGAGCACGCTGAAGAGCGACAGGGACGTCCAGAGCAGGAAGACGCCGCCGACCGCGCCGATCGCGGCAGCGTTCTCTTCGAGCGTCGCGACGAGGTCGACGATGCGCGTCACCGAGCTCCCCGGGAAGATGTTGCTCAGCTCGGTGACGAAGAAGCTCGACTCGTCGGCCCGGCCCGCGAGGCCGAGCAGCGCGAGCGCGAGGAAGACCATCGGGACGAACGAGAGCAGCGCGAAGTAGGCGACCATCGCGGCGAGGTGAGTGCCGCGGTCGGCGAAGAACTTCCGGAAGAGCCTGGCGAACCCCTGGCGCACGGGAGCGCAGTATCGTAGGCGGCCGTGGATCCTGCCCACGCGCTGGCTGACCTGACGGAGATCTCGGCGCAGATCGAAGCGGCAGTGATCGCCTCCGAGGACGGCACCGCGCTCGCCTCGACGCTCGACGACACCGGTGCCTCAGCGCTCTCGCGGGCGGCGGTGGAGCTGCTCGGTTCCGCCGCCGGCGTCGAGGCGGTGACCGGCGAGGGCAGCCTCTTCGCCGCGCGCGACGGCGGCCGCGTCGCCGCGGCGGTCACCGGCTCCGGGAGCGCCTCCGGCCTCGTCCTCTACGACCTGCGCACGTGTCTCCGGCGGCTCGATGAACCGGCGTAGCCTGGTCGTCCTGCTCGGTGCCGGCGCCGGGGTCGCCGCCGTGGTGCGCCGCCGCCGGGCCGCGGCCGCCCGCGTCGACCTCTACTACGACGACGGCTCGATGCTCTCGCTCGAGCGCGGCGACGGCGAGGCCGACCGGATGCTGGAGGTCGCGCGCGAGGCGATCCGCTCGGCGCGCGGAGCGGCGTGACCGACGACGAGCTCCGCGAGGCGATCCGCCGGCACGCGCTGCTCGAGGGCGACTTCCTCCTCCGCTCCGGGAAGCGGTCGGCCTACTACCTCGACAAGTACCGGTTCGAGACGGTGCCGGAGCTGCTCGGCGAGCTCGGCCGGCGGATCGCCGAGGCGGCGGGCCGCGCGGAGCCGGAGGCGGCGCGCCTCGCCGGCCCGGAGCTCGGCGCGGTCACCCTGGCCGCCTCCGCCTCGCTCGCCTCCGGGCTCCCCTTCCTGATCGTCCGCGGGAAGGCGAAGGAGTACGGAACGATGAACCGGGTGGAGGGCGCCTTCGTGGCCGGCGAGACGGTGTGCCTGGTCGAGGACGTCGTCACCTCCGGCGGTGCCGCCCTCGAGGCGGTCGAGGCCCTCCGCGAGGCAGGCCTGCGGGTGCGCGCGGCGGTCTGCGTGGTCGACCGGGAGGAGGGCGGAAGCGACCTGCTCGCGCGCCACGCCGTGCGTCTGTGGCCCCTCTTTCGCGCCGAGGAAGTCCTCGAAATGCGCAAAAGTGCCGCAAACCCGCATGGTTGAGCCAAAGGCGCTAGGCTGTTAGGGTCTTTCCGCTGCTGACAACGACAGGAGGAGAGAAAGTGACGAAGCAGGAGTTCGTGGGCAAGGTGGCTCAGAAGGCCGGGATTTCCCAGCGCGACGCCGCGACGGCGGTCGATGCGTTCCTCGACTCGGTCACGGAGGCGCTCCGGGCTGGTGACGCGATCACCTTTACCGGGTTCGGGAAGTTCTCGACCGCGCACCGCAAGGCGCGCGAGGGCGTCAACCCGCGCAACCCGAGCCAGAAGGTTCACATCCCCGCCGCGAACGTCCCCAAGTTCTCGGCTGGCAGCTCGCTCAAGACCGCCGTCAAGACCGGCGGCGGCGGCGGCGGGTTCTAGGGCTACCACCTCCTCCCGGATCAGCGAAAGGGCCGCCGGGGTTGGCGGCCCTTTCTTTGCGCTTGCGCACGAACATACGTTCGCCTAGCATTCGGGCGTGCAGCTTGCGTTCGACTCGGCCGACCGCCTGGTGGAGCTCGTCGAGGCGCGGCGCGGGCCGGTCGCCGCGGAGGAGGCGGCCCGGGAGCTCTTCGCGCTGGCGCATCTCCCAGCGGGGCTCGCCCGGACGCTGCTACAGGAGGTCGTGGCCGGCGACGCGCGGCTCGCCTGGCGGGGCACGGCCGTCGTCCTCGCGCGGCCGGCGGGCGAGGAGCTGGCGCTCGAGGACGCCCGCTACGTCGTCGTCGACCTCGAGACGACCGGGCTGACGCCGGGGCGCTCGCGGATCTGCGAGATCGGCGCGGTCAGCGTCGAGCAGCTCGAGGAGGCTGCGACCTTCCAGACGCTCGTCCGGCCGGGGGAGCGGCTGCCGCCCGCGATCGCCGCCCTCACCGGGATCGCCGAGGCCGACCTCCGCCGCGCCCCCCCGCCCGCCGCTGCCGTCCGGCGCTTTCTCGCCTTCGCGGGCGACGCGGTCCTCGTCGCCCACAACGCCCGCTTCGACCTCGCCTTCCTCGACCGCGAGGTCGAGCAGCTCACCGGCCGGCGGCTGGCCGGCCAGGTGGTGGACACCGTCTGGCTCGCGCGCAGGCTGCTGGCCGGCCGCACGTCCCGCTGCTCGCTCGCCGCGCTCTCCCAGTTCTTCGGGACGGCGACGCGTCCGTGCCACCGAGCGCTCCCGGACGCCGAGGCGACGGCCGAGATCCTGCTGGCGCTGATCGGCCTCGCCCAGGAACGCGGCGCGCGGACGGTCGCGGAGCTCTGCGACCTGGCGACGCCGCAGACCCGCCGCGTCCACGCGAAGCGCACCCTCGTCCACGGCGCGCCGCAGCGGCCGGGCGTCTACCTGTTCCGCGACACGCACGACCGCGTCCTCTACGTCGGCCGCGCGCGCGACCTCCGCGCCCGGCTGCGGTCGTACTTCGGCTCCGAGCGCCAGCGGCCCTCGGTGGAGGCGGCGCTCGCCGCGGTCGAGCGGATCGAGTGGCGCGTGCTCGGGTCGGAGCTCGAGGCTGCGCTCGAGGAGCTGCGGCTGATCCGCGAGCTGCGCCCGCCGGCGAACGCGCGCGGGAAGCGGGCGCAGGTGTACCTGCGGCGGCGGGGCGCCGGCTGGGTCGTCTCCGAGCAGCCGGGACCGCTCGGGCCGCTGCCGGGACGCAGCCGCGCTCGAGCGGCGGCGCGCGCGCTCGACGGCTTCGAGCGGCCGGAGGACGCGCTGCCCGTCCTCCGCCGCAGGCTGCGCGACCACTCGGACTGCCTGCGCTACGAGGACGCGGCGCGCGTGCGCGACCGCATCGCCGCCCTCGAGCAGGTGCTCGCGCGCGTGAGCGAGCTCGACCGCCTGCGTTCGCTCGACGCCTGGCTGCTCGTGCCCGCGGTGGAGGACGGCTTCCGCCGCGCGTTCCTCGTCACCGGCGGCCGGATCGCGGCCGTGCGCACGCTGCCGCCGGGCCCGGGGGCGCGGCTCGAGCTCGAGACCGGGCTCGCCCAGGCGCGCCTCGGCTCGGGGGGCGAGGATGCGGACGCGCTGCTGCTCGTCGGCTCCTTCCTGCGCAAGCCGCCGCCGGAGCTGGAGGTGATGGCAGCCTGAGCCCTGGCTAGAGTCCGGGCGATGGCAGTGGCCGTTGCCCAGTTCGCCGACCGGCTCGCCGAGGCCGTCGAGCGCAAGCGGAGCCAGCTGGTCGTTGGTCTCGACCCGAACCCCGAGCTCTTCCCCGTCGAGCTGCGCGGCGACGGCGACTCCGCCGCCGCCTGCGCCCGCTTCTGCTGCGGGATCATCGACGCCGTCGCCCCCAACGCGGTGGCGGTCAAGCCGCAGCTCGCGTTCTTCGAGGCGCTCGGCCCGGATGGCCTGGGCGCGCTGCACGAGGTCTGCGGCTACGCGCGCGCGGCCGGTCTGCTCGTGATCGCCGACGGGAAGCGCGGCGACATCGGCTCGACTGCGCGCGCCTACGCGGCCGCGTACCTCGAGAACGGCGTCGCGGACGCGCTCACCGTGAACCCGTACCTCGGCCGCGACGCGGTCGAGCCGTTCCTGCTCGCCGCGCGGCGCACTGGGACGGGCGTCTTCGTGATCGTCAAGACGTCGAACGCCGGCAGCGCGGACGTGCAGGACGCCGTCCTCAGCGACGGCGGGCCGCTGTGGCATCACGTCGCGCGGCTCGTCTGCGAGTGGGCGGCCGAAGCGGTCGGCGAGAGCGGCCTGTCGAGCGTCGGCGCGGTCGTCGGCGCCACCTACCCGCGCGCGGTCGGCGAGGCGAGGAAGCTCATGCCGCAGTCCGTCCTTCTCCTACCGGGTGTGGGCGCGCAGGGCGCGACCCCCGGCGACGTGGCGCGGGCTTTCGCCAGCGGCCCCGCGAGCGCGCTCGTCAGCGCGTCCCGCTCCGTGATCTACGCCTTCCGCGAGCACGGCGGCGACTGGCGGACGACCGCCGGGGCCGAGTCGGCGCGGCTCCGCGACGACGTCTGGGCCGCGTCGGGCTGGTGAGCCGCGCCCGGGTAGCCGCCCCGCTGGCGTTCCTGCTCGCGGCGACGATCGCCATCCTCCTGATCCGCTCGGCCCTGAACGCGGAGGAGCCGGCGGCCGAGCCGGTGATCACGGCGACGGTGGAGACCGAGACCGAGACGACGGAGACCGAGACCACGACCGGCACCGGGGAGACGACCGCGGGCGACCTCTACGTTGTGCAGTCCGGAGACACGCTCGAGTCGATCGCCGTCGAGCACGACACGACCGTGGAGGAGCTGCTCACGCTGAACCCGGGGATCGACCCGGTCGCCCTGAGCATCGGCCAGCAGATCCGCGTCGGCTAGGGTTGCCCCCGGTGAAGCGGCTTCTCGCTGTCATCGCCGGCACGCTTTCCCTTGCCCCCGCCGTCACCGCCGCGGCTCCGCGGGTCGACGCGAGCGCGTGGCTGGTCGAGAACGCCGCCACCGGCGAGGTGCTCGCCGCGCACCGCGCAGACGAGTCGCTGCCGATCGCGAGCATCACGAAGCTGATGACCGTCCTCGTCACGCTCGAGCACGCGCGCCTCGACGACGTGGTCACCGTCTCGCCGCGAACGTCCCGCATCGGGGAGTCGACGATCGACCTGCGGCCCCGCGAGCGCATCCTCGTCCGCGACCTTGTCGAGGCCGCCCTCATCCAGAGCGCGAACGACGCCGCCACCGCGCTCGCCGAGCACGTCGGCGGCAGCGTCTCAGGGTTCGTCGCGCTGATGAACGCGAAGGCCCAGGAGCTCGGGCTCGCGGACACGCACTTCGTCAACCCGTCCGGGCTTGACGCGCCGGGCCACGTCTCGAGCGCGCGCGACGTCACCGAGCTGGCGCAGGTCGCGATGCGGAAGCCGTTCGTCCGCCGGACGGTCGCGCGGCAGACCGAGACCGCCGCCGGCCGCACGCTCCACACCTGGAACGACCTGCTCGGCCGCTTCCCGGGGCTGATCGGCGTCAAGACCGGGCACACGGCGGCGGCCGGCTGGTCGCAGGTGGCGGCGGCGCGCAGCCCCGGCGTGACGATCTACGCGACCATCCTCGGCAGCCCGACGCGGGGCGAACGCAACTCCGACCTCGCTCAGCTGCTCTCGTGGGGGACCTCGCGCTACCGGGTCGTGGAGGCGATCGACGACGACCGCGTCTACGCGACCGCCTCGACCGGCTACGGCCGCGGCGCATTGCGGCTGGTCGCGCCGCGCCCGCTGCTCCGCGCCGTTCGCGTCGACCGGATGCTCGTGGAGCACGTGGTCGCGCCGACGGTCGTCTCGCTGCCGGTGACGAAGGGCCAGCGGCTGGGGGTTGTCCGCGTCTACGCGCGCGGCGAGCTGCTCGGCGAGCGCCCGCTCGTCGCGGCCGAGTCGCTTTCGGCCCCCGGCTTCGGGGGCAAGCTTCGCTGGTACACGACCCGCACGTTCGAGAACGCGTGGGGGTGGATCACGTGATCGTGACGGTCACGATGAACGCGGCGATCGACCGGACGCTGACCGTCCCGAACTTCCAGCTCGGCCACCGGCACCGCGCGAGCCAGGGGCTCACTCTCGCGGGCGGCAAGGGGATCAACGTCGCGCGCGCCCTCAAGCTCCTCAACTACCCGGTGGTCGCCACCGGGCTCGCGGGCGGCCGCACGGGCACGCGCGTGGTCGAAGAGCTGACCTCCGAGGCGATCCTCAACGACTTCGTGCGCATCGCCGACGAGTCGCGAACCTCGTCCGCGGTCGTCGACCCGACCGGAAACACGTACACCGAGATCAACGAGTGGGGGCCGCACGTCGAGCTCGAGGAGCTCGAGATCCTGCTGGAGAAGGTGCACTACCTCTCGCGCGGGGCCGAGGCCGTGGTCTTCGCCGGCTCGCTGCCGCGCGGGGTCGGCGCCGACTTCTACGCCGAGGCGATCCGGGAGCTCAACCGCCGGAACGTGCGCTGCGTGCTCGACTCGGAGGGCGAGCCGCTCAGGCTGGGCGTCGAGGCGGAGCCGTTCCTCGTTGCGCCGAACCAGCAGGAGGCGGAGGCGCTCGTGGGCCAGGAGTTCCAGGCCGAGGACGACTTCGTGGTGGCGCTCGACGCGATCGCCGAGCTCGGCGCGCGCAACGTCCTCCTCAGCCAGGAGACCGGCTGCTACGCGCTGCTGCGGGAAAGCCGGCGGCCGGAGCGGCTGCACGCCTCGGCGCCACGGGTGGACCCGGTGTCCGTCGTTGGCGCGGGCGACGTCCTGCTTGCAGCCTTCATCGCCGGCCGGCTCGAGGAGCGGACGGAGGAGGACGCGCTGCGGTTCGCCGTCGCGGCCGCGACCGCGTCGACGCTGACCGTCGGCGCCGGCCGCCTCGACCCCCGCGAGGCGGGGCGGCTCGTCAACCACGTCCAGGTCGAGAAGCTCGAGGCAGTGGCTTCCGAAGCCTGAGCTACCATCTTCGGATGGAGGGTGTAAGCGTCACGCAAGGCGAGCTCGAGCGGCTCCTCGCGCTCGACCGGAAGTTTGCGCAGGAGGGGCTGACGTTCGACGACGTCCTGCTCGTCCCGGCCGAGTCCGCCGTCCTCCCGAACGAGGTTTCCACGCGCACGCGCGTGACCCCGACTATCGAATTGGCGATTCCGATCGTCTCCGCGGCGATGGACACGGTCACCGAGGGGCGCCTGGCGATCGCGCTCGCCCGCGAAGGCGGGCTCGGCATCGTCCACCGCAACCTCTCGATCGCCGACCAGGTGGCCGAGGTGGACAAGGTCAAGCGCTCGGAGGCCGGGATGATCGTCGAGCCCGTCACGCTGCCACCGACGGCGCTCGTCGCCGACGCGCTCGAGCTCATGGCCCGGTACAAGGTCTCGGGGATCCCGATCACCGAGGAGGACGGCCACCTCGTCGGCATCCTGACCAACCGCGACCTCCGCTTCGAGCGCGACACGTCGCAGCCGGTTTCCGCGCTGATGACCGCGCGCGACCTCGTCACGGCACCCGTGGGGACGACGCTCGAGGAGGCGCTCGACATCCTCCACCGCCACAAGATCGAGAAGCTCCCGATCGTCGACGCGGACGGCCTGCTCAAGGGCCTCATCACCGTCAAGGACATCCAGAAGAAGATCGAGTACCCGGATGCGACCAAGGACGCGCAGGGACGGCTGCTGGTGGGAGCCGCGGTAGGCGTCGGTCCGGACGCGTTCGAGCGGGCCGGCGCGCTCGTGGACGCCGGCGCCGACGTGCTCGTCGTGGATACCGCGCACGGGCACTCGCTGGGCGTGGTGGAGATGGTGCGGAGGCTTAAGGCCGAGTGGGACGTCGAGCTGGTCGCCGGGAACATCGCGACCGCCGATGCGGCGCGCGCGCTCGTCGACGCGGGCGCGGACGCCGTCAAGGCCGGCGTCGGGCCTGGGTCGATCTGCACGACGCGCGTAGTCTCCGGCGTGGGCGTGCCGCAGGTGACGGCGATCCACGAGATCGCCTCCGCGGTCGACGTGCCGGTGATCGCCGACGGCGGCATCACCTCCTCCGGCGACATCGCCAAGGCGATCGGCGCCGGCGCGGACGCGGTCATGCTCGGCTCGCTGCTCGCGGGCACCGAGGAGGCGCCCGGCGAGGTGATCCTCTCCCACGGCGAGCGCTTCAAGGAGTACCGCGGCATGGGCTCGCTGGCCGCGATGCGCGCGCGCTCGTTCTCGAAGGACCGCTACTTCCAGGGAGACGTCGAGGACGTGGACAAGCTCGTCCCCGAGGGAATCGAGGGCCGCGTCCCGTACAAGGGCAAGCTCGCGCCGATCCTCTACCAGCTCGTCGGCGGCGTCCGCCAGGCGATGGGCTACTGCGGAGCCGCCACGATCGAGGAGCTCCAGCAGGCGCGGTTCGTTCGCATCACCGGCGCCGGCCTGCGCGAGTCGCACCCGCACGACGTGACGATCACGAAGGAGGCCCCGAATTACCGAGTTAGTTAGAGCTCCCTTCGGCGTGAAGCACGGGTCGTCCGGCCGCGCTGTACGGCCCGCGGCGGCGTCCTCGGTCGCGCCCGTAGCGCAGAGGCTACGAGCGCTCCCTGCGTCCTTGCCGCGAGCTCGTCCATCGCGCCCGGCCAACGCGTGGTCACCCCGAAGTGAGCTCTCGGGCTGAGGTCATCCCCTTCCCCTCGCCGGAGGGGGAGCGGCCGGTGCTCGTAATCGACCTCGGCGGCCAGTACTCGCAGCTGATCGCGCGCCGCGTGCGCGAGTGCCGCGTGTACTCGGAGCTCGTCCCGCACGGCGTGGGCGCCGACGAGGTTCGCCGCCGCAACCCGTACGCGCTCGTCCTCTCCGGCGGGCCCGCGTCCGTCTACGCCGAGGGCGCGCCGAAGATCGACCCGGCGCTCTACGAGCTGGGCGTGCCGATGCTGGGCATCTGCTACGGCATGCAGCTCATGGCGCAGGACCTCGGTGGCCGCGTCGACCGCACTGGCGTCTCCGAGTTCGGCAAGACGGAGATCAAGGTCGGCGGCGCGCTCGGCAAGGGCCTGGCCGAGGAGCAGGTGGCGTGGATGAGCCACCGCGACTCCGTCGTCGCCGCGCCCGCGGGCGCCGAGGTGACCGCGTCGTCGGAGACGACTCCCATCGCCGCGTTCGAGGATCGCGCGCGCGGGCTGTACGGCGTCCAGTTCCACCCCGAGGTCGTGCACACGCCGCACGGCACCGAGGTGCTGAAGAACTTCCTCTACATGGCCGCGGGCGCGCCGCCCACCTGGACGGCCGCCGCCGTGATCGAGGAGCAGGTCGAGCGCATCCGCGCCCAGGTCGGCCGCGAGCGCGTCATCTGCGGCCTCTCGGGCGGCGTCGACTCCGCGGTCGCCGCGCTGCTCGTCCACAAGGCCGTCGGCGAGCAGCTCACGTGCGTCTTCGTCGACCACGGACTGCTGCGCGCCGGCGAGGCGGCGCAGGTGGTGGAGACCTTCGAGGGCCACTTCCACGTCCCGCTCGTCCACGTCGAGGCGCAGGAGCGCTTCCTCTCGAAGCTCGCGGGCGTCGACGACCCCGAGCACAAGCGGCGGATCGTCGGCGAGGAGTTCATCCGCGTCTTCGAGCAGGAGGCGGGCCAGTTGGGCGAGAAGCAAGCGGCCGCCCGGGCAAAGCCCGGGGGCGGCCTGCAAGCGGCGCCGCCGAGTCGGCGCCTCCGCGCTTCCTGGTGCAGGGGACGCTCTACTCCGACGTGATCGAGTCGGGCGGCACCGAGGGCGTCGCGGCGAAGATCAAGTCGCACCACAACGTCGGCGGCCTCCCCGCGGACATGCGCATGGAGCTCGTCGAGCCGCTGCGGCTGCTCTTCAAGGACGAGGTGCGGCGCGTGGGCGAGGAGCTCGGGCTGCCGGAGGCGATGGTCTGGCGGCACCCGTTCCCCGGCCCGGGCCTGGCGATCCGCATCATCGGGGACGTCACCGCGGAGCGGTGCGAGGTGCTGCGCGCGGCCGACGCGATCCTGCTCGACGAGGTGCGGCGAGCCGGGCTCTACCGCGAGCTGTGGCAGTGCTTCGCGGTGCTGCCGGCGATCCGGTCGGTCGGCGTGCAGGGCGACGAGCGGACGTACGGCTACCCGATCGTGATCCGCGCGGTCACCTCCGAGGACGCCATGACCGCCGACTGGGCGCGCCTGCCCTACGACCTGCTGGAGACGATCTCGAGTCGGATCGTCAACGAGATCCCCGAGGTCAACCGCGTCGTCCTCGACGTGACCTCGAAGCCGCCCGCGACCATCGAGTGGGAATGAAGTACCGGCGCCCCTGGCTGATCCCGCTCTGGATCGTCCTCACGGCGGGGATCTACTGGTTCTACTGGCACTGGCAGGTCAACCGCGAGCTGCGCGACCGGTTCGCGATGCCCGTCGGCCCGTTCCTGACGCTGCTGGCGATCACCGTCGGCTGGGTGCTCGTGTTTCCGCCGTTCGTGGCCTGGTGGCGGCTGCTCGGGCGGATCGAGGAGGTTCAGCGACGGCGCGACGTCGAGCACCGGATCGTGAAGCCGGTCGGCATGCTCTTCTTCCTCACGCTGGTGATGGGCCCGGTGTACGCGCAGGCCGAGCTCAATCGGGCGCGACGCTACTCGGGCTGACGCTCGTCCTCGCCCGGCTCGGCGGGCTCGTGGTGCTCTTCGCGCGGGACGATGGTGCCGTCCTCGAGGATCCGGCCCTCCGCGGCGGCGAGCTTTCGCTCTTCCTTCCGCTCTACCTTGCGTACCCGCTTCTCTTTGACCGCCTGCTCGCGCGCGCGCTTCGCGTGGGTGGTCTGTCGCTTGCTCTGAGCCATCGGGGGCCACGGTACCGGAAAGGGCGATCGTGGTCAGCGGATCTCGAAGCCCTGGAGGCCCTCCGGCTGCTCTTCGTGGGCCTCGACGCGGTCGACTCGCGCGCCGCGAGGCCCATCCCGGCAGAGCTCGACGAGCCGCTCGACGGCGTCCTGCTCGCCCTCGAACACGGCCTCCACCGTGCCGTCCGGGTTGTTGCGGGCCCAGCCGGCGACGCCGCGCCGCAGCGCATCGCGGCGCACGGTGTCGCGGAAGAAGACGCCCTGGACGTGGCCGTGGACGATCACGCGGCGGCGCACCGCTCTATTCTCGCGCCGTGGCCGACCTCGTCGCAGAGCTCGCCCGGGCGCGGATCGGCACGACCTTCAACCAGTACGCGGGCTCAGCCCGGCTGCGAGAGCGGCTGCGCGCGTACCTCGAGGCCCGCGGGCGCGCGCCGATCCTGCTCGTCGGCGAGGCGGCGGGCTACCGCGGCGCGCGCGTCAGCGGCATCCCGTTCACGTCGGAGCGCCAGCTCACGGGGACGGGCCCGGCGGAGGCGAGCGCGACGATCGTCCACCGCGCGCTCGCGGAGCTCGGGCTGGAGGAGGAGGTGCTGCTCTGGAACGTCGTCCCCACGCATCCGGGCACCCCGACCTCGAACCGCCGGCCGACGCGCGCCGAGGTGGCGGCCGCCGCCCCGTTGCTCGAGCGGCTCGCGCGCGGCCGGCAAGTGATCGCCGTCGGGCGGCTCGCGCAGGAGGTCACCGGAGCTCGGTACGTTCGCCACCCGTCCCATGGCGGGGCTGGGCAATTCCGCGCCGGGCTGCTTGAATCACGCGCGCGGTGACACCCGAGTTCCCCATCAAGCGCAACACCGTGCTGCTCGCGGTCGCGATGGCCGTCAACTCGGCCACGCTCCAGCTCGTCGCCGCCGTGTCGGCGCTCACGTTCGTCCTCGTGACCGGGGTCGAGAGCCTGCTCGGGCTCGGGCCCGCGCTCTTCCTTCTCTCCGCCGCGCTGACCTCTTTCCCCGCCGGCCGGCTGATGGACCGGGTAGGCCGCGTGCCGGTGCTCGCGGCCGGCTTCGCGGTCGGCAGCGCGGGGGCCGCGCTGACCGCGCTGGGCGCCTGGAAGGCCTCCACCTGGGCCGCGATCCCCGGCTTCATCCTGATCGGCGCCGCCGGCGCGACCGGCCAGCTGGCCCGCGCCGCCGCCGGCGACATGTACCCGCCCGCGCGCCGTGCCCGCGGGATCGCCTACGTCATGTTCGGGGCGGTCTTCGGCGCAATCCTCGGGCCGGCCGTCTTCAGCCCGATCTTCCGGGGCCGCGACCTCGAGGCGGCGGAGCTGGCCGTCCCGTGGCTCGCGGGCGCCGGGATGATGGTCATCGCGCTCGCCGTCGTCCTGAACGTGCGACCAGACCCGAAGAAGATCGCGGAGGCGCTCGAGGGCCGCGTCCGCCGCGTCGAGGATCCGCCCGACGTGGCGGCGCCGCTCCGCGAGCTGCTGCGCAGGCCCGGCGTCGTCCCCGCGATGCTCGCCGGCGTCTCCAGCTTCGCGGTCATGGTCTCGATCATGAACCTGACCGGCTACGTCGTCGTCGAGCACCGTGGCCACGCGCAGCACCTCGTCTTCCCGATCATCGGCGCGCACGTGCTCGGCATGTACCTGCTGATGCCGGTGGTCGGCTGGATGGTCGACCGCATCGGGCGGCCGCCGATGCTCACCGGCGGGCTGGGGCTGATCGCCGTCTCGACCGCGGGGCTGATCTGGCTCGACGACGTGACGCCGATCGCCGTGCTGCTATTCGGCCTTGGGCTGGGGTGGAACTTCTCCTTCGTCGCCGCCACGACCGCGCTGGCCGACCTCGCCGCGCCGCACGAGCGCGGCAAGCTGCTCGGCTTCAACGATCTCGTCGCCAGCTTCACCGGCGCGGCCTTCGTGCTGCTCGGCGGCTACGTGCTCGACGAGGCCGGCGTGACGGCGCTCGCGCTCGGCGCCTCGCTCGTCGCGCTGGCTCCGATCGCCTTCATCCTCCTCCTCGGGCGGATGCCCGGCCCGCCGGTGCCCGAAGCGGCCAAGTTGCTACCCTGAGCGCCGCTTCGCCATGCAGAAAACCTGGACCGCAAAGCCCGGAGAAGTACAGCAGCGCTGGTACCTCGTCGACGCCGAGGGGCGCACTCTCGGACGTCTCGCCACGCAGATCGCCGACACGCTGCGCGGCAAGACGAAGCCGCAGTACACGCCGCATGTCGACACCGGCGACTTCGTCGTCGTGATCAACGCCGAGAAGATCGCCGTCACCGGCAAGAAGCTCGACGACAAGATCTACTACCGGCACTCCGGCTACCCCGGCGGGCTCAAGCAGCGGACGCTGCGCGAGCAGCTCGACCGCCGGCCGACCGAGGTGCTCCGCGCCGCGGTCAAGGGGATGCTGCCCCGCAACAAGCTGGCGGCCCGCCAGATCACGAAGCTGAAGATCTACGCGGGGCCCGAGCATCCGCACGAGGCGCAGGGCCCCGAGCCGCTGGCGCTGGAGGATTGATGGCCGAGATCGCTCAGTACCGCGGCACCGGCAAGCGCAAGACCTCCGTGGCGCGCGTGATTCTGCGCCCGGGCGACGGCGCAACCTGGATCAACGGCCGCACGATCGACGAGTACTTCCCGCGGCCCACACACCGCACCACCGTGCTCGCGCCCTTCAAGGTCGCGGAGCTGGAGGGCACGTATGACCTGCGCGTGCGCGTCGCGGGCGGCGGCCCGTCCGGCCAGGCCGGGGCGATCCGCCACGGCATCGCCCGCGCGCTCGTCGAGGCCGATCCGGAGCTGCGGGTGCCGCTGAAGCGGGCCGGCTTCCTCACCCGCGACGCTCGCATCGTGGAGCGGAAGAAGGCCGGTTTGCACAAGGCCCGCAAGGCGCCCCAGTTCTCGAAGCGATAACCGAGCGCCGCTACTTCGGCACCGACGGCGTCCGCGGCGTCGTCGGCGAGTTCCTGACGGTCGACCTCGTCGAGCGGCTGGGCAAGGCGGCCGCGCTCTGGTCGGGCGGCGGGCGCGTCCTCATCGGCCGCGACACGCGCCCCTCTGGGCCCGAGCTCGAGGAGGCGTTCGCGCGCGGGGTCGCCTCGGCCGGCGGGCACGCAATTGTGGCCGGGATCCTGCCGACGCCCGCGGTCGCCCTGCTCGCGCTCGACCTCGGCGCAGTCGTCTCCGCCTCGCACAACCCGCCCGAGTACAACGGCATCAAGTTCTTCGACCGCGACGGCCACAAGCTGACCGACGACGCGGAGGCCGAGATCGAGGCGCTGCTCGACGCGCCGGCCGCCGGGCCCGGCTCGGTCGACCGCGTCGGGATCGCAGCCGACAGCTACGTCGAGCACGTGCTGGAGCGCTTCGGCTCCGACCTCACCGGCCTCCGCATCGGCGTCGACTGCGCCAACGGCGCCTACTCCGGCCTCGCGCCCGACGCATTCCGAGCGCTCGGCGCGGAGGTGACGGCGATCGGCGACGACGGCGACGGCGCGCGGATCAACGTCGGCTGCGGCGCCACCGACTTAGTGGCTCTGAGCCACAAAGTCCGCGAGGAGGCTCTCGACCTGGGCGTCGCCTTCGACGGCGACGGCGACCGGATGCTCGCGGTCGACGAGCGGGGGGAGACGGTGGACGGCGACGAGATCCTCGCCGTGCTCGCGCTTCACCTCGGCGTCGATCTCGTCGCGGTCACGGTGATGGCCAACCTCGGCTTGCACAAGCTCATGGAGGAGCACGGCATCCGCGTCGTCACCACCGACGTCGGCGACCGCTACGTGCTCGAGGCGCTCCGCCGCGAAGGCGGCGTCCTCGGCGGTGAGGAGTCCGGCCACATCATCTGCCTCGACGGCCACGTCACGGGCGACGGGCTCGCCGCGGCGCTGCTGCTCTGCCGGGCGCTCGAAGGGCGGAAGCTCTCCGAGGCGGCTGCCGTGATGCGCAAGTTCCCGCAGGTGCGCGAGAACGTCCCCGTGCGCGACAAGCACATCCCAGACGGCCTCCGCGCCCGGATCGACGGGCTGGAGCACGCCGGCCGCGTGCTCGTCCGTCCCTCCGGCACCGAGCCCGTCGTGCGCGTGCTCGCGGAGGCGGAGACGGTGGAGGAAGCGGCGGCGCTCTCTGGTAAGATCGCGGCTCTCGTACGACGAGAGCTCGGCTGAGCGCCCGACGAAGGGCATCCCGCAGCCGGGCTTTGCTGTTTTAAGGGGGAAGTCGTGTGCGGAATCATCGGATACGTCGGGCCCAGGCCCTGTAGGCAGCTCCTGCTGCAGGGGCTCGAGCGCCTCGAGTACCGCGGCTACGACTCCGCGGGCATCGCGCTGCTCGAGGACGGCGGGCTCGAGTACGTCCGGGCCGTCGGCAACCTCCAGATCCTCAAGGAGGCGGCCGCCGACAACGTCTCGACCTCGAGCCACGGCCTCGGCCACACCCGCTGGGCGACGCACGGTGCCGTCACCGAGGCGAACGCCCACCCGCTGACCGGCTGCGCCGACGACGACCTCGCGATCGTCCTCAACGGGATCGTGGAGAACTACCGCGAGCTGAAGGAGGCGCTCCTCGCCGAGGGCCACAGCTTCAGCTCCGAGACCGACGCGGAGGTCGTCGCGCACCTCGTCGAGCGCCACTACTCGGGCGATCTCGTCGAGGCGGTGCGCGCCGCCTACGCCGAGCTCGAGGGGCACTTCTCGATCGTCGTCATCCACCGGGCGCACCCCGACCTGCTCGTCGGCGCGCGCTGCCAGACACCGCTCGTCGTCGGCGTCGGCGAGGGCGAGATGTTCCTCGCGTCCTCGATCGCCGCCTTCCTCCCCGAGACGCGCCGCGTGCAGCTGATCGACGACGGCGCGGTGGTTGCGATCACGCCCGAGGGCGCCGTCTTCCACGGCGTCGACGCGCCCGACGTGATGGAGGTCGACTGGGACGAGGAGCAGGCGGTGAAGGGCGGCTACGAGACCTTCATGCTCAAGGAGATCTACGAGCAGGACGAGGCGGTGCGCGAGACGATCGGCGACCGCGCCCGGCACGGGAAGCTCGTGCTCGAGGAGATCGGCCTCACCGAGCTGGAGATCCGGAACCTGCGGCGGATCGTGATCGTCGCCTGCGGCACCGCGTACCACGCGGGCGTCGTCGGCCGCTACATCATCGAGGAATGGGCCCGAGTCCCGGTCGAGCCCGACATCGCGAGCGAGTGGATCTACCGCAACCCGGTGCTCTCGAAGGACACGCTCGTGATCGGGATCTCGCAATCGGGCGAAACGCGCGACACCGTGAACGCGCTCAAGCTCGCTCGCGAGAAGGGAGCGCGCACGCTCGCGATCACGAACCAGATGGGGACGCAGATCACGCGGGAGGCGGACGCGGTGCTGTACACGCGCTGCGGCCTCGAGGTGGGCGTGGCGGCGTCGAAGACGTTCACGGCGCAGGTCGCGCTGCTCTCCCTGGTCGCCCTCCAGCTGGCGCAGGTGCGCAACTCGCTGCCGGCCGACGAGATCGAGTTCATCGTCGAGCAGCTGTACGAGCTGCCCGAGAAGATCCGCGAGTTCCTCGACGGCGACCATCCGATCGAGGACATTGCGCGCCGCTTCTACGACAAGCCCTTCTTCCTCTATCTCGGGCGCCACATCGGCCTGCCGGTCGCGCTCGAGGGCGCGCTGAAGCTGAAGGAGATCTCCTACATCCCCACCGAGGCGTACTCGGCGGGGGAGATGAAGCACGGCCCGATCGCGCTGCTCGAGGAGGGGACGCCGGTCGTCGTCGTCGCGACCAACATCCACGTCTACGACAAGATCGTCTCGAACATCCAGGAGACGCGCGCGCGCGGTGCGCACGTGATCGCCATCGCCACCGACGGCAACGAGGACATCCAGCACCACGCGGACGACGTCATCTACGTGCCGCGCACGCCGAACTTCCTCCAGGCGGTGCTGGCCGTGATCCCCTTGCAGCTGCTGGCCTACCGGATCGCCCGGCTGCGCGGCCTCAACGTCGACCAGCCGCGGAACCTGGCGAAGACCGTCACGGTCGAGTAGCCCGTGGCGAAGTTTCCGGACGTACCGTCCGATGAGCACTTCCAGCTCACGCTGGACCGCCTGCGAGAGTCGCTGGCAGCGTTGGCGGCTCCCGCTGACGCCCAGATCGCATCACTGCCGGACTTCGCGCAGTGGAACACAGCGTCAGATCTGGCATCCGACTTCGACAACTGGTGGACAGTGCTCCGCCACAGCTACTCCGACCGGCTACGCCAAGACCAGGAGGACGCGTTGCGGGCGCTCGATGCTCGGCTGGACCGCCTAACCAATAGCACCGAGGAAACGTGGTCTCTCAGTGGCCTTCGGAGTGCAGGTGCCTGGGACGAGGTGCGACATGACGCCGCAGCTGCACTCGCCGCATTCGCGTGGCCCTATGACCCGCCTGCGCCGTATCAACCGCCTGCGGGCCAGGTCCGCGCACTCTGGATGAGAATGCGCGCGACGAGCCGCTAGAGCGGCCGCCGCAGCCGCTTCGTCTCCGACCGGCGCTTCTTCTCCTCCAGCCGCCGCTTGCGCGCGGCCGCGGAGGGCTTGGTCGGCACGCGGCGCCGCGGCACCCGTAGCGCCTCGGCGAGGGCCGCGACGAGCCGCTCGACGGCGAGGGCGCGGTTCCGCGCCTGGCTGCGCTCGTCCTGCGCCACCGCCCGTAGCACCGGCCCCGCCTTCGCCGCCACCCGCCGCTTCTGGACGGGCGTCAGCGCCTGCGACGCCTCCACGTCGAAGACGGCCTCCACGCGCGTTTCGGTCTTCTGCGCGTGCTGGCCGCCGGGCCCGCTCGAGCGCGAGGTGCGCAGCTCGATCTCCGCGAGCGGGATGCGGACGGAGCGGGTGACCCGAATAGACTCGCCGTCCATAGCCGCGATTCTGCTCGACGTCGATGGGGTGCTGCACGTGTCTGGGGAGCCGATCCCCGGGGCGGCCGAAGCCGTCCTCGAGCTGCGCGGGGCCGGCCACCGCCTTCGGTTCGTCACCAACTCGACCACGCGCTCGCGCGCCGACCTCGTCAGCGAGCTGCGGGCGATGGGGATCGAGCTCGAGGAGGGGGAGCTGCAGACCACTGCAGACTCGGCGGCGCGGCTGCTCGCGGGCCGGCGGGTGCTCGCGCTGACGATGCCGGCGATCATCGAGGACCTCGACGGCATCGAGCTCGTCGGCGACTCCGCCGACGCCGTGCTGATCGGCGGCGCCGACGAGAGCCCGGAGACGAACCAGGTCTTCTCGTACATGAACCTCGCGCGCGCGTTCTCGGAGCTGCAGGCCGGCGCCGAGCTGTACGCGCTCCACAAGAACCGGTGGTGGCAGACGCGCCGGGGCCCGCTGCTCGACGCGGGCACCTTCGTCGCCGGGCTCGAGTACGCCGCCGAGGTCGAGGCGATCGTGATCGGGAAGCCGAGCGCCGCCTACTTCGACGCCGCGCTCGCCGCGCTCGACGCCGATGCCGGCATGACCTGGATGGTCGGCGACGACGTCGAGACCGACGTCGTCGGTGCCAAGGCCTGCGGCCTCAAGGCGGTCCTGGTGCGGACCGGGAAGTTCCGGCCGGATGCCGTCGAGCGCTCCGGCGTCACTCCCGACGGCATCGTCAGCTCGATCGCGCAGCTGCCGGAGTGGATCGAGCACGAATTGTGAGAGTGGGCGTCGACCTGATCGAGATCGCGCGCATCCGCCGCGCCCTCGAGCGCTACCCGGGCTTCCGGGAACGCTGCTTCACCGAGTCCGAACGGGCCTACTGCGAGTCGCGGCCGAACCCGGCTCAGCACTACGCCGCCCGCTTCGCCGGCAAGGAGGCGGTCGGCAAAGCGCTCGGTTTCGGCGTCGCGCGAGCCTTCGCGTGGAAGGAGGTCGAGATCGCGGGCCGGCCGAAGCCCGGCGTCGCGCTCACCGGGCGCCTCGGGGACTGGGCGGAGCGCGTGGGCGCGGGGCCGATCGACCTCTCGATGACGCACTCGCGCGAGCTCGCCGCGGCGGTCTGCGTCGTGGCTGATGCTTGAGCCGCTTTACACGGCCGACGAGCTGAAGGCAGCGGAGGCGGGCCACGACGTCGCCGAGCTGATGGAGCGCGCCGGGCGGGCGGTCGCGGACGCGGTCGTCGAGCGTTTCCCGGACGCGCGGACGTTCAGCCTGTTCGCGGGCGGCGGCGCCAACGGCGGCGACGGCCAGATCGCGGCCCGGATCCTCGCCGAGCACGGTTGGACGGAGGCTGAGGACGGCGATGTCGTCATCGACGCGCTCTTCGGCACCGGCTTCCGCGGCCCGCCGAGGGACGAAGCGGCTGCCCTGATCGCGCGGATGACGGGCCGCGTGGTGTCAGTGGACGTTCCGTCGGGGGTCGATGCCTCGACCGGCGAGGTGCCCGGCGCGGCCGTCGAGGCGGAGCTGACCGTCACCTTCCAAGGTCGCAAGGTGGGCCTCGTCGTCGCGCCGGGCCGGTTCCACGCGGGCGAGGTCGTGGTTGCCGACATCGGCCTGGAGCCGACGGAGACCGAGCACGCGCGGGTCACGCCGGACATCCTCGGCCTGGTCCCCCAGAAGGCCGCGCGCGACAACAAGTACAGCGCCGGCTCCGTGCTCGTCGTCGGCGGCGCCCCGGGCATGACGGGCGCCCTCTGTCTCGCGGCGCAGGCTGCGTTCCGCGCGGACGCGGGCTACGTCGCCGTGGCCGTTCCGGCCGCGTCGCTGGCGGTCGTCGAGGCGAAGCTGCTCGAGCCGGTGAAGGGCACCTGGGACGACGTCGACCGGCTCGCGGAGAAGGCGGGCGCCGTCGCGATCGGACCGGGCCTCGGGCGGACGCCGGAGGCCCGCGCGCTCGTCGTCCGGCTGCTGGCCGCACTCGACGTGCCGGTCGTGCTCGACGCCGACGCGCTCTTCGAGCTCGAGCCGTTCGAGCGCGACGCGCCGACCGTGCTGACGCCGCACTCGGGCGAGCTCGCCCGGCTGCTGGGCCGGGACGACGTGGATGCCCACCGGCTTGCGGCCGTGCGCGAGGCGGCCGAGCGCTTCGGCTGCACCGTACTGCTCAAGGGGGCGGACACGCTCGTCGCCACGCCCGGCGAGGGCGTACTCGTCTCCGACCTCGGCACGCCGGCGCTGGCGACCGCTGGGACGGGTGACGTGCTCACGGGCGTGATCGCCGCCTATCTCGCGAAGGGGCTCGACGGGCGGACCGCCGCCGCCGCGGGTGCTGCGGCGACTCAGCTAGCCTCGCGGCGGTTCGGCCGCGGCGCTGTCGCGAGCGACCTCCTCGATGGCCCGCTCTGAGCTGACGATCGACCTCGGCGCCTTCCGCCGCAACGTCCGGCGCATGCGCGAGGTCCTGGACGGCAGCGAGCTCTGGGCCGTCCTCAAGGCAGACGGCTACGGCCACGGCGCGATCGCGTGCGGCCGCGCCGCGCTCGACGCCGGCGCGGCCGCGCTCGTCGCCGCGACCGTCGCCCAAGCGCTCCAGCTCCCCGCGGAGCTGCCGAAGGCGCGCCTGATCGTCCTCGGCCCGCCCGAGAACGTGGAGGCCGCCCGCGAGGCGCGGCTCGAGCTGACCGTCGCCGACGGCCGCATCCCGGAGGGCGTCCCCGTCCACCTGAAGCTGGACACCGGGATGGGGCGCTGGGGCCTCACCGAGCTCCCCAAGCCCGGCGGCCGCGTCGTCGGCCTGATGAGCCACCTCGCCTCGGCCGACTGCGACTCCGAGTTCACGGAGCGGCAGATCGAGCGCTTCCGCGAGGCGACCGCGCCCTACCCGCTGACGAAGCACCTCGCCAACTCGGCCGGCGCGCTCCGCTTCCCCGGCTCACGCTTCGACGCCGTCCGCTGCGGCATCGCCCTCTACGGCCTCTCGCCGTTCGAGAAGGAGCTCGAGGGCTTCGAGCCGGTGCTGCGCTGGGAGTCCGAGCTGGCGCAGGTCAAGCTCCTGCGCCCGGGAGAGTCGACCGGCTACGGCCGCCGCTTCGTCGCCGGGGCCGAGACGTGGATCGGCATCGTGCCGGTCGGGTACGCGGACGGCTTCCGGCGCGACCTGACCGGGACCGACGTGGTCGTGGAGGGTGAGCCGGCGCCCGTGGTCGGGACGATCTCGATGGACGCGCTCGCCGTCGAGCTGCCGCGCGAACTCCCCTCGGGAACGCCGGTCACGCTCGTCGGTCCGGGCGCGCCGCTCGAGGCGCACGCGCGCGTCGCCGGCACGATCACCTACGAGTTGGCCTGCGGGATCGGCAAGGGGCGCGCCCACCGGACGGTCGTCGATGCGTGAGCGGGTCGAGGAGATCCTGCGCGAGGAGGAGGCGTGGGTCGTCGGCGGAGCCATCCGCGACGAGTTGCTCGGGCGCCCGGTCGTCGACCTCGACGTCGCCTGCCGCGACCCCGAGGCGGCCGCCCGGGCGTACGGCGGTGCGCCGTTCCCGCTCTCCGACCGCTGGGGCGCCTGGCGGGTCGCGCTCGACGACGGGCGCACGGTCGACTTCACCCTGCTGCGCGAGGGCATCGAGGCCGACCTCGCCACGCGCGACTTCACCGTGAACGCGATCGCCGCTCCCGTCGGCGGCGGCGAGCTCGTCGACCCGTTCGGCGGGCGCGCCGACCTGGAGTCGCGGACGCTGCGGGCGGTCTCGCCGTCGATCTTCGAGGACGACCCGCTCCGCCTGCTGCGCGCAGCAAGGCTCGAGGACGAGCTCGGGTTCCGGCTCGACCCCGAGACTGAGCGCCTTGCCCGCGAGCACGCAGAGCTCGCCTCCCGCCCAGCGGGGGAGCGGATCCTCGGCGAGCTGGAGCGGCTCTCCACGGCCGGCTGGCGGCGGCTCGACGAGCTCGGTCTGCTCTCACCCCTGGGTGGGCGGGTGGACGACAGGCTTGAGCGGGCGGACTCTCCCGAGCTCCGGCTGGTGGCGGCGCTCGGCGAGAGCCTCGAGCGGCTGCCGATCTCGAACGACCTCCGCCGGTTCGCGCGCACGCTGCTCGCCGCCGCGCCGCCCGCGGACGGCTCAGCCCGCGCGATCCACCGCTTCCGCCGCGCAACCGAGCCGTGGGCGCTGGAGGCACTCAACCATCTCGGCGCCCACGAGCACGCGGAAGCTGTACGCCGTTCCCGCGAGCACGAGCCGGCCGAGCCGCTCGTCCGGGGCGACGAGCTCGGGCTCCCCCCGGGGCCGGCGATCGGAGCGATACTGATGGAGATCGAAGAGGAGCGTGCCGCGGGCACGATCTCCACCCGGGAGGAGGCACTGGAGCATGCTCGACGCCGTGCAGGTGAGCGCTGAAGGCATTGCCGGCTTCCTCCAGCTCGCCGGGGACGAGCGCGTGCTCGCGACCGGCGTGGCGGGGCTCGGCGACGGCGAGGTCACCTTCGACGGCGACCTCACCACGCTTCCCTACGACCGCGGCTCCTTCGATTGCGCCGTCAGCGTCGACAAGCTCCACCGCGTGCGGCGGCCGGAGCTGGCCGTCGCCGAGCTGGCGCGAGTGACGCGGCTCGGAGGGCGCATCCTCGTCGTCGACCGCATCGCGCCGATCGACCCCTTGACCGCGATCGAGGTCGACCGGGCCGAGCGAGAGCGCGATCCGGAGCACGCGCGCCTCCTCCCCGAAGCGGACATGCGCGGCCTCTTCGACGCCAACGGGCTGGTGCTGCTGCGGTCTCAGTCCGACGGCGACGTCGGCTGGTACCTGCTCAGGCGGTGAGCGAGCACCCCCGGCGCGATCGCCTGGAGGATCGCGGCGGGCCGGTACCACCAGGGGACGTAGGTCTCAACGCGCTCGGTGCCCACGACCGAGACGATGTGCTCGGCGACGCGGTCGGGCCCGATCACCAGGCGGCGCCAGAGCGGGTTGCGGGAGCGGTCGCGGTTCGGGAAGCCCTCCGTGTGGACGAAGCCGGGGTTGACGGTGTGGACGCGGATGCCGCGCGGGCGAAGCTCCGCGGCGGTGGCGCGGGAGAAGGCGAGCTGGGCGGCCTTCGAGGCCGAGTAGGGGGCCGAGCCGGGCAGCGAGACCGTGCCGGCGACCGAGACGACGTTGACGACGTCGGCGGGCGCCCCGCGCTCGAGCCCGGGGAGGAAGGCGCGCAGGCACCAGACGCCGCCCAGGTAGTTCGTCCGGATTAGCTCCTCGACCCGCTCGGGCTCCATCCCGAGGAAGCTGCTGCGCCCCGGGATGCCGGCGTTGTTGACGAGCAGGTGGATCGCCGGATGACGCTCGAGCACCGCCGAGGCGACTCGTTCGACGGCTTGCCGGTCGGAGACGTCGCACACCTCCACCTCGCCCGCCAGCGCCTCCAGCCGCTCACGCCGCCTCCCCAGCAGCACGCAGAGCCACCCCCGCGCCGTGAGCAGCCGCGCCACCTCGGTGCCGATCCCGCTCGACGCGCCGGTGACGACCGCTACCGGCAGACGCGAGCGGTCCGCTTCGCTGCTGCGGTGCGGCCCTTGGAGTCGACGACGACTGCGCGCAGCTCGTGCGTGCCGCGCTTGGCCTTGCCGGTGGCCCACGACGCCGCGTAGAGCCCGGCGCCGCCGCGGCGGTCGAGCCCGACCTGCTTCCCGTCGACGAAGAAGCGCACGGAGCGCACCCTCGTGCTCGAGCCGGCCGCCACGAGCAGCTGCTGCCGGCGCGGCACGCACTCCCGCCGCTCGGGCCTCAGCCAGGCCACTGTCGGGCCGTTCACGACCTGGAGCGGCAGCGCGTCGACGGTGGTGTTCGGGAGCACGGTGTCGCTGACGGAGGCGGTGTTCTTCGCCTCCTGGTAGTCCGAGGCGCTGACGAGCGCGCCGAGCCGGCCGGCCTTCAGGGCGGGCGCCGCCCGCGGGAGCGCGAAGATCGCGAGCCCGTACACGGGGTCGTAGGCCGCCGCGCCGACGAGCACGCCGCGGTAACCGATCGCCAGCGACAAGGGGTCGACCCCGGACTCAGGCGCGAAGAGGCCGTCGATCACCCGTGCGACGATCGTCGGCCGCCCGGCCGACACGCGCTGCATCACGGGCAGGACGAGCGGCGGCGAGACGTCGTTGATCCAGGCCTGCAGGACGTAGCTGCCGGCGAGGGAACGGCCGGTGAACGGGTCGAGGCCCGAGTCGACGGAGACGTAGTACGTGCCGGGCAGCGGTAGCGCCGCACCGGCCGCGCCGATGTCGGCCCGGTAGCCGAAGGTGAGCCCGTTCACGTTCACGGGCGTCCCCGCCGCTCCCTGGACGTCGTTCTCGTCCCGCGAGCCGAGCACCCAGGGGTCGATCGCCGCGCCGGCGGTCTGGAGCAGCACCGAGACGCCGAAGTTCGCGACCGGCTGGTCCAGGGTCACCGAGTAGAGCCGCTCCGCCCCAGACTGGGGGGCGGGCTGCTCCGCGCCGTAGGCGGGCGGCGGCCCGAAGGCCCACGTCGGATACCGGTAGGCGTCGACGCGGGACTCGCCCGTCACCGTGTTGCCCTCCTGGATGAACTGGAGCGGGGTCACGGGCACCTGCTCGAGGGCGGGCCGCGTGACGAGGAAGAAGTACGGGATCTTGCGCGTGACGCCGTCGCGGCGCAGCAGGATGAGCCCGTAGTTCTCGCCCTGCTTCGCGTTGCCGGTCGCCCGCGCGACCGCGGTCAGGAAGGTGTCGCCGCCGGGCGGCACCGAGAGGGCGGGCGGCACATCGAGCTGCGCGCCCTCCGTCGCCGCCTGCACGCGCACCTCGACCTGCCAGGGGCCGCCGCCGTTGCCCGCGTCCTCGATCCGGGTCGACAGTGCGCGGGCGGCCGCGCCACCGCTTACCTTCACGTCGCCGAACGAGAGCGAGACCGGATCGGCGAAGACCCGCGGATCGTCGGCCGCCGGGATGTCCACGAGCCCTCCGCCCGCGAGCGTCACGGGGGCCTCGACGATCCTGGCGGTGTCCGCCCAGGCGGTTCCCGCGGTGCCGACGAGGGCGGCCTTGACCTGGCGCGGCGTCCAGCCGGAGTGCCGCTGGAGCAGCAGCGCCGCGGCGCCGGCCACGTGCGGGGCGGCCATGCTCGTGCCGTCGAAGACAGCGAAGGGCCCGCCGAAGGGCGGCAGCGTGGAGGAGAGGATCTGGCCGCCCGGGGCCGTCACGTCGGGCTTCAGCTGGTGGTCGAACGCCGTCGGGCCGGCAGAGGAGAAGCTCGTGATCACGGCGCCGCGACCGGTGTCGATTCGCTCGGCCCGGTCGCTGATCGAGACGGTCGTGCGGCCGCCGCTCGACGCCGTCGTCGAGCGGACGCGCGCCCCGTCGAGGTCGGCGATCATCCCGCCGGGAAGCGAGAGCCCGACCGGGATCGGGTTGGCCTCGCCGGCCCGGTTGTCGACGAGGACGATCCCGATCGCGCCGGCCGCCCTCGCCCTGGCCGCCTTGGAGACGAAGGTGCAGCGGCCGCGCGAGACGAGCGCGATCGTGTTCGAGAGCGAGTCGGCCGGGAGCGTGCTCGGGCCGCCGTTGGGGCTCCCGCCGACCCCGCAGAGGTAGCGATCGACCGGCCGTCCGTCCGTGCCGGTGATCGTCCCGACGTCGACGAGCGTCTGGCCGCTCGAGGACCACTCGGCCGGGATCTGGCCGTTGGGACGGAAGGGGATCACGGCGCCGGATGCCTGGACCCGCAACGCCGACGAGAAGACCTGCGTGTTGGACGCGGCCGCGACGGAGATCGCCTCGGGCGACGTCCCGGGGGCGCCGGCGGTTCCGAAGCCGAACTCGTCGCGGTCGTTGCCGGCCGAGATCACCGGCACGACGCCGGCCGCGGAGACGTTCGCCACCGCGTCGACGAGCGCGTCGTTCGCGGGCTCGCTCTGCGCCCCGCCGCCGGAGAAGTTGATCACGTCCATGCCGTCCGCCACCGCGGCCTCGAAGGCGGCGATGATCTCGGGCGTGTTCGCGACGTTGCCGACCGGGGTCGGCACCGTGAAGACGCGATAGCTGCCGATCCAGGCGCGCGGCGCCACTCCCGACAGGCCGGCGACGGCCGGGTGGTCGTCGCCGCTCGGCGCGGTTGTGCCGGCGACGCCCGCCGCGATCCCGGCCACGTGCGTGCCGTGGAAGGACGCGCGGGGATCGACGGCGAGGCGGCCGCCGGGGCCGGAGTTCGGGCCGGGGAACGTGCGGGCGACGATCACCTTGGGCGACGTCCACTTGCGGCCGCCGCGCGGGAAGCCGGCGGGATACGTGAAGCCGGCTGGATCGAAGAACGGGTTCGTGGGGTCGAGGCCGTCGTCGACGACGGCGATCTTCATGCCGTCCCCGCGCGCTCCGGTGCTGCTCTGGTACTGGCCGGCGCCGATGATCGCCGGGCTCTGGTTCAGATTCAGCGTGAACCGGCTGCTCGGGGAGACCTTGCGCGCGAAGCCGAGCCGGACGAGGCGGGGAAGCGCGCGCACCGGCAGCTCGACGGTGAAGCCGTTCAGGACGATGCGGTAGCGGCGGCCGACGCTCGCCTGCGGGATCGCGCGCCGGAGCGTGGCCGCCGCGGCCTGCTGCGCCTCGGCCAGCTGCCTGAGGTACGCCCGCGAGGAAGCGGAGTCCACCTGGAGCTTCTGCCGGCCGGCGAGCCCCGCCGGCGTCCGGCCCCAGCGGGCGAGCGGCGCCTGCCCCAGCTGGACGATGACCTGGATGCGGCCGCGCTCGTGACCCTTCGGCAGCTCGATCGTCCCCTGGCGGACGAGCGGCACGCGGAAGTCCCCGAAGTCGCGGCGGACGGGCCGGAGGTCGGCGGCGGCGGGCACCGCGCAGACGAGCGCCGCGAGCAGCGCGAGGACGGGTAGCGAGCGGCGCAAGGGCGCGAAGGGTACAGGCACTCTAGACTCGGTTCGTGCCCAAGCGGTTCGAGGGGAAACGGGGTTTGGTGCTCGGCGTGGCCAACCGGCGCTCGATCGCCTGGGCGATCGCGAGGCGGCTCGCAGACGAAGGGGCCCAGCTTGCGTTCACCTACCAGGGCGAGCGGATCGAGAGCGGCGTGCGCGAGCTCGCCGAGACGGTGTCGAGCCCGCTCGTCACCTCGTGTGACGTTCGGTCCGACGAGGACGTCACGCGCGTCTTCGGCGAGGTCGCCGACACCTTCGGCGGGCAGCTCGACCTCCTTGTCCACTCGGTTGCGTTCGCGGCGGCCGAGGATCTCGAGGGCCGCTTCACGGACACCCCGCGCGATCGCTTCTGGCTCGCGCTCGACGTCAGCGCCTACTCCCTCGTCGCGTGCACGCGCGCGGCCGAGCCGCTGATGGAGGCCGCGGGCGGGGGGTCGGTCGTGACGATGACCTATCTCGGAGGCGAGCGCGCCGTGCCGCACTACAACGTGATGGGCGTGGCCAAGGCCGCGCTGGACTCGTCCGTGAAGTACCTGGCCTGGGATCTCGGCCAGAAGAACGTGCGCGTGAACGCGATCTCGGCCGGGCCGGTGCGAACGCTCGCCGCCCGCTCGATCGCCGGCTTCCCGACCATGGAGGCGATCGTGGAGGAGCGCGCCCCGCTGCACCGGCACATCGACGCCGACGACGTCGGCTCAGCCGCCGCCTATCTCCTCTCGGACGACGCGCGCAACGTCACCGGGACGACGCTCTACGTCGACTCCGGGTTCCACGCTATGGGGATGTGAAGAGCGCCACCGGCCCGTCGCGGGCAGTCTCGCGCAGGCCGATCCGGCGGAGGGCGGCCTTCACCCGCTCCAGGCACTCCGGCAGGATGAGCGGGCTCGCGCGGTAGAGCCCTTCGTGAAGGACGATGGGCCCACCGGGGCGCTCCGCCCCGCAATTCGCGCGAGTCAGCTGGATCAGAGCGCGTGCCGCACCGGGCGGCGCGGTCGTCGAGTAGCCGCCGGCCCGCTCGCCCGGCTGTTGCATCGCGTAGTAGAGGTAGACGCTGTTCCAGTGACGGTCGGCCGGGAAGACCGGCAGCTCGAGCACAGGGCCTTCGAGGGCCGCGTAGGCGCGGTTGTCCGGGTCGGCGGCGGCCGGCCCGTAGGCGTCGATCCTCAGGTCGAGCGCGATCAGGACGAGCGCTGCGGCGACGACCGCCGGCCGGGGTCTTCGGGCGACCACGAAGGCCACCAGGGCGCCGATCGCCAGCCCGGCGATCGGCATCAGCCGCTCGGGCACGCGCGGATAGCCGAAGCCGGGCACGTACTCCCAGAGCAGCTCGTACGTCGGCAGCGTCGTCCCCAGGGCGAGCCAGACCGGGACGGCGACCGCGCCGGCCAGCAGGCCCGCCAGCCCGTAGCGGCGCGCCCGCAGCAGCAACACGAGCCCCGCGAGCGCGGCGAACGGCGTCACCCAGCCCATGAACAGCGCAAACTCGGGGCCGATCGGCGGCGGGTGCCGGAGCTCCCGCACAAGGAAGTCCTGCCAGTCGGGGGAGAAGAACGAAACCGCGGCCAGGGAGCGGCCCTGCTCCGCGATCGAGCCCTCCACGGTGAGCTGCGCGACCGCGAGCCCGGCCCCGATCGCCGGCAGCGCCGCCGCGGCGGCTCCCAGCCACCGTCCGCGCACGGCTCCGTACGCGATCGCGAGCGGAATCGCTCCCAGCGCGAGGTGCAGCTGTCCGGAGAGCGGGATCGCGGCGAGCGCCGCGGCCGCGAGCACGTAGCGCCGCCGCTCGAGCGCCCAGAGCGTCGCCGGCAGCAGTGCTGAGATCGGGCCCAGGAGGTGCCCCGTGCTCTGGGCGACCCGGTACGGGAAGACGGCGAAGACGAGGCCCCCGGCCAGCGCCGCGCCGCGCGGGAGCCCCAGGGAGCGCAGCCAGCCGTAGGCGAGGCAGCCGGCGAGCGGGTACGAGAGCAGCACGAGCACGTTCCAGGCCGCCTCCGGCCCCGCCGCGGCAAAGAAGGGCCACAGCGGCAGCCCGAAGAGCCAGCCCTGGAGGACGGTGACCCCCTCGCCGCCGAACGAGTACGGATCCGTCCACGGGGTCGCGGCCTGGGCGAGCCGGTGGCCGACGAGCCAGAGCTGGTAGGTGAGCTGGAGGTGGTCGCCGGGGGCGGCCTCCCCGTGGCCTGGCTCGGCGAGCGCGAGGAAGCTCTCGTCCGCGTGTTTCAGGGCGGGCCAGGTGGCGGCCGCTCCGGCCGTGGCGTAGAGCGCTACTGCGAGGCCGACAGTGTCCGGGCGGCCGAGACGAGCTCGTCGACGTCCGGCACCTCGGTGGCTTCGTAGGCCCATGCGCCGCGGACCGTACCGCTGGTGTCCACCAGGAACGCGCTCCGCTGGGACACGCCCTCGAGCCCCCGGTGAGTGAACGAGATGCCGAAGCCCTCGGTGGCCTCCCCGTTCCAGTCGGAGAGCAGCGCGAAGGTCAGGTCGAGCACCTGCGACCAGGCGATGTGCGACCAGGGCGAGTCGCGCGAGATGCCGTAGATCGCGACGCCCGCCTCGTCGAGCTCCGTGCCCCTGTCACGCAGGAGCGTCATCTCGTCCGTTCAGGTGGACGAGAAGTCGAAGAGGTAGAAGAAGAGCAGCAGCGGCCGCTCCGAGGCGAGGTCGCGCAGCGGAACCGGCTCGCGCGGCCCCGCGAAGACGGTCGCATCGGGGATCCGGTCGCCGACCTCGAGCATGTGCGGGAGCTTACGAGGCCGAGACGACGACCGCCTCGGTCGCCGCCGCGATGTCCCGCGCCACCTCGACCACATCGCGGTTCGCGTTCCAGGCGCGGAGCTGACGGTCGGCGCCGTTGCCGCGGGCGATGATCTCGCGGATCCCCTCGAGCTCCCGCTCCGAGCCGAGCTCCCGCGCGTGCGGCTCGATCGTGCGCAGCGTCCGGCGCACGAGCTGCGCGGCGGGGACGCGGTTCCTGCGACCGGTGGCGAGGTCCATCAGCGGCGCCTCGAGCCCGTAGCGCGCGGACAGCCACTTGTTCTCGGTCGTGAGAATCCGGTGGTAGGTCGGGATCGGCTCGCCGCGGTCGTACTCCTCGCAGAAGTGCTTGACGAGCCCCTGGCAGTACGCGGTCAGCGCCACCGCGTCCTCGATCCGCGTGACGGCGTCGCAGACGCGGATCTCGACCGTGCCGAGCCGCGGGTGCAGCCGGATGTCCCACCAGATGTGCGTGTAGTCCGCGATGCAGCCCGTCTTCTCGAGCTGGCCCACCACCTCGGCGAAGTCGGCGTAGTCGCGGAAGCGCGGCGGCGGCCCTGAGCGCGGGAAGGCGGCGAAGACCGCGCAGCGCGTCGACGCCAGTCCCGTCGGCTCGCCGCGCCAGAAGGGCGAGCTGGCGGAGAGTGCCAGCAGCGGCCCGATGTGGAGCAGGAGCCCGTTCACGACCTGCACCGCCTTCTCGGCGTCGTCGACCGCGACGTGGATGTGCAGACCGAAGATCAGCTCCCGCCGGGCGATGTACTGGAGCTGGTCGACCAGGTTCCGGTAGCGGTCGCGCGCCGTGATCCGCTGCCGCTCGAAGAGCGAGAACGGATGCGTTCCGGCCGAGCCGACGCGCAGCCCCTTCTCGTGCGCCGTCGAGGTGACGAACGCGCGCAGCTGCCGCAGCTCCTCGTAGACGTCCGCGGCCGTCCGGCAGACGGGCGTCGCGATCTCGATCACCGACTGCATCAGCTCGGGCTTCACCCGCGCCTCGAACTCGTGGCCCGCCATCGCCCCGAGCACCGTGTCGATGTGCTGGACGAGATCGAAGGTCTCGCCGTCGAGGAGCATGTACTCCTCCTCGACCCCGAGCGTGTACGGATCGCTTTGCCCGAAGCGGTGCTCGAGCACGCTGCCGCCGGCCGCGAAGCCGCCCTCCCCGGTGATCGACTCCGGGTAGATCTGCCGCTCCATGCAGGAAGTATCTACCCTCGCTCGCCGTGGCCACGCTCGCCGCCATCGACCACTGGGGCGCCGATCACGCCGCCGCGGCGCTCGTCCGCGACGAGGTCGAGACGTACGGAGACGACGCGCACGTCTTCCGCTGGGCGTCGGTCACGAAGCTGCTGACCGCGTACGCGCTGCTCGTCGCGCTGGAGGAGGGCGCGGTCGACCTGGACGACCCCGCCGGGCCGCCCGGCTCGACCGTCCGCCACCTGGCCGCGCACGCCTCCGGGCTGCCGTTCGAGGGGGACGGCCCGCCGATCGCGCGGCCGGGCCAGCGCCGGATCTACTCCAACCCGGGCTTCGAGGCGCTGGCGGCCGCCGTTGCAAGCGCGGCCGGAATACCGTTCGCGGACTACCTGCGCGCCGCGGTGATCGAGCCGCTCGGCCTGGCCGGCGGGCTCCGCGGCTCGGCCGCGTCGGAGTACCACGGGCCGCTCGCCGACCTGGTCGCCTTCGCCCGTGAGCTGCTCGCGCCGCGGCTGGTCGCCGGCGAGACGCTCGCCGAGGCGACGTCCGTCGTCTTCCCGGGCCTCAGCGGCGTGCTGCCCGGCTTCGGCCGCTGGGACCCGAACGACTGGGGGCTCGGATTCGAGCTCAAGGACGCGAAGCAGCCGCACTGGACCGGCAGTCGCAACTCGCCGCGCACCTTCGGGCACTTCGGCGGCAGCGGCACCTTCCTCTGGATCGACCCGGAGCTCGGCGCCGCCCTCGGCGTGCTCACCGACCGCGAGTTCGACGAGTGGGCCCTCGAGGAGTGGCCGCGGCTGTCGGACGCCGCTATCGCCGAGCTGTGACGCGCAGTGTCGCCCTGTAGACGGGCAGCGGCATGGGACCCCGCCAGAAGCCTCGCCCACCGCGCCCGGCGGTTCATCCCTCCGGGTGAGGGATTGTTAGAAGTCGCTAAAGAGCGGCCGGAGGTACTCGTCGAACGTCGCGCGGTCGCAGCTCGCGACCACGGTCGCCGTGAGCGCCCGGACCGACGCCGTCCGCGGCACGTCGAAGGTGAGCGCCACCTCGCCGAAGTAGTCGCCCGGCCGGAGCAGCCTCCGCGCGCCCATGCTCTCCTGGCTGACCGCCAGCATCCCGTTCAGCACGACATAGAAGTGGTCGCCCTCCTCGCCCTCCAGCACGACCGGCTCGCCCGCCGCGACCTCGCGGCGGTGCATGCGGCGCGCGAGCTGGGTGAGCGTCTGGCCCGGCAGCTCGGCGAGCAGGCCGATCGTGGAGAGCTCGGCGACGGTGGCGGGGGCGAAGCGCGGCATCCGGGTATCGTCGCGCAAATGGGGATGCTGAGCGGCTGGCGGTGGTGTCCGCGCTGCCGGAGCGGGCTCGAGGAGGGGGAGGGCAAGGTCACCTGCCCGGAGTGCGGGCTGGTGATCTACGCCAACTCCGAGCCGACGGCGTCGGCGCTCGTGCGCGACGGCGACGGGAACCTGCTGCTGGCGCGGCGCGGCGCCGAGCCCGAGCTCGGCAAGTGGGACCTCCCGGGCGGCTTCCTCGAGGAGGGCGAGCATCCGCTCGACGCGGTCAAGCGCGAGCTGCGCGAGGAGGCGGGCGTCGAGATCGAGCCGCTGGAGCTGGTCGCGATCGAGACGGACGTCTACGGCAACGACGACGGCGCGCCCTGGACGTTGAACCTCTACTGGACGGCGCGCATCGTCTCGGGCGAGCCCGAGCCGGCCGACGATGTCAGCGAGCTACGCTGGTTCGCCGTCGACGAGCTACCGCCCGACGACGAGCTCGCCTTCGACAACGTCGCGCGCGTCCTGGGCCGGCTCCGTAGGTCTCCCGGGCCGTCAAGTTGAGCCGAACGGCCCATGGCGGCCGTCCGGTTCCTCTCCGATCATTCGGCCATGAGCGAACGCGGCCTGCACCACATCCAGGACGACCTGTCCGAGTCCTGGCTCGAGGACTGGGCCGGCGCGGGCATCGCCGAGCTCGAGGCGTACCTGACGAAGCACGCCGCCTTCCTCAGCTACCTCGAGCTGAACGAAGCAGCGTAGTTTCCGGCTAGGCCAAGCCGAGCGAGCGCTCGAGCGCCGACTTGGGCTGAGCGCCGATGGCGGCCGCGGCCGGCTCGCCGTCCTTGAAGAGCATGATCGTGGGGATCGACGCGATCCCGTAGCGCACCGCGAGCCCCTGCTCCTCGTCGATGTTCACCTTCACGAGCTTGAGCTCCTCCTCACGCTCGCCCGCGATCCGGTCGAGCACGGGGGCGACCGCATGGCACGGTCCGCACCACTCCGCCCAGAAGTCCACGATCACGGGCTTCTCGCTCTGGAGCACCTCGACGTCCCACGTCTGCTCGGTCACCACTGTCGCCATGAGGTCCTTTCTCTCCGCGGGTACATGAGGGTGAACGCTGGAAGGGTGCCCAGACTTCCCGCTCTACAATCGTCGGATGCCGGAGGGCTTCCTGCCGCTGTCCGCGGTTCCCGACCATCCCGCCCTGGAGGTGGAGATCCTCGACTGGTGGGAGCGCGAGGGCGTCTTCGAGCGCGTGCGCGAGCTGAACCGCGGCGGGCCCACGTTCAGCTTCATGGACGGGCCGATCACGGCCAACAACCCCATGGGCGTCCACCATGCGTGGGGGCGCGCGCTCAAGGACGTCTTCCAGCGCTACAAGGCCCTGCGCGGCTTCGACCAGCGCTACCAGAACGGGTTCGACTGCCAGGGGCTCTGGGTCGAGGTCGAGGTGGAGAAGGCGCTCGGGCTCAACTCGAAGCGCGAGATCGAGGAGTACGGGCTGGCCGAGTTCGCCGAGCGCTGCAAGGAGCGCGTCGCGCGGCTCTCGGCCGTCATCAGCGACCAGTCGAAGCGGCTCGGGATGTGGATGGACTGGCCGAACAGCTACTTCACCTTCTCCGATACCAACATCGAGTACATCTGGCGGTTCCTCAAGGAGGTCGACCGGCGCGGTTGGCTCTTCAAGGGCCTGCGCTCGACGCAGTGGTGTCCCCGTTGCGGCACGTCGCTCTCGCAGCACGAGCAGGCGGGCGAGGAGCACTACCAGGAGCTCGACCATCCGTCGCTCTACGTCCGCTTCCCGCTGCGGGGCCGCGACGACGAGGCGCTGGTCGTGTGGACGACGACGCCGTGGACGCTGCCGGCGAACGTGGCGGCGGCGGTGAAGCCGGACGCCGAATACGGCCTACGCGACGGTAACTGGCGTCTCGCAGAGGAGGGGGGCGCCTACGACCGGCTCGCGCCGGGAAGCGAGCTCGTCGGCCTCGAGTACGTGGGCCCGTTCGACCACCTCCCGCCCCAGGAGGGAATCGTCCATCGCGTGATCCCCTGGGACGAGGTCTCGCTCACCGAGGGGACGGGGATCGTCCACATCGCGCCCGGCGCGGGGACGGAGGACTTCGAGCTCTCCCGCGTCCACGACCTGCCGGTGCTGGCGCCGATCGACGAGGCGGGGCGGATGCTGCCGGCCTACGCCGAGCTGGGCGGGTTGGCGACGGACGAGGTGGAGGAGCCGGTGATCGAGTCGTTGCGAGAGCGCGGGCTGCTGGTCGAGGCGGGCCGGATCACGCACCGCTATCCCACGTGCTGGCGCTGCAAGACCCCGCTCGTCTTCCGCGTCGTCGAGGACTGGTTCATCTCCGCCGAGGAGATCCGGCAGCCGATGCTCGAGGCGAACGCCACCGTCGAGTGGACGCCGCCCCAGTACGGCAAGCGGATGGACGACTGGCTCCGCAACATGGGCGACTGGAACATCTCGCGCAAGCGCTACTTCGGGCTGCCGCTCCCCTTCTACGAGTGCGAGTGCGGGCAGCGGAACGTCATCGGGTCGCGGCGCGAGCTCGAGGAGCGGGCGGTCTCCGGGCTCGAGGGCCTCCGGGAGCTCCATCGCCCGTGGATCGACGAGGTGCGGATCCGCTGCGAGGCGTGTGATCGCGAGGTGTCGCGGATCCCCGAGGTGGGCGACGCCTGGCTCGACGCCGGGATCGTCCCCTTCTCGACCGTCGGGTGGGAGAACGCGGAATTGGTGGAGGGCGGGAACGGTAACGGCGCCGCGACGGGGCTCACCGGCGCCGATCTCCCCGATCACGCCTACTGGGAGCGCTGGTTCCCGGCCGACTGGGTCTCCGAGAGCCGCGAGCAGATCCGGCTGTGGTTCTACTCGCAGTGCTTCATGGCGATCACGCTCGTTGGCGAGTCCCCCTACCGGCGGGTGCTCACGTACGAACGCGTGCGCGACGAGACCGGGCGCGAGATGCACAAGTCGTGGGGGAACGCCATCGAGGCGAACGAGGCGTTCGACCGCATGGGGGCGGACGTCGTCCGCTGGATGTTCTGCGAGGTCGTGCCGAGCCAGAACGTCAACTTCGGCTACGGGCCGGGGGAGGACGTCAAGCGGCGGCTGCTGACGCTCTGGAACTCCGTGCGCTTCCTCGTCGACTACGCGGCCATCGAGGACTTCGCGCCGCGGTACGAGGACCTCGAGGGCGGGCCTGCGGACGCGGAGCTGCGGCCGCTCGATCGCTGGCTGCTCGCGCGCGTGCAGGCGCTCGTGGACGAAGCCGAGGAGGCGTACGAGGCGTACTGGACGCCGGGCATCGTGCGCGCGTTCGAGGCGTTCGTCGACGATCTGTCGAACTGGTACATCCGCCGCTCGCGGCGGCGCTTCTACGGCGAGGACGAGACGGCGTTCCGGACGCTCTGGTACGCGCTCGTCCAGTCGCTGCGCGTCGTGGCGCCGGTGATGCCCTTCCTCGCCGAGCACCTGTGGCGGGCGCTCGCGGGCAGGGACTCCGTCTTCCTGGCCGGCTGGCCGGACGCGGTGGAGTCACTGCGCGACGGCGCGCTGCTGGCGGAGATGGAAGAGGTGCGCGAGGTGGCGGAGCTGGGCCGGCGGGCGCGCGACGCGGCCGGACTCAAGCTGCGGCAACCGTTGCGGCGCGCGGTCGTGGCCGGGTCGGAGGCAGCGGGCCGCTGGCAGGACGAGCTCCGCGACGAGCTGCGGGTCAAGGAGGTCGTGCTGGACGACCGGCCCGACGTCCGCTTCACCTACAAGCCGAACCTGCCGGTGCTCGGGCCACGGTTGGGCAAGGAGCTGGGGGCGGTGCGCGAGGCGCTGGCGCGCGGCGAGGCGGAGGAGCTGGGGGAGGGGCGGCTGCGGGTGGCCGGGCACGAGCTGGGGCCGGAGGACGTGCTCGTGGAGCGCGACGAGGAGCCCGGCTGGGCGCACTCGGAGCGCTTCTCGGTCTGGATCGACACCGAGCTCGACGACGAGCTGCGGCGGGAAGGGCGCGCGCTCGACCTCATCCGGCTGCTGAACGACCTGCGCAAGCAGGCGGGGCTCGAGCTGACCGACCGCATCGTGGTCCGGCTGCCGGCGGAGCACGGAGAGCTGGTCGAACAGCACGGCGAGTGGATCAAGGATGAGGTGCTGGCGACGCGAATCGACCTCGACGCCGCCTCCGAGCCGGCGATCGAGAAGGCCCCCTAACCGGGGTCAGACCCCAGCCACGAAACACGCTCGAAAGCGTGACAACTCTGCGGCGGAGCCACCGCCTGGCCAAGGGCGAAGGCATCCTTTGCGCATGGCTCGACGGTTGAGGGTTCAGGTGCCCGGAGGGGCGTACCACGTGACCGCTCGAGGGGTCGCCGGCAATCCGCTCTTCCGAGATGACGCAGACCGAGCTCTATTCCTGAACCTGTTCGCGCGGGCGGTCGCTGACCACGACTGGGCGTGCCACGCCTACTGCCTGATGACGACCCACTACCACGTACTCCTGTACACCCCCGACGCCAACCTGGCTCGAGGGATGAAGTGGCTCAACGGGGCTTACGGTCAGCGATTCAATCGACGCCATGCACTGCGCGGCCACGTCTTCGAGAGCCGGTACTACTCCGCCCTCGTAGAGCGCGAGTCGTACCTTCTTGAGCTCGCTCGCTACATCTCTCTGAACCCCGTCCGAGCAGGCATGTGCACTACGCCGGACAGTTGGGTGTGGAGCAGCTACCCCGCTTGGATCGGCGCCGCCCGTTGCCCGCCGTTCCTCACGGCCGGCTGGCTCCTCGCTCACTTCGGTAGCGACCAGAAGCGGGCTCGATCGCGCCTGCGAGAATTCGTTCTGGATGCACCCGACCGTCCAAGCGTCGACACACTTCCGTTACAGGGGTCTGACCCCGTGAGGAGTTAGTCGCCGGAGACGAAGAAGACCCAGTCGCCGTCCGGCTCGATGCCGACGCGCCAGCCCAGATAGCCGCCCTCGGGGATGAACGCGGCGGCGTCCGGCGGCAGCGCGCTCAGGAGCTCCCGCTCGTAGTCGGTGATCTGGTCGATCGTCTTGTCGTAGGCGAACGGCCACACGTAGTAGCCGGTGCTGAGCGTGTACGGCATCTCCAGGATCGCCGCCAGGGCCTCGAGCGGCTGCTCGCCGTTCGCCTCGAGCCCCCGCCAGTACGCCGCCGGCCCGCCCGCGACCGCCCCCCCGAACGAGTAGCTGAACGGGTCGGCGGCAAGCGCCGCCACCGCGTCCTCGTCCCCGGTCCGCGCGGCCTCGAGGATCGCCTGCCGCTTCGCCTCGACGGCCTCGGGTACGCCGACCGTCTCGGCCTCGGTGACGGTGACGGTCACGGTCTCGGCGCCGCCTCCACCGCACGCGGCGAGCGCGAGGACGGCTAGGCCGACTGCGCCTCGGCGAGCTCGAGCTCTCGCCGAAGCTCCGCGGGGAGCCTGAATGTCACGTCCTCCTGGACGAGCTGGTACGGCTTGATGTCGTCGATGCCACGCGAGCGGAACCAGTCGCAGACGCTGGTCACGAGCCTCTCCGGCGCAGAGGCGCCCGACGTGATGCCGACGATCCGCGGCCCGTCGAGCCACGCATCCTCGATCTCGCTCTCGTCGTCCACCAGATAAGCCTCGACCCCGAGCGCCCGCGCCACCTCGACCAGCCGGTTGGAGTTGGACGAGTTCCGCGACCCGATCACGAGCAGCAGGTCGATCTCGCCGAGCATCTCCTTCACGGCCCACTGCCGGTTGGACGTCGCGTAACAGATGTCCTCCTTCTTCGGCGCGTGGATGTCCGGGAAGCGGCGGCGCAGCGCCATGATCACCTGCTGCGTCTCGTCGACCGACAGGGTGGTCTGCGTGATGTAGGCGAGCCTCGTGCCCTCGGCGACCTCGAGCCGGTCGGCGTCCTCGACGGACTCGACCAGGATGATCGAGTCGGGCGCCTCGCCCATCGTGCCCTCGACCTCCTCGTGGCCTGCGTGGCCGATCAGCACGATCGTGTAGCCCTCGGCCGCGTAGCGCTTGGCCTGCGAGTGCACCTTCGTCACGAGCGGGCAGGTCGCGTCGATCTGGCGGTGTCCCCGCTCCGTCGAGTTGGCGTAGACGGACGGCGCCACGCCGTGCGCGGAGAAGACGATCACCGCGCCGTCGGGGACATCCTCCTCGCTGTCCACGAAAATCGCGCCGCGGCCCTCGAGATCGTGGACGACGTGGATGTTGTGGACGATCTGCTTGCGGACGTAGACCGGCGCGCCGTAGTGCTGGAGCGCCAGCTCGACCGTGTCGACGGCGCGCTCGACGCCGGCGCAATAGCCACGCGGCGATGCGAGCAGCACCTCTTCGACGGTCATGGCCATCGCAAGGAGTCTAGCCGCCTGAAAAAGCGAAGAGACCTGCCGCTCGGGGGGGTCGGCGCGGCAGGTCTCCTCAGACTGCTCACCGAAGTTGCATGGCAACCACGGTTCGCATCGCCCAGTGCGAACGAGATTACATTCAGGTTGACCCAGCAATCAATGGGCCGCCGGGCCCATCTTTTCAATGCTCCTCCGCACGGCTTTTCGCCCGCAAAACGGCAATTCGGGCCCGTTACAAGCGGCCTGGGCCGTATGATCTGCCCGGCCCAGTGAACACCGTTCCGCTGCTGCTCGGGGTGCTGGCCGTCGTCGGGATCGCACTGCTCGGGGCGACGGCCGTCCTCGCTGCGCGCTTACGGCGGCCGCGCAGTCCTGAGCCGGCCGAGCTCACGGAGGCTCGCCAGACGGTCAACGCATACACCGCGGTGCTCTCACGGACCGACGACGTCGACACGATCGCAAAGCGGCTGACCCGGAGCGTCGCCGAGCTGCTGGACGTCGAGTTCGCCGGCCTCGTCTTCCATTCCGGTGACGAGGCGCACGGCGTGTACGGCGAGCTCGAAGGCAAGGAGCTGGCGTGGTGGCGCGACATACGGCTTCAGCTCGACCAGCCCTCCGCGATCGCGAGCGCGACCTTCGAGGCGGCTCCGTTCGCCGTGTACGACGTCCAGTCGTCGCCGTACGTCAACCGCAGCATCGCCGAGCGGGTGGGTGCCAAGAGCGGCGTGTGGGTGCCGCTCGTCTCGGGCGAGAGCGTGCTCGGCGTGCTCGCGGTCGCGACGACCCATGACGTGCGGGCCTTCGGGCCCGAGGAGCTGGCGCTGCTGCAGGAACTGGCCACGGAGACTGCGCTCGCGATTGCGCGCTCGCGCTCGGGCGAGGCGCTCGAGCGCGCGCTGGAACGGGAGCGGCTGGTGGCGCGGATCTCGCAGAAGGTGCGCTCCGAGCTCGATCTCGCCGCCGTGCTCGAGGTCGCTGTGACCGAGATGGCGGCGGCCATCGGCGTCGTCCGCTGCTTCATCCGCCTCGGCGAGCCCGGCGGCCCGATGCCGATGCCCGGCGAATGGACGGCCGAGGGGTTCGAGCCGGTCGGCGAGCGGTCTGTCCGGCTGCCCGTGTCGAACCTGGCCACGCGCGAACGGAGGACGGTTGCCGTCTCGGACGTCGCCACCGACCCGCAGCTCGACGATCCGACGCTCGGCGGCCGGGAGACCCTGCTCGAGCTGGGCTCGGCGGCCGTCTTGGCCACGCCCATCATCGTCTTCGACTCGCTGATCGGCGTGCTTGGCCTGCATCGCGCCCAAGCCGGCGCCTGGCCGGAGGAGGAGATCGCGATCGCGGAGACCGTGGCTCACGAGATCGGGATCGCGGTGCACACCGCGCGCCTGCTCGACGAGAACGCCCGTCGGCTGCGCCAGCAGGGCTCGCTGCTCCAGGCCGCGCACGCCGTCACCGCCGACCTGAACCTCGACACCGTCCTCCAGCGCCTCGTCGACGAGGTCACCGAGCTGCTCGGCGGCGACGCGGCCGACTGCTACCTGCTCGACCCGCAGCGGGGCGTGCTCCGCTGCGCGGCCGTCCGGGGATTGCCCGCGGAGCTCGTCGGGTTCGAGTTCGAGTCCGGCAGCGGGCTCGCGGGCCAGGCGATCGGACGCCGGCGGGTCGTCCTCGCGGACGAGTACGCGACGGTGAGCGAGTCCGTTCCCCATCCGGCCTACGAGCCGTTCCAGAGCGCGATCGTGGCGCCGATCGCCTCGGGGGACGACGTCCGCGGCGTGCTCGGCGTCGGCTCGCTTCGCCCCGGCGGGTTCGACGAGGCGGACGCCGACCTGATCGAGGCCTTCGCGGGCCTCGCCGCACTCGCGCTCCGCAACGCCGAGGCCTTCGAGGAGCGGTCGCGCCAGGCGCGCACGCAACGCGGCTTCTACCGGATCGCCAGCGTCCTTGGCGAGCCCCTCTCGCTGACGGGGACGCTCGACGCGCTCGCGCAGGCCGCCGCGGAGGCGCTCGAGGGCTCGGCCGCCGCGGTCCTCATGCCGCGGGGCGGGCGGCTGGCGCTCGCCGGCTCCCAGGGTCTCCCGCCCGATGTGGCCGGCGCGCTCGCCGAGGCCGACGTGCCACTCGACCCGACGCTCGCCGCCGCCGTCGAGGCCGGCCGGCTGCTCGCCTCGCCGGACGCGACCGCCGACGAGCGCTTCGGCCCGGCGTGGCAGAAGCTCGTCACCGCCGCGGGCTCGCGCGGTCTCCTCGCAATTCCCGTCACCGGGCGAGCGGAGGACGCCCGCGGGCTCGTGCTCGTGTTCTTCGGCGAGGAGCGCCGCTTCGACGACGACGACCTCGAGCTCGCGGGCCACCTCGCCCAGGCGGCGCACGGGGCGCTCGAGCGCAGCGCCCTGTTCGAGGAGGAGCGCGCCGCGCGGTCGCTCGCCCAGCAGCTCGCGCGCACGGGAGCGCTCCTCGCAACCGAGCTCGACCCGGCGGCCGTGCTCGAGGAGGTCGTCCGCCAGGCGCCGGCGCTCGTCGGCGTGGAGGCCTGCGCGATCCGCGTCCTCGACGACGAGCAGCTCGTCCTGACCGCGGTCGAGTCCGAGGACGACGCCTCCGATCTCGTCGGCTCCCGCTCGCCCGCCACCGTTCGCCTCTCCGGCGACGTGGTGCAGTCCCGTTTGCCGGTAGCGGTCGAGGACGCGTCCACGGACGAGCGGCTGCTGGAGGCCGACCCGCTCCTGCGCCGCGGCTACGTAGGCTTCCTCGGCGTGCCCCTGATCGCGCCCGAAGGCGCCGGCCACGGCGTCCTCGCCGTCTACTCGCGCCGCCCCCGCAGCTGGCGGGAGGAGGAGATCGAGGCGCTGACCGCGCTCGCGGCGAACGCGTCGGCGGCGCTCTCGAACGCGGAGCTCTACCAGCGCGTGGCCCTGGAGAAGGAGAAGAGCGTTGCCATCCTCGCCAACATCGCCGACGGGATCGTCGCCGTCGACCGCGAGGGGACGGTCGTCCTCTGGAACCGCGCCGCGGAGCAGATCACCGGCGTGCCGGCGCACGAGGCCGTCGGGCGCACGCCCCACCAGGTGCTCGGGCGCAACCTGGAGTCCGAGAGCGACACCCGCGTCGACGCCACCGGCGACCGCCTCGTCGCGATCCTGCGCGGCGGCGACGACGTCTGGCTGTCGCTGACCGAGGCGGTCATGCGCGACCCCGCGGGCGCCGTGGCCGGCCGCATCTTCGCCTTCCGCGACATCTCGGCCGAGCGGCTCGTCGAGCAGATGAAGTCCGACTTCGTCTCCACCGTCTCCGAGGAGATCCGCCGGCCGCTCACGTCCATCTACGGCTTCGCCGAGACGCTGCTGCGCAGCGACGTCCTCTTCGGCGAGGACGAGCGGCGGACGTTCCTCGGCTACATCGCCTCCGAGTCGGAGCGCCTGACGACGATCGTCGACGCCCTGCTGAACGTCGCGCGGCTCGACGCGGGCGACGTCCAGATGAACGTGGTGCCCACTGACGTCGGCTCGATGATGACCGAGCTGGTCGGGATCGTCGAGACCGCGGACGCGGGAGCGAACGGCCACCGCTTCGTGCTCGACCTGCCGGAGGAACCGGTCGCCGCCGAGGCCGATCCTGACAAGCTTCGGCAAGTGCTCCAGAACCTGATCGACAACGCCGTCAAGTTCTCGCCCGGCGGCGGCACCGTGACCATCGCGGCGCGCCGGCGACCCGGCACCATCGAGGTGAGCGTCGCCGACGAGGGGATCGGCATCCCGGCCGCCGAGCAGGCGCGGATCTTCCGGAAGTTCTACCGCGGCGACTCGGCGGCGACCCGGGAGAGAATCGGCGGCGTCGGCCTCGGCCTCTTCATCGCCCGCGGCTTCGTCGCCGCGATGGGGGGCCGCATGTGGGTCGCGTCGCGCGAGGGCGAGGGCGCCAGCTTCACCTTCGAGCTGCCCGCGGCCACCGAGCTGAACGTGGAGGCGGCATGACGCGCGTGCTGGTCATCGACGACGAGGCTCCGATCCGGCTCCTCTGCCGGGTCAACCTCGAGGCCGAGGGGATGAAGGTGATCGAGGCGGCCGACGGGCCGAGCGGGCTGGAGAAGGCCAAGGGGCAGAAGCCCGACGTGATCCTGCTCGACGTGATGATGCCGGGGCTCGACGGCTGGCGGGTGGCCGAGGAGCTGCTCGACGACCCCGTCACGCGCGACATCCCGATCGTCTTCCTGACCGCCCGCGCCGAGTTCCGCGACCGCGCGCGGGGGCTCGACATCGGGGGCGTCGACTACGTGACGAAGCCGTTCAACCCGGTGGAGCTGGCTCCGCTCGTGCGAGCGCTGCTGGGGCGGCTCGAGCGCGGCGAGCGCGACGAGCTACGGCGCGAGAAGATCTCCGATCTCCGCGCGCTGATGAGCTCGGAGCCCTAGCCGGCCGAGGCGACGCCGCCGATGATGTCGGCGAGCTCGCGGGGGCGTGACCACATCGGCCAGTGGCTCGTCGGCAGGTCCACGTAGGTGACGTTGCGCAGCTCGGCGAGGCCGGCGAGCCAGGCCGGGTCGTGCTCCTTGGCGTAGGCCCTCACCTGCTCGGACGGGAACCCTGTGCAGATGACCGTGCTCGGGACGTCGAGCCGCGCGACGTTCGTCAGCTCCGCTCCCTCGCGCAGGACGCCACCCGGCTCGGGGACGGCCCGTTGCCGGAACGTCTCGAGCTGCTCCTCGCTGAGCCCGTCGAGGTTCTCCTCAGCCTCGAGCTCCTCCCAGACGAGCGGTCGCTCGACACCCTCGAAGTCCGGGTCCATCGCGCCCTTCCCGGGGGCGGAGTCGACGTAGACCATGGCCGCGATCTGCTCCGGAACCCGGTCGCTCGCGGCATAGCCGGCGAACCCGGTCCCGCTGTGCACGGCGAGCACGACGGGAGCGCCCGCCGCCCGGACCGCGTTGCAGATCGCGTCGACGTGGTCGGACGCGGTGATCGCGGACCGGTCGGCGGCGGCCGACTCGAGCCCGGGCAGCGTCAACGCGGTGACGTCGTGGCCGTCCGCACGTAACGCGGCGGCGACCTCGTCCCACGCCCACGCGCCGAGCCAGAACCCGGGGGCGAGGACGATCGGTGCGCTCACGTCCTAGACGCCGGCGAAGTCGGCGGCGACGACGCGAGCGTTCGCGACGCCGCGGAAGTTCCCGGTCGGCGCCGCGACGCCGACGCGCCGGAACCCGGGCCGGAGCAGCACCGCCCGGTGGCCGGGGCTGGCGAGCCAGGAGCGGACGATCGCCGCGGGCCGGGCGCTTGCGCCGGCGCCCCAGGCGAGGTTCTCGCCGAACATCGGGCCCTTGGGCCCGTAGCTGAGGATGCGCGAGAGGAACGGGCCGTGCGAGAAGTAGTCCCGGCGGAGCATGTCCGCGGCGTGGGCGCGGGCGGCGCTCTGGAGCTTCCAGTCGACCGCCATCGGCCCGAGGCCGTGCGCGGCCCGCGTGCTGTTCATCTGCTGCAGGAGCGCGCGCTCGGGGCTCGTGAGGCTCGCGGCGGTTGCGGGCGCTACAGCGATCACAGCCACCGAGGACATCGTCAAAACTGCTGCAATGTGCGTTCGGCGCAACAAGAAGCGCACTTTGCACCGTAAAAACCGAGTTGCAAGCAGATTTTACGCTTTTCTAACGGGACGTCTGGGCGATCGCGATCGCCGCCAGCACGATCGCCCCGCCCGCAAGCTGCTCGGCACCCAGCGACTCGCCGAGCCAGGCCCAGGCGACCACGCTCGCCGCCACCGGCTCGAGCATCGCCACGATCCCGACCCGGGTGGCCGAGATGTGCCGCAGCGCCGACACGATCAGCCCGAAGCTCGCCATCGTCCCGGCGACGACTACGAAGGAGAGCAGGACCCAGGCCGGCAGGGAGACGTCCGCGAGCTCGCCGAGCAGCGACGTGCTGTCGTCGAGCCGGCCCAGCGGGAACTCCCAGAGCGGTTGCACGAGGAACCAGAAGACGGCCGCGAAGAAGAAGCCGTAGCAGGCGACCGAGATCGGGTCGCGCCGCTTCACCGCCTGCTCGGCCATGAGGATGTAGAGGGCGTAGGCGCCGGCTGCGGCCAGCGACGCGGCGACGCCGATCCCGTCGAGCGCGATTCCGCCGCTCCAGGCCTCGACGATCAATGAGAGCCCGGCGAGCGCGAGCAGCAGCGCCGCCCAGATCCTCCTCCGCACCGGCTCGTGGAGCACGTAGCGGGCCCAGAGCGCGACGAGCAGCGGCGCGAGGTACTGGATCAGGAGCGCGATCCCGATCGGCAGCCGGTGGATCGCGACGAAGTAGAGCCACTGGACGAAGGCGACCCCGGAGACGCCGAAGATCGCGAGGTACAGCAGCTCGCGGCGGCCGATCCGGAAGGTGTGGGGGCGGGTGAGCGCGAGCACGAGCGCGAAGCCGAGGAACGTGCCCGTTGAGCGCGCCTGCGTCAGCTCGATCGTCGAGAGCTCGACCGACTCGAGCACGACCTTGGAGACGGTGCCGTTGACCGCGAAGAGGATGGCGGCCGTCCAGACCATCGCGTAGCCCAGGAGCGGGCGGCGCCCGCGCGGCTCGCCCTCGAGGTGGATGATCGGCTCGGCCAAGCGGGACTAGACTGGCAGAAGCGGGACGTAGCTCAGCGTGGACAGAGCACCGCGTTTGGGTCGCGGAGGCCGCCGGTTCGACTCCGGCCGTCCCGACTAGGCGAGGTTGTCGGCCAGCGTGCGCGCCTCGATTCCGATTCCGCGCAGCAGGCCGCCGAGGGTGACGGTGAAGCCGACGAAGTGGAGGCCGGGTAAGGGAGTCGCCGCCGTCGGCCGGCCGCGCTCGTCGAGGACGCCGAGGTCGCCGACGAGCGGCTCGAGCGCCGGCCGGTAGCCCGTCCCGGCGACGACCGCGTCCGGCCTCAGGCGCGAGCCGTCCGCGAGCACCACCTCGCCGTCCTCGAAGCGCTCGAGCGCGGCGACGACCCGCACGCGCCCCGAGCGGACCGCGTCGACGATGCCGACGTCGAGGATCGGGATCATCCACTTGCGGACGAAGGTCATCCCGGGCGGCTCGGGCGGGATCGGCAGTCCGAAGGGCGCCAGGTCGGGGATCGTGCGGCGGCGGAGGAAGAGGGCGATCGGGTTGATCCACGGCCGCGGCAGCTTCGTCAGCAGGATCCCGAGCACCTGGCTGGGCAGCCCGAGCGTGTCACGGCGGACGATGTGCGGCGGCGTGCGGACCGAGAGGCGGACCTGGGCGGCGCCGCCCTCGAGCAGGTCGACGGCGATCTCGGCCGCCGAGTTGCCGGCTCCGACGACGAGCACGTCGCAGCCGCGGAAGGGCTCCGGGTTCCGGTACTCAGAGGCGTGGACGAGCGTGCCGGGCCACTCCTCGCGGCCCGGCCAGTCGGGCAGCACCGGGCGGCCGTTGTAGCCGGTGGCGACGACGACGTGAGGCGCCTCGAAAGCGCCCGCGCTGGTCTCGACGCGCCAGCCGCCGCTCGTGCGCACGACCCGCTGGGCCTCGACGCCGAAGCGAACGTCGAGGCCGTGCCGGTCGGCGTAGTCGCGCAGGTAGTCGCAGACGCGGTCGCGCGAGGGCCACTTGCCGTAGCGCCGCGGGATCCGGTGGCCGGGCAGGCCCGACAGCCAGCGGACCGTGTGGAGCTGAAGCCGGTCGTAGCGCCTCCGCCAGCTCGTGCCGACCTCGTCGCCGCGCTCGAGCACGACCGGCTCCAGGCCGCGTCGCTTGAGCATCGCCGCCGTGGCGAGCCCTGCCGCGCCTCCGCCGACGACGACCACGTCCACATGCGGTTCCTACACCATCTCCTCCTCCGAGAGGAAACGCGCGAATGCCCGGAGGAAGAGCGCAAAGAAGACGACGCCCTGCTCGGCGGCCATTGTCACGCCCGCGATGCGCTGGTCGGTCAGCGCGGACAGGTTCCACGGCTCGAAGCCTCCCGCGTAGAAGTCGTAGGCCGGATCGGGGAGAAAGGTGAGCAGGAGTCCGATCGGGCTCGCGAGCACGAAGGCGAGAAGGAGGTAACCCGCGCGGGCGCCGTACGAGAGCCCGCCGTGGAAGACCGGCCACCAGAGCAGCACGCCGGTCGCCAGGTACGTCGCGTGCTCGAGGTGCAGCAGCGTGTCCGGGTGGCGCAGCGCCGCGTCGTAGACCGGCGGTACGTGCCACGCGACGTAGTTGCCGAGCCAGAGGGAGAGGGCGAGCGCGGGGTGGACCCGCAGGGCCAGCGTGGGCGGAAGGGCGGCGACGAGCAGCGCGGGCGCCCATTCGGCGAGCACGACGTTCTGGAGCAGGTGGGCGGTCAGCAGGTGGTAGGTCAGCGACTCGAGCGGTGTGATCGCGGTCGCGAGGAGAAGGAGTGCTGCTGCCGCGAAGAGCCACGGGCGGCCCCGTCGGCCGGCGATGAGGGCGTAGGCGACAACCAGGAGCGCGAGCGCGACAACGGCTTCCGGATGGGGCGTCCAGGCGAACGGGTCGGGACGCACAGCGCTACGCTACTGAGGTCCCGCGCGGGCGTAGCTCAGTTGGTAGAGCGCGAGATTTCCAATCTCGATGTCGCCGGTTCGAGCCCGGTCGCCCGCTCTCATTCCGTCCGACCGGCCGGGTACACTGTTTTCAGGAATGAAAACGGCCGAAAGGGACATGGCCAGAAGCTCAGATCGGAGGAGGGCCTCGCCATCACCGAGATCGCACGGCGACTCGGAGTCGCGAAGTCCTCGGTGAGCCTCTGGGTACGAGACATCGTGCTGACTGCTGAACAGCACGACGCACTTCATGATGCGAACGCGCTCTACTTCCGCCAAGCGATCACGCACTTCAAGCGTTCCGCGAAATTTCGAGCGCGACGGATCGAGGCGCAGGTCGAGGGCCGCCTCGCGACTCTGAAGCGCGACCCTGTCCACGCGGCCGGCTGCATGTTGTTCTGGGCGGAGGGCTCGCGCAAGCGAAACAGCGTCCAGCTCGTCAACTCCGACCCCGAGGTCATCCGATTCTTCGTGCATTTCCTGCGTACGTACTTCGGCGTGACCGACGAGAAGTTCCGCGTCGCGTGCAATCTCTTCGCCGATCACGAGGACCGCCAGCGTGAGATCGAGCAGTTCTGGCTGGACGTCATCGGGGTCCCACGCACCTGCCTGACGAAGACGATGGTCAACCGCTATTCGCGCTACAGCCAGAAGAAGCGGAAGAACAAGCTGCCGTACGGGACCTGCAAGGTCACGGTCGGCAGCACGCAGATCGTGCAGCACCTCTACGGCGCGATCCAGGAGTACGGCGGCTTCGAGCGGCCGGAGTGGCTGGACTGAGGTCCTAGCCGAGTCGAAAGTTCTCGTAGAAGAAGGCGCGCTTCGCCAAGTCGTAGTCGCCTGGCGCGGCGCCCTCGTGCTCGCGCTTCAGGGCGTTGTACCGGTCAATCAGTGCCGGGTCGGCCGCGATCCGGTCCCAGGCCTCACCGTGGTGGAGGTCGTCGATCGTCCCGACCACGGTCAAGGCGACCTCGACGCGCGGCTGAGAGCCCGGTGCGGCGAAGAACGCGCCCTCGGAGTGCCAGACGTGGACGTGCATCGGCTCGTAGAGCTCCGAGAGCACGTCGCGCGCCGCCCCGAACGACTCCGCCTCGACGCGCACGTGGATGTCGACGTCGCCCGCCGTGAGGACGCCCGGCACCGACGTGCCGCCGCGGTGGCGAATCTCGACGCTCCCGAGCCGCTCGCGGATCCGGGTTTCGTGCTGAGCGAAGGCGGCCGCGGCCTCTTCCGCGAAGCTCTCCGATGTGGCGAACGCCGGCACTGATGGAATGATGGCGGCATGACGGTCGAAGCGATCCATCTGGGCGCGGCGCGCGAGGCAGCGCTCTGGGAGGTGGAGTCCGTGCGCGCGGTCGCGGGCAAGGGGCTCGAAGGCGACCGGCACTTCTACGCGGAGGGCGCGAAGCCCGGCGAGGCACTCACGCTCGTCGAGGCCGAGGTCGTCGAGGACGCGGGGCTGCCCCCGGGAGGCACCCGGCGCCAGGTGACCGTCCGCGGCATGCGGCTGAACGACCTCGTCGGCAAGCGCTTCCGGGTGGGCGAAGTCGAGTGCTTCGGCGTCGAGCTCTGCGAGCCGTGCGCGCATCTGGAGTCGATGACCCGCCCGGGACTGATCAAGGAGCTCGTCCACCGCGCCGGCATCAATGCCGACGTCCTGACCGACGGGACGATCTCCGTCGGCGACGAGCTCAAGGTTCTCTAGGCGCCGCCCGCCGCGGGGCGGGGCCTGAACGTCCTACGCCATCCGTAATCTCGGCGCGTGGCTGACGAGCGTGTGGTCCGCATCCGCTCTCGGACGGTCGTCGCCGTCCTCGCGATCGTCCTCGCCGCCTACATCCTCCTGAGCTTGATCTGGGCGGCGCGGCAGGTCCTCACCTGGGTCCTGGTCGCAGCGTTCCTCGCGCTCGCCATCAACCCGCTCGTCGACTGGCTCCAGCGCCGAGGCATCCGCCGCCGGGGACCGGCGGCCGCAGTCGCCTTCGTCGGCGCGATCGTCGTCGTCGGCGGGCTCGCTGCCGCGCTGATCCCCACCCTCGCCGGCGAGGTCGCCGACTTCATCGACGCGCTGCCCGAGATCGTCCGCGACCTGACCGAGGGCCGCGGCCGGCTCGGCTTCCTCGAGACGAGGTACAACATCGTCGAACGGGTGGAGGAGGCAGTGAAGGGACTCGAGGCGGGGAACGTGCTCGCCGCGTCCGGGACGGCGCTGGCCGTCACGAAGGGCGTCGTAACGGCCGTGATCGCCGCGATCACGATCGTGTTCCTCACGTTCTTCATGCTGCTCGAGGGCCCCGCGTGGATCGGGCGGACGCTCGAGCAGCTGCCCGAGGACCAGCGCGGGCGGTGGCGCCGGATCGGCCGCGACATCTACAGGACCGTCGGCGGCTACGTCAGCGGCGCGCTGATCATCTCACTGATCGCCGGCGTCTCGACCTCGATCGTCCTGACCATCGCCGGCGTCCCATACGCCTTCGCGCTCGGCCTCTTGACGGCACTGCTCGATCTGATCCCGCTCGCGGGCGCGACGCTCGCCGCCATCGTGGTGAGCGCGGTCGCGTTCCTCGATTCGGTCCCGGTCGGGATCGGCGTGCTCGCCTTCTTCATCCTCTACCAGCAGTTCGAGAACCACGTGCTCTATCCGACCGTCTACTCGCGCACGGTCGCGCTCTCGCCGCTCGCGATCCTGATCGCCGTGCTCATCGGCGCCTCGCTGGGCGGCATCCTCGGCGCGATCGCCTCGATTCCCGTCGCCGGGACCGTCCAGATCCTGCTCCGGGAATGGCTTTCCCAGCGGCGTGGACCGGTTCTTCCGGCCCCGGAGACGTAGGACCAACAGCCCTAGAAGATCCCCCTTTCGGCCCATGCTTTTCGGCCTTGAAAGTCCGATGCTTGACACATGTCTCGGGAGACCTTGCGAGTCGTTGCGCTCGCCGTCGTCGCCGCCGCCGTGCTGGCAATGCCCGCACAGGCGGCGGCGCCGGCCGTAACCTCGGACGGCTCGCTCCAGCGGAGCCTCCTCGAAGAGATCAACGCCGTCCGGCACGCCCACGGATTGGCGCCGGTTCGCGCCAACGCCGCGCTCGCCCGCGCAGCGGGAAGCCACGCCCGCGCGATGGCGGTTCACGGCTTCTTCAGCCACTCCTCGCGCGACGGCACCGCCTTCTGGAAGCGGATCGCCCGCAACTACACCTCGTCCGGCTACCGCACCTGGGAAGTCGGCGAGAACCTCGTGTGGTCGACCGACCTGTCCGCCGGCGAAGCCGTCAGCCTGTGGATGGCGAGCCCGGGTCACAAGAAGGTGCTCCTGAACGGGCGCTGGCGCGAGGTCGGCCTCGCGGCGGTCCTCGCACCGAACGCCCCCGGCACGTTCCAAGGCCGCGACGTCACGATCGTGACGGCGGACTTCGGCCTCCGCCGCTAGTCGCACCTCCGAGTGCACCCCTGAGACAGCGTTCTAACCCCTCGCCCCGGGTCGAGGGTCTCTATTCGGCCGCGTCTCCAGGTACAGGACCTCCGCGCACCGGTTCGCCTGCGATGACGCGCCGTTCGTTGTCGCGCACGCGAGGCTCGTAGTGGGCGAAGAACACCTTGCCGACGAGCTCTCGCCGGCTGCGCACGCCCGTCTTCTCGAACACGCTCTTCAGGTGCTGCTGCACGGTGTGCGGCGAGACGCACAGTTCGTCGGCGATCTGCACCGTGGAGTTCCCCTGCAGAACCAAACGCGTGACATCCTGCTCGCGCTCGGTCAACCGGTAGGCCCCCATGAGGAGAGAGGAGATGCGCGCCGGGTGGGCCGGCTCGACGATCACCGCCACCCGTCGCGCGCCGTCGGCTACGAGCGAGGCCCCGTGTAGCACCATCCACCGGCCTCCGCGCGAGAGCACCCTGGCGAGCGCCACCTCGCCCGGCGCATCCGCGTTCTCGGCTGTCCGCAGCGCGCGACCGGCCACCGCGAGCACCGACGGGGGCAGCCTGCCCCGAGCCTCCCAGTCGCCGTCGGGCAGCTCCGCAAGCCAGCGTTCTCCGCCGGGGGTGAGCGACTCCACGCTCCAGTCGTCCCTGAGCACGACCAGCCCCGGGGCGTCCGGTCCCTCCGGGTCGGTGGCCTCGCCGACGAGCAGCCCCCGCTGGGCGCCCTCGGCGAGATACGGCGACACCTCCCGCAGGAAGTCGAGCTCGTCGGCATCGAACTGCGGCTGGCCCGGCTCCCGGTAGAGGCCGAGCATGCCCCAGGCCTCGCCCGCCTGCGTGCGCAGGGCGACGAGCAGTTCCTGCTCGCCTCCATAGGGCTCGATGTAGAGCTTCCAGCCAGGGCTGCGACTCGGGTCGCCGCCGGTCGCCTCGTGCAGCGTGGATGCTCCCCGCTCGGAGCGAGCGACATCGGCGATCTTGTTGAAGTCGTCGTTGTAGTACTCGTGCGCGAGCCACTCGGCCGGGAGTTCCGGGATCTCACCGTTGTCGTAATGGCTCGTTACCAGCAGCGAGGCCGGGTCGAGCGTGAACCAGCAGGGCGACATGTAGTGCGGCACGGCCGTCGTGATCGCTTCGCCCGACTCGCGCCAGAACGTCGGGAGGTCGAGCCCACGTCGCGCTAGCTCGGCGATCCGCTGGCGCGCACGCTCCTTGGCGTACCAGCCCATACCGCGATGGTACGGCCATTTGCCGCGGCGGCGAAATACCAGCTTTCTGGAAGCGACAGCCCTTCCGGCCGCGGCTAGTTTCGCGTCTTGATGAGACCAGGAGCGCGCACGCCCGAGGAGCTCGAGACGCTGTTCGAAGACGCGTTCGTGACCCGCGACCGCGAGGCGCTGACCCAGCTGTTCGAGGACGGGGCGGTGCTCATCGCGGGCGATCATCCGCAGGAGGCACGCGGCGGTGACGAGATCGCGCGGTTCGCGACGGCGATGTGGGAACGTGAGCGCGTGTACGTCGCCGATCCGCGGCGGATCCTGCAAGCGCGCGATACCGCCCTCGTCGTCGCGGATCGCGGCATCAACGTGGCGCGTCGCGGAAGCGACGGCGCTTGGCGGTACGCGATCGCCCTCCTGTCTCTCGAAAGCACAACCGCAAAGGAGGAGCAATGACGCAGCAGGCCAATCAGGCGCCGGCGCTGAAGCCGGTGACGGTTCGCAGGGACGAGGGCGACGCGCGCTGGTGGTTCGGCGGCCTCGCCGTGATCAAGGCGACCGCCGCGGACACCGGCGGGCAGATGACGATCGTCGAGATGACCGAACCTCCCGGTGCCGAGGCGCCGCTGCACGTTCACCATCGCGAGGACGAGGCGTTCTGGGTCCTCGACGGCGACGTCACGTTCGAGGTCGGCGACGCGACGATCGAGGCGCACGCGGGCGACTACGCCTTCGGCCCACGCGACATCCCGCACCGTTACACCGTCGGCGACGCAGGCTGCAGGATGCTGTTCATCTGCACCCCCGCCGGCTTCGAGGATCTCGTCATTGCAATGAGCGAGCCCGCCCGCACCCACACCCTGCCCCCGCCGTCCGAGGAGGAACCGGACCTGGAGCGGATCGCGACGATAGCCAAGGCACATGGGGCCGAATTGCTCGGCTGACCCGACCCAACACGAATGCGCCTGGGAGGATTCGAACCTCCGACCCGCGGCTTAGAAGGCCGCCGCTCTTCCACTGAGCTACAGGCGCGCGCCTGAAGAATAGAGGCGCGGCCCGGCTATTCTTCGGGAACGCGGTGGCCGTAGCTCAATTGGTAGAGCCCCGGGTTGTGGTCCCGGTGGTTGTGGGTTCGAGTCCCATCGGTCACCCCTCGACGCGACGCCCGGCCCCGTAGCTCAGCGGATCAGAGCGGTGGACTTCGAATCCACGTGCGGAGGTTCGACTCCTCCCGGGGCCGCTCCGTCTTCATGCATGGCGCAGAACCGCATGATTCCTAGGGTTCGGCGTGCAACGAACCGCGATTGCGGGGCCATTCAAGGGCCATTCTCGCGGTCATGACGGGGCGAGAAACCGCATGAATTCAACGGTCACGCGTCCGGGAGAACTCTGGATCCGCCGACACGTGCAGACCCCGGTGCTGCCCCCGGATCTCGGGCCCGAGGCCGCAGGACCGGACGCTCGTCCGGTCCTGCGTAGGTGCGTCGCCACGTCCTCAGGAGGCGGGCACGGGGACGCCGGCTGCCTCGGCCTGCGCTTCGACTGCAGCCGCGGGGCGAACGTGCCGGACGAGCGCCGCGACGACGACGGCTAGTGCCGCGAGCAGAACGGCGCCGATCACAGCGCTGATCTGCAGGCCGGCTGCGAACGCGTCGTTCGCGGCCGCGAGTAGCGCGGCGCCGAGGTCGCCGGGCAGCTGCGCCGCCGCCTCGTTCGCGGCGCCGAGCGTGTCGCGCGCGGCCGCTGCCTGCTCGGGCGGCACCCCGGCCGGGATGCTGTCCTCGAGCCGGCCGCGGTAGACGGCCACCCCGATGCTGCCGAAGACGGCGATACCCATCGCGCCGCCGAACTCGGCGCCGGTCTCGGAGACGCTCGCGGCGACGCCGGCGCGCTCGCGCGGGACCGCGCCCACGATCAGGTCCGTCGCCAGCGTGAAGACGGGTGTGACGCCGAAGGCGAGCACTGCGAACGTGAATGCGACGAAGGCGGTCGAGGAGGTCTCGTGGACGGTGGCGAGTCCACCGAAGCCGACGGCCGCGAGCGCGAGCCCGGCCGCCATCACGAGGCCCGGGGGAAGCCGCTTCACGAGCGGCGGCGTCACGATCCCGCCGAGGACGAAGCCGATGCCGGACGGCACCATCCAGGCACCGGCGCCGAGCGGCGAGTAGCCGAGGACCAGCTGGAGGTGCTGGAGGACGAACACGTAGCCGCCGAACATGACGCCGAAGCTGAGCGCATACGCGCCGAGGGAGGCGCTGAAGGCGGGGATGCGGAAGAGGTCGAGGTCGAGCAGCGGCTCGGCGAGCCTCTTCTGCCTGCTGACGAACGCGACGGCGAGGACGATGCCGGCGAGGATCGAGAGCACGGGCAGCCATTCCACGCCGTCCTTCGCGATCTCCTTCAGCCCGTAGACTGCGGTCAGGACGCTGGCGAGCGAGAGGACGACGCTCGTGAGATCGATCCGGCCCGCGTTCGGGTTGCGGAACTCCGGCAGCAGCACCGGCCCCAGCACCAGCAGCAGCGCCATGACCGGCACCGCCAGCAAGAAGACCGAGCCCCACCAGAAGAACTCGAGCAGCAGCCCGCCGATGACCGGCCCCACCACCGCGCCGCCCGAGTAGCTCGCGATCCAGACGCCGACTGCGAACGTCCGCTGCTGCGGGTCGTGGAACATATTGAAGATCAGCGACAAGGTGGACGGCGCCAACGTCGCCCCCGCGACGCCGAGCAGCGCGCGGGCCGTGATGAGCATCTCGGCGCTAGTCGAGAACGCGGCGAGCAGCGAGCCGGCGCCGAACGCGAACGCGCCGAACATGAGCAGCCGCCGTCGGCCGATCCGGTCGCCGAGCGTGCCCATCGTGATCAGGAACCCGGCGACCAGGAAGCCGTAGATGTCGATGATCCAGAGCAGCTGCGAGCTGCTCGGCTGCAGGTCCGCGCTGAGCTGCGGCACGGCCACGTTCAGCACGGTCAGGTCGAGCGAGTAGAGCAGGCAGGGAAGGGCGATGACGGCGAGGCCGATCCATTCCTTCCGGCCTGCCTGGGGAGCTGTGGTGCTCTCAGACATCATCAATCTCCTCCTGACTCGTCAGTTGCGCGCCGTGACGTAGCGCCACTCGGTCTCGATCCGGTAGCCGCCGTCCGCGGTGCGGAAGGGAGCGGCCGCCTGGAGCGCGGCCTCGCGGACGGCGTCCTCACCGGATGTCCTCATCGCGAGCGTTGCCGGCCCGGAAGCGAGCGTCGCGCTCAGGAGCGCCGCCTCGTCGCGATACTCGAAGGCGGCTTCGATGTACCCGTCGTCGAGGGGCTCGAGGCCGGCCTGCCGCACGAGCGCCTCGAGCGCTCCTTCCTCGGAAAGCGCGAACGGGCCGGGCGCGTCCGGCGGAGCCGGCGGGAGCAGGGGCCGCAGCGCGCGCAGGATGGCGGCGAGCTCGGTCCGGTTCTCCCTGCCCCACACGACGGCGTGGACCGGCGAGTCCGGCTTCGCGACGCGACCCGCCTCGCGAAGTGCGGCGGCGGGGTCGGCCGCGTACTGGAACGAGTTGAAGCCGGTGACGGCGTCGAATGCGTCGGCGGCGAAGGGCAGGAACTGCAGGTCGCCGACGTGGAACTCGCCCTCCGGGACCCGCTCCTTCGCGATCTCGATCAGCGTCTCGGCGGCGTCGATGCCGGTCACGCCCGCGCCGGCCGCGGCGGCCAGGCGGCAGAGGAACCCGGCGCCGCAGCCGACGTCGAGCACGGCCGTGCCTTCCCGGATCCCGAGGCTGCGGAGGGCGTGCTCGTAGAGCGGGCGCTGCTGAACCTCTTGCTCCGCCCAGCCGCGGGGCCGCGCCCCCCAGAGCTCGCCCTGCAGCGGCGCGGTGCCGGTGGTTATTGCGGTTGGAGCCATTGTTTCCTCCCGTGCCGTGAGTGTCTCCGTCCCCGAGAACAGTGCGCCTGGGGTAGCGCCGCCCGCTTCGGCCGTCCGGGCCAACTTGCGAAATGGCCCGGACGGGCCAGTCGGGGCTACTCGGTCAGGCCGTGCTTCGCCGCGTATGCCGCGGCGGCGGCGCGGGAGGAGAGGCGCAGCTTGACGAGGATGTTCGCCACGTGCCGGTGCACCGTGTGCTCGCTGAGCGTGAGGCGTGCCGCGATCTGCTTGTTGCTCAGGCCCTCGGCGACGAGCCGGAGGATCTCGGACTCGCGCCGTGTGAGCGCGTCCGGGCCGCCGGCGGCTGCGGTCTCATACGACGCCGCCCGCTCCCTCGCGCTCTCGGCCCGCGGCCCCGCGCCGATCGCCTCGAGCGATTGCGCTGCTCGGCCCGCCTCGGCAGCGGCCTCCGGGCGCCGCCTCTCGGAGGCGAGGACCTCGGCGAGCGCGAGCCGCGCCGAGGCGGCCTCGTACGGGAGGCCGTGGCGTCCGTAGAGGTCGACGGCGTCCTGGAGGAGCCGGCGTGCCCGGTCGGTATCGCCCGCCGCGGCCGCGACGGCGCCGCCGGCGAACGCGGCGCCGGCGCGGAAGAAGTCGGTGCCGATCTTCCTCGCCAGCTCGTCCAGCTCGGCGAGGGCGGCGTGCGCGGCGTCCAGCTCGCCTCGCGCCGCGCGCGCCCGTGCAAGCAACTCGAGTCCGTACGCCCGCTGCGTCCGGTCCGTCTCCGCGAGCTGGCGGAGGAACCGCTCGGCGGAGTCGGCGGCGCCGGCCGCGTCGCCCGTGTCGAGCGCGAGCGCGGCCCGCCCCGCCTGCGCCTCAGCGAGGAACTCCACCTCGTCGAAGAGCGCGGCGGCCTCCTCTAGACGGCCTTGCCGGCGGCGGAGCTCGCCGAGCCGGACGACTGCGTCGACCGCCTGCCCCGGCCGCTGCGCAAGCTGCTCCGCGGCGGCGAGGAGCTCCACCTCGGCGCCGTTCCAGTCGCCGCGCGCCGTCAGCACCGTCGCGTACTGCGTGCGGCAGACGGCGAGCAGGTAGCCCAGGCCGAAGCGGCGGCAGAACTCCTGCACCCGGTCGCACCACTGCGCCGCGCGGTCGAAGTCGCGCACGCGCTCACAGCCGTAGATCATCCAGCAGCACGTCTGCCCGATCAGCTCCAGGTCGCGCATCTCCCCGCCGGTCGCCGCCGCCGTCGCCTCGTCCAGCCGGCGCATCCCCTCGGCGACCTCGCCCGCGGCCACGAGCGCGGCGCCTTCGATCGAGCGCGCGAGCATCTCCAGGTCGACCTCGTGGAAGCGGCGCGCGAGCTCGATCGCGTCCGCGGCTCGCGTGCGCGCGGCGTCGGTGTCGCCGCCGAGCAAGAGAGCGAAGAACGCGTCGCGGACCGCGAGCAGACCGTGCTCAGGGGACGGCTCGACGCCGTCGAGCAGGCGGCGCGCGCGCTCTGTCCAGCCGTTGGAGACGGCCTCCTCGGCGCGGAAGACGAGCGCGTCCTCGGCGAGCTCGAGCGCGACCCGGGCCGCGCCGCGGACGTCGCCGCGCTCGCGGTAGAGCCTGTACGCGCGCTCGCGCGCGTCGCGCACGGCGTCGGCGTCGTCGAGCCACCAGGATGCGCGGCCGAGCCCCTCGAGCGCCTCGGGCGTCTCGCCCTTTTCGAGCGCCTGCAGGAAGAGCGCGCGGGCTCCATCCCAGTCGGCGCGGGCGAGCGCCTCGTTCGCCCGGACTATCAGATCCTCAGGCGTCGTTATCGCATCGGGCACGTCACCCCAGTTTCGCCCACTCCCGCCGAAGATGGGAGCGTGGCGAAGGCGTCACGCGTGCAGAACGCGCGATTTCATGCGACACAGTGCAAACCACGGTGCAGACCTCGGCGGCGAAACGATCACGATTTGCAGGGAAGTCTGAATCCTCCCGGGGCCGCTTGCTACTCCAGGTTCTCCTGGATCATGCGCGGCGAGTCGTGGATGCAGACGAGCTCGAGCCGGTCGGGCCCGAGGTTCTTGAACTTGTGGGGCGTCTCCGGGCCGACGACGAGGATGTCGCCGGGGCCCGCCTCGAGCTCCTCGCCGTCGGCCGTGAAGCTCGCCCGGCCGTTGCGGACGATCCACGTCTCCGAGTACGGGTGGCAGTGGAGGTCGGGGCCGGCGCCGGGCTCGTTGTGGACGAGGAAGAACGAGACGCCCGAGCCGTAGGGCTCGCCTTCGAAGGTCACGGTGCCCCCCGGGCTCGGAGGCAGCTCGCCGGCGCGGATGACCCGGTGCATCGGGCGTCTATCCTGTCACCCGCGCGGGCGTGGCGGAATTGGCAGACGCGGCGGGTTTAGGTCCCGTTGGGCTTCGGCTCATTGGAGGTTCGAGTCCTCCCGCCCGCATCGCCCTCGGGCGGCCCGGCCCCAGGCGAAGGTGGTCTGGTACAACGGCTTCGTGCAGACCCAGCTGGAGGAGGTGGCCGAGAACAAGGTCCGCCTGACGGTCGAGGTGCCCCGCGGCGACGTGGAGCACGCCGTCGAGCACGCCGCCTCCGACCTGGCGACGCAGGTCAAGATCCCGGGCTTCCGCAAGGGCAAGGTGCCGATGCCCGTGCTGGTCTCGCGCGTCGGCAAGGAGCGCATCTTCGCCGAGGCGGTCGAGAGCCACATCGGCGGCTGGTTCTGGACGGCCGCCGCGCGCGAAGGCCTGCGGCCCGTCGCACAACCCGAGTTCGACTTCGAGCTTCCCACCTCCGACCGGGAGGGCTGGAGCTTCACCGCGACCGTCGACGTCCAGCCGAAGCCGGAGTTGCCCGATTGGACAACGCTCGAGGTTCCCCGTCCGGACCCGACCGTCCCGGACGAGTTGATCCAGGCCGAGCTCGACGCCGTCCGGGCGAGCGTGGCCGAGCTGGTGACGGTCGAGGACCGGCCTGCGCAGCCAGGCGACACCGTCGTCGTCGATCTCCTCGACTCCTCCGGCGAGGGGCAGCGCGACTACGTCGTGGAGCTCGGCTCCGGCCGGCTCGTCGAGGAGATCGAACAGGCCCTGGTCGGCATGCGCGCCGGCGAGTCGAAGTCCGTCGAGTTCGAGCTCGCCGACGACACCAGCCGCTCGGTCGAGGTGGTCGTGAACGAGCTGAGGGAGCGCGTCCTGCCGCCGCTCGACGACGAGCTGGCCCGGGCGGCGACGGAGTTCGCCACGCTCGACGAGCTGCGCGCCGAGGTCCAGGCCCGCCTGGGCGAGCAGCTCGAGGCGGAGGCGGACGGGATGTTCCGCGCAGCCGCGGTCGACAAGCTCGTCGAGGCCGCCCGCGTGGAGCCGAAGGGGCCGCTGGTCGACGCGCGCACGCGCGAGCTGCTGAACGGGCTCGTGCGGTCCGTAGAGCGCCGCGGCGTCGACTTCGACACCTACCTGGCGCTCACGGGGCAGCCGCCCGAGGAGCTGGTCGCCAGGCTGCAGGCCGAGGCGTCCCGCTCGGTCGCGCGCGAGATCGTGCTCGAGGCGCTCGCCGAGCGGCTCGGCATCGAGGTCGCCGACGACGAGATCCGCGAGCTCGTTGCCGAGCAGGCGGAGGCCGAGGGACACGATCCCGGCCCGATCGTCGAGGAGCTCTTCCGGCACGGCGGCGACCGCGCGCTGCGCGAGGACCTGCGCATGCAGAAGGCGCTCGACCGGCTCGCCGCGGACGTCAAGCCGATCGCGCCGGAGCTCGCCGAGGCGCGCGACGCGATCTGGACCCCCGAGCAGGAAAAGCCGACGACGGAGACAAAGTTGTGGACCCCCGGCAGCAAGGAGCCAGCATGAGCCCGTTGATTCCCATGGTGATCGAGCAGACCTCGCGCGGGGAGCGCTCGTTCGACATCTACTCCCGCCTTCTGAACGAGCGGATCGTCTTCCTGGGGACGCCCGTCGACGACCAGATCGCGAACCTGATCGTCGCCCAGCTGCTCCACCTCGAGTCCGAGGACCCGGACAAGGACATCATGGTGTACATCAACTCGCCGGGGGGCTCCGTCTACGCGGGGCTCGCGATCTACGACACGATGCAGTACATCCGCGCCGACGTGCAGACGATCTGCATCGGCATCGCGATGTCCATGGGCGCGCTCCTGCTCGCCGGCGGCGCGACAGGGAAGCGGTTCGCGCTGCCGAACGCCAAGATTCTCATCCACCAGGTCGCGTCGGGCTTCCAGGGCCAGGCGACCGACATCGAGATCCAGGCGCGCGAGATCATCGGGATCAAGCGCCGAATCGAGGAAATCATCTCCAAGCACACCGGCCAGGAGCTCGACAAGGTCAGCAAGGACATGGAGCGCGACTACTTCCTCACCGCCGAGGAGTCGAAGGACTACGGGATCATCGACGAGGTCATCGAACACCGATGACACTTCCCGGCGGAGCGATTTCGAGGTAAAAGGAGACTGATGGCCCGCCCGAGCGAAGGCAACGAGCAGCTCCTCTGCAGCTTCTGCGGCAAGAGCCAGCGCCAGGTCAAGA
>JBBDWU010000037.1:0-2829 GCA_040902725.1 Gaiellaceae bacterium | reverse complement strand
GCCGCTACGAGGTCTCGACGCCGGAGCCGCTGATTACCTCGATCGAGGGACGCCGCGTGCTGACGACACCGGCCCCCTCGCGCGGTGGCGCGATCGTCGCGGCAGCGCTGGAGCGGCTCGCGACCGCGACCAGCCTCGGCGACCGCGCTCACGCCTTGCGCCACGGCTACGCGGCGGCGCCGCCGCTCTCGGTTGCAGGCACGACGCACATCTCCGTGATCGACGCGGACGGCAACGCGGCCGCGCTCTCGTCGACGCTCGGCTCCGGCTCCGGCGTCTTCCGCGGCGGCACGCAGCTGAACAACATGCTCGGCGAGCTGGACGTGATCGGCGAAGCGCCGCTCGTCCCCGGCGCGCGGCTCGCGAGCATGATGACGCCGACGCTCGTGCTCGAGGACGAAGGCCCGCGGCTTGCGCTCGGGAGCGCCGGCTCGGTCCGGCTCGCCGGCGCGATCGCCCAGGTCGCCGACGCCGTCCTGCGCGGGACGCCGGTCGCTGAGGCGATCGACCGCCCGCGAATCCACGTCGAGGGCGACGTCCTCCACCTCGAGGGCGGCCTGATGGAGCTCGCCCCCGACGGCTGGAAGACGGTTCGCTGGGCGGGACGGAACCTCTACTTCGGCGGCGTCGCCGCGGTCGAGCGCCGCGCCGACGGCACGCTCGCGGCCGCCGGCGACCCGCGCCGCGGCGGACATGGGATCGTGGTCGAATGACCGTCATGATCAGGCCGGCCCGCCCGGAAGATGCGGCGACGCTCGTCGCCCTCGCCGCCACGGTCGGCCGCGAGCCGGAGGCGTGGCTGCTCAACTCGGACGGCTGGCGCAGCGTCGGGGACGAGCGCCGCTACATCCGCGCGCTCAAGCGCCATCCCGACGCGGCCGTGTTCGTCGCCGACGACGACGGCGCCATCGTCGGCCGGCTCTCGGTCGCGCGCGACCCGCACCAGGCGAGCCGCCACGTCGCCGACCTCGGGCTGATGGTCGCCGCCAGCCACCGTGGCCAGGGCATCGGCACCGCCCTGCTCGAGCAGTCCGTCTCCTGGGCCCGCGACGTGGGCGTGAGCAAGATCGAGCTGCACGTCTTCCCCTGGAACGAGCCGGCGATCCGCCTCTACGAGAAGTTCGGTTTCGAGCGGGAGGGGCTGCGCAGGCGCCACTACCGCCGCGCCAACGAGCACGTCGACGCGATCCTGATGGCGCTGCACCTCTAGAGGGTTACCCTCCGCCGATGAGCGCACGCCCAACGATCTACGACGTCGCCCGCCTCGCCGGCGTCTCGACCGCCACGGTCTCACGCGCCTTGAACGGGACCGGGCAGATCGCTCCGCCCACCCGTGCAGCCATCGAGGCCGCCGTCGAGCAGCTCGGCTACCGGGCGAACACGATCGCGCGCAGCCTCGTCACCAAATCGACGCAGACGATCGCGCTGTTGCTGCCCGACATCGCGAACCCCTTCTACGCGGCGCTCGTCAGCGGCATCCAGCAACACGCGCTCAGTCACGGCTACACGATGCTCCTCTGCACGACGGAAGGCGAAGCGGAGCGGGAGGAGCAGTATCTGAGCCTCCTGCGCGCGCAGCAGGTCGACGGCGCGCTCGTCGACGGTCTGCGCCTGCCACCCGACCGGATCGCCGGTTTCGTCAGAGACGGCTTTCCGATCGTCTGTCTCGACCGTGACGTCGACTCCGACTCGATCCCGCTCGTGCAGGTGGACAACCGCCTCGGCGGCCGGCTCGCGACCGAGCACCTGATCGGGCTAGGGCACTCCCGCATCGGCCACGTGACCGGCGCCCTGGATCTGGGCATCAGCGAGGAGCGGCTCGCCGGCTACAGCGAGGCGCTGGCGGCCGCGGGCATGCCGGCCGATCCCCGGCTTGTGGCCGAGGGCCGCTTCACGGAGGAGAGCGGCTACGAGGGAGTGCGCGCGCTGCTCGAAGCCGCTCCGGACGTCACCGCAGTCTTCGCGGCGAACGACCTCTCCGCACTCGGCGTGCTGAACGCACTTGCCGAAAGCGGTCGCCGCGTGCCCGGCGACGTCTCCGTCGTCGGCTTCGACGATCTGCGGCTCTCCGCCTTCACCACGCCACCGCTGACGACGATCAAGCAGCCTGCCGCGGAGATCGCCCAGCTTGCGACGGAGCTCCTGATCGGTCTTACGCGGGGCGAGCCGGCGGGGAAGGTGCGGCACGTGCTCGAGCCGACGCTGGTCGTGCGCGAGTCGACCGCGGAACCCGCTTGACACGGCCTCATGTAAGCGCTTACGGTAACCGCTTCCAGTGATGCCGCAGAACGGTCTTCATCTCGGTGTGGTCGGCGTCGGACGGATCGGCCGGTTCCACGCCCGCACACTGCTCGCTCTCGACGGCGTCGAGCGCCTGACGATCGCCGATGCCGACCCCGCCCGCGCGAAGCACGTCGCGGACGAGCTTGGTGCAGAGGCCGTCGAGACACCCGCAGCGCTCGTCGACGCCGGTGTCGATGCGTTCGTGATCGCAACCTCGACACCCGGGCACGCACCTTTGCTCTCGCTCGCCGCCCGCGCCGGCCTGCCCGCCTTCTGCGAGAAGCCGGTGTCGCTCGACCTCGCGACGCTCGACGACCTGATCGAAGAGGTCGAGCGCGCGGGCACGCTCGTCCAGATCGGATTCCAGCGGCGCTTCGACGCGGGCTACCGCGCCGCGCGCGACGCCGTCGCCGCCGGCACGCTCGGCCGGCTACTCGTCCTGCGCGCGGCCACCCACGATCCGGCGCCGCCCCCGCGGGAGTACATCGCCGCCTCGGGCGGGATCTTCCGCGACCTCCACATCCACGACTTCGACGCGATCCGCTT
>JBBDWU010000036.1:0-3088 GCA_040902725.1 Gaiellaceae bacterium | reverse complement strand
AGAACGTGCCCAAGGTCGTGGGCGGGATCACCGACGCCTGCACCGACCGCGCGGCCGAGCTGTACGCCTCCGCGGTCGACACCGTGCACCGGGTCACCTCGCCCGAGTCAGCGGAGCTGACGAAGCTGCTGGAGAACATCTTCCGCTCGGTCAACATCGCGCTGGTCAACGAGCTCGCGCAGCTGTGCGAGCGGATGAAGATCGACTTCTGGGAGGTCGTCGACGCGGCCGCGACGAAGCCGTTCGGCTTCATGAGCTTCAAGCCCGGCCCCGGGCTCGGCGGCCACTGCATCCCGATCGACCCCTTCTACCTCACCTGGAAGGCGCGGGAGTACGACTTCTACACCGAGTTCATCGAGCTCGCCGGCAAGGTGAACGAGAACATGCCGTATCACTGCCGCTCGCTGATCTCGCAGGCGCTGAACCACGGCAAGCAGCTCTCGCTGAAGGGCTCGCGCGTCCTCGTGCTCGGGGTCGCGTACAAGCCGAACATCGGCGACATGCGCGAGAGCCCGGCGCTGAAGCTGATCGAGCTGCTGCAGGCGGCCGGGGCCGAGATCTCCTACCACGACCCACACGTGCCCGAGCTCCCCGACTTCGCTCTCTCGTCGGTCGCGCTCGAGCCGGAGCGCTTCGACTGCCTCGCGATCGTGACCGATCACGCCGGGATCGACTACGAGGCGCTCGTCGACGGCGACGCCGTGATCGTCGACTTCCGCAACGCCACCGGGGAGAGGGGCCGCCTCAGCGAGAAGGTCTGGAAGCTATGAGCACGACGGTGGGGCTGGCCGGCCTCGGCTACTGGGGGCCCAACCTCGCCCGCAACTTCGACCAGCTCGCCGACCTCGCGTGGCTCTGCGACCTCGAGGACGAGCAACGCGCCGCGTTCTCCTCGCGCTATCCGCGCGCGCGGGCGAGCGCCGACTTCGCGGAGATGCTCGCAGACCCGGGGCTGGACGCCGTCGTGATCGCGACGCCGGTGCCCACGCACTACGCGCTCGCAAAGCAGGCGCTCGAGGCGGGCAAGCACGTGCTCGTGGAGAAGCCGCCCGCGATGAAGGGGACCGAGATGGACGAGCTCGTCGTGATCGCAGCCGAGCGCGACCTCGTCCTGATGCCCGGCCATCTGCTGCTCTACCACCCCGGCGTGCGCAAGCTGAAGGAGCTCGTCGACGCGGGCGAGCTCGGCGACGTGCTCTGCGTCTACACGAACCGGCAGAACCTCGGGATCGTGCGCACGAACGAGAACGCGCTCTGGTCGCTCGGCGTCCACGATCTCTCCGTGATCCTCTGGCTGATCGGCGAGGACCCCGTCGAGGCGGTCGCGCACGGCCGGGACTTCTTGACCGACGGGGTCGAGGACGTCGTCTTCTGCTATCTGCGCTTCCCCTCGGGGAAGATCGCGCACATGCACCTCTCCTGGCTCGACCCGCACAAGATGCGGCGGATGACCGTCGTCGGGCGCGAGAAGATGGTCGTCTTCGACGACATGGAGCTCGAGCGCAAGGTGACCGTCTACGAGAAGGGGCCGTGGAAGCAGTCCGAGGCCTACGGCGAGTGGCAGACGCGGTCCGGCGACATCCACATTCCGAAGATCGACACGGCCGAGCCGCTCCGGATCGAGTGCGCCGCGTTCCTCGACCTGATCGCCGGCGAGGGCGAGCTCGACCGGCGCGCGGTCGCGCAGGACGGTGCGATGGTCGTGCGCGCGCTCGACCGGCTGACAGAATCGCTCCGTGGCTGAGGTTCATCCCAGCGCGATCGTGTACGAGGGAACGGTGCTCGGCGAGGGCGTCAAGGTGCTCGAGAACGCCGTCGTCGGCAAGCAGCCGACACTGTCTCCGCGCTCGACGGCCAGGCGCGAGCCCCTCCCGCCGGCGACGATCGGCGACGGCACGATCGTCTCGACCGGCGCGATCGTCTTCGCCGGCGCAACCGTCGGCGCGCGCGTGATCCTCGGCGACCAGTCCTGCGTGCGCGAGCGCGTCCAGATCGGCGACGACGTCGTGCTCGGCCGCGGCTCCTACGTCGAGAACGACACGACGATCGGCGCGATGACGAAGATCCAGGCCGAGGCGTACATCACCGCCTACTCGACGCTCGAGGAGCACGTCTTCGTCGCCCCCTGCGTGGTGACCACGAACGACAACTGGATGGGCCGAACGGAGAAGCGCTTCGGCAACGTCAAGGGGCCGACGATCCGGCGGGGCGCGCGGATCGGCGGGGGAGCGATCCTCTGCCCCGCGGTCGAGATCGGCGAGGAGGCGTTCGTCGGCGCGGGCGCGGTCGTGACGAAGGACGTCCCGGCTCGGGCGGTGATGGTCGGCAATCCGGCGCGCCAGCTGCGTGAGGTTCCCGACGAGGAGCTGCTCGAGAACCAGTAGTGGTCAGGTTTTGACGATCACGAGGCGGTAGCGTCCAGCCCCGCGCGAGCCGAGCTTCACCTGCACGTAGTGCGTCGCCGTCTTCGCCGCCCGGTAGGCGAGGTACTCGCGCGGCCCGGGGCGGGCGGACTGCCGCGCCACGAGCCGGAGCGAAGAGAGATCGTTGACGCTCGTCGTGCCCGGCTGCCAGAGGATCAGGTTCGTGTCCGTGCCCGCCGGCCCGCGGACGCTCACGTACACGTGCTGGCCGCGCCGGAGCTTGATCGCGTAGACGTCGTTCTGGTCGTCCCAGAAGTCGAGCGTCGCGTCGAGCCGGATCGTCCGCCCCCAGAGCGCTGCGGCGGCCTTACCGGCGTCGTCGTTCGGCTCGAGGCGGTCGCGCTGCGGGATCGGGCCGTCGAGCGCGCCCAGGGCGTCGGCGACGTTGAGCCGACCCCAGCCGCTCAGCGCGTCGCGCCGGAGCGGGCAGGCGCGGCAACCCGTAGTGGCGTTGACGTCCTGCGTGGTCCGCGTCAGGAGCGCAGTCACTTGCTCGGGACGCAGATTCGGCCGCGCCGCGAGTAGCAGCGCGGCCGCCGCGCTCACCTGCGGCGCCGCGAACGAGGTCCCTTCGGCGCGCCGGAACTCGTCCGGGCCGCAATTCGAGTAACCCTGGTCGGGGCACTCCTCGAACGAGGCCGTCAGCGCGAGCGGAACCGTGGAGA
>JBBDWU010000035.1:0-3135 GCA_040902725.1 Gaiellaceae bacterium | reverse complement strand
GCCAGAGCGCCTCGATCGACTCGACCGTCTTCGCCTGCTCTCCCGGCGCCAGCTCGTGCGTCGCCCGAGCCCGGGCGCCGAGCGCGAGCTGCGCGTCCATGCCGTGGATCCCGGCCACGCGCGCGTCGCTGACGACCTCGACCGGCCCGTCGCCGGGAACGAGCTCGCCCAGCCGCTGCAGCGATCCGGTCTCGACCCGGACGCCGCCGGCCGCGAGCACGATCCCCTCTGTCTCGGTGGTTCGGGCGTCGGCGACCTCCTCGTATACGGGCTTCCGCTCGGCGTACAGCCTTCCGAACGACTCGCGGTCGTCGGCGAGCGGCCTCCGCGACCCGCCGACGCGTCCCCAGGCGGTGTCGACGTCCACGTCGAGGAGGACCGTGAGCGCCCGCTCTCGTAAGAGGGCACGCGTCGCCTCCGAGAGGACGGCGCCACCGCCCAGCGCGATCACGGCGGGCACGGGCGACGCGAGCACCTCTCCCGCCACCCGCTCCTCGATCTCGCGGAACGCTCCCTCGCCGCGCTCGAAGAGCTCAGCGATCGTCGAGCCCGAGTGCTGCTGAATCGCGGCGTCGAGGTCGACGAACGGGCGCCCGAGCAGCCGCGCGGCGTCGCGGCCGAGCGTCGTCTTGCGCGCGCCCATGAAGCCGGCGAGCGCCAAATGTCTGCCTAGAGCGTTCGCGGCCACTGGATGCGCTCGAGATATGCGCGGTGCGCGGCGAGCACGTCCACGAGCGCGTCGCCGCCGAGCTTCTCCAGCGCCGCGCGGGCGAGCTCGAAGGCGACCATCGCCTCGGCGACGACCGCGAGCGCCTCGACCGCGTGCACGTCGCTGCGCTCCACGAGCGCCTGCGAAGCGTCACCGGTCGAGAGATCGACCGAGTCGAGCGGCCGCATCAGCGTCGGCAGCGGCTTCATCGCCGCGCGCACGACGAGCTCCTCGCCGTTCGTCATCCCCGCCTCGAGGCCGCCGGCGCGGTTCGAGCGCCGCCGTAGCCCGGGCTCGATCTCGTCGTGGGCCTCCGAGCCGCGGCGCCGGGCGAGGGCGAAGCCGTCGCCGACCTCGACGCCCTTCACCGCCTGGATCCCCATCAACGCGGCGGCGAGCCGCGCGTCGAGGCGGTCCTCGCGCGACGCGTAGGAGCCCAGTCCGGGGAAGAGACCGCGGGCGCGCACCTCGACGATCCCGCCGAGCGTGTCGCGGTCGGCCTTGGCGGAGTCTGTGGCCGCCCGCTGCGCCTCCTCCCCGGTCTCGCCGCCAACTTCGAGCGCAGCGCCCTCGACGACGATCCCGAGCTCGCCGAGCAAGGCCTTCGCGACCGAGCCGGCAGCGACGAGCACGGCCGTGTGCCGGGCACTCGCCCGCTCGAGCGCGTCGCGCACGTCCTCGTGCGCGTACTTGAGCACGCCCGCGAGGTCGGCGTGGCCCGGCCGCGGCAGCGTCACCGGCTTGGTTCCCTTTCCCTGCGGCTCACCCTCGGGCGGCCAGGGGCTCATCCCCCAGGTCCAGTTCTCGTGGTCGCGGTTCCGCACGACGAGCGCGAGCGGCGTCCCCAGCGTGCGTCCGTGGCGGAGGCCCGCGAGCACCTCGACGACGTCCTGCTCGAGCTGCTGGCGCGGGCTGCGGCCGTAGCCCTGCTGGCGGCGGCGCAGGTCGGCGTCGATCGCGGCGCGGTCGAGCGTCAGGCCCGCGGGCAGGCCGGTGACGATCGCGACGAGCGCGGGCCCATGCGATTCACCGGCGGAGGCGAGCTGCAGAGTCATGGAGCAGAGCGTACTGCCGCCCGCATCACCGCGACCGGCGCGGGCAGGCCCGTCCACAGCTCGAACGAGGCCGCGCCCTGGGCGACGAGGACGTCCAGCCCGTCGTGGACCGTCGCGCCGCTCTCTCGTGCCGCCGTTGCGGTTGCCGAGCCCGGGTACGGCAGGTCGACGAGCGTCTGGCCCGGCGCCAGGCGGACCATCACCTCGTCGGTGACGGGTGTCGCGTGCACGACGAGATCTGCGTCGGCGACCTCGGGCGGCCACCGGACCTTGCGCGAGAAGAGCTGCGCGTTCAGCACCCGGGCGAACGCCTGGGCCGAGCCGCCGTCGCCGACGATCACGGGGCGCTCCGCCGGCACCCCCTCGAGCACGGCCGCGTCCGTCGAGTGTCCTTCGATCCGCCCCTCGCGGAAGAGCAGCGTGTTCACGGAGGGCTCGTCCGTCTCGGCGAGCGCGGCTGCCGCGAGCTTGTGGGGAGCGGTGACGTTCGCGCCGACGAACCCGAGCTCCACCAGACCCCGCACGGCCGCCTCGAATCGCTCGGGCGGCACGTCGAAGGCGACGTAGGCGAGGTCGAGCGCGAGCGCGGCGAAGGCCGCGTTCTGCATCCGCGGCGAGAGCGAGTGCCCGACCGGATGGCCGAGCAGGGCAACGAGTCGCGTCGTGCCGGAGATCATCCGCAGCCGTAGCCGTATTCGCACGCTTTCGCGTAGAACTCAGTCTCGCTGGCCGTGAAGAAGTGGTGGATCTTGTCCGGCTTGCGGACGAAGAAGAGGAAGTCGACGTCGGCCGGGTGCGCGGCCGCCTGCATCGAGGCGAGGCCGGGATTGCCGATCGGGGTCGGCGGCAGGCCCTGCCGGTTGCGCGTGTTGTACGGATTGTCGCTCTCGAGGTGCGAGACGCGCAGCGGCTCCGTCCCCGGAACCTTCAGCCCGTAGCGGATCGTCGCGTCGATCCCGAGCGGCATCCCCAGCTTGAGGCGGTTGTAGATCACGGCCGCGACCTTCGGGCGCTCGTCCGGCGCGACCGTCTCCTTCTCGACCATCGACGCGATGATCAGGACGTCGTACGGCGTCAGCTGCTTCGACCGGGCGTAGCGGAGGTCGACCTTGTTCCAGTTCGCGTCGAAGAAGTCGAGCTGGTCGGCGACGAGCCGCTTCGCCGTCGTCCGCGGCGTGAACTCGTACGTCGCCGGAAAGAGGAAGCCCTCGATGCTGCGCGCGTCCTCGCGGAAGATCGGCGGGATCGTGGCGGCCTTCGACGCGGCGGCGTACGCATTCGCCGAGAGCTTCGGCGTCACCTTCCGTTTCGTCTTCGCGATCTGGCGCACCTCCGCCACCCGTTTCACCATCTCCTCCCGCGTGAAGCCCT
>JBBDWU010000034.1:0-21878 GCA_040902725.1 Gaiellaceae bacterium | reverse complement strand
CGACGGCGTTCGCCATCGACGAACGGGTCCCTTCATTACGGTTCGACTTCTAAGGCGCCGCCTGCGGCGCCGACCATCAGGACTCCGGGCTCCGCCCGGAGTCCGTCTGAAACGACCGGTCGACCCGCTTGCGCAAGCATGAAACGCGGCTAACACCCCGAATCCCACGGGATGGCCGCTGACCCGGAGGTCGAGGGCTTTCTCGCGCTGCTCGCGACGCGGCGCGCCGCGCGGACCGTCGAGGCCTACCGGCGCGACCTCACGTCACTCGGGCTGCGGCTCGGCCGCTCGCCCGCGACGGCCTCCACGGACGACCTCGAGCGCTGGCTCGCCGGGCTGCGCGCGGAGGGACTCGCGCCCGCGACGATCGCCCGCCGGATCGCGGCATCGCGCACCTTCTTCCGCCATCTCGTCCTCCTGGGCCTGCGGGAGGACAATCCGGCGGCCGAACTCGATCCTCCGCGGCGGATCCGCCGGCTGCCGCGGACGCTCTCCGCGGGCGAGGCGGAGCGTCTCATCGAGGCCGCGGCGGGGACGACGCCGCGCGCGCTGCGCGACTGCGCGCTCGTGGAGCTGCTCTACGGCGCGGGGCTGCGGGTGAGCGAAGCCGTGGGGCTCGACCGCTCGGGCGTCGACCTCGAGGAGCGGCTCGTCCGCTGCACGGGCAAGGGCGGCAAGGAACGGATCGTCCCGATCGGCCGCCAGGCGGCGCAGGCGCTGCGGCTGTACCTCGCGCGCGGGCGCCCGCACCTCGACGTCCGGCACCGGCCCGAGCTGTTCCTCAATGCGCGCGGCGGGCCGCTCACGCGCGCGGGCGCCTTCCTGATCGTCCGCCGCCTCGCCGCCACGGCCGGCCTCGATCCCGAGCGCGTGCACCCGCACCTGCTGCGGCACAGCTTCGCCACGCATCTGCTCGAGGGCGGCGCCGACCTGCGCAGCGTCCAGGAGATGCTCGGTCATGCCGACCTCGCGACGACCGAGCTCTACACCCATGTGACCGACCGCCGCCGCCGCGAGCTGTACTTCCAGGCGCATCCCCACGCCCGGCGCAAGCGCTAGCGCTCGCGGGACTTCTTGGTGAGTGCGGCGGCGACGCGCTGCGCGGCCTCGCGGAGGTCGCGCTCCTCCTCGTCCGTGTCCGCGAGACCGGCGAGCAGCCGGATCGTGTCGGCCTGCGGCGAGCCGTTCTTCAGGCACATGACGGCCAGCCGGCGGACCGCGCCGTTGCCGTCGTGGCTCGCCAGCTCGTGGAGCAGCGGCCGCATCGAGTTGACCGCTCCGGGCGCCTCGCGCGACAGCACCTCCAGCGACAGCAGCGCCGAGCCGCGACAGGCGGGGCTCTCGTCCTCGAGCCCGCGCCGCAGCAGCTCGAGCTTCTGGCGGAACTGGAACTGCCCGACCGCCCGGTAGGCCTGCGCCCGGATGCGGTAGTCCGCGTCGCGCGCCGCCGCCTCGATCTCCTCGTCCCACTGCGTGCGCAGGTCGGCGAGCGCGCGCACCTCGCCCGTCTCCGCGAGCTCCTCGGCCCGTGCGGCGGCCTCGGGGAGACTCACGTCGTGGCGGGCTCCAGCGACCGCGCCGCGGGGCCGACGTAGCGCGCCGCGGGCCTGATCAGCCGTCCCGTCTGCTTCTGCTCGAGGATGTGCGCCGACCAGCCGGCGACCCGCGAGCAGCCGAACATCGCGGGCGCGAGCGCCGGCGGAATCTCGGCGACGTCGAGCACGAGCGCCGAGTAGAACTCGACGTTGGTGGCGAGCACGCGCTCGGGATGCCGCTCCTGGAGCGCGACGAGCGCGACCCGCTCCAGCTCCTCCGCCACCTCGATCTGAGGCGACCCGAGCTCCTTCGCGGTCCGCTTCAGGATGCGCGATCGCGGATCTTCGGCCCGGTAGACGCGGTGCCCGAAGCCCATGATCCGCTTCCCGCTCGCCAGCGCCTCCTGCACCCACCGCCCGGCATCGCCGATGGCCTCCACCTCGTCGAGCATCGGCTTGACGTACGCCGGCGCGCCCCCGTGCAGGGGGCCGGAGAGGGCGCCCACGGCGGCGGAGAGGGCCGCGCCGCAGTCGGCGCCGGTGGAGGCGACGACCCGCGCGGTGAACGTGGAGGCATTCAGCCCGTGCTCGGCGGTGCAGATCCAGTACGTGTCGATCGCCTTGGCGTGCCGCGGGTCGGCCTCGCCGCGCCAGCGGAGCAGGAACTTCTCGGCCGCCGACTCGCCCCGGTCGACGACCTCCTCGGGCACCGGGTCGGTCTTGCCGTCGGCGACCCGGGCCGAGCGCGCCACGATCGCCATCATCTGGCCGGAGAGCCGCGCGAGATCGTCCCGCGCCCGGGCGTCGGAGATCTCGTTCAACTTGCCGAGCCCCCAGAGCCCCGACAGCCGCGCGGTCTCGGTCTGGAGGTCGGCGGGCGAGTCGCCGGTCAGCGCCGGCGGCTCGTACGGCTCCGGGTCCGGCATCGCCGAGTCGAGGTCGTCGTCGACGAGCAGGCCCCAGACGCGCTCGTAGGGATAGCGGCCGACGAGCTCCTCGATGTCGATCCCGCGGTACCGGAGCGCGCCGCCCTCGCGGTCGGGCTCCGCGATCGACGTCTCCACCGCGACGACGCCTTCGAGCCCAGGCCGGAACTCGTTCATCACGCTCGAATCTACCCCACGACGCTAGAGTCAGGCGCCTGTGGCCCACGAGGTTGTGCTCATCCCCGGAGACGGCACGGGCCCCGAGCTGACGGAGGCCACGCGGCGCGTTCTCGAGGCGACCGGCGCCGAGTTCGAGTGGGACGTGCGGGAGGCCGGCGCGGACGTCATGGACAAGCACGGCGGCAATCCGCTGCCCGACGACGTCCTCGACGCCGTCCGCCGCACGGGCGTCGCGCTCAAGGGCCCGATCACCACCCCCGTCGGCGGCGGCTTCCGCTCGGTCAACGTCGCGCTGCGGAAGAGCCTCGACCTCTACGCGCAGGTGCGCCCTTGCAAGACCTACGCCGGCGTGCGCACGCGCTTCCAGGACGTCGACCTCGTCGTGGTCCGCGAGAACACGGAAGACCTCTACGCGGGGATCGAGTACGAGGAGGGGACGCCCGAGACGGAGGAGCTGATCGCCTGGATCGAGGCCCACGGCGGGAAGCTGCGGCACCGCGACGCCGGGATCTCGATCAAGCCGCTCTCCGTCACCGGCACCCGCCGCATCGTCCAGTTCGCCTTCGACCACGCCCGCCGCCTGGGCCGCCGCAAGGTCACGGCGGTGCACAAGGCGAACATCATGAAGTTCACCGACGGGCTCTACCTGCGCGTCGCGCAGGAGGTCGCGGCGGAGAACGACGACATCGAGTTCGACGAGCGGATCGTGGACAACATGTGCATGCAGCTCGTCCAGCGCCCCGAGGAGTACGACGTGCTCGTGCTCCCCAACCTCTACGGGGACATCCTCTCCGACCTCTGCGCGGGGATGATCGGCGGCCTCGGCGTCGCCCCCGGAGCGAACTTCGGCGAGGGGATCGCCATCTTCGAGCCGACGCACGGCTCGGCGCCCAAGTACGCCGGCCAGAACAAGGTCAACCCGACCGCAATGATGCTCTCCGGGATGCTGATGCTGCGCCACCTCGACGAGCAGGCCGCCGCCGACCGGATGGAGCAGGCGATCGCGGCGGTGATCCGCGAGGGCGAGAGCGTCACCTACGACATGAAGCCCTCCCGCGACGACCCGACCGCGGTGGGAACGAGCGAGGTCGCCGACGCGATCATCGGCAAGCTCGAGGTGCTCGTCTGAGCAAGCGACCCAAGATCACCGTTGTCGGCGCGGGCAATACGGGCGCGACCTGCGCGGACGTCCTGGCGCGGCGCGACTACGCCGACGTCGTCCTCACCGACATCAAGGAGGGCCTGCCCCAGGGCAAGGCGCTCGACCTCAACCAGATGGGGCCGATCCTCGGGTTCGAGGCGACGATCACCGGCAGCAACGGCTACGAGGAGACCGCCGGCTCGGACGTCGTCGTGATCACCGCCGGCGTGCCGCGTCAGCCGGGCATGAGCCGGGACGATCTGGTGGCGACGAACGAGAAGATCGTCGGCTTGGTGACCGAGCAGGTGGTGGCGCACTCGCCAGACGCGATCATCATCGTCCTCTCCAACCCGCTGGACGCGATGTGCCACGTCGCGAAGAACGTCTCCGGGCTTCCGCGGGAGCGGGTCGTTGGCCAGGCGGGGATCCTCGACACGGCGCGCTTCCGCACCTTCGTCGCCTGGGAGACGGGGGCATCGGTGAAGGACGTGCAGGCGCTGGTGCTCGGGGGCCACGGCGACCAGATGGTCCCGGTCGTCTCCGCCACGACCGTCGGCGGGGTCCCGCTGACCAAGCTCGTCTCGCAGGAGCGCATCGAAGCGATGGTCGAGCGCACCGCCGTCGGCGGCGGCGAGATCGTCAAGCTGCTCGGCACCTCGGCCTGGTACGCGCCGGGTGCCGCGTGCGCGCAGATGGTGGACGCGATCGTCCTCGACGAGAAGCGCGTCCTCCCCTGCACCGCGTACCTCGAGGGCGAGTACGGCATCGAGGGCCTCTACATGGGCGTGCCGGTGAAGCTGGGGCGCGGCGGGGTCGAGGAGATCCTCGAGCTCGAGCTCACGGAGCAGGAGCGCTCGGCGCTCGCCGCCTCCGCGGACGCCGTCCGCGAGGTCGTGGGCATCCTGGCCGGCTAGTGCGCTTCCTAAGTCCCGGCAAGCTGCTGCTTGCCCTGGCCGCGCTGGTCGCGGCGACCGCGGCCGTCCTCGCGATCGTCCCCGACCGCGACGTCTACCTCTACCTCCCCGACGAGCCGCACCTGGTCGAGCCACTCGTCACCGTCGAGGGCGGGCAACCGGTGGACGACGAGGGCGGGCTCTACTTCGTCGACGTGATCGTCCGGCAGCCGTCCCTGCTGGAGGGGCTCGCTCCCGGCCTCTTCCACGACGGGGCCTCGGTCGTTCCCGCGCACGCGGTCAACCCGACCGGGTTGAGCGAGCGGGCGCGGCGCCAGGCGAGCCTGAGGGTGATGACCCGCTCGCAGGAGATCGCGGCGGCGGTCGCGCTCGAGGCCGCCGGCGAGGACGTCCTGCTCCGGACCGACGGCGCCTTCGTCGCCCAGGTGCTTCCCGGCACGCCGGCCGCCGGTCTCCTCCACCCCGCCGACGTGATCGTCCAGGTGGACAGCGAGCCGGTCGACACGCTCGACCAGCTGCGCGAGCTGCTCGGCGCTCGCAGTCCCGGCGACGAGGTGTCCCTCGTCGTACGCCGCGGCAAGGAGGAGCGGCGCTTCCGGCTCAGGCTCGCCGCCGACCCGAACGACGCCGGGCGCGCCTTCATCGGCGTGGGCGTCGAGCAGTCGGTCGAGGTGCGCCTGCCCGTGGACGTGGAGATCGACACCGGCAACGTCGGCGGGCCCTCCGCGGGCCTCGCCTTCGCCCTCGGCATCCTCGAGGAGCTCGGCCGCGACATCGACGGGGGGCGTCGGATCGCCGTCACCGGCGCGCTCGCCCCCGACGGCGCCGTGCAGTCCGTCGGAGGCCTCAAGCAGAAGACGATCGGCGCGCGGGAGGCTGGAGTGGACGTCTTCGTCGTTCCGGCTGGGGATAACGCGGAGGAGGCGCGGCGCTACGCCGACGGGATGCGCATCGTCGCTGTGCAGAGTTTTCAACAGGCGTTGCGCGCCCTGGCAACACTGGGACGAAATAGCCAGGATTGACCAGTTTTGAGCCAGTTCAAATGCGACGGAAATTGCGCCTTTTTCAGTCCTGGCAACGCTTGATTCCTGCGCCAGCACGCCTAAGATCGGCACTGTCGGTGGAGGACGCTAATCCGATCAAAGCAGTGAGATGAGCAAGAGGGCTGGAGTGTCCTGTAACGATTGCTATTTCCGCCGAGCCGGACTCTGCGCCCTCCCCGGCGACTCACCGTGCCCGACGTTCAGGGCCATCAGCCGCGGCTCGCTGACCCCTCCCCAGCAGCCGCGACTGGTGCCCAGGCCGCTTTCCGCTTTCGCGCAGCACGCCGCCGCCTGATCACAACAGCCGGCCGACGCGGGCGATGCCCTCGTCGATCTCCTCGGGCGAGACGAAGCTGTAGGCGAGGCGGGCGGCCGTCCGGCCGCCCTGACCGCCGGGGAAGAAGTCCGAGCCCTTGACGAAGGCGACGCCGGCCTCCTCCGCCCGCGCCAGCAGCTCTGCCGTATCGCGGCCAAGCTCGGCCCAGAGGAAGTAGCCGCCCTGGGGGCGGCTCCAGCTCGTGCCCGCCGGGAAGTCGCGCTCGAGCGCGGCTAGCATCGCGTCGCGCCGGGCGCGGAGGAGCCCGCGGATCCGCTCCAGGTTCGGCTCGAAGCCGCCGCGGCGGATCAGCTCCCAGACTGTCGCCTGCCCGATCAGGACCGGCGAGATGTATGTGGCGACGGCCTCGGCCTCGACCGGCGCCACGAGCTCGGCCGGGAGGACGAAGTAGCCCACGCGCAGGCCCGGCGCGACGGTCTTCGCGAACGACGAGGCGTAGACGACGTTCTTTCCGCCCGCCAGCTCGTGGATCGTCGGCAGCCGCTCGCCCTCGAAGCGGACGAGCGCGTACGGGTCGTCCTCCAGCACGATCACCCGGTCGTCCAGCGCCAGCTCCGCCAGGCGACGCCGCTGCTCGGGACCGAGCGTCGTCCCGCTCGGGTTCTGGAAGGTCGGGATCGTGTAGAGGAAGGCGGCGCCGTCGACGGCGTCGAGACCGGGAACGACCTTCGCCTGTAGGCGGGCGAGGATCGTCAGCGTGCGGTCGTAGGTCGGCGCCTCGACGGCCACGTGCCCGCGGCGCGCCAGCAGCACCCGCGCGACGAGCTCGATCCCCTGGAGACCGCCGTTCGTCAGCAGCACTCGGCCCGGCTCGACGCCGTGACGCTCGGCGAGCCACTCGCGAAGCGGGCCGTAGCCGCCCGGCGGGCCGTAGGCGAGCGCCGCGGCGCCGTCGCGCTCGAGCGCCATCCGCGCGCAGTCCGCCAGCAGCGCCACGTCGATGCACTCCGGCGCCGGCGCGCCGCGCGCGAAGGAGATCAAGCGCGGGCGCCGGCCGCCTCGGCGACCAGCTCGGCCACCGCGGTCGGGGTGGTGCCGACCTGCACGCCGCAGGCCTCGAGCGCCTCCTTCTTCGCCTGCGCCGTCCCCGAGGACCCGGAGATGATCGCGCCCGCGTGCCCCATCGTCTTGCCCGGCGGGGCCGTGAAGCCGGCGATGTAGGCGTAGACGGGCTTCGACATCGAGTCGCGGATGAACTCGGCCGCCTTCTCCTCCTCGGCGCCGCCGATCTCGCCCACCATCACCACCGTCTCCGTCTCGTCGTCCGCCTCGAAGAGCGTGAGGACGTCGACGAAGGAGGAGCCGACGACGGGGTCGCCGCCGATCCCGACGATCGTCGAGTTCCCCAGCCCGAGCTGAGCCAGCTCGAAGCCGATCTGGTACGTGAGCGTCCCCGAGCGGGAGACGAGCCCGACGGCGCCCTCGCGGAAGATCTCGGCCGGGATGATCCCCGCGTTCGCCTTGCCCGGCGAGCACGCGCCCGGGCAGTTCGGGCCGACCAGCGTGATCCCCTTGGGCCGCGCGAGGTTGTAGACGCGCAGCATCTCGTGCGCCGGGATGTGCTCCGTGATGCAGATGACCGTGCCGATGCCGGCGTCGACCGCCTCGTAGATCGCGTCGGCGGCGAAACGGGCTGGGACGAAGATCAGCGTCGTGTTCGCGCCCTGCTCGTCGACCGCCTCGACGACGGTGTTGAAGACCGGCACGCCCTCGACGTCCTGGCCGCCCTTGCCGGGGGTCACCCCCGCGACGACGTTCGTCCCGTAGGCCCGGTTGCGCAGGCCGTGGAAGCGGCCCTCGCTGCCCGTCAGGCCCTGGACGACGAGCCGCGTCTCGGTGTCGACGATGATCGCCATCAGCGTTTGCGCGCGCGGATCAGGAGCTTGCGGTCGACGTACTGGTCGCCCTCGAGATGGAGGGCAACGAGCTGCTTGACGCGCTCGGCCTCCTCGCCCACGCAGCCGACCCGGTCGAGCCACGACTCCAGCGGCCGGGACTTCGCCAGGACGCGCACCTCTTCGATCGCCAGCCCGGCGCCTTCCAGCAGCCCGCGCCATTCCGCCTCCGAGTACGAGCGGACGTGGGTCGGGTCGCGCAGCCGCTCGGCCTCCTCGACGGTGTCGTCCTCGTAGAGCGTGTCCTCGACCAGGACGAGGTGGCGGGCGACCCGGGCCATCTCGGCCACCGCGGCGCGCACGTCTGCGAAGTGGTGCGGCGCGATGCGGCACGCGACGACGTCGAAGGAGTCGTCCGGGAACGGGATGTCCTCCGCGCGCGCGAGCACGTCGGCTGCCATCCCCGGCGCCGGGTCGAGCGTGACGACACTGAACCCGGCCTCGCGCAGGCGGTTCGCCGTGTGGCCGCCGCCGGTGGCGACGTCCAGCGCGGTCTCGCCCTCGGCCCAGGACACGAGCAGCTCGAGGTCGTCGCCGGCCTGCTGGTCGGCCAGACCGCGATACGTCTCCGCGCGCTCGCTCCAAAGGTCCGAGCTCATGCCGCCAGCTCCACCGCGCGGCGCGCCGCGTCGAGCATCGTCGCCTCGGTGTGCAGGTTCGCCGGCGCGGCCTCCTCGAGGATGCGCCGCCCCTCCTCGGCGTTCGTCCCGTCGAGGCGGACGACCATCGGCTGGTCGATCTCGAGCTGGTCGAGCGCCTGGAGGATCCCGCGGGCCACCTCGTCCCCCCGCGTGATGCCGCCGAAGATGTTGAACAGGATCGAGCGCACCTGCGGGTCGGCCGCGATCACGTCGAGCGCGTCCACCACGCCCTCCGCGCTGCCGCCGCCGCCGAGGTCGCAGAAGTTCGCCGCGCGCCCGCCGACGAAATCGACCACGTCCACGGTCGACATCGTCAGCCCGGCGCCGTTCCCGAGCACGCCGACGTCGCCGTCGAGCTTGACGTAGATGACGCCCTTCTCGCGGGCCTTCCGCTCCTCGGGCGGGTAGGCGGAGAGGTCGCGCATCTCGGCGATGTCGGGGTGGCGGAAGAGGGCGTTGTCGTCGACCGTGAACTTGGAGTCGAGCGCGCGCACCTCGCCCGCGGGGGTGACGATCAGCGGGTTGACCTCGCAGAGCATCGCGTCGCAGGCCACGAAGCACGTGTAGAGCTTCGCGACGAGGTCGAGCACCTGCTTCTGCTCGTTCGGGTCGTCGATGCCGGCGCCATAGACCAGGCGCCGCGCCTGGTAGGGCTGGAAGCCCTCGAGCGGGTCGACGTGCAGGCGCGCGATCGCGTCGGGGTCGCGCTCGGCCACCTCCTCGATGTCGACGCCGCCCTCCGTGGTCAGCATGTAGAGCGGCTGCTTGGCGCCGCGGTCGAAAGTGAGGGAGAGGTAGTACTCCTTGGCGATATCGGACGCCTGCTCGATCCAGAGCCGGCGCACGACATGGCCGCGGATGTCCAGCCCGAGGATCTCCCGGGCCCTCGCCTCGGCCTCGTCCGGGGACGCGGCGAGCTTGATCCCGCCCGCCTTGCCGCGGCCGCCGGTGAGCACCTGCGCCTTCACGACGACCTCCCCGCCGAGCTCCTCCGCGGCCGTCCGGGCCTCGTCGGGGCTCGTCGCCAGCCGGCCTTCCGAGACGGGGATCCCGAAGCGTCGGAAGAGCTCTTTCCCCTGGTACTCGTAGAGGTCCATGCGGCGCGGCGAGTCTAGTGGTCTCTCCGGCAGGCTGCGACACCCGCTGCTCGGCTGCAAACCGTCGCATGCCTGCGTCCTCGGTCGCGCCCGTAGCGCTGGGGCTACGGGCGCTCCCTGCGTCCTTGGCCTGCTCAGTTTTCGCCGTCAGCGGGCGCCGTCCCTGCCGGAGCGACCACTGTCCACGCACATTCGGCGCGGCTCTCAGTAGGCTTCCGCGCGCTGGCACGCGACCGAAGGAGGAGTGGTGGAAGGCGACGAGACGATGAAGGACGACGACATGGAGACCGAGAAGCCGGCCGGCGGAGGCTGGGGCGACGAAGCCGCCGAGTCGACGGACACCGACTCGACCGACGCCGACACGGACGACACGGATGGCGACGACGCCGAGTCGGACTCGGACTCGCAGGACGCCGGCTAGCGACGCCGCCCTCCTGCGGGCGATCGCTCCGGTCGGCGCGGACGAGTTCCTCGCCGAGCACTGGGAGCGCAAGCCGCTGCACGTCGCTCGCGGAGAGCCGGGTCGCTTCGACGACCTGCTCTCCGCGGGCGACGCCGACAGGCTGATCTCCGAGCCGGGCCTCCGCTACCCGGGCTTCCGCCTCGCCAAGGCCGGCGAGCAGCCCGACCGGCGCGAGTACACCGTCGACCTGCCGTGGCGCCCGCTTCCCTTCAGCGGGACGGCGGAGACGACGGAGGTGCTGCGCCGCTTCGAGACCGGCACCACGGTCGTCCTCCAGGGCCTCCACCTCACCTGGACGCCCCTGGCCCTCTACTGCCGCGAGCTCGAGGCGTTCCTCGGCCACCCGGCCCAGGCGAACGCGTACTACACGCCGCGCCACGCTCAGGGCCTCCCCGTCCACCACGACACGCACGACGTGCTCGTCCTCCAGGTCGCCGGGTCGAAGCGCTGGCTCGTCTACGACCCCGCCTTCGAGCTGCCGCTCAAGCACCAGCACTACGCGGCGGCGATGGGCTGCCCCGGCCCCGCGGTGCTGGACGTGGAGCTCGCGGCTGGCGACACGCTCTACCTACCGCGGGGCTGGCTCCACGAGGCCGTGACCTCGGAGGAGGACTCCTTGCACCTGACGGTCGGCGTGGCCGTCGTGACGTGGGTGGACGCGTTTCGCGCGGCCCTGGCCGAGTGCGAGCGCGAGCTCGAGTTCCGGCGCTCGCTCCCGGAGGACGGCGAGGGCGGCGAGGAGCTCCTGGGGCCCCTGGCCGAGCGGCTGGCACCGGAGCAGGTCGCGGCGCGCGCCCGCGCCCGCTTCCTGGCGGGCCGCCGGCCGATCCTCGACGGGCAGCTCGACGAGCTGCGCGCCCTGCCCGGCCTGACCGTCGAGACGGCCGTCGCACGCCGCGGAACGGTGATCGCGGACCTCGAGGAGGCCGGCGACGGTCGCCTCGCGCTCGTCTTCGAGGGCAAGCGCGTCCTGTTCCCCGAGCGGGCGCGCGAGGAGGTCGAGGAGCTGGTCGGGGCGACCGGCCCCCTGCGGCTCGTTGACTTGCCCGGAAGGCTCGATGCCGCGGGCCGGCTGGTGCTCGCCCGGCGGCTCGTCCGCGAGGGCTTCCTGCGAATCGTCGGCTAGGCGGGCCGCTCGCCGTGCGAGCGCACCCGGTAACGGCGTGGCCGGGCCAGCTCGGTCGAGTCGCAGGTCAGCAGCGTCGGCTCGCCGAGCTCGCGCTCGACCCGGACGCTGTGGAGCACGCCGGCCTGCTCGACCAGCAGCTCGACCGTGAAGGCATGCGGCCCCGTACGGCGTGTGCCCGCAAGCCGCAGGTCGTCGATCCCCGCCAGCCCGGTAGCGCGCCGGACGTGCCCCTCGGCCGCCTGGACCGCGAAGGAGTGGCAGGAGCGGCCTCGGTAGAGCGGTAGCTCGACGTTCCCCGCGGCATACGACGCGAGCACGGCGGGGACGTCGTCCGGCCCGACGCGGCCGAAGTAGAGGCCCTCGGGCAGGACGACCAGGTTGCCCGCGAAGCGGTCGCCCCCCACGTGCGATGCCTGCCACACCCACTCCGGGTCGGCTTGCCGGGCGACCTCGTTGTAGAGCGCCTGGCCGTAGCGCGCGCAGCAGCGGTCGCGTGTGCCGTGCGTGCAGACGAGCAGCAGCGGATCGTCGACCGGCGCGCCGGCCGGCTCGCCGCGGCCGAGCAGCTCGGAGGCGAGGTCGAGCTCGAGCAGGTCGGCGTGGCCCTCGAGCTCGCGCTGGTGGAACCGTCCGCCCTGCTCCGGCGTGCTGCCGTAGAGCACCCGCAGCGGCTCGGTTCGCCCGCGGGGCCGCTTGACGAGCACGAGCCGGGCCGGGCGAAGCGCGGCGAGCTGGGCCGCGAGGTGCTCTCGCACAGCCCCCGCGAAGGGGGCTGCGTCGAGCGGCTCGTAGGGCCAGTAGCCGGAGTGCTCGACGAGCAGCCAGTGCTCGATCCGGCTGGCAGTGGCCTCGAGCGGCTCCTCCGCCGCGCGCGCGACCTCCGCGCAGAATGGCCGCGCGGGCCGGCTGCTCACTCGGCCTCGACGACGCAGATGACCTGTCCGGTCGCGACCGGTTCGCCGGGGGCGACGGAGAGTTCGCGCACGACGCCGTCACGGTGGGCGTGCACCTCGTTCTCCATCTTCATCGCCTCGACGATGCACAGCACCTGGCCGGCAGCCACCTCGTCTCCCTCGGCGACCTCGACCGCGAGCACGGTGCCCTGCATCGGGCTGACGACGGCGTCCCGGCCCCCTGCGTGCGCGCCGGTGCCCCGCGCACGGTCGCGACGGCGGCGCGCGAGCTCCGCCCACGGCGGCTCGGGCTCGCTCAGCGTGACCTCGAAGCGCCGTCCGTCGACCTCGACCGCGCTCGTCCGCTGCCGGAGGTGCACTCCGTCCGACGCGCCGCCTATCGTTGTTGTCAGATGAGGCGACATGGCCGTTTTGGACAGGTCCTGCGCGCGCTCTGCGAGCAGCTCGGACTCGACCAGCCCCTCGCAGGTCGAGCCCTCGACGAAGCAGGGGTGCGAGAGCAGCGCCCGGTGGAAGCCGAGCAGCGTCGCAACGCCGCCCACCTCGAACTCGTCGAGCGCCCGGAGCATCCGCAGCCGGGCCTGCTCGCGGTCGCGCCCGTGGACGACCAGTTTCGCGATCATCGGGTCGTAGAGCGGCAGGACCTCCGAGCCCTCGCCCACCCCCGAGTCCACCCGTACGCCCGGCCCACCCGGCTCCCGGTAGCTCGTGATCCGCCCAGGGCTGGGGAGAAAGCCGTTGGACGGGTCCTCCGCGTTGATCCGGCACTCGATCGCGTGCCCGGAGAGGCGGACGTCCTCCTGGCGCAGCGATAGCGGCTCCCCTGCCGCGATGAGAACCTGCTCGCGCACGAGGTCGATCCCGGTGACGAGCTCCGTGACGGTGTGCTCGACCTGGATGCGGGTGTTCATCTCGAGGAAGAAGTACTCCCCGCCTCGGGACAGCAACCCCTCGATCGTCCCCGCGGAGCGGTAGCCGACGGCCCTGGCCGCCTCCACGGCGATCGCACCGATCCGCGCGCGAAGCTCGTCGTCGACCGCAGGCGACGGCGTCTCCTCGACGAGCTTCTGGTGGCGGCGCTGGATGGTGCAGTCGCGCTCGCCGAGGTGGATGACGCTCCCGTGGGCGTCCGCTAGCACCTGGACCTCGACGTGGCGCGGGTCCTCGAGGTACCGCTCGACGTAGACGGTCGAGTCCGAGAAGTACGCCTCGCCCTCGCGGCGGGCGGACTCGAAGGCGCGCGCGGCCTCGTCCGGCGCGCGGACGACCTTGAGCCCCTTGCCGCCGCCGCCCGCGGAGGCTTTGATCGCGAGCGGCCACCCGAGCTCCTCGCCGAGCTCGACGAGGCGCTCGGCGGAGTCGAGCGCCTCCGTCGTCCCCGGGACGATGGGGACGCCCGCCGCCTGCATCCGCTCGCGCGCGGCGATCTTCGACCCCATCGCCTCGATCGCCTCGGGCGGAGGGCCGATCCAGGCGAGCCCGGCCGCCTCGACCGCGCGCGCGAACTCCGCGTTCTCGGCGAGGAAGCCGTAGCCGGGATGGACTGCCTCGGCGCCGGCTCTGAGCGCGGTCGCGACGATCCGCTCGCCGACGAGGTAGCTCTCGGCCGCCGGGCCGGGCCCGATCAGGAAGGCCTCGTCGGCGAAGGCGACGTGCCGCGAGGCTCGATCGGGCTCCGAGTAGACGGCGACGCAGCCCATCTCGAGCTCGCGCAGCGTCCGGAAGATCCGGATCGCGATCTCGCCGCGGTTGGCGACCAGGACTTTCGTGAAGACGGCCACAGGCGGCATATTCTCCCGGCGCATGGGCCTGCCGGATCAGCTGACCGTCGCGCGCGTCCTCTCCGTGCCGGTCGTGATCGTCCTCTACGAGTGGGAGTTCGCCAACAACGAGTACTGGGCGACCGCTGTGTTCGCCGTCGCGATGGCGACCGACTGGCTCGACGGACGGCTCGCGCGGCGCTGGGGCCGTACCTCCGCGCTCGGCTCGCTGCTCGACCCGATCGCGGACAAGATCCTCGTGCTCGGCGTGCTGATCGTCCTCCTCGCCGACCACGTCTTCCCCGCCTGGATGGTGGCGGCGATCGTGGCGCGCGAGTTTCTCGTCTCGGGTCTGCGGCTGGCCGCGCTCGAGCGAGGCGTCGTCCTCCACGCCCGCGACCTGGGGAAGCTGAAGACGTGGGCCCAGGCCGTTGCGGCGGCTGTGGGCGGGTTCGCCGCCGCGGGCGCCTGGGACGATGCCGCCGCCTGGTGGACGCTGCTGGTGGCGCTCGTGCTCACGTGGGTCTCCGGCCTCGACTACGCCCGCGCGGCGCCGGGCCTCTTTCGCGGCCGCGCCGCGAAGATCGCCTAGAGCGGTCTACCTCGAATTCGTGCGGGTCGACCGGTCATTGCAGACGGACGCGCGCGTGAAACGCGCGTCCTGAAGTCGGCATCGCAAGCGATTGCCTTAGCGGGCGTCCTCGCCGTCCTCCGGATCGAGCGCGGCGCGGCGCCAAGGGCTCAGGAGCTCGCGCGAGCTTTCCTGGTCGGCGCGCGCGGCCAGGAGGGCCTCGCGCTCCTGAGGAGTCGGCTCGGGGACGAACTCGACCTCCACAGGCGGATTAAAGCGCGCGCCCGCCGGCGCCGATGCAACACGAGGACGAGCACAGGATCAGATGTCGCTCACAACGCATAAACAAGCCAAATCACTCGTCTGGGGGATGCACACGGCATCCCACGCACAACAGAATGCGCCAGTCTGGCGTCCTCGAAAGTGTCTGGGAAGGATCGCGATGTTGCAGTGGAAGGCTCGGTTCATCGTCGTGCTCGGCGCTCTCGCCCTCGTGGCAGCGGCGCCCGCCGGCGCAAAGAACCAAGGCGCACCGCCCCCTGCGGCCAAGGCCGCGAAGGGCCCCCCGCCTCCGCTTCACTTCGGCTGGAGATAGACCCCGCACGGTGAACCCGCGCGGGGTCCTCCCGGCCCAGCTCTGGGCCGCCGTCGGCCCCGTCTGGATCGCGGGCATCGCCGTCATCCTCGCGGCCGGCTACGGATTCGTCACCGATCCGCGTCCCCTCGGCGATCTCGCCGGGATCGGCTGTCTCCTCGTCGTCTCGATGCTGGCGGAGCGCTACCCCGTGCAGATCCACGGCGTGGACGCCGGGGGCGTCTCGCTGGGGTTCGTCTTCGCCGGGGCGACCGTCGTCCTCTTCGGCTGGGAGGCGGCGGTCTTGGTCACGTTCGCGGCGCCGGTGATCGTCCAGATCCTCGAGCACCGGCCGCCCGTGCGCGTGACCTACAACGCGAGCGTCTTCGCGCTGGGAGCCGCGCTCGCCGGCGCGCTCATCGCGCCGATCGACGGGTCCTCGCCCGCCGCGCTCCTGAGCAAGGTCTTCATCGCCTTCGCCGCGATCTTCCTCGTCGACTGGATCCTCGTGAACCTCGTCATCGCGCTCCACTCGGGGCGCTCGTACCGCAGCCTCCTGAAGATGACCCTCGAGCAGATGGCGATCCCGGCCGCGCTGATGGCGTCGGCCGCCCTGATGCTCGTCGTGCTCTGGGAGCGCTCGCCGGCCTTCACGGCCGCCCTCTTCGGCCCCCTGATCGCGATCGCGCTCTACCAGCGCTCGCAGTTCCGGGAGCTCAAGGCTTTGCGACTGGCGCTGACCGACCCGCTGACGGGCCTGGGCAACCACCGCCACTTCCACGAGCGGCTCCAGCGCGAGCTGGTCGACGCCCAGGACGAGGGCGCACCGCTCTCGCTCGTGCTCGTCGACGTGGACGACTTCAAGAAGGTCAACGACCGCTTCGGCCACCCGACGGGCGACCGCGTGCTCTCCCAGGTGGCCGCCCGGCTGCGCCAGGGCGGAGAGGCATTCCGCCTCGGCGGCGACGAGTTCGCCGTGCTCCTCCCCGGCCTCGACTCGGTGAACGCCACCAGCGCCGCCCAGTCGGTGCTCGAGCGGATCGAGGGCATGGATCTCGAGCAGGGGACGATCACCGTCAGCGCCGGCGTGGCGACCTTCCCGTCCCAGGGCGTCGCGCGCGACGAGCTGATCCGGCTCGCCGACAGCGCGCTCTACTGGGCGAAGGAGCACGGCAAGAACCAGGTTCGCGTCTACCGGCCCGACGTCGTCGAGCTTGCGGAGCTCAAGCGCCTCGCGGCCGGCCCCGACCGCGCCGCCCGCTACCGCGCCGCGGCCAGCCTGGCCAAGGCGGTCGACGCCCGCGACGTCTACACGGGCAGCCACTCCGAGCGGGTGGCCGAGCTCGCGGCGCGCATCGCCCAGCTCGTCGGTGCCGACGACGAGACAATCGAGCTGACACGCCTGGCTGCGAGCCTGCACGACCTCGGCAAGCTCGCCATCCCGGAGGAGATCCTCCGGAAGCCCGGGCCGCTGACGGAGCCGGAGCGCCTCGTGCTCCAGCGTCATCCGCAGATCGGCTACCGGATGCTCGAGAGCCTCGGCGTCGACCCCGTGGCGGAGTGGGTGCTCCACCACCACGAGCGCTGGGACGGCACCGGCTATCCCGACGGCCTCGCCGAGGAGGAGATCGCGCTCGGCGCCCGCATCATCTTCGTCGCCGACGCCTTCGACGCCATGACCTCCGACCGCGTCTACCAGCCGCGCCTCAGCGCCGCCGAGGCGCTGGCGGAGCTCGAGCGCTGCGCGGGCACCCAGTTCGATCCCGGCATCGTCGGGGCTTTCGCCGAGGACCTCGGCGTCCGCACCGCGACTGCCGTTCTCGCCTCCTAGAGCGGGATGTTCCCGTGCTTGCGCTTGGGGCGCGGCTCGCGCTTCGTGAGCGCGGTCTCGAGCGCCGAGATGAGCACCGGCCGCGTGCGCCGCGGCTCGATCACGTCGTCGACGTACCCCCGCTCCGCGGCGACGTACGGATTGGCGAAGCGCTCCTTGTAGTCGGCGATCAGCTCGGCGCGGCGGGCCTCCGCGTCCTGGGCCTCCTCCAGCTCGCGGCGGAAGACGATGTTGACCGCTCCCTCCGGCCCCATCACCGCGACCTCGGCGGTCGGCCAGGCGACGTTGAAGTCGGCGCGGATGTGCTTTGAGCTCATGACGTCGTAGGCGCCGCCATACGCCTTGCGCGTGATCACCGCCAGCTTGGGCACCGTCGCCTCCGCGTAGGCGTAGAGCAGCTTCGCGCCGTGCCGGATGATTCCGCCCCACTCCTGCGCCGTCCCCGGCAGGAACCCCGGCACGTCCACGAACGTAACCAGCGGGACGTTGAACGCGTCGCAGGTGCGGACGAAGCGCGCTGCCTTCACCGACGAGTCGATGTCGAGCACCCCGGCCAGCGAGCGCGGCTGGTTCCCGACCACGCCCACCGCGTGGCCGCCCAGCCGCGCGAAGCCGCAGACGACATTGTCCGCGTAGCGCTCGTGCACCTCGAGGAACTCGCCGTCGTCGACGACCCGCTCGATCACCTGCTTCATGTCGTAGGGCTTGTTGGGGCTGTCCGGAACGATCGAGTCGAGCTCCGCTTCCTCGCGGTCGACCGGATCCGAGGGCGTCGCGTACGGCGACGGCTCGAGGTTGTTCTGGGGGAGGAACGAGAGCAGGTAGCGGGCGTCCTCGAGACACGCCTCGTCGTCGGGCGCGATGAAGTGCGCGACCCCCGACTTGGCCGCATGCACGGCCGCGCCGCCCAGGTCCTCGAAGGACACGTCCTCGCCGGTGACCCCCTTCACGACGTCGGGGCCGGTGATGAACATGTACGACGTGCCCTCGACCATCAGCACGAAGTCGGTGATCGCGGGCGAGTAGACGGCGCCGCCCGCGCACGGGCCCATCACCAGCGAGACCTGCGGCACGACCCCCGAGGCCTGGACGTTGCGCCAGAAGATCTCCGCGTAGCCGGCGAGCGAGACGACGCCCTCCTGGATGCGGGCGCCCCCCGAGTCGTTGATGCCCACGACCGGGCAGCCGTACTTGAGCGCCAGGTCCATGACCTTGCAGATCTTCTCGGCGAAGACCTCGGAGAGGCTGCCGCCGAAGACCGTGAAGTCCTGGGAGAAGAGGAAGATCTTGCGGCCGAAGACGGTGCCGTAGCCCGTGACGACCGCGTCGCCCCACGGCCGGCGCTCGCCCATGCCGAACTCCGTCTCGCGGTGGCGCACGTAGCGGTCGAGCTCGACGAAGGAGCCCGGGTCGCAGAGCCGCTCGGCGCGCTCGCGGGCGAGCAGCTTCCCCGCCTCGTGCTGCCGCGCGACCGCCTGCTCGGCGCCCGCGTGCAACGCTTCGGCGCGGAGGTCGGCGAGCCGCTGGAGCTTCCCGGCGGTGGTCTCGTCCACAGAGGGAACCTATTACAGTCGCCCGCGTGATCGACCGCTCGACGATCTGGCCGTACGAGGGCGGCGAGCCGGGGAAGTTCTACTACCGGCGCTACGGCAATCCGACGACCGAGGCGGCCGAGGACGCGCTCGGCGCGCTCGACGGCGGCCGCGCCCTGCTCTTCCCCTCGGGCGCCGGGGCGATCACGGCGCTCGTCCTGGCGCTGCTCGAGCCGGGGAAGACGATCGCGCTCGCCGAGGGGGCCTACTACGGCACGGGCGTGCTCTTCCGCGCGCTCGCCCGCTGGGGCCTCGAGCACGTCGAGTACGACCAGACCGGGCCGCCGCCGGCCGGCGCCGACCTCGTCTGGCTCGAGGCGCCCTCGAACCCGCTCCTGACGATGCCCGACTTCGAGGCCGCCGCCGCCGCGGGCGCGCCCGTGGTCTGCGACTCGACCGCCGCGACGCCCGTCTTCCTGAAGCCGCTCGAGCGCGGCTGCGACTTCGCGCTCCACAGCGCGACGAAGTTCCTCGGCGGTCACCACGACGTGCTGCTGGGCGCGGTGGTCTGCCGGCGCGACGAGGACTACGAGCGCCTGCGCGAGTTCCGGGGACGGACCGGGATCGTCGCCTCGCCGGACGAGGCCTGGCTGCTGCGCAGGAGCCTCGAGACGCTGGAGGTGCGCGTGCGCAGGCAGACGGAGACCGCCACCGCGCTCGTCGAGCGCCTGCGCTCCCACCCTGCGGTCGAGACCGTCCGCTACCCCGGCTTCGGCGGGCTCCTCTCCTTCGACGTGCGGGGGGGCGAGGAGGCCGCGCGCCGCGTCGAGACGTCCGTGCGGCTGATTCGCAACGCGACCAGCCTCGGCGGGGTCACCTCCGTCCTGGAGACCCGCAGCCGCTGGGAGGGCGACCGCGTGCCGCCGGGCCTCGTGCGCCTGAGCGTGGGGCTCGAAGACGTCGACGCGCTCTGGCAGGACCTTCAGACCGCCCTTTCCTAACTTACAAGCAAGAAAGACCCGTAAAATCGGTTTCGACTAACGGGTCAAACGGGTAAGGGAGTGGGCAAAGGGATCGGAGGGCCACCATTCCGAGGACGAAGGAGTAAGCCGTGGCGATCGACGAGAAGAAGCGCGCGCGGCGGCCTGCCGCGCAAGCGAACGGCAGCAGTCTCATCGATCCGCGTGATCTCGAGCCTCTGCTCGAGGCCCTGAACGCGGCCACGAACGGCGAGACCGGCGTCCGCGTCACGACGCGGAAGGCCGGCATCGTCGGCGAGCTTGCCCGCGCGATCAACGCGCTGGCCGAGCGGCGGGAGCGAACGACCCGCGAGATTGTGCGCGTCAGCCGGCTCGTCGGCCGGGAGGGGAAGCTCACGGAGCGCGCCGCCACCGGCGGCGCTGCCGGAACGTGGGCCGAGACCCTCGACGGCCTGAACACCATGGTCGACAACCTCGCGCGGCCGACCACCGAGGTTGCGCGCGTCGTCGACGCCGTCGCCCGCGGAGACCTCTCCCAGAAGATCGCGCTGACGATCGACGGGCAGCCCGTGCGCGGCGAGTTCCGCCGCATCGCCACGACCGTGAACGCCATGGTCGACCAGCTCTCGTCCTTCGCCGCCGAGGTCACCCGTGTCGCCCGAGAGGTCGGCACGGAGGGCAAGCTCGGCGGCCAGGCCAAGGTCAAGGGCGTCTCGGGCGTGTGGAAGGACCTGACCGACAACGTCAACACGCTCGCCGACAACCTCACCGGCCAGGTGCGCAACATCGCCACGGTCACGACCGCGGTCGCGAACGGCGACCTGTCCAAGAAGATCACCGTCGACGTCCGCGGCGAGATCCTCGAGCTCAAGGAGACCATCAACACGATGGTCGACCAGCTCCGCTCGTTCGCGGACGAGGTCACGCGCGTCGCCCGCGAGGTGGGCACCGAGGGCAAGCTGGGCGGCCAGGCGCAGGTCGAGGGCGTCTCCGGCGTCTGGAAGGACCTGACCGACTCGGTGAACGACATGGCCGACAACCTGACGGCCCAGGTGCGCAGCATCGCCGACGTCACGACGGCAGTCGCCAAGGGCGACCTCTCCAAGAAGATCACCGTCGACGTCCGCGGCGAGATCCTCGAGCTCAAGGAGACCATCAACACGATGGTCGACCAGCTCCGCTCGTTCGCGGACGAGGTCACGCGCGTCGCCCGCGAGGTGGGCACCGAGGGCAAGCTGGGCGGCCAGGCGCAGGTCGAGGGCGTCTCCGGCGTCTGGAAGGACCTGACCGACTCGGTGAACGACATGGCCGACAACCTGACGGCCCAGGTGCGCAGCATCGCCGACGTCACGACGGCAGTCGCCAAGGGCGACCTCTCCAAGAAGATCACCGTCGACGTCCGCGGCGAGATCCTCGAGCTCAAGGAGACCATCAACACGATGGTCGACCAGCTCCGCTCGTTCGCCGCCGAGGTGACCCGCGTGGCCCGCGAGGTGGGCACCGAGGGCAAGCTCGGCGGCCAGGCCCAGGTGCGCGGCGTCTCCGGCGTCTGGAAGGACCTGACCGACAACGTCAACACGCTGGCCGACAACCTCACCGGCCAGGTGCGCAACATCGCCGAGGTCACCACCGCGGTCGCCCGCGGCGACCTCTCCAAGAAGATCACGGCCGACGTCCGCGGCGAGATCCTCGAGCTCAAGGAGACCATCAACACGCTGGTCGACCAGCTCCGCTCGTTCGCGGACGAGGTCACGCGCGTGGCGACGGAGGTGGGCACCGAGGGGAAGCTGGGCGGCCAGGCGCAGGTCGAGGGCGTCTCCGGCGTCTGGAAGGACCTGACCGACTCGGTGAACGACATGGCCGACAACCTGACGGCCCAGGTGCGCAGCATCGCCGACGTCACGACGGCAGTCGCCAAGGGCGACCTCTCCAAGAAGATCACCGTCGACGTCCGCGGCGAGATCCTCGAGCTCAAGGAGACCATCAACACGATGGTCGACCAGCTCCGCTCGTTCGCCGCCGAGGTGACCCGCGTGGCCCGCGAGGTGGGCACCGAGGGCAAGCTCGGCGGCCAGGCCCAGGTGCGCGGCGTCTCCGGCGTCTGGAAGGACCTGACCGACAACGTCAACCAGCTCGCGAACAACCTGACCACGCAGGTGCGCGCGATCGCGGAGGTCACGACGGCCGTGGCGAAGGGCGACCTCTCCCAGAAGATCGAGGTCGACGTCCGCGGCGAGATCCTCCAGCTGAAGAAGACGATCAACACGATGGTCGACCAGCTGTCGTCCTTCGCGGACGAGGTCACGCGCGTGGCGCGCGAGGTCGGCACCGAAGGGAAGCTGGGCGGCCAGGCCCAGGTGCGCGACGTGTCGGGCGTCTGGAAGGACCTGACCGACAACGTGAACTTCATGGCCA
>JBBDWU010000033.1:0-23478 GCA_040902725.1 Gaiellaceae bacterium | reverse complement strand
CGATGGGCGCCCGGCCGCTGCGCCGCGCGATCCAGCGCTTCATCGAGGATCCGCTGGCCGACTTCGTGCTCGGCCGCGAGCTCGAGCCCGGCTCGACGATCCTCGTGGGCCGCAAGGGCGGCACCGAGGAAGTGGACATCGTCGTCGTCCCGCCCGACCTCACCGCCGAGAAGGTCACGGTCCCGCCGGAGGAGCCGGCCGAGGCCGACGAAGTGGGTTCCGAGGACGAGTAGTAAGGTGCGGGGTCACCCGCGCCGATGCAATCCGCCCACCTCGAAGAGCTGGATCGCGTCCTCCTCTACATGTCGGAGGCGTGCCAGCGCGCCGCCCAGGTTGCCCAAACGCTCGAGCGCGAGGGGGCGGACCCCGATCTGCTCGAAGCGGTCGAGGACGCGGAGCGAGATCTCAGCTCGGCATACCTGCGGCTGATGCGGCGGGCGTACTTCGGCATTCCGACCGGCCAGCTCCGACTGACGTGATCGTCACGCTTGCGACTCGCTTTCGCCACGAAGGTGCGCGAGTTCGCGGCGTACTCTCGGCGTATGAGCCGTGGCCGCGCTCCGTCCGACGCTGCCTCTACCTTGACTCGTGCGTACGCGATGAACGAGGCGCACTACATCGAGATCGACGGGGTGATGCTCTACCTGGAAGAGGCTCGCCGGCGCGCGGAGCGAGCGTCTGCGGAGCTGCGGGCAGACTCCGCCGATGACCATCTCGCGGAGGCCCTCGAACGCGTGCAGGAGGAGCTTTCCGAGTTGTCGCGCCGCCTGCGTCAGGAGACGTTCTTCGCCGTGCCCGACCCCCAGCTCGCCCTCTAGTCCGGCCTGATGCCGCTTCCCGCTGAAGAGATTCAGCGGCGGCTGACGGAGTTCGCCCAGAAGTGGGCCGCTTGGCACGGGACCGAGAAGTCCGGGGCTCAGACGTTCCTCTTGCAGCTGCTCGCCTGCTACGGGACTGACCCCGCCGACGTGGGCGCCGAATTCGAGGTCAAGGTGCCCTCGGGCTTCATCGACCTCCTGTGGCCGGGCGTCTGCCTGATCGAGATGAAGCATCCCGATCAGGCGAAGAAGCTCACCGGGCACTACAAGGGACAGGCCCTGAAGTACTGGAACGAGGCGGGATCCCAGGACCGGGCTCCGGCCGAGTACGTCGTGATCTCGTCGTTCCAGCGCTTTCAGGTCTGGCGGCCCGGCTACACCGAGCCCGAGACCGAGTTCGATCTCGTCGAGCTGCCCTATCGCCTCGAGGCGCTGGGGTTCCTCGGGGGGCTCGAGACCCGGTTCATCGAGGACCGGGCGGAGCTCACTCGCGAGGCCGCCCAGCTCGTGACGACGCTCTACGGGCAGCTCAACGAGCGCTTGACGACTCCAGACGCGGTCCGCGACTTCGTCCTCCAGGCCGTCTGGTGCATGTTCGCGGAGGATCTCGGATTGCTACCCGGCCGGGTCTTCTCGGGCCTCGTCGAGGTGCTGGCGAATCATCCCGAAGAGTCGAGCATCGACGTGCTCGGCCAGCTCTTCCACTGGCTGAACAGCCTTTCGGGCCGGCCCGAGCACGGAAGGTATTCCGGCGTCCCGTACGTCGACGGCCAGCTCTTCGCTGCGCCGGGCGTCGTCCATCTCGAGCCGAGCGAGGTCGCCCTGCTGGCTCAGGCGTGCGGATACCGCTGGAACCTCGTCGAGCCGGCGATCTTCGGATCGCTCCTGGAGGGCGCACTGGGGAGGGAGCGCCAGTGGGCGCTCGGCGCGCACTACACATCGGAGGCGAACATCCTTCAGGTGGTCGGGCCGACCATCGTGGACCCATGGCGGCGGCGCTTGGCCGCCTGCGACACGCTCGCGGACGTGGAGGCCGCGCTCGACGCGCTGGCCGGATTCCGCATCCTCGATCCTGCCTGCGGCTCAGGCAACTTCCTCTACGTCGCCTACCGGGAGCTGCGGCGGATCGAGGCAGCCTTGGTCGAGCGGGAGCGGCAGCTCCGGGCCGACGCGGGACTGCCGGCGGTCGCGAGGCCCCCCGTGTTCCGCCTCGCGAGCGTCCACGGAATCGAGCTCGAGCCGTTCGCCGCGCGCCTCGCCCGCGTCACGTTGTGGATGGGGCATGCGCTTGCGGTCCACGAGCTGGGGCTCAAGGACGAGGTGCTTCCGCTCGCGGACCTCTCCCAGATCCGCCCCGGAGACGCTCTGCGCTTGTCGTGGCCCGAGGTCGATGCGATCGTCGGCAACCCCCCGTACCACGGGTCCCAGCAGATCCGAAGCGAGCTGGGAGAGCAGTACGCCGAGGAGCTGAAAGCCCTCTTCGGGATCGGGCTGAAGGACTACGCCGTCTACTGGTTCCGCAAGGCGCACGAGCGGCTGCGGGCAGGCGGCGGGGCGGGGTTCGTGGCGACGAACTCGATCTCGCAGAACCGCAATCGTGTTCCAAGCCTCGAATGGATCGCAGAGACCGGCGGCGTCATCGTCAACGCCGTCTCGCGCCAGCCTTGGCCCGGCGCCGCGGTCGTGAACGTCAGCATCGTCAACTGGGTCAAGCAGCCCACAGAGCCGATCGCCGAGTTCGTCCTCGACGGCGAGCCGGTGGACGGGATCACGCCTGCGCTTCGGCCGGCCGGACTGGACGTCTCATCGGCTGGCCGTCTTGGCGCGAACGCCGGGCGGGCCTTCCAGGGCCCGATCCCGGCCGGAGCAGGATTCATTCTCAGCGCGGACGAGGCCGAGGAGCTCCTCGCGCGGAGCGACGCCGACTACGCGTCGATCGTTCGCCCCTACCTGATCGGTGAGGACATCGCGGACGATCCGGATCAGGCGCCCAGGCGTTGGATCATCGACTTCGCCAAGATCCCGCTCGAGGAGGCGATGAAGTGGCCGGCCGCGCTACAGATTGTTCGTAAGCGGGTCAAGCCACAACGAGATGTAGCGAACCGTGAGCCGAATCGGACCTTCTGGTGGCAGTTCGAGCGACCGCGGCCAGAGATGCGCTCCGCGATCGCGGGGCTCTCCCGCTACATCGCGGCGAACGCGCAGGGAAAGCGGATCCTCTTCACCTGGCAAGACGCTGTCGTCTGCCCGAGCAACCTGACCAACGTCTTCGCCTTCGAGGACGACTACGCGATGGGCGTGCTCACGTCGCGCATCCACGGCGAGTGGGCCCGGGCGCAGTCGTCGACTTTGCGAGTCGACATTCGCTACACACCGACCTCGGCCTTCGAGACCTTTCCGTGGCCGGCTGGGAACCGAAACGAGGTGGCCGAGCTCGCTGCGACCTTGATCGAGCGGCGGCAGGAGATCTGTGCCGACGAGGACATCGGGCTCACGAGGCTCTACAACCTCGTCGACGACGGAGCGTGGCAGGACCTCGGCGATCTACACCGCCGCCTCGACGAGGCGGCGGCCGCCGCCTACGGCTGGCCGCGCTCCGTCGCGCATGACCCAGCCGAATCGAACCGCCGTCTGCTTGAACTCAACCGCGCCATCAGCGCGGGAGAGCTCGAATACGACCCGTTCTAGGTTTCGTTTCCCTTCTCGTCTTCGGCCTTGAAGGCCTTCTTGACCTCCGCGACCTCGCGGCCCGCATCCCTGACGCCTCGGCCGAGCTGACGCCCGAGCTTCGGCAGCTGCGACGAGCCGAAGAGCAGTATCACGACGAGCAGCACGATCACGATCTCCCACGCGCTGAGGCCGAGCGGCATGCGCTCAGTCTAGGCCGCGCGCCCGACGTGCGCCCGCGTGAGGTCCGCGGGCGAGGGGCAGCCGAGCAGCGCCAGCGTCAGCTCGAGCTCGGCGCGCAGCAGCGAGAGGACGCGCTCGACGCCCGCCTGGCCGTCGTGTGCGAGCCCCCAAAGGACCGGGCGGCCCACCAGCACTGCCTGCGCGCCGAGGGCGAGCGCCTTGGCGACGTCGGTGCCGCGCCGGATACCGCCGTCCACCAGCACCTCACAGCGGCCCGCAACCGCCTCGACCACTTCCGGCAGGGCGTCGAGCGACGCCGGTACGCCGTCGAGCTGCCGGCCGCCGTGGTTCGAGACGACGATGCCTGCGCACCCGGCCTCGACCGCCAGCAGCGCATCCTCGGCCGTGAGCACGCCCTTGACGAGCAGCGGCAGGTCGCTCAGCGAGCGCAGCCACTCGAGGTCGCGCCAGGTGATCGTGGGGTCGACCTTCCAGCCCAGGACCTCCGAGCCCGGAACGTCAGAGCTTCGAGCGAACGCGGGGACGAGGTCGTCCGGCAGCGTGAACCCCGTCCGCAGGTCGCGCTCGCGGTTGCCGAGGACGGGCAGGTCGACCGTCAGCACGATCGCCTGGAAGCCGGCCGCGGCCGCCTCCTCGACGATCGACTGCGTGACCGCGCGGTCGGGGTGCCAGTAGAGCTGGTACCAGCGCGGCGCGTCCGGCGCCGCCTCCGCCACGTCGGCCGGCCCCGCGGTGGCGAGCGTCGAGAGGCACATGATCGTGCCGGCCGCCGCTGCCGCCCGGGCGGTCGCGAGCTCGCCGTCGGGATGGGCGAGCCGGTGGAAGGCGGTGGGGGCGACCAGGATCGGCATCGAGACCTCGGTCCCGAGCACGGTCGCGACGGTCGTCACGGAGCCGACGTCGACGAGCACGCGCGGCCGCAGCACCCAGCGCCGGAAGGCGGCGACGTTCTCCGCCAGCGTCCACTCGTCGCCCGCGCCGCCCGCGTAGTAGCCGAAGACGCCCGGCTCGAGCCGCTCCTCCGCCAGCCGCTCGTACTCCGAGACGTTGACGGGCTCCACGCGCGCGTTTCTACACGGATTCGGCACAGAGCGGCGTCAGGTCCCCGGCCTAGGATGGCTTGGTGGCGAAGGCGGCGATCAACTACGCGTGCACCGAGTGCGGCTACTCGGCCGGCCGGTGGTTCGGCAAGTGTCCGGCCTGCGGATCGTTCGGGACGCTGATCGAGGAGGCGCCGCCCGGTGCCCAGGCGGCTGCGCCGAAGCCGCTGCTGCGCCTCGTCGAGGTCGAGGCGGCCGAGGCCGACCGTATCTCCACCGGCGTCCCCGAGCTCGACCGAGTGCTCGGCGGCGGGCTCGTTCCCGCCTCGCTCGTGCTCGTCGGCGGCGAGCCGGGCGTGGGTAAGTCGACACTGCTGCTGACGGCGCTCGCCGCGATCTCGAAGGACCGGCGCGCGCTGCTCGTCACCGGCGAGGAGTCCACCGCGCAGGTGAAGCTGCGCGCCGAGCGGCTCGGCGGTGCCGGGCAGGTCGAAGTCCTCGCGGAGACCGAGCTCGAGACCGTCTGCGCCACACTCGAGCGCGAGCGGCCGGACGTGTGCGTGATCGACTCCGTCCAGACCTTGTACTCGGCCGAGCTCGGCTCGGCGCCCGGGTCGGTCGCCCAGGTGCGCGAGGCCGCCGCGCGGCTGCTGCGGGTGGCCAAGGAGTCCGGCGTCGCCACGATCCTCGTCGGCCACGTGACGAAGGACGGCGCCGTCGCCGGCCCGCGGGTGCTCGAGCATCTCGTGGACTGCGTGCTCCAGTTCGAGGGCGACCGCTACCACGCGCACCGCATCCTCCGCGCGACCAAGAACCGCTTCGGCTCGACCAATGAGCTGGGGGTGTTCGAGATGACCGGGGCGGGGCTGGTCGGCGTCCCCGACCCGTCCGAGATCTTCGGCCGAAGCGAGGCCGGGGAGGTGGGAGCCGCGGTCGCGTGCGCGCTCGAGGGGACGCGCCCGATCCTGCTCGAGGTGCAGTCGCTCGTCGCGCCCACCGATCTCGCGATGCCGCGGCGCGTCGCCACCGGCGTCGATCCGAAGCGCCTCGCCATGATCGTCGCCGTTCTCTCCCGCCACGCCGGAATCTCCCTCGGCAGCGCCGACGTCTTCGTCAACGTCGCCGGTGGCGTCCGCATCGACGAGCCCGGCGCCGACCTTGCGATCGCTCTCGCCATCGCCTCGGCCGCGAAGGGCGCCGCCGCCCGCGAGCGGACCGCCGCGTTCGGCGAGATCGGCCTCACCGGCCGCCTCCGGCCCGCCACGCAGGCCGAGCGGCGGCTCGAGGAGTGCGCCAAGCTCGGGCTCGCGGCCGTGATCGCCCCGGCCGGGACTCCGGGGCATGGCAAACTTCGCGTGGAGCAGGCAGAAACGCTCAGGCGGGCAATCAGGATGGGAATCGGTGGCGACGAAAGGGAGCAGGCTCAGACGGGACGGTAGGGCCGTCGACCTCGGCTTCACGCGCACGCCCTCCGAAGACGATCCCCGCCGCGACGCCAAGCTCCTCGAGGCGATCGAACGCGTCGCCCCCGGCACCGACCTGCGCCAGGGAATCGACGACATCATCCGCTCGAAAGAGGGCGCGCTGATGGTCTTCGGCGACCCGGAGGCGCTGTCGTTCCTCTACTCGGGCGGGATCCGGCTCGACCAGCCCTTCACGCCCCAGCTCCTCTACGAGCTGGCCAAGATGGACGGGGCGATCATCGTCACCGAGGACCTGAGCCGGCTCGCCTACGCGAACGTCCAGCTGATGCCCGATCCGGACATCCCGTCCAACGAGACGGGCACGCGGCACCGCACGGCCGAGCGCGTCGCCAAGCAGACGGGCGCGATGGTCGTCTCGATCTCGCAGCAGCGCGAGACGGTGACGATCTTCGTCGGCGACGCCCGGTACCAGCTCGAGTCGATCGCGGACGTGCTCGCCAAGACGAACCAGGCGCTCGGCACGCTCGACACCTACGTCCAGCGCTTCGACCAGGTGCTGACGCGGCTGACCGCGCTCGAGTTCCAGAACGCGGTCGTGCTCGAGGACGTCCTGATCGTCCTCCAGCGGGCCGAGTTAACGACCCGGATGGCCGAGGAGATCGACCGCGACTGCATCGAGCTGGGCACGGAGGGACGGCTGATCCGCATGCAGCTCGAGGAGCTCATCGCCGAGGTGCCGTACGAGAAGTACAACGTCGTGCTCGACTACCAGGCGCGCGGCGAGGAGCGCGAGGCGGAGCAGGTCGTCCTCGGGCTCGCGTCGCTTCCGTACAACTCCCTGCTCGAGCTCGGGACGCTCGCCGAGCTGCTCGGCTACCGCGCCAACGTCGATCCCTCCGATCACGCGGTCGTCCCCCGCGGCTATCGCGTCCTCTCGCACATCCCGCGCCTCTCCGACCAGATCATCCGCAAGGTCGTGGTCGACATGAGCGGGCTCGAGGCGATCGTCCGCGCCTCCCAGCGCGAGCTGGAGGCGGTGGAGGGCGTAGGCCCCGCGCGCGCCCGCGAGATCCGCGAGGGGCTCCGGCGCCTCCAGGAGCACAATCTCGTCGACCGCTACCTGCAAATGTAGTCCGCAACGAGCAGGGCTTTTTCCGCAGGGACGCCGAAAACCGCTGGAAACATGGCCTTTTGCAGCGATTTCCGCTATACTCGTTTCTCGATCGCCGGCGGTGAGAGAGCTGCCGGCCTTTTGACGCCAGAGACGAAGGAGAGCGGCTTGTTTCGAGTGGGCGACAAGGTGGTCTATCCGCACCACGGCGCGGGCACGGTCGTCAAGAAGGAATCGCGCGAGGTTCTGGGGCAGAAGCGCGACTACCTGACAATCAAGATCCTGCACAACGACATGACGGTGCAGGTGCCCTGCGAGAACGCTGACGCGGTCGGTCTGCGGAAGGTAATCGACGAGAAGATGGTCACCGTAGTGGTCAAGTCCCTGACCGGCAACGGCACGCAGATGCCGAAGAACTGGAACCGGCGCTTCAAGCACAACCGCGACAAGATGAAGACGGGCGACATCCTCGAGCTCGCCGAGGTCGTGCGGAACCTCTCGCTGCGTGATCACGAGAAGGGCCTCTCGACCGGTGAGAAGCAGATGTTCGTGAAGGCGAAGAAGATCCTCGCCAGCGAGCTGATGTACGCGAAGGGGATGGACGAGGACGAGGCCGTCGAGTGGCTCGAGGGCGTTCTGACGTCCGGCAGCAACGGCAAGAAGAAGGCGAAGGCCGCCGCCGCCGCGGCGTGAGATGAGCGCATGGGCGGTCCTCGCTGCTGCTGGTAGCGGGGAGCGGCTCGGTTCCGATCATCCGAAGGCGTTCGTCCGTCTGGGCGAGTTGCCCCTGCTCGCGGAGAGCCTGCGCCGGCTCGAGGAGACCGACTGGATCGACGCGGTCGTCGTCGTCGCGCCGCCGGGGTGGGAGGAGCCGGCGATCCTGCTCGCGGAGGAGCTCGGCGCGGGGAAGGTGGCCGGGGTCGTGGCGGGTGGCGCGACGCGGGCCGAGTCCGTGCGCCTCGGCGTCGAGGAGGTGCCCGCTGAGGCGGCGGTGATCGTCGTCCACGATGCGGCGCGGCCGGTGCTGCCGGAGGAGGTGCTCGGGCGCGTGCTCGCGCCGCTCGGCGAGGGCTGGGACGGCGCCGTGCCGGGGCTGGCGGTCGCGGACACGGTCAAGCGCGTGCGCGACGAGGAGGTCGTCGAGACACTCGACCGCGACGGGCTCTTCGTGGTGCAGACGCCGCAGGCATTCCTCGCCGACGTGCTGCGGCGCGCCGTCGCGGGCGGCGAGGCGGGCGACTGCGCCGCGCTCGTCGAGCAGGCCGGCGGCCGCGTGAAGGTGGTCGAGGGCGACCGGCGGCTGCTGAAGGTGACGACGCGCGAAGATCTCGAGCAGGTGGCGGCATGGCTGTGAAGGCGGTGATTTTCGAGTTGCCGGGCGCGTTCGATGTCTGAGCTCCGCATCGGCTCGGGCTTCGACGCGCACGCGCTCGTCGAGGGCGTGCCGCTCGTGCTCGGCGGAGTCGCTTTCGACCACCCGCGCGGGCTCGCCGGCCACTCCGACGGGGACGTGCTCGCGCACGCGCTGATCGACGCGGTGCTGGGCGCAGCCGGCCTCGGCGACATCGGCACGCTCTTCCCCTCCGGCGATCCCCGGTGGGAGGGCGCGTCGTCGCTCGATCTGCTCGCGCGGGCTTGGGCTGACGTGCGCGCCGCCGGCTGGGAGCTCGTCAACGCCGACGTAGTGCTAATCGGCGAGGAGCCGCGCATCGGCGGGCGGCGGGCCGAGCTGGAGGCGGCGCTCTCGGCCGTCGTGGCAGGACCGGTCAGCGTGCGGGCGACGACCACGGACGGCCTCGGCTTCACGGGCCGCGGCGAGGGGCTGGCCGCGCAGGCCGTTGCGCTACTGCGGCAGCGCGGCGACGCCGGCGCGTAGTTCGACGAGCCCGTCGCGCGCGAGCGCAGCGACCGCCTCGTCGTCCGCCGGCTGCTCGCCGGCCGCGACGGCGCGGAGGGCAAGCGCTCGCCGCTGGCGGAACGAGCCCTCGAAGGGCGACTGCTTCCGCAGCGGCTCGTAGCGGCGGCCGCGCGAGGGGCACGCGTCAGCGAGCGGGCAGACGTTGCAGCGAGGGACGCGGGCGAGGCAGACCGTGGCGCCGAGATCCATCAGCGCCTGGCCGCACTCCGGCCCGAAGCGGTGGCCTGTGCGCGCCTGAACTCGACGCACGTTCGTGTCCTCGGGCAACACAGGCTCGCCGAGCGCGAACGCGCGGATCGCGTCGGCGGTGTAGCGGCCGACCCCGGGCAGCTCGGTCAGATCGTCGGGCCAGCCGCGCTCGGCGACGACGCGCGCAGCGCGGTGGAGATTGAGCGCGCGGCGGTTGTACCCGAGCCCCTGCCACGCGCGGATGACGTCGGCCGGGGACGCTGCAGCGAGCGCCGCGGTCGTCGGCCAACGCTCGAGCCAGGCGAGGTAGCGCGGCACGACGCGCTCGACCTGCGTCTGCTGGAGCATGACCTCGCTGACGAGGATCGCGTAGGGGTCGGGCGTGCGGCGCCACGGCAGGTCGCGCGCGTGCTCGCCGAACCAGGTCAGGAGGCGTGCTTCCACGCTCGCGAGCGTAGAAGGAATCCCACGCCGGCGTTTCTACTCGATCAACGGCAGCGAGCGCGCGTTCCTGCGCTGGCTGCAGCGCTAGTCCGGCTCGCAGCTCTCGTTGGCGTCGGCCTCGGTCAACCGGCCGAGCAGTGAGGACAGCGTCTCGAGCTCCTCGTCGTCGAACCGCGCCAGCGCGGCGTCGATGTCGCCGAGGTGTGTCTTCGAGGCCTCGCGGATCTTCGTGAGCCCGTCCTCGGTGAGCACGGCATAGGTCACGCGAGCGTCGCTGTCGCACGCAGCCTTCGCCACGTAGCCGCACCGCTCGAGCCCGTCGAGCAGCCGCGTGATGCCGGACGGCGTCAGGAGCAGCCGCTCGACGAGATCGACGCGCCTGAGCCGCCGGTCAGGGGCGCGCGCGAGGTGCAGAAGCACCTCGTAGTCGTTCAGCGTCAGTCCGTGGTCGGCCAGAAGCCGACCGCTCAGGCGCCGCGTAAGCGCGGAATGGCCGCGCAGCAGGCCGACAAAGGCCTGAACGGCCGGGCGAGTAAATACTTGATCACTCAATACTTGACGACTCAATGATTGCTCTGCTATAAAGGTTGCGCGCTCAACTATAGCACCACGACAGGAGGAGCTCAATGACCGTTCTCGAGACCACCAGAACAGTGCAGGCGCTGCCGGACGGCGCCTGGAGCCTCGACCCGGCCCACTCGGCCGTCAGCTTCGAGACCAAGCACATGGGCTTCGCGACCGTCCGCGGCCGCTTCAAGGTCATCTCCGGCAAGGTCGTCGGGGGCGAGGAGCCGGCACTGGAAGGCGTCGTCGACACCGCGAGCGTCACGACCGACGAGGAGCAGCGCGACGGGCATCTGCTCTCGCCCGACTTCTTCGACGTCGAGCGCTTCCCGCAGGCCACGTTCCGCTCGACCTCGTTCGAGCAGCTGCCCGGCGGCTCGGTGCGCTTCACCGGCGACCTGACCCTCAGGGGAGTCACGAAGGAGATCGACCTGACTGGGTTCGTCGTCGGCACCGGCACCGACCCGTTGGGGAACGAGCGCGTCGGGCTCGAGCTCTCGGGCCTGATCGACCGCAACGACTTCGGCGTCAAGTGGAACGCCCCCCTGCCGTCCGGCGGCTTCCTCGTCGGCGACCAGGTGCGGGTCGTCCTCGACGTCTCGGCAGTCAAGGAGGCCTGACGTGATCCTCGCGATCTCCGGCAGCCTGCGGCGCGGCTCGCATAACACCGCGTTGCTGCGCGAAGCGATGGAGGTCGCGCCGGTGGGGGTGGAGCTCGAGCTCTACGAGGGGCTCGAGCTCCTGCCGCCCTACAACGCCGACCATGACGGCCAGGAGGCGTCGCGCGAGGGCCGGCGTCTGCGCGCGGTGATCGAGGGCGCCGACGGACTGCTGATCGCCACGCCGGAGTACAACGGCTCCATCCCCGGTCAGCTCAAGAACGCCGTCGACTGGGCCTCGCGGCCCGCGGGCGCCGGCGCGCTCTGGGGCAAACCGGTGGCCGTGATCGGCGCCACCACGGGCTCGTACGGGGCCGTCTGGGCCCAGGCCGAGCTGCGCCGGACGCTCGGGATCGCCGGCGCACGCGTGCTGGAAGTCGAGCTGCCGGTCGCCCGGGCGCACGAGCGGTTCGACGAGCACGGCAGGCTCCTGGACGACGAGCTGCGCGAGCGGCTCGCGGAGATCGTGCGGGAGCTCGCCGCTGCCGCCGAGCCGGTCCCGGTCGCCGCCTAGCTACGCTCACCCGCATGCAGCGGGTGCGCTTCGCTCCCAGCCCGACGGGCACGCTCCACGTCGGCAACGCGCTGACGGCGGTGATCAACCGGCGCCTCGGCGACACGCTGCTGCTGCGGATCGACGACACCGATCCGGCGCGCAACGTCCTCGGCGGCGAGCACGCGATCCTCGCCGACCTCGAGTGGCTCGGAGTCCCGTGGGACGAGGGCCCGGTACGGCAGAGCGAGCGGCAGGAGGAGTACCGCGCCGCGGCGGAGCGGCTCGGTCGCGACCGTTTCGACGGGATCCAGCTGCTGCGCGAGGACGGCACCGCGACCTACCACCTCGCGAGCGTCGTCGACGACGTCGACTTCGAGATCACGCACGTCATCCGGGGCAACGACCACCGGTCGAACGAGCCGCTCCACCGGCGACTGCACGAGGCGCTCGGGACGCAGCCGCCCGAGTACCTCCACCACGGCCTGATCCTCGGCGCGGACGGCAAGAAGCTCTCCAAGCGCGCCGAGGGCGCGACCGTCGCCTCGCTGCGGGACGAGGGGATCCCCGCCGCCGCCGTGCGCGCCTACCTCGAGGAGCTCGGGTTGCCGAAGCACGACGTGCACCTCGACCTGACCCGGGTGCGGCGGCTGTCGGTCGAGGCGCTGGGGGCCATGTCGGACGAGGAGCTGGTCGCGGCCGCCGGCGCGCCCGGCGAGCTGGCGCCTGCGCTCCGCGGCGCGCGCGACCTGCGCGAAGCGCGTGAGTTCGCCCGCATCGTTCTCGAGCCCGAGCCGACGCAGGTCGACGCGCCCGAGACGTTCGAGCGCTTCGCCGAGCTCTACGACAACGGCAGCGATCCGAAGGCCGTCCTGCGCGAGCTGAAAGCGGTCGGCGGCGACCTGCGCGCCCTGCGGCTCGCGCTCACCGGCCGCGAGCGCGGCCCCGAGCTCTGGACGGTGCTGGCCGCGCTGCCCCGCGAGGAGGCGCTGAGGAGGGTGCGTGCGGCTCTATAGCACCCACTCGCGGCGGCTCGAGGAGCTGCCGCCGCCGCCTGGCCCGATCCGCATGTACTTCTGCGGCCCGACGGTCTACACGCGCATCCACGTCGGCAACGCCGTCCCCGAGGTCCTGTCCCGCTGGCTCAAGCGCTGGCTCGTGCTCCAGGGCTACGACGTGACGCTCGTCATCAACGTCACCGACATCAACGACAAGATCTACGAGGCCGCGCCGGGCGCCAGCGCGCAGCTCGCCAGCGACGCGACGCGCTGGTACCTGGAGGACGTCGAGCGGCTCGGCCTTGGCGCGCCCGACCACCAGCCGACCGCCACCGAGACCGTCCCGGACCAGATCCGCGCGATCGAGGAGCTGGTCGCCGGCGGCTTCGCCTACGAGACGCAGGGCGACGTCTACTTCCGCGTCGCGAGCTATCCCGACTACGGTCGCCTCTCGAATCAGCGGCTCGACCAGCTCGAGGACCAGGAGCCGAGCCCGCTCAAGGAGGACCCGCGCGACTTCGCGCTCTGGAAGGCGAACAAGCCGGGGGAGGACACCTCGTGGGACTCGCCCTGGGGCCGCGGCCGCCCCGGCTGGCACATCGAGTGCTCGGTGATGTCCGAGAAGTACCTCGGCCCGGAGTTCGAGATCCACGGCGGCGGCCTCGACCTCGTCTTCCCGCACCACGAGAACGAGATCGCGCAGTCGCGCGCGCTCGGCCATCCGTTCGCGAAGCTCTGGCTGCACAACGGGATGCTCCGCTTCAAGGGCGAGGAGATGCACAAGTCGGCCGGCAACGACATCTCGCTGAAGACGGCACTCGACGAGTGGGGGAGGGACACCCTGCTCGTCTTCTTCCTGCGCGGCCACTGGCGCAAGCCGCTCGACTACTCGGAGGAAACGCTGCGGCAGGCGGCCGCCACGGCGGACACGCTGCGGGAGGTCTTCCGCAACCCGTCCGAGCCGGGGGGCGACTGGGAGGAGTTCGCGGCGGCGCTGGACGACGACTTCAACACCGCTCAGGCGCTCGCGGTCATGCACTCCTGGCGCGACCACGAGCTGCTGCGGCGGGCGCTCGACGTCTTCGGGCTCGCTTCGCTGTCGGAGGATGCGGCCGCGCCGGTCGAGGTCCGCGACCTCGCCGAGCGGCGTGAGCGGGCGCGCGCCGAGCGCGACTTCGGGGCGGCGGACCGGCTGCGGGCCGAGATCGAGGCCGCGGGTTGGAACGTCCGCGACGTGGCCGACGGCTTCCGGCTCGTGCCGCGGGCGTGACGGCCGATCTCGTCTACGGCCGGCGGCCCGTGCGGGAGCTGATCCGGGGGCCGCGCGAGGTGCTGGAGCTGCGGGCGACCGACCGGGCGCTCGCGGCGGAGCCGTGGTTGCGGGAGGAGGCGCCGGTGCGCGTCCAGGCCAAGCTCGACCGCGAGCTGACCGAGGCGGCCGGGACCCGCGACCACCAGGGCGTCGTCGCCCTCTGCGAGCCCTACCGCTATGCCGACGCGCACGAGCTCGCCGCGGGCGAGCGGCCGCTGATCGTCTGCCTCGACCAGGTCTCGGATCCCCACAACCTCGGTGCCGTCTGTCGCGCGATCGACGGGGCCGGTGCCACCGGCGTCGTCGTCCCCGCGCACGGGTCGGCCCACGTCACGGCTGCGGTCTGCCGCGCGTCCGCGGGAGCGGTGGAGCACGTCGCCGTCGCAGTCGTCACGAATCTCGCGCGCTACCTGGCGGACGTGAAGGGGGCCGAGCTCTGGGTCTACGCGGCCGCCTCCGGCGAGGACGCGACGCCGATGTGGAACGCGGATCTCACCGGCGGGCTCGCGCTCGTCTTCGGCGCGGAGGGCCGGGGCCTGCGGCCGCTCGTCCGGAAGACCTGCGACGCCGCCGTCTCGATCCCGCTGGCCGGGAGGGTCGAGTCGCTGAACGTCAGCGTCGCCGCGGCGGTGCTCCTCTACGAGGCGGCGCGGCAGCGTGCCTGACCCGACGCTCTATCTCTTCGACGGCTTCAACGTCTTCCACGCGGGCGACTTCTCCGACGTCCGCGAGCTGCGCGACACGCTCGCGAGCTTCGTGGCGCTGAAGGGCGCGCGCGGGATCCTCGTCTTCGACGGCAGCGGGGACGATGCGCGCTACGGGCCGCTCGAGGTGCGCTACTCGGCCAACGCGGACGCGCTGCTGGAGCGGCTCGCCGCCGAGAACCGGCAGCGGGAACGCGTGTGCCTCGTCTCCTCCGACTTGGCGGTGCGCGGCACCGCCGGCCAGGAGGTCTCGACGCTCAGCTCGCCGCTGCTTGTCTCGGAGCTCGCGCCCGTCCGCCACCAGGAGCCGCCTCGCTCGGCGCTCGGCGACCGCGTCGACGAGGAGACGAGGGCCAAGCTCGAGCGAATGCGGCGCGGGCTCGAATAGAACATACGTTCGTATCATATTGGGTCCAGCGCAAGGTCCTTGTAACTTGCGCGAACTCCTGCTATCTTCTCCCTCAACTTCAGGGTGAGACTTGGATGGTCCACCCGATTCGGGAGACGCGTTGGCAGCTCGGCCCGCAACCGCAGCGACCAGCCAGCAGAAGGCCCAGCGAGAGCTGGCCGACCTGCAGCTCGTCGTCCGCGCCCGGAACGGCGACTCGGTCGCGCTCGACACGCTGATCCGCCGCTACACCGGCTTCGTGCGCATGAAGGCGAGCTCGTACTTCCTCGCCGGCGGCGACTCCGAGGACCTGATCCAGGAGGGGCTGATCGGCCTCTACAAGGCGGTGCGCGACTTCCGCCACGACAAGGAGACGTCGTTCCGGTCGTTCGCGGAGCTCTGCGTGACGCGCCAGATCATCACGGCGATCAAGACGGCCACGCGCTTCAAGCACTCGCCGCTCAACACCTACGTGTCGTTCAGCCACACGCCCGCAGGCCAGGACGGGGACGGCGACTGCACGCTCGGCGACGCGCTCGCCGGGCCGGGCGTCAACGATCCGTCGGTCTGCGTGATCTCCACCGAGGAGCTCCAGAGCCTCGTCTTCACGCTCGGCACTGGCCTCTCGCCGCTGGAAGCCGACGCGCTCAGGCTCTATCTCGAGGGCCTGTCCTACGAGGACATGGCCGTCGAGCTCGGCTGCGACACGAAGACGATCGACAACGCACTGCAACGCGTCAAGCGCAAGATCGTCCAGCACCAGCAGTCGCGCCAGGTCCTGCTCTAGTCCAGGCTACGATCCCCGGCAGCGCCGGAGTAGCTCAGTGGTAGAGCAACTCACTTGTAATGAGTAGGCCGTGGGTTCGACTCCCACCTCCGGCTCTGCGTCCCTAGGCGCGGATGCCGTTCGAGCGGCGCAGGCGCGCGCGGCGCGGCTCGACGTACTCGACCAGCGACGTCCCGACGGCGCGGCTTCCCTTGGAGCCCGACTCGCGCTCGAAGGTGACGTGGAGGCCGGCGCACCGCCCTACAGGCGCCCGCCCGCCGGTGAAGCCGCTCCGCTCGACCAGGAGGCGCTCGCCCTCCTCGGTGCGGATGAAGCCGTGCCCCTTCTCCTCGTTGAACCAGAGCATCTCGCCGCGCATTCAGGCCTCGTCTTCCCTCGAGGGGCGGCGCTGGATGCCCGCTCCGTCCACCAACGGTAGCACCCGCCGCGGAGACTAAGCTCGCGAAGCGGCCTTGCGCTTGCGCCGGCCCTTGACCGGCGCGAGTGGGATCTCGACCACGAACATGGAGCCTGCGCCGAGCCGCGACTCGACCCAGATCCGCCCGTCCATGTTGCGCACCAGCTCACGGGAGATGTAGAGGCCCAGGCCGGTGCCGCCGATGCCACGGGTCATGTTCGGGTCGAGGCGGTAGAACTTCTCGAAGACGCGGGGGTGCTCCGACGGCGGGATGCCGAGCCCCTTGTCGACGACCTCGAAGCGCAGGTGGCCGTCGCTCTCTTCCGCTCGCAGCTCCACGGGGCCGCCGTCGGGCGAGTACTTGATCGCGTTGTCGACGAGGTTGGCGAGCACCTGCCGCAGCTGCCCGGGATCCGCGGCCACCGGCGGCAGGTCGTCGGGCGCGGACAGCGTCACCTCGACCGAGCTGGCCGCATGCGCGCGGGCCGCCTCGACCACGCTCCCCGCCAGCTCGCGCGCGTCGCAGCTCTCGATGGACACCGGCAGCCGGCCCGAGTCGAGGTGGCTCGCCAGCAGCAGGTCGTTGACGATCGTGGCGAGGCGGGCCGACTCGTCGCCGATCACCTGTAGGAGTCGCGTTTGGATGTCGTCCTCGAGCTCCAGGTCGCGGCGCAGGAGCGTCAGCGCGGCACCGTGGACGGCCGCGAGCGGCGTGCGGATCTCGTGGGAGACGGTTGCGACGAACTCGGATTTGAGCCGCTCCAGGACGCGCTCCTCGGTCAGGTCGCGGAACGCGTACACCGTCCCCTCCTCGAGGGCGACCCCCGAGATCGAGAGCCAGAGCTCGCGACCCTGAACCTCGACGGGCACCGTCTCCACGCGCGGGGCATCGGCAGTGCCCGCCGGCCACGTCCGGATGACCTCGTCCGCGCGCCGGCCGACGATCTCGCCGGCCCGGATGCCCGTGATCGTCTCGGCCGCGGGGTTCCAGAGCCGCACGATCCCGTTCTGGTCGACGAGCACCACGCCGTCGCCGACCGCGTCGAGCACGCGCGCCGCCTGCGCCCGCTCCTCGACCTCCTCGTAGAGCTCCGCGTTCTCGATCGCCGTCCCCGCGCGCCGGGCGAGCTCCTCCGCCAGCGCGAGGTCGGCGGGGCCGAAGTTCCGGCCCGACTCGGCGAGGACGAGCGTGATCGCCCCGATCGTCCGCTCGCGGGCCCGGAGCGGCACCGAGACGTAGGAGCGAAGGCCGAGCTCGCGGAGCAGCTGAAGGTGTGTCTCGTCCCGCGCGCCCGCCTGCAGCATGGCGTCGTCGATGTCGGTTGCTAGCTGCGGCTCGCCCGTCCGGATCACGAGCGAGGCTCCTCGCGGGCTGTCGGGGTCCGGCGGGTAGCGCTCTCGCAGCTCCTCGGCCAGCCGGACCTTCACCGGGTCGGAGTGCGCCGCCGTGAGCAGTCGGATCGAGCCGTCGTCGGCGAGCACGTCGACGATGCACCAGTCGGCCATCCCGGCGACGGCCGCGCCGGCCACGTCCTTCAGCGCCTGCTCGTAGTCGAGCGACCTGCCCAGCAGCTCGCCCGCCTGGACGAGGAAGTTCTGCCGCTCCTCCGCGCGCTTGCGGTCGTCGATGTCGACGGCAGTCCCGATCCAGCTTGCGACCTCGCCACGAGCGTCCCGGAGTGGGACGGCGCGGCCGAGGTGCCATCGGTAAGTGCCGTCGGCGCGCCTGAACCGGTACTCGTTCTCGAAGACGACGCCCGTGCGCGCGGACTCCTCCCAGGCCGCGAGCGTCCGCGGGAAGTCGTCCGGGTGGATCACGTCATGCCAGTCCGTCTCTGCCTGGCGCGCCGGGGCGATCCCCGTGTACTCGAACCAGCGCTCGTTGTAGTAGGACGCGTTGCCCATCGGGTCGGCCTGCCAGACGATCGCCGGCACCGCCGCGGCGAGCGACTGGTAGCGCTGCTCGCTCTCCTGGCGGGCCGCCTTGACCTCGCGCTCGCGGAGCGCCTGCTCCTTGCGCCAGAGCTCGACGAAGACGGAGACCTTCGAGCGCAGCATGTCCGGGTCGAAGGGCTTGAGGATGTAGTCGACGGCGCCCGCCTCGTAGCCGCGGAAGACGTGATCGGTGTCCTTCGAGAGCGCCGTCAGGAAGATGATCGGCACGTGGCTCGTCCGCTCGCGCTGCTTGATCAGGGCGGCGGTCTCGAAGCCGTCGAGCCCGGGCATCTGCACGTCGAGGAGGATGGCCGCGAACTCGCCGCGCAGCAGCTCCCGCAGGGCCTCCTCGCCCGAGCGGACGGAGACGAGCTCCTGGCCCAGCGGCTCGAGGATCGCCTCCAGCGCGAGGAGATTCTGGGGCCGGTCGTCGACGAGCAGGAGGGAGGCGCGGGTCACGTCCTCACTCCAGCCGGCGTGAGGGCGAGGCTGCGCAGAAAGGCGCCCATCTCGCCCACCGGCAGGACGGCGTCCACGGCCGTGGCCTTCAGGACTGCGGCGGGCATCACCGGCGCCTGCGCCGTGGCCGGGTCCTGGGCGATAGCCACGCCGCCGACAGCCTTGATGCGCGCGAGGCCGGCGGCCCCGTCGGCGTTCGCGCCCGTGAGCACGATCCCGATCGCGCGCTCGCCGTAGGCGTCGGCGGCCGACTCGAAGAGCACGTCGATCGACGGCCGGGCGTACATCACTCGCGCCTCGGTCGAGAGCGCGAAGGAGCCCGGCTCGACCAGCACGTGGTAGTCGGGCGGGGCGAGGTAGACGTGGCGGGGCTCGATCGGATCCTTGTCGGACACCTCCACGACCTTGCGGTCGGTGTGCAGCTGCAGGAGCCGCTCGAGCTCCCCGCGGGGCGCTTCGGCCGCGCGGTGCTGCGCGAGGACGACGGCGGCGTCCAGCTCGTCAGGCAGCTGGGCGAGCAGCTCGGAGACGGCGGCGAGACCGCCGAGCGATGCTCCCACCACGACAAGCGCGTAGTCGCTCACCCGACCTTCCTGTAGAGCTTCTCGACCGGGTCGAGCTCCTCGTACCGGTCGGCGATGGAGCTGAAGCGGATCGTCTCCTTCTGGCCGATCGCGAGCACGCCCAGCCGCGCCAGACTCGCGTCGAAGAGGCCGTAGACCCGGTCCTGGAGCTGGCGGTCGAAATAGATCATCACGTTGCGGCACACGATCGCGTTGAACTCGTTGAACGAGCGGTCCGAGACGAGGTTGTGCTGCGCAAAGACGACGTTCTCGACCAGGGCCGGATCGAAGCGGGCGCCCCCGTAGGCGGCCGTGTAGTACTCGGAGAAGGCGCGCTTCCCGCCGGCGCGGATGTAGTTCCGCGTGTACTCCTGCATGCGCTCGATCGGGAACACGCCGGTGCGCGCCCGGTCGAGCACGGACTCGTTGATGTCCGTCGCGTAGATGCGGCAGCGGTCGTAGAGCCCCTCCTCGGCGAGCACGATCGCGAGCGAGTAGGTCTCCTCGCCCGTGGCGGAGCCCGCGTTCCAGATGCGCGTGAACGGATAGGTGGCGAGCAGCGGGCAAACACGTTCCCGGAAGGCGAGGAAGAAGCTCGGGTCGCGGAACATCGACGTGACCGAGATGGACAGATCGAGGATCAGCTGGTGCATCGCTTCGGAGTCGTGGAGCACGCGCTCCTGGAGGCCGCTGATCGTGGTGACCCCTTCCTCGCGCATGCGCCTGCGCAGGCGCCGCCGCAGCGACGCCGCCGCGTAGCCGCGGAAGTCGAAGCCGTAGAGGCGGTGGACCGCGTCGAGCAGCGCCGCGACCTCGATCTCCTCGAGCGCGCTGTCGTACAGCTCGGCCGTCGGCAGCTGCCGCGCCACGCGCATCGTTACTGGTAGAGCCAGACTCGCATCAGCGACAGCAGCTGGTCGATATCCACCGGCTTGGTGATGTAGTCCGATGCGCCGGCGGCGATCGTCTTCTCCTTGTCGCCCTTCATCGCCTTCGCGGTCAGCGCGATGATCGGCACCTGCGCGAAGGCGTCGATCTTGCGGATCTTGCGGGTGGCCTCGTAGCCGTCGAGCTCGGGCATCATGATGTCCATCAGGACGAGGTCGACGCCCGGATCCTGCTCGAGCTGCTCCAGGGCCTCCCGTCCGTTCTCCGCGTAGCGCACCTTCATCCCGTGACGCTCGAGGACGCTCGTGAGCGCGAAGACGTTGCGGACGTCGTCGTCGACGACGAGCACGCGCTTGTCGCGGAAGACGGCCTCCTGGTCGTGGAGGTGCTCCAGCATCCGCCGCTTCTCCTGCGGCAGGTCGCGCTCGACCCGGTGCAGGAAGAGCGAGGTCTCCTCGAGCAGCCGCTCGGGCGAGTTCGCGCCCTTGATCACGATCGCCTCCGCGTAGCGCCGCAGCCGCGACTCCTCGGTGCGAGTCAGGTCCTTGCCGGTGTAGATGACGATCGGGACGTCGCGGAAACGCTCGTCCTCCTTCACCTGCTCGAGTAGCGAGAACCCCGTCTTCTGGGGGAGCTTCAGGTCGAGGACCATGCAGTCCACCGGCCCCTCGGCGAGCCGCGCGAGCGCGTCGTCGGCTGAGCCGGCGCTGATCACCTCGATGTCGTCGCCCCCGCCGATCAGCTCGGCGATGGCAAGCTGCTGGACCGGATCGTCCTCGACGACGAGCAGCCGGCGGGGCCGGTCGCGGGTCGTGAACTCCTCGATCCGTGCGAACGCGTCCGCGAGCGCTTCGCTCGTCAGCGGCCGCTCGAGGAAGGCGACCGCGCCGGAGCGCAGCGCCGTTCGCCGGCCGTCCTCGCCCGCGTCGATCACGTGGACGGGGATGTGACGCGTCTCCGGATTGCCTTTCAGGCGCTCGAGCAGCTTCCAGCCGTCGAGCACCGGCACCTGGGTGTCGAGCACCACTGCGTCGGGCTTGACCTCCCTCGCCAGCGCGAGGCCCGTGTCGCCGCGCAGGGCGACGACGCCCTTGAAGCCGCGTTCGCGGGCGGTGTCGAGCACCGTGCGCGCGATCGCCTCGTCGCTCTCGACGATCAGGACGACGCGGTCGCCGGGTTGGATCCCCTCCCGGTCGTCCGCCACGTCTGAGCGGAGCAGCACGGCCGGATCGAGATCGGGGGCCTCCTCGGCCTGCGGCTCGGGCGCGAGCGCCTGCTCCGGCGGCCTCGCCGGGGGGACGTAACGGTCGGGGATGTAGAGCGTGAACGTGGAGCCCTTGCCGGGCTTGGACGTGGCATGGATCTCGCCCCCGAGCAGGCGGGCGACCTCGCGGCTGATGGAAAGGCCGAGGCCCGTGCCGCCGAAGCGGCGGGCGGTGGAGCCGTCGGCCTGCTGGAACGCCTCGAAGACGAGCTTCAGGCTCTCGGGCGCGATCCCGATCCCGGTGTCGACCACGGAGAACGCGATCACGCGATCGGCCTCGGCAAGCGCCGTCCCTGCGAACGCGATGCCCTCGGGCGCCTCGACCCGCAGCTCGACGCGGCCGCCCTCGGTGAACTTGAACGCGTTCGAGAGCAGGTTGCGGAGCACCTGCAGCAGCCGCTGCTCGTCCGTGACGATCGCGTCCGGCACCCCGTCGCCGACCACGATCTCGAACTCCAGCGACTTCTCGTCGGCCAGCGGCCTGAACGTGCGCTCGGCGTAGCCGCCGACGCGCGCGAGCTCCAGCTCCGCCGGTTGGATGTCCATCTTCCCCGCCTCGATCTTCGAGAGGTCGAGGATGTCGTTGATCAGCTGGAGCAGGTCGGAGCCGGCCGTGTAGATCGTCCGGGCGAACTCGACCTGCTTCTCGTCGAGGTTGCCGTTCGGGTTGTCCGAGAGCAGCTTCGCCAGGATGAGCAGCGAGTTGAGCGGCGTCCGCAGCTCGTGGCTCATGTTGGCCAGGAACTCGGACTTGTAGCGGGACGAGAGCGCGAGCTGCTCCGCCTTCTCCTCGAGCGCCGCCCGAGCCTCCTCGATCTCCCGGTTCTTGACCTCGATCCGGTGGTTCTGCTCCTCGAGCAGCGCCGCCTTCTCCTCCAGCTCCTCGTTCGTCTGCTGGAGCTCCTCCTGCTGCTGCTGGAGCAGCTCCTCCGAGGCGCGCAGCGAGCTCGCCTGCTCCTCCAGGTCCTCGTTGGTCTTCTGGAGCTCCTCCTGCTGCACCTGGAGCTCCTCGGACTGGGACTGGAGGTCCAGCGCGAGCTGTTGCGACTGCTCGAGCAGCTGCTCGGTGCGCATCGTCGCCTGGATCGTGTTGATCACGACGCCGATCGTCTCGGCGAGCTGCTCGAGGAACGTCAGCTGCGTGTCCGAGAAGTCGTCGAACGAGGCCAGCTCGATCACGCCCATCACCTGGTCCTCGAAGAGCACCGGCAGGACGACGAGGTTCTTCGGGCCGGCCTCGCCGAGGCCGGAGGCGATGCGGACGTAGTCGTCGGGTGCGCCGGTGACGAGGATCCGCTTGCCCTCGATCGCCGCCTGGCCGACGAGGCCTTCGCCGAACTTGAAGTGATTCGCGACCTGGCGGCGGGCCTTGTAGCCGAACGTCGCGTTCAGCTTCAGCTCCTCCGCGTCGGGCGACTCGCGGATGAAGAAGGCACCGTGCTGCGCATCGACGAGCGGCGTCAGCTCGGACATGATCAGCCGCGACACGGCCGTCAGGTCGCGCTCGCCCTGGAGGATGCCGGAGAAGCGCGCCAGGTTCGAGTTGAGCCAGTCCTGCTCGAGGTTGCGCCGGGTGGTGACGGCGAGGTTGGCGATCATCTGGTTGATGTTGTCCTTCAGCTCCGCGACCTCGCCGGCCGCCTCGACGGTGATCTCGCGGGACATGTCGCCCTGGGTCACCGCCGTCGAGACCTCGGCGATCGCGCGCAGCTGCGTGGTCAGCGTCTGCGCGAGCTGGTTGACGTTGTCGGTCAGGTCCTTCCAGACGCCGGAGACGTCGCGCACGACGGCCTGGCCGCCGAGCTGGCCCTCGGTGCCCACCTCCTTGGCCACGCGGGTGACCTCGTCCGCGAACGTCGAGAGCTGGTCGACCATGCGGTTGATCGTGTTCTTGAGCTCCGCGACCTCGCCGCGCGCGTCCACCGTGATCGTCTGAGAGAGGACGCCCTGGGCGACCGCGGTCGTGACCTCGGCGATCGCGCGCACCTGCGTCGTCAGGTTGTCGGCGAGCGTGTTCACGTTGTCGGTGAGGTCCTTCCAGACGCCGGAGACGCCCTTGACCTTCGCCTGGCCGCCGAGCTTGCCCTCGGTGCCCACCTCGCGGGCGACGCGCGTGACCTCGTCCGCGAAGGACGAGAGCTGGTCGACCATGGTGTTGATGGTGTCCTTGAGCTCGAGGATCTCGCCCCGGGCCTCGACGGTGATCTTCTTCGTCAGGTCGCCCGTCGCGACGGCGGTCGTGACCTCGGCGA
>JBBDWU010000032.1:0-3677 GCA_040902725.1 Gaiellaceae bacterium | reverse complement strand
CGGCGCCGCGTCTCAGTGGACGTATCGGTTCCTCGCCTCGGCGCTGTCCGACGCGACGGCGAGTAGCGGCGAGGGGTGAACGGGCCTCCACGGTCTTGGTCAGCAAGCGGAACCGGGTTTTCGTGCCCCACAGGCACCTGGGTAGGTCAGAAGCGGCCGAAGCTGCCCACCCGAAAGCGGTCGAATGCGAAGGCGACCGATGCCGTCACGACCATCAGCAGGACGCTCATGGCGGTGGCCTGTCCGACCGCCGCCGCTCCGGGCTGACCGAGGAGCCGCACGATCGCGAGCGGCATCGTCGGACGGTCGACGCGCGCAAGGAACGCCGTCGCACCGAACTCGCCGAGGGAGACCACGAACGCGAACACCGCGGCCCCCAGCACGGCCTGCGACGCGAGCGGGACTGTGACGTCGCGGAAGGCCTGGGCGGGCGAGGCGCCGAGGGACTGGGCACTCTCGATCAGCTCGGTCTCGATCGACGCCAGGACCGGTGCGACGATGCGCACGACGAATGGGATCGCCACGACCGCCTGAGCAAGCGGAACGAGCAACGCCGAACCGCGAAGGTCGAGCGGTGCGCGGTCGAACGCCACCACGAAGCCGAAGCCGATCGTGACCGCCGACACGCCGAGGGGGAGCCCGACCAGCACGCGCAACCATCCGGAGCGCCACGCCCGAGAGAGCGCGAGCGAGGCCGGCAGTCCCACGAGAAGCGCCACCGCCGCCGCGCTCGCCGCGAACATCAGCGAGTTACTGACGGCCCCAAGGGGCGACACGGCGAGCACACTGCCCTCGCGCACGCTGCCGAGCTCCAGGTACCGGGACAGGGTGAGCCCGTCGGGTCCGGATAGCGAGCGCCACACGAGCCGGGCAGGCGGCAGCAGGGCGAGCGCGCAGAGCCCGCCGAGCGCGCACGCGACGAAGATCCGCTCACCCTGTGTCCTGGGCGGTCGGGCGACGGCCTCGGACGCGAGGAGGCGCTGGCGCACGGCGCGGGACTCCGCCACCGCCCCGGCCCACAGGAGCACCCCGACCACCGTCAGCTGGAGGAGCGCGAGCACGGCGGCGACGGGCAGGTCGAGCAGCTGCGAGGTCTGCCGGTAGATCTCCACCTCGATGGTCGCGCGCCCCGGCCCCCCGAGGAGCAGCACGACGCCGAACGACGCGAACGTGAACAGGAACACCAGCGTGGCCGCGCCGACGACCGCCGGGCGGGCGAGCGGCAGCAGCACCGCGGTGAACCGGGCGAGGCCGCGCGCCCCGAGGCCCTCGGCGGCGTCCTCGAGTTCCGGATCGACGTGCGCCCACGAGCCGCCCACCACACGAACGACCACGGCCACGTTGAAGAACACGTGCGCGGCCAGCAGAGCGGCGAGCGATCGTCCCGGCGATGCGAACGCGGTGCCCACGACGACGGTGGGTAGGACGAACGGCACCAACACCAGGGCCTGCAAGAGCCGCCTGCCCCGAAACTCCAAGCGCGAGAGCGCGTAGGCGGCCGGCAGACCGACGGCGAGCGTGAGCGCGGTCGAGGCCGCCGCCTGCCAGAGCGTGAACCAGATCACGCCGCGCAGGTCGGCGTCTCCGAGCACCTCCGTCACCGTCCCCGCGGCCAGGCGACCCTCCGGCCGGAGCCCCGCGTCCACGATCGAGGCCAGCGGGAACAGAAAGAACAGGCCGAGGAAGAGCTCCGGGACCGCGATCAGCGCGGCGCGTCCCGCCGCTCGGCTCAGCGCAGCACGATGTCCGTCCACCGCTCCACCCAGGCCGCGCGGCCTCGCGCGATCTCCTCCGCCGAAAGCTCCAGCGGGGCCTCTGGCACCACCGCGGTCTCCTCGAAGACCTCGGGGAGCGCCGCGTCTTCCACGACGGGATAGACGAACATGCGGAGCGGGATGTCCTCCTGGAATGCCCTGGACAGCAGGAAGTCCACCGTCGCTTGCGCCTCCGGCTCGTGGTCGGTCCCGCGCAGGATCCCGGCGAACTCGATTTGCCGGAAGCAGCTCGCCTCGACCACCCCCGTCGGCGCGCGCTCTGAAGGTTCCTCGGCGAAGACCACCTCCGCGACGGGGCTCGTGGCATAGGACACGACGATCGGCCGCGTCCCCTCACCACCGCCCGCCCCCGAGAACTCGCCGTAATACGCCGCCTCCCAGCCCTCGACCACGAGCACGTCGTTCGCGCGGAGCCGCCGCCAGTAGTCCTCCCACCCGGGGTCCCCGAAGGCCGCCACCGTCGCGAGGAGGAAGGCGAGCCCGGGGGTGGAGGTCGCGGGGTTCTCGACGACCGCGAGGCCTCGGTAGTCGGGTTCGGTCAGGTCCTGCAGCGCGTCGGGTGGCTGGATCGCCCGCCCCTCGAAGTAGGAGCGGTCGTAGTTCAGGCAGACCTCGCCGTGGTCGATCGGCGTGACGCGGTGCTCGGGGTCCAGCTCGAACGCGTCGTCGACCGCGGAAAGCCGCGGCGACGCGTACGGCACGAACACGTCGTGCTCGAGCGCTGTCGCCAGCAGGTTGTTGTCGATCCCGAACAGGACGTCGCCCTCGGGGTTGCCGGCCGCCAGGATCGCCCGGTTGACGACCTGTCCCGCGTCGCCAGCCGGCAGCACTCGGACGCGGATCCCGCTTTCTCGTTCGAAGGCCCGGAGCACCGAGGCACTCACGTCGAACGAGTCATGGGTGATCAGGGTGATCGTGACGGGCTCGCCGTCCTTTGCCTGTCGATCAGATCCTCGGCACGCGACGGCGAGGAGCGCGAGGGCCGCCACGAGCGCGGCGAGCCGGAGGGGAGCGCGCCACCCGATCACCGCGCCCCGCCTCCGACCTCGGGCCCGGGCCGGATCGCGAGCACGACTCCCTCACCAACCGCCACCGAGGCCACTCGCTCGACGAACTCGTTGCTCACGCCGAGCGTCGACCCCGGACGCAGGTCGCCCCCATCCAGCTGCCACCGAAGCCCTTCCGTACGCACGCCGTGAGCCACCCCGCCGACGGCGAACAGGCTGACGAGCTCCCCAGGCTCGCCGCGAAGCGCGCGGCGGTCCCGGATGACGTGGAGCCGGGCGGCGCCGAACACGGCGTCGATCTCGAGCGATGCGAACCGAGCCTGGGCCACGACCAAGGCGTTTCCCACCAGGTGGTCGAGGCGGCCTGTCGAGCCACCGACGACGACGACGCGGGTCGCGCCCTCGGCCCCCGCCGCTTCGAGTGCGAGCTCCAGGTCGATCGCGTCCTTGTCGGGCGGATACACGCGGATCCGTCCGCCGCCGCTCGTGAGCCGCTTGACCTCCTCGGGTGGGGCGGAGTCCAGGTCGCCCACCAACAGGTCCACGCGGAACCCCCGCCGGTGGGCCTCGATCACGCCGGAGTCGGCGGCCACCACGAGCGGGTCCTCGAGCGCGGGCAGGGGGGCCGTCGCGGGTCCGCCTCCACAGAACACGAGGGCAGTGGTTCGGGTCATCGCTCCCTCCGCCAGCATTACCTGGGTCAGGTTCGTCGGGTCGCCGGCGCGTCTTGCCGGCCTCTCAGCCCGGTTGCCCGAGCTCCCCGGTGGTTCGGCCCGAGTATAAGTCGGGCCGGGCGCTACTGCGCCGCCGGGCGAGCCGGGCGAGTACTTGGTCGACCCGGTAAGCCTCGGAGCTACAAGGTGACGGCCGACGCGGGCGAGGGTTGAAACTGGGG
>JBBDWU010000031.1:0-3911 GCA_040902725.1 Gaiellaceae bacterium | reverse complement strand
AGCTCGAGCCGCTCGTTCGGCCGGAAGCGGCGGCCGACCTTGGCGGCGGAGCGGCCGTCGGTCATGACGATGTCGGCCGTGAAGTCGTTCTGGCCGCGGATCAGCGACGAGCCGACGCCGTAGGCGTCGACCGGGACCGCCTTCCGCTCGAACTCCTCGATCTTCTCGACCGTGAAGCCGCCGGAGGCGACGATCTTGACCCGCTCGAAGCCGTCCGCGTCGAGCGCGTCGCGCACCTTGCGAACGAGCCGCTCGTTGACGCCGCGCGGGTCGAAGTCGCCCATCTCGTCCCACAGCGAGCGGTCGACCAGCTGTCCGGAGGTGTCGAGCCTGACGCCCCAGAGGCGCGGCCCGAGCACCCGTGCGACCTCCAGCGACGTGCGGACGGAGTCGTTCTCGAAGTCGACGAGCACGACGATGTTCATCTCCTCGGGCGCCCATTCGGCGAACTTCGTCGCCGCGAGGACGGTGTTGCCGCCGTAGGAGGCGATCAGCGCGTGCGGGACCGTGCCGACGCCGCGGCCGCCCCACCAGGACGCCTGCGCGTCCGAGGTGACGCCGATCTCGGCGCCGATCATCGCGCCGGCGACATAGGCCGCGTACCCGTCTCCGGTCTGCACGCGGTGGTGGTCGTGTCGCGCGGGCATGAAGATGATCGGCTTGCCGCGCGCCGCCTCGACGACTCGGGCGGTGTTCGTCGTGATCAGCGTCCGCCGCGTCAGGACGCCGAGGTAGACGGTCTCGAGGTGCGCGAAGAGCGTGTAGTCGCCCTCGATCGTCATCACGGTCTCCCACGGCTCGACCCGGTCGCCGTCGTGGAGCGCGTGGACCGTCAGCGCGTCCCAGTCGTCGGAGCACAGCTTGAGCACGGCGATCGCCTCGTCCGCGCCGCCGAGCATCGCGAGGTTGCGCTGGAAGACCTGCATGACGACGCGGGGGCGGCGGCCGTCGCGGAGGAGCGTCTCGCGCGTGTGGTTGAAGTACGCGTCGGTGTAGTACCCCTCGCGCATCTTCTCGACCGGGAGGTCGAAGACCTCCGGCGGCAGCCGGTTCGGCCTAGCGCGCTGTGCGGTCGCCATCTTCGAGCTCCAGGCAGGCTGCGAGCGCCGCTTCGGCAACCTCGAGCTGCGCCGCCGACGGCTCGGCGGTCGAAACCCGGTGCTGCAGCTCGTGACCGGGCTTTGCGAGCGCCTTCGCCAGCGGGTTGCCGGGATGACGGTTCATCCAGCCGAAGACCTCGACGGCTGCGCCGACGGCGCCGAGCGAGGTCGCGATCTGCGCAGGGCGGCGGAGATGGGTCGGCGCTCTCGAGGAAATGACGTTGCCGACGGCCGACGCCGCCAGGAGCGGGCCGATCAGGTGCGAGCCGCAGCGCTCGTGCTCCTTGGCGCGCTTCTCCCCGTGCTCGTAGCTGCCGATCGAGACGTGCTCGGCGCCGTGGTAGGCGGTCAGCTCGCCGCCGCGCATCGAGAGGATGGCCGGCGCGAGCGAGAGCGCCCCCGCGAGCAGCTCGCGCGCGGTGTCGCCGAGGTGCGAAGAGCGGCGGACGATCTGGACCGTGAATGCGGTGGCGAGCACGGACGCGAGCACCGCGGGTCGCTCGAACGGCAGTCGCGCCTCCGGCAGCCGGCGGCGCAGCTCGGGGAGCATCGCGAAGGACTCGGCGAGACGCAGGGGGCCGCGGAGGAACGGCTGTTGCACCCGGGGAGCGAGCACGCGCTTGCGCGCCGCGGCCACCTTGATCTCGCCGTCCTCGGTTCGGATCGCGCACGCCCACGACGTCGGCCCGTGCACGAGCACGCCGTTCGAGAGCGCCATCCCGCCGAGGCGTACCTTGCTCATTCCTGGAGGGTAGCCCCGGCGGCGCGCCTGAGCGCAGTCTGGAGCTCGTCTGCCGCCGGGCCCCTGGCGATCGGCTCTCCGTCCAGCTCGGTCACCGGCATCACTTCGCGGATCGACGAGGTGGTGAACGCCTCCTCGGCCGACGCGAGGTTGGCGAGCGGGTACGCGCCCTCCGCGACATCGTAGCCGACCTCGACCGCCAGTTTGATCGCGGCCGCGCGCGTCACTCCGGCGAGGATCCCGAGGTCGAGTGTCGGCGTGAGCAACGTGCTCCCGCGCCGCCACCAGACGTTCGTCGTCGGGCCTTCGAGCACGAGCCCGGTGTGATCGACGAAGACAGCATCGTCGGCTCCGCGCCGCTTCGCCTCCGCCTCGGCGGCCATGTTGACGGCATAGCTGGTGGACTTGACGCCTGGGAGCAGCCAGGGCTCGTCCGCGCGCACGCCGCGGAGTGAGATCAGCCGCTGACCGCGCTCCCGCAGCGCGTCGTAATGGTCCGCGATCTCGCTGACGAGCGCGAGCGCGGTCGGCGTCGGCGTCCAGAAGAGTCGCAGGACGGCGTCGGGCTCGCCGGCCGCCTCGAGCGCCTGACGGGCCAGCTCGTCGAGCTCGAGCCTGTTCACGCCCGGCAGCCCGAGCATCTCGGCCGAGCCCGCCAGCCGGTCGAGGTGCTCGGCGAGGCGGAACGGCACTCCGTTGTAGACGCGGATGGTCTCGAAGGCGCCCCGTCCGCGGAGGAGCGCCTCGTCGTCGGCGCGGAGCACCGGCTCGGTCGGGTCGACGACGCCGCGCCCGCCGACCGCGACCGCGAGCAGGTCGCTCATCGCGCCCCAGCTTCGATCGGCGCGCCGACCGCCGCCAGCAGCGGCCGCGCTTTCGTCCACGACTCCTCGATCTCGGCCTCCGGCTCGGAGTCCCAGACGATGCCGCCGCCGACCCAGAGATGGATCCGGCCCTCGGCGATCGCGAAGGTGCGAATCGTCAGCGCGAGGTCGAGGTCGCCGTTGCCGCGAATCGTCCCGAGCGCCCCCATCGAGGCGCCGCGGCCGACCGGCTCGAGCGCCGCGATCAGGTCGAGCGCCGCGATCTTCGGCGCGCCCGTGACCGAGCCGCCGGGAAAGGTCGCGCCCAGGAGCTCTGCGAGCGAGACGTCTTCGCGCAGAGTTCCCTCGACCCTCGAGACGAGATGCGTCACGCCCGCCATTTCCCGCTCCACCATCAGCTCCGGCCAGCGCACCGAACCAGGCTCGCACACACGCGAGAGGTCGTTGCGCTCGAGGTCGACGATCATCACATGCTCCGCGGAGTCCTTCTCGCCCTCCACGTGCTCTCCGAGCGGCCGCGTGCCCTTGATCGGGCACGTCCAGACGGTGCGGCCGCGGCGGGCGAGGAAGAGCTCGGGCGAGGCGGAGACGATCGCCCAGCCGCCGCCGGCGAGCGTGCGGGGCTTGAACGAGGCGAGCCGCTCTGCCAGGCCGGCCGCGTCGCCGGCGAACGGCGCCGCGAGGTGCTGGACGAGGTTGACCTGGTAGACGTCGCCGCGCCCGATTGCCGCGCGCACCGCCTCGACCGCTCCGGCGTAGTCCGAATCGGCCCACGACCGCTCCCACACGCCGATCGAGAAGGGTTTGTGTTGGTTCAACACAAGCTCGCTCTCGCGAACGGACACCGCCGCGAGCGGAAGCGGAGCCGCCGCGGAGGGCGCCGGAGTCGCGCTGCGACGGAGCGGCTCGGAGAGCCCGTAGCCGAGATAGAGGTTGGCCTCCAGGTGCTCGCCGCCGGGGGCGAAGAAGCCGTGCTCGCGCAGGTAGGCCTCGATCTGCTCGAACGCGCGGTCGGGCGAGCGCAGCTCCAGCATCCGCGCGTTACTCCAGCGAGCGGGCGGCGGCGCGCAGGAACTCGACGCCGAGCCCCAGGTCGTCGACGTGCGTCCGCTCGTCGGCCGAGTGGATCAGGCGTGCGGCGAGCTCCATCTCCATGGTCCTCATCGGGAAGAAGCCGTACGCGACGGTGCCGAACGCCTCGCGGAGCCAGTGCGAGTCGGTGAAGCCGGAGCAGCAGAGCGGCGC
>JBBDWU010000030.1:0-29369 GCA_040902725.1 Gaiellaceae bacterium | reverse complement strand
CGGGCGACGACGCGCCGGCGGCCGACGGGATGTTCTTCAAGTTCGTCTCCTCGGGGCGCTGGCAGCGGGGGATGTCCCGCGCGGACGGGATGAAGCTCCTCTCCGAGGGCCAGCTCTACGTGGCCCGCTGGTTCCCGGAGGCGAACGACGCGAACGTCGACCGGGGCAGCGGCGAGTGGATCCCGCTGAACATGCGCGATCCGGAGGCCCTCGCCTTCACGACGAAGTGGATCGAGACGAACATCGTCCCCGCGAACGGCGGCAACCTGCGCCAGTTCCGCGTCCCGCGGGCGGAGGACTGCGAGGTGATCCCGGGCACCGCGCGCGTGTTGATCTCGCTCACGAGCGCCCGCGGCCGCCCCGCCGACCCGGCCGCCTACGGCGTCGTCCGGCTGCTCCAGGAGGGCTCGAGCGAACCCGACGACACGTCGTTCCGCTGGGTGGACCTGCTCGAGGGCGGACAGGAGAAGGGCTTCGCGAGCCCAGACAACCTCGCCTTCTCGTCCAGCCGGGAGCTCTGGATCGTCACGGACATCTCCAGCTCGAGCCTCAACCGGGCCGGCCGGGGCTTCGAGTGGCACATGAACAACGCCATGTTCTACGTGCCGCTGCGCGGGCCGAACGCGATGACGGCGTTCCGGTTCGCCAACGGGCCGGTCGAGGCCGAGCTCACCGGGCCCGCTTTCAACATGGCCGAGCAGACGCTCTTCCTCGCCGTCCAGCACCCCGGGGAGGAGACGCCGAACCGGACGGGGGCCAGCCCGAGCGATCCCCAGACGTTCAGCTCCTGGTGGCCAGGGGGCAACAGGACGGCCGGCACCGGTACGCCCGGCAAGCCGCGACCGTCGGTCGTCGCGATCAGGAAGCGGTAGGAGTCGGCTGGGCCGGGGTCGTCTCGGCGGCCCCGGCCAGTCGCTTCGGCCCGCGGACGGCCTGGCCCAGCCGGGCCACGACCGGGAGCGTCTCACCCGCGTCGGCAAGCCGCTCCAACTCGTTGAGCTCCTCCTCGAGCCAGACGGGATCGATCGGAGCGTGGGTGGCGGCCATGATCTTCGGGTGCGCCGTTCCCACGACTGACTCGCCCTCGTTCCACAGCTCCTCGTGGAGCTTCTCCCCCGGCCGGACGCCGACGTAGGTGATGGGGACGTCCTCCTTGCCGGAGAGGTGGATCATGTTCCGCGCCAGGTCGAGGATCTTGACCGGCTCGCCCATGTCGAGCACGAACACGCGCCCGCCGTCCATCGCGCCCGCCTGCACCACGAGCGACGCTGCCTCCGGGATGGTCATGAAGAACCGCGTCATCTCGGGATGGGTGACGGTAACGGGGCCGCCGCGCTCGATCTGCTTGCGGAAGATCGGGATCACGCTCCCGGACGAGCCCAGCACGTTGCCGAAGCGGACGGCCACGAATCGCGTCTCGACGTCCTCCCGCAGCCCGAAGGCCTCCACGATCCACTCGCAGATCGCCTTCGACTGACCCATCAGATTTTTCGGGTTCGCCGCCTTGTCGGAGGAGACCAGCACGAAGCGGCCGACGCCGAACTCCACCGCCACCTCGGCGATCACGCGCGTGGCGACGACGTTGTTGCGCACGCACTCGAGCGGGTTCGCCTCGAGCAACCCCACGTGCTTGTAGGCGGCGGCGTGGAAGACGACGCCGGGCCGGTACTTCTCGAAGACCTGCCGCATCTTCGCGCGGTCCTTGACGTCTCCGAGCACGGGGACGGCAGCCGTGTAGCCCCGCTCGTCCACGAGCTCCCGCTCGATCTCGAACAGCGCGGCCTCCGAGTTCTCGACGAGGACGATGCGCGCCGGCCCGAGCCGGGCGATCTGCCGGCTGAGCTCGGCGCCGATCGAGCCCCCGGCGCCGGTGAGCAGCACGGTCTGGCCGTCGAGGTAGGAGGCGACGAGCTGCAGGTCGACCTCGACCGGCTCGCGCCCGAGCACGTCCTCGACCTGCACGGGGCGGATCTGGACGGCGAGGTTGACGTCCCCGGAGATCAGCTCGTGGATGCCGGGGAGGGTCTTCACCGCCACGCCGGCCGCCTGCGCGGACTCGACGATGCGCCGGCGCTCGTCGCCGGAGGCGGAGGGGATCGCGATCAGCACCTCGTCCGGCTTGTTCTCGCGCAGGATGCGCGGTAGGTCGTCGCTCGTGCCGAGCACGCGGACGCCGTGCAGGCGCATGTTCCGCTTGCGCGGGTCGTCGTCGACGAGGCCGATCGGCGTGTACCCGAGCCCCCGATTGCGTTGCAGCTCTCGCAGAACGAGCTGGCCCGCGTCGCCCGCGCCGACGACGACGACCTCGCGCCCGCGGGCCATCAGGCGCCCCGGCGCAGGCCGCTCCATCACCGTCCGCGCCAGCATCCGCGACGCGGCCACGAAAGCGAGCAGGAACACCAGGTCGAGCACGGGGACCGTCCGGGGCATTCGCACCGCGCTGATCGGGGCGAAGTAGAAGACGAGGTAGACCAGAACCGACGCGGCGACCACGCCACGCGCGGCGCCCCACATGTCCCGCGTCGAGACGTAGCGCCACCAGCGGTTGTAGAAGCCGAAGGCGACGAAGACCGAGAGCTTGAGCCCGACGACGAGCCCGACCGCCGTCCAGTCGAGGTACGGGTCGTAGTAGCGCGGCAGCCGCAGCTGGTCGAAGCGCAGGGTCCACGCCAGGTACCACGCCGCGGCGACGAGGACGCCGTCGACGCCGAGCTGCCAGAGGCGATGACGCGTGATCGGGAAGGTCATGGAACCGGTTGTACCCGTGCTGCCTTCTTCGCCACCTCGACCACCCGCTCCTGTACGGAGAGCGGAATCCCGGCCCAGAGCGGCAGCGCCAGGTTCTCGGCCGCCGCGCGCTCCGTCTCGGGCAGCTCGGCGCCGCCGAACTCGCGCATGGCGGGCTGGAGGTGGGTCGGCGTGACGTAGTAGGAGGCCGAGGCGATCCCGTCCTCCCACAGCGCCGCGGCTAGCCGGTCGCGCTCCCCCGACCGCACGACGTACATGTGGTAGACGTGGCCGGGCTCGTCAGCCGGCAGCTCGCAGACCTCGCCCAGGCCGAGCTCTGCGTACCGGGCCGCCGCCTCGCGGCGGAGGCGCGTCCACTCGTCGAGGCGGCCGAGGAAGATCCGCAGGGCGGCGGCGTGCACCTCGTCGAGGCGCGAGTTGTAGCCCACGTAGGCGAACGTGACCTTCTCCTTCGAGCCGTGGAAACGGAGCATCCGGATCCGCTCGGCGAGCTCGGCGTCGTTCACCGCGACGAGCCCGCCGTCGCCGAGCGCGAAGAGGTTCTTGGTCGGGTAGAAGCTGAAGGTGGAGGCGATTCCGGTGCGGGCCACTCCGGGCGAGCCGAAGGCCTGCGCCGCGTCCTCGACGATCGGCAGCCCCAGCTCGGCGAGCTTGTCGAGCTGCGCGGGCCGGCCGAAGAGGTGCACCGGCATGATCGCCTTCGTGCGGGGGGTCACGCGATCGGCCACACTGGCCGCGTCGAGGTTGAGCGTCTGCGGCTCGATGTCGGCAAAGACCGGTGTCGCGCCGAGGCGGGCGATCGACTCGGCGGTCGCGTAGAACGTGAACGCCGGGCAGATCACCTCGTCGCCGGGGCCGACGCCGAGCGCGTCGAGCACCAGCACGAGCGCGTCGGTGCCGTTGGCGACGCCGATCGTCTCGGGCACGCCGAGGTAGGTCGCCGCCTCCTGCTCGAACGCCTTCACGTTCGGGCCGAGGATGAACTCGCCCGAGTCGAGCACCTCGCGGAACGCGCGCTCGAGCTCGGGAATCAGCGGCGCGTACTGCGCCTTGACGTCAACGAGCGGGATCCGCTGACCGGCCACGGCGAGCCAGTCTAGTGAAGGCCCACCAGGCGACCGCGGCCAGAATGAGGGCCGCAATCGCGTACTCCGCGTAGCGGAAGGCGTGGTGGAAGTCCTCCCAGTGGGCGCCAAGCGCCCAGCCAGCGCCGGCGAGGCCGAAGCACCAGGCCGCCGAACCGGGAATCGTGAGCAGCGTGTAGCGGCCCAGGGGCATGCGGCCGAGGCCGGCCGGGATGGCGACGAACGAACGCACGAGCGGGAGCACTCGTCCGATCAGCACGAAGGCCTCGTCGTAGCGGTCGAACCAGCGATCGGCCTTGGCGATCCTCGCCGGGGTCATGTGCAGAAGCCGGCCGTGGCGCTCCACGAAGGGGCGACCGCCGTAGGCGCCGATCGCCCAGCCGCCGATCGACCCGAGCACGTAGCCGACGGTTCCCGCGAGCGCGATGCCGACGAAGGCGGGCCAGCCGGACTCGATCTCCGTCCCGAAGAGGACGACGTTCGAGGCGAGCGCGCCGGAGGCGATCGCGCCGCCGAAGACCATCACCAGCTCGCTCGCGGCCGGTAGCACGGCGTCCACCAGCATCAGGGCGAAGACGGCGTAGAGGCCGTAGTCCCCGACGACCGACGTGAGGAAGTCGGTGAGCTGGGCCACCCGCGGAGGCTAGCGGCGCAGCGAGAGGGGTTGGGTCAGGTCCATGCTGCCGAGCTCGTTGCGGGCGATCACGCGCAGGACGTAGCGGCCGGCACGGGCCTTGACCTTCCAGACGACGGTCTGCGGGCCGGCGGCGAGCTGCCTCCGCGCGGCCGTCGCGACGACCGCGCCGGCCCGCGTCTCGAGCCGCAACGTCACCCGCGCGGCGCGGGCCAGCGTGAACGACGCCGTCAGGTTGCGCGGCCGCTGCCTGACCTGCAGCGAGAGGCCGGCGACCGTGCGGTTCAGCGAGAACTCGCGGGCGGCGGACGTGGTGGCGCCGGCCTCGTCGACGGCCAGGACCTCGTAGCGCCACCGCCCTTCCGGCTCGGCGGCTCCGGTCCAGTCGAACTGGTAGAGCCCGGGCTCCTTGGGACCCGTCTCGACCTGCCTGGCGAGGCCGTCGGGGCCGACGAGCGACACGGTGACGGTCGAGGCGCGCGTCACCTTGTAGGCAAGCCCCTGGACCTCGCCGACGCCGTCCCCGTTCGGCGAGAGCACGGCCTCGGTCGCCGGCGGTGCGTAGATGCCGTTGTAGAGCAGGCAGAGACACTCGGAGACGGCTCGCTCGCCACCGCGGTCGGACGGGCGGTTCAGCAGCTTCCCGTCGAACGCGATCGTCGACGAGCCGCCGGCGTCGAGGGACGATGCGGTCACGGCGCCGAGGCGCATCATCGTCAGGGCGAGCTCGAAGTTCGTCATCCCGACGCTGTAGCCGCGCTGCCGGCCGTCGACGACGACGAGCAGGATGCGCCCGTCCGCCAGCTGGCCGACGCCCGTGCGCGGGTTCCGCGCCAGCTGGGCGGAGGTGAAGCCCTCGAAGTGCCGGAAGACGGGCTTCCCGTCGCGGACGAGCACGGGGCCGCCGCCGATTGCGTCGACGACCCCTTCCGCCGGCCAGTCGGGGTTCAGCAGGAAGCGGAAGGTCACGTTCGTGCCGACGGGCGCCTCCTCGGCGAAGCGCTGCGCCCCCGTCCCGCGGGCGACGATCACGGCGCCCCCGGCCGGGATTGGCGTGCTCCCGTTCTGCGTGACCTGGATGACGGGGCCGGCGAGGTCGGCGCCCGTGGTCGTCGGCGGCAGCGGGTAGATCGTCGCCTCGAGCGTTCCCTGGCCGGGCGGGGTCGCGGGGCCCCAGGCGGACGTGTACAGCGAGACCCCGTTCGGCCCGGGCGGGTTGTTGATCTCCATCGGCCGTCGCTGGCTGACGCCGCGCCAGGTGCCGAACATGCGCAGGCGGTCGACCTTGAGCGTCCCGTCGGCGGTGATGCCGATCGCCGAGCGCTCGGGCAGGGGCGCATGGTCGATCACGCCCGAGCGGAGGAGCATCCCGCTCGGCCTCCCGTCCGCCCACGCGAAGAGGTCGCCGTTGACGCCCGCGACCGTGTACTCGGCCGAGAGCGCCTGCTGCATGGTGGTGACGCGCTCGCGCCCGAGGATGGCGCCGTTGGAGAGCACCGGCTTTAGCGCGTAGGCACCGGTCGGCCGCGGCGCGGTGATCACGTGGATCGCCACCGGGCCGTAAGCCGTGAAGTGCACCTGGCGCGAGTAGCCGACGCCGGGCATCAGCAGGGCCTGGGTGAACTGAGGCTGCGCGGGACCGGCGAGGACGCCCGCGAGCACCGCGACGATGAGAAGCCTCTTGAGCACGACCCGCCCAGAACGCTAGCCGAGGCGGCGGCGGCCTCCGGGATCGCTTACACGATCCGAACTACGCGGCAGCGAGCAGGGCCTCCGCGCCCAGCGAGCGCAGGATCGTCGTCGCCTCCTCGACCTGGCCCGCGCCCAGCAGGCAGAGCCCGCGCTCGAGCGCGAAGGGGTACGTGCGCCAGCGCTCGGCCGCCTCGGCGTAGAGCCGCACGGCCTCTTCGCGCTCGCCCTTGGCCTCAGCCAGGATCGCGCGCACGGTCGCGCCCACGTGGTGGTCCCGCGGCGTGGCGTGCGGGTCGGTCGGGATCATCCGCTCGGCGAGCTCGAGTGCCCCGTGGCGGACGCAGACGCGCGCCGCGTCGGGATAGCCCGGCAGGCCGACGGCCAGCATCTCCTCGATCAGGGCCAACGCGGTCGCCGGGTTCGGCTCCACGAGCGCGGCCAACGAGAAGGCCGGCAACAGAATCTGCGAGTCTCGAACCGCCCGTGCGCGAGGAGTCAGGTCGGCCGCGAGCTCGGCCGCCTCCTCGGGCCGGCCGCGGTAGAAGAGCACCCGCCCCTTCATCGAGTGGGCCATCATCAGCGGCTGGCCCTCCGGATGCGCCTCGATCCGGACGACCTCCTCGAGCAGCTCGTCCCAGCGGCCCAGGTCGAAGAGCAGCCAGGTGCTCTCTCCGAGGTGCCAGGTCGCCTGCCAGCCGCGCCGCTGGAGGAACTCGATCCCTTTGCGATACACGGGCAGCGCTTCGTCTGCGCCGGCGGTCAGCCAGAGCCAGGATCCGTAGTTGTTGAAGCCGATCGCGGCCGACCGCGTCAGCCCACGGTCGATGGAGGCCGTCAGCGCGTCGCGCAGGTCGTCGAGGCCGCCGAGATCGCCGAGCCGGCAACGCGCCATGCCCCGGAACTGGAGCGTCCTCTGGCCGATGTCGTCGAGGCCCAGCTGCTCGGCGAGCGCGCTGGCCTTCTCGACCCACGGGAGCGCGTCTTCCGCGCGACCTCCGATCGCCTGGCGTGCCCCAGCCAGGGAGTACGCATGCGCCAGCTCGGGTCCCGGCTCGTGCCGCTCGAGCAGCCCGACCGCCTCCTGGAGGAGCGCGTTCGAGCGAGTCGTCTCTCCCGCGAGCCAGACCCGGTGAGCGAGTACGAGCAGGGCCTTGCCCAGACCGATCTCGTCCCCCGCGGCCCGTAGCTCGTCGGCGGCCGCCTCGAGAACCGTGACCACCAGCGACGCGTCGCTACGGTCGCCGAACTCGATGGCGGCGGTGATCAGCCGCCCATGAGCGGGATGGCCCTCCGGAGTGAGCGCGAGCGCCTCGGCGAAGAGCGCGGCCGATCGGGGCTGGTCGATCGAAGCCGCCCACTCGGCCGCAAGCGAGAGGAACCGCCTGGCCCCGTCTTCGAGCTCGGCGGTCTCGACCCCCGCGGCCCGGGCCAGCTCGAGCGCTTCGCGGTAGTGATGGGCGAGCAGCTCGGCGTAGTCGGCGACCCGCTCGCCGGCGATCCCCTCGATCCAGGCGGCTGCCGCCTGGTGCTTCCCCGCGCGGGTTGCCCTGGGGATCTGCCCGTACGCGACGTCGCGCACGAGACCGTGCCCGAACGCGAACTCCGTCTGGCCCTCGACGGACGAGAGCCGGGAAGGTCGGATCAGCTCCCGGCGCACGAGCTCGTGCAGGCCTTCGCGGACGGCGCCCTCGTCGTGGCCGCCAACCGCCCCGACGGCCCCTGACCAGAACACCTTGCCCAGCACCGCTGCGTCCTGAATCAGGCCCTTGCGGTCTGCTCCGAGCGTGTCGAGCCGGGCGGCGATCAGCGCCTGGACGGTCTCGGGAACCGGAACGTCGTCCCCCGCGGGCCGCTCGCGCAGCATCTTGACGAACTGCTCCGCGTAGAGCGGGTTGCCGCCGGCGCGCTCCAACAGGGCCTGCTGCGTCTCGGCCGGGAGCACCGCGCGGTCGAGGAGGGTACTGATCAGGCGGGCCGTGTCGTCACCCGAGAGCGGCGAGAGCGAGATCGTCGTCGCGTTGCGCTTGCCGCCGCTCCACCCAGGCTGCAGCTCGTGCAGCTCGGGGCGGGCAGTGCAGAGCACGAGCAGCGGCACGCCCGAGCTCCAATCGACGAGCTGCTCGAGGAACTCGAGGAGCGCCGCGTCCGCCCAGTGGAGATCCTCTACGACCACCACCAGCGGGCGGTGTGCAGCGGCCGCCTCGAGGAACGCTCGCCAGGCGGCGAAGGACTCCTCGCGCTCGCCTCCGGGCTCGCCGGCGCCCACCAGCCGCGCCAGCTCCCCCGCCATCCACGCTTGCTCCTGCGCACTCGGCACGAGCGGCTCGAGGGCGCGGGCGAGCTTCTCGCGCGTCGTCACGGGATCGTCGGACTCGAGGATGCCCGCGTGCGCCTTGACGATCTCGCCGAGCGCCCAGAGCGCGATGCCCTCCCCGTAGGGCAGGCAACGGCCCTGACGCCAGAAGACCAGCTCCTCCTGGGCGTCGACGTGGGCGCGCAGCTCGGCAACGAGCCGGCTCTTGCCGATCCCGGCCTCGCCGACGAGCGTGACGAGGTGGCAGGCGGACTCGCGCAGCGTGCGCGCGTAGACCTGGCGCAGGACCTCGAGCTCGTCGTCCCGGCCGAGGAATGTCGTGGTGCCGGAGGGCTCGAGATCGATGCCGAACCGGCTGCGGGCGCCAAGCGCGCGCCAGAGCCGGACGGGCTCGGCCTTCCCCTTCGCGCTCACGGGCTCGAGCTCCTCGTAGTCGATCGCGTGCCGGGTCGCCCAGAAGGTCTGCTCGCCGGCGACGAGTCCGCCGGCCGGGGCCGAGGACTGCAGTCGCGCGGCGGTGTTGACGACGTCCCCGGTGACGATCCCCTCGCCGAGCTCAGGCCTGGCATCGAGCGCGACGACGGCCTCGCCCGTGTTCACGGCGGCCCGCGCTTCGAGGTCCAGCTCGCCCATCGCCTCCAGGATCGCCAGGCCCGAGCGGACGGCGCGCTCCGCGTCGTCCTCATGGGCGGTGGGCGCGCCGAAGACGGCCATCACCGCGTCCCCGACGAACTTCTCGATCGTGCCCCCGAAGCGCTCCACCTGCGCCTTGGCGCGTCCGTGGTAGGCCTGCAAGCGAGAGCGGACGTCCTCCGGATCGGCTGCCTCCGACGCTGCCGTGAAGCCGACGAGGTCGACGAAGAGCACCGAGACGACCTTCCGCTCCTCGCGGGCAGGCGTGTCGGGCGCCAGCGGCTCCGCGCAGACCATGCAGAAGCGCGCCCGGTCGGGGTTCTCCTCGCCGCAGCGCGGGCAGACGACGGTCACGGCCGAAGCCTAAGGCTTTAGTTCCAGACCTTGACCTCGCGGTAGAGCGTGTCCCGCTGCACCGGCGTCTTGCCGATCGCCTTGATCAGGTGGACGAGCTCCTCGGTCGACGTCCGGTAGGTCGTGCCCGCCGCCGAGACGACGTTCTCCTCGATCATCACCGAGCCCATGTCGTCGGCCCCGAAGCCGAGCGCGACCTGGCCGACCTTCAGCCCCTGCGTCACCCACGAGGACTGGATGTGCGGGACGTTGTCGAGGTAGATCCGCGAGACCGCCTGCGTCAGCAGGTAGTCGAACGAGGTCGGCATCTGCTCGCGCGGCACCTTCGCGCCGAGTCGGTTGCCGTCGTCCTGGAACGTCCAGGAGATGAAGGCGCGGAAGCCGCCGGTCTCGTCCTGCAGCTCCCGGATCCGCCGCATGTGCTCCACGCGCTCCTCGAGCGTCTCGACGTGGCCGTACATCATCGTCGCGGTCGTCGACATGCCCAGCCGGTGCGCGGCGCGCATGATGTCCAGCCACTCCTTCGAGGTCGTCTTCTTCGGCGAGATCACGTCGCGGACGCGGTCGACGAGGATCTCGGCGCCGCCGCCCGGCAGCGAGTCGAGGCCCGCGTCGCGCAGCCGCGAGAGCGTCTCGTGGATCGTCAGCTTCGACCGGCGGGCGACGTGCTGCACCTCGCTCGGCGAGAGCGCGTGCAGGTGGATCGGGTAGCGCTGCTTGATCGCCCGGAAGAGGTCCTCGTAGTACGAGATGTCGAGGTCGGGGTGGTGGCCGCCCTGCATGAGCAGGCCGGTGCCGCCGATTGCGAGCGTCTCCTCGATCTTCTTGAAGATGACCGGCTTCGGCAGCAGGTAGCCCTCGCGCCGGTCGCCGGGGCGGCGGTAGAAGGCGCAGAAGTCGCAGTCCGTGTAGCAGACGTTGGTGTAGTTGAGGTTGCGGTCGACGATGAAGGTGATCCGCTTGGGGTCGGCCTTGCGGTTGCGGATCTCGTTCGCCACGCGGCCGACGGCGACGAGGTCGCGCGAGCGCAGCAGCGCCAGCGCCTCTTCGTCGCCGATCCGCTCGCCGTCGAGCGCCTTGGCGAGGGCGGTCACGCGACCGCCACCCCGTTCACGAATCTAAGCGCCGGGACCTCGTCGAGCAGACCCAGGGCCTGGGCCAGCTCCAGGAACGTCGAGAGCCCTTCGCGCTCGCGCGGGCCGAAGCGGTAGCGCAGCTTCTCGAAGTAGCGGGCGAGGAAGCCGGCGGGATAGCCGTAGCGCTCGCTCGCCTCCCGGGCGAGGTTCTCCGGCTCGGCGCGCGCGGCACGAAGGGACGCGAGCAGCGCCTCCTCGAGCTCCGCCAGCCCGTCCGCGAGCGGCTCCCGCGCCGCCCACACCGCGAACACCATCGGGAGCCCCGTCCGCGCCAGCCAGAGCCGGCCGAGGTCGTGGTGGGGCGTCGGGTCCTCGAAGGCGGACTTCAAAGCCGCGTCGCCGATCAGCAGCTTCGCGTCGGCCGGCTCGCCCAGGGGCACGTGGCCGGCCTCGGGGAGCAGGATCCTCGTCAGCGCCACGGACGTGGCCGACTCGGGCGTGACTGCGACCGTGCGCACCTCCTCGAGCGGCAGCCGGGAGACGAGCTGGATCGAGTCGACCGCGCCCTCCGAGGAGACACAGAGGCGGGGCAGCAGCCAGAGCCGGTCGGCGTTGCGGGCGTACTCGATCGAGGAAATCGGCGCGACGTCCACCTCGCCGGCGAGCAGCGCCCGGTTGAGCTCGGTCGGGACGCCGACGACCTCCTCGACCTCGGCGTCCAGCCGGTAGAAGACCGGCGCCATGTTCACGTAGCCGATGCGGCCCAGCCTCACCACCGCCGCAGCTCCCCGTAGAGTGTGTCCCGCTGGACGGGCACGCGGCCGGCCTCGCGGACGAAGCGGACGAGATCCTCGACCTTCTGCTCGGTCTCGGTTCGCGCGCCCGCGGCGTGGAAGATCTCCTCCCGCATGACGGTGCCCTGCACGTCGTTCGCGCCGAAGTGGAGCGCGACCGCCGCGAGCGGCATCCCCATCATGATCCAGTAGGCCTTCACGTTCGGGATGTTGTCGAGCAGCAGCCGCGAGACGGCGATCAGCTTCAGGTCGTCGGTGCCAGTGGTGTGCCGCCAGCCGCGACGCTCGAAGACGGTGTTCTCAGGGTGGAAGGCGAGCGGGATGAAGGCGAGGAACCCGCCGCTGCGATCCTGCTGCTCGCGCAGGCGGAGCAGGTGGTCGACCCGCTCCTCGTAGGTCTCGACGTGCCCGTAGAGCATCGTGCAGTGCGTGGGGATGCCCAGCCGGTGGGCCGTGTCGTGGACGTGGAACCAGACGTCCGGGTGCTCCTTGCCGGGCGCGACGAGCCTGCGGACACGGTCGGCGAAGACCTCGGCGCCGCCACCCGGCAGCGAGCCGAGGCCGGCCGCCTGCAGCTCGCGCAGCACCTCCTCGTGCGAGAGCCCCGAAAGCGTTGTCATGTGGTGGATCTCGGAGGCCGTGTAGCACTTGAGGTGCACGTCGGGCATCGCCTCGTGCAGCAGGCGGATCGTGTCGAGGTACCAGTCGAACCCGACGTGTGGGCTCTCGCCGTTGACCATGTGGATCTCTGTGAAGGCGGTCGCCTCCCGCTGCCGGAGGGCGTCCTCGACCAGCGCCTCGGGGGTCAGCGTGTAGGCGTTCGGCTGCTTGAGCGTGGTCGCGAAGGCGCAGAACTTGCACTTCACGCGGCAGACGTTCGTCTGGTTGAGGTACAGGTTCTGGACGAAGTAGACCTCGTCCGTGCCGCCGCGCACGCGGCGCGCGAGGTCGGCGAGCTCCCCGACCGCGAGCACGTCGTCCGACTCCATCAGCGCCAGGCCGTCCTCGAGGTCGAGCCGCTCCCCCGCCTCCACCTTCTCGCGAAGCGAATCGAGTGTCGGAACGGATTCGACGAGGGCCATGGGCCGCGCCGAGCTTACCAATCGCACTCCAGCCGTCAGCACTGATCTACCCTCGGCGCGTGAGCGATCTCCCGCTCGTGTGGACCGCGCCGATCCTCGAGCGCTCGGGCTATGGCGCCGAGGCGCGCAACTACATTCTGGCGCTCGACGAGTACGGGGTCGACGTCCGCGCCGATCCGCTGCCACGGGCGGGCTGGCGACACCGTCCCGCGTTCGGCCAGGCGGAACGAATCGAGCACCTCCTTGCGGAGCCGTTCCCCGGCCGGCACGTCCACGTCATGCATCTGGCCGCCCCGGCGTACCACCGTCGTCCGGGCGCCGTCCGGACGATCGGCCGGACGATGTTCGAGACGGAGGGACTCCCTGCCAACTGGATCGAGCGCTGCAACGCAATCGACGAGGTGTGGGTGCCGAGCGAGTTCAACCTCCAGACGTTCGCCCGCGCCGGCGTCGACACTGGAAGGCTCCACAAAGTCCACGAGTGCCTACAGCTCGAGCTCTACCACGACGGGGTCGAGCCGATTGAGCTTCCAGGCGCGTCCGGATTCGTGTTCCTCGCTGTCTTCGGCTGGGCTCGGCGAAAGGGTTGGGACGTGCTCGTACGCGCGTACGTCGAGGAGTTTGCGACCGACGAGGACGTGACGCTCGCGCTCCTCGTCGTCCCGGTCTTCGCGCCGATCGGCGACATCCTCGACGAGCTACGCGCCTTCATACGCAGCGAGGTCGGCTGCGAGCCCGAGCGGACGGCGCGGATCATCGTCCTCGACGTCGACCCGGGAACCGAAGGCATGCCGGGCCTCTACCGCGCCGCGAGCGCATACGTCCTCCCGTCCCGTGGGGAGGGCTGGGGCCGACCGTATATGGAGGCAATGGCGATGGGCCTGCCCGCCATCGCCACGGGCTGGAGCGGCAACCTCGAGTTCATGAGCGAGGAAAACGCTTATCTCGTCGACTATGAGATCTCGGACGTCTCGGAGGCGGCTTGGCGCGAGTTCCCGTTCTTCCGCGGAGAGCGGTGGGCCGAGCCTTCGGTTACGGATCTGCGGCGCGTGATGCGGCGAGTCTTGGAGCGCCCGGAGGAGGCGAGAGTGAAGGGGGAACGCGCGCGGACCGACGTTCGCGCGCGGTTCGGCTGGGAGACCGTCGCAGCGTCGATCGCCGAGCGCCTCGAAGCGCCGCGGCGCCGCGCGCGGACAGCGGACGAGGTCTCCCTCACGTGGTCGGGCCCGCTGTTCGGGGAGGGCCACGAGGCGGCGGTCAACCGCGCGCTGTGCCGGGCGCTCATCGGGGCTCAGGCGGTCCGGCTCGCGCTCGAAGCGGAGGACGAACCGGCTCCCGAGGACGCGGCCGACCCGCACCGCGCCACGCTCGTCGCGCTCGCGTCCGAGGAGCCGCGTTCCACCGCCCTGAGCGTTTGCCACAGCTTTCCGCCGCCACTCTCCGCCAGCGTGATCTTCCTCAGCCGCGACGTGCCCTCCGTCGAGGACTGGGTGCCCGCGCTCGCGGATGCCGTCGACGAGCTCTGGGTCTCTAGTGCGTCGCTCCGCGACCGCTCCATCGTTGCAGGCGCCGATCCCACCCGCCTCGCGGTCGTCCCCCTCGGCGTCGACCCTGTGCGTTTCCACCCGAACCTGCCGGGGGAGCGCGCAGAAGGCCGGCTCCGTATCCTCGCCCATGTCGGAGCCCGAGGCAGAGACGCCGCACTCGCGGCCTACGGCATGGCGTTCGGGTCCTCCGATTCCGCCGAACTTGTCCCGCTCGCGGTCGCGCAGCGCGAGGGACATACGTACCTCGCCTGCGACTGCTTCCTGTGCCTCGATCCGGGCGAGCTCGGCGCCCTCACGATCGCGGAGGCGATGGCGTGTGGGTTGCCCGTGATCGCGGCAGCCGCCGGCGCGTGCCTCGAGGTGTGCGATGACTCTACGGCGTACCTCGTTCCGCTCGACGACGCCGCCGCGGCCGCGGCCGCGCTCCGCCGGATCGCCGCTGGGAGCGACGAGGCTCGCGCCCTCGGATTGCGGGCGAGCGAGCGCGTGCTTCGCGAGCGAACGTGGCGCGTCACGGCGACGGTCGTCGCCGAGCGGGCGGCGGCGCTCGCTCGGCGCTGACGTCGACACCGCTCGCAGCCCGAAGTACGCTCGAAGCATGGCCGCGACCGACTCGATCCCAGTGCTGTGGTCGGCCGCTCTCTTCAACCGCTCGGGCTACTCCGAGGAGGCCCGCGAGAACGTGCTCGGGCTCGCGAACGCAGGCATCCCCGTCCTCGCCGATCCGCTCCATCTCGTCGGCTGGCAGAAGCCCCTCGCGCCGGGGGACGCTGACCGGCTCGAGTCCCTCGTCATGCTCGAGGAGCCCGAGCGCTTCGTCCACGTGATGCACTACGGAGCCGCCCATTACGAGCGCCGGCCGGGCGCCGTCCGCCGGATCGGCCGGACGATGTGGGAGACCGACCGACTGCCGCCGAACTGGGTCGTGCGCTGCAACGAGCTGGACGACGTGTGGGTGCCGAGCGCATTCAACGTCGCGACGTTTGCCCACGCGGGCGTCGCCTCCGAGCGGCTGCACGTCGTCCCTGAGGGCGTCCGCCGCGATGTCTACGGCCCGGACCTCGCGCCGTTCGATCTACCCGACGTCACAGGCTTCGTCTTCCTCTCCGTCTTCTCGTGGTCGCGCCGGAAGGGGTGGGACGTCCTGCTCCGCGCCTACCTCGACGAGTTCTCCCCCGACGACGACGTGACGCTCCTCCTGCTCGTCACGCCGTTCTCGAAGCCCGTGGCGGAGCACCTCCAAGAGCTCGAAGCGTTCATCCGGATCCAACTCGGGCGTGACCCGGCGCGGTCCGCCCCCATCCTCATCCTCGACGTCGAGCCCGGAACGATGGGAATGCCGCGACTGTACCGGGCCGCCCACGCGTACGTGCAGCCGTCGCGCGCCGAGGGATGGGGGCGCCCGCTGATGGAAGCGATGGCCTGCGGCCGGCCGACGATCGGCACGCGCTGGAGCGGCAATCTCCATTTCATGAACGACGACAACTCGTACCTCGTCGACTGCGACCTCGTCCCCGTATCGGAGGACGCCTGGCGGGAGTGGCCGTGGTTCCGCGGCCAACGGTGGGCCGAGCCCTCGACGGCGCACCTGCGGACGTTGCTCCGGCGCGTCGTCGAACGGCCGGACGAGGCCCGCGCGAAAGGCGAGCGCGCGCGCGAGACGATCTTCGGGCGCTTCACCTCCGAGCACGTGGCCGCCGCCGTGGTGGAGCGGCTCGAGGCGCTCGGGATCGACGGGCCCACCGTTCCCCGGCCGCCCCCGCGCCCCGAGGGAGCACGCGCGTGGACGGAACTCGCCGAGCGGCTGCTGGCCGACGAGCGCCCACGCGACGCCGCGGGGTGCGCGCGCCGCGCTCTCTCGCTCGCTCCTGCCGACCCAGACGCGTACGCCCTCCTCGCCTCGGCGTTCGCCGCGCTCGAACTGACAACGCTCGCGGTCCGCGCCCGCGATCTCGCAGCCGTTCACGTCGCCCGGTGAAAATTCCCGTCGTCTGGACGTCGGTCCTCTTCGAGCGGATCGGGTTCGCCGAGGAGGCGCGCGAGACCATCCTCGCGCTCGACCGCGCTGGAATCCCCGTCCTCGCCAACCCCGTCGCGTGGACGCCGTGGCAGCGTTCGCCGGGTTGTGCGGAAGAACGCCGCTTGGAGGAGCTGATCGCCCTGCGATTACCGGACCGCTTCATCCATGTGATGCACACGACCCCGACCGACTTCGCCCGACATCCTCGCGCCGCGCGGCACATCGGCCGCTGCATGTCCGAGCTCGAGACGTATCCGGCGGCGTGGGCGGCGGCATGCAGCGAGCTCGATGAGATCTGGGTGCCGGGCGGGTTCAGCACCCAGGCCCTCGTCCGGGCAGGCGTGCCGCGCGAGGCGATCCACGTCGTGCCCGAAGGCGTCCGCATCGAGCTCTACGACCCGCCGCCCCCCGCGCTCTCGCCGGCCGGGTTCGACGGATTCGTCTTCCTCTCGGTACTCGGTTGGGGGCTGCGCAAAGGTTGGGACGTCCTCGTGCGCGCTTATCTCGAGGAGTTCCGTCCCGATGAGGACGTGACGCTGGTCCTGAAGATCGCCCCGTTCGACCGGCGACTGCTCGCGCGTCTCGAGGCGTTCATGGGCGACGAGCTGGGCCTCGCCCCCGAGGATCGCGCGCGCGTCGTGGCGCTCGACGTCGAGCTCACGTCCGACGAGATGCCGGGGCTCTACCGAGCCGCCGACGCGTTCGTGCTCGCTTCTCGGGGCGAGGGCTGGGGCCGCCCGTACATGGAGGCGATGGCCGCCGGCTTGCCGACGATCGGGTCACGCTGGGGCGGCAATCTGGCCTTCATGGACGACGCGAACGCTTACCTGATCGACTGCGAGGTCGTCGATGTCCCCGAGGCGGCCTGGCGCGAGGTGCCGCCTTACCGGGGAGGCCGCTGGGCCGAGCCCTCGGTCGAGCACCTGCGGGCGTTGATGCGGCGCGTCTTCGCGGAGCGCGGCGAGGCGGCGGAGCGGGCGCGGCGCGGTCGCGAGACGATCCTCGCGAGCTTCACGGCACGGCACGTCGCTCACGCGGTCGCGGGGCGTCTCGAGCAGATCGACTTCGGCCCCGCTGTCGGAACGGTACCCCGCCCCCAAGCCGCCGCCGGTTATGTGGCCGCCGCCTCGTCCTTCCTCGAAGGCGCGCAACCCGGACGGGCCGCCCGCTTCGCCCGCGCGGCACTCGAGCTCGACCCGTCCTCAAGGCAGGCACGCGAGACGCTCGCGGAAGCGCTCGACGTGCTCGGCCTCGCCCGAGCCGCCGAGCGGGCCCGTGCCGGGGACGCCGTCCCGACCTGTTAGTTCGGAACGGGAACCGGCGCCCGCAGCACGAGCAGGTAGAAGAGCGTCACTGCCGCCCTGAGGTTGCGGTTGAAGACGACCTCGAACGACCCGTCGGCCGGGATGACCGCCACGACCACGTTGTCTCGGCCCGGTTTCATCGTCGGAACGCAGATCACGAGCGAGTTCGCCGTGCAGTCGGCGTCGGTGATCGTGCACCGGTCGGAGCCCGCCGCGCATGTCGTTGAGCGAACCGAGCACGAGAGCTGGCCATGGACGATGACGTCGTTGAGGCACTCGACATTCCCCTCGAAGGATGCCGCGTCGGCCCCGGCGAGGTTCCGGACCGCGAGGGGCTTGTCCCCCACGCGGAAGTTCAGGACCTGAAGCGTTACAGGATCCAGAGGGATCGACTCCGGCGTCGACGTCACACCGAAGCGGAACAGCTCGTTGCTTGGCGGATTCGATCCCACATCTGTTGCCCCATCGAGGGCGCTGAAGTTGTACGAGCGCAGCGCCGGCCCGCCGCCGGTGTTCTCGAGGACGGCAGCCGCGCGGTCTACGTCCTCCTCGAGCCCGTGAATGGTTGCCTTGACCTGCTGGGCGGCAGCAGGGTTGAAGCTGTTCTTCGAGTGGTAGGCCCGGAACGTCGACTTGTACAGGTCAATGCCCACCGAGGCGCTGTCGACCGCCGAGGCCGGGAAGTGGCCGACGAGGACATCGCCCGGAATCGTTGTCTCTCCGGTCGCGTTCCCTCCCGCTGCCGACTTGACCTTGCCGAGAGCGCCTACGACCGCGGCGCCAAGGCCGCCGAGGAGCAGCCCCCGCCGTCCTACGCGTCTGCCGTCGCCGCCGGACTCCTGCTCGCGCACGTCCTCCATCGCCCTCTCCTCATCGTGCCGCCCGATACGAGCCGCTGCGCCCCAACTGTAGACCGCTCGGGCGCGGAATTCAATGCGTGACAACCGAGCGGGCGCGGAGTAGCTTCGAGATATGGAGCGTGCCGTCGTCTGGTCATCCGTTCTCTTCAACCGCAGCAGCATCGCCGAGGAGGCGCGCAACCTCATTCTCGCGCTCGACGAGGCCGGCGTCCCTGTGCACGCGCGCCCTCTCAGGTGGCCCTGGGAGACCGAGATCTCACGCTGGGAGCGCGAGCGCCTCGACGAGCTGATCCGAATCGGCGCGCCGGATGGGTTCGTCCACGTCATGCATGCCGATCCGCCGGGGTACAACCGGCATCCGCGCGCAGCCCGGCACATCGGCCGCACGATGCGCGAGACCGAGCGTCTGCCGCCCCGTTGGGTCGGGAAGTGCAACGAGGTAGACGAGGTCTGGGTGCCGAGCGAGTTCAACCTCGCCACGTTCGCCGATTCGGGCGTCGAGCCCCGGAAACTGCACAAGATCCCGGAGGCGCTGCGGACGGAGCTGTACGACCCGGCCGTGCGCCCGCTCGACGTGCCCGGCGCCTCGGGATTCGTCTTCCTTTCGGTGATCGGGTGGACGCGCCGAAAGGGCTGGGACGTGCTCGTCAGGGCCTACGTCGAGGAGTTCTCGCAGGACGAGGACGTCACGCTCGTCATCAAGGCGAATCCGTACTTCGGCAAGTCGGTGGCCGAGGGCGCCGCGGAGCTCGACGCGTTCATGCGCGAGCGGCTCGGCCGCGACCCGGCGGCGAGCGCTCCGATCATCCTGCTCGACATCGATCCCGGCGGCGAGCGGATGCCGCGCCTCTATCGGGCGGCCGACGCGTACGTGATGCCATCCCGCGGCGAAGGCTGGGGTCGCCCGTACATGGAGGCGATGGCCATGGGGCTCCCGACCATCGGCACGCGCTGGGGCGGGAGCCTCGAGTTCATGACCGACGAGAACTCGTACCTCGTCGACTACGAGCTCGTCGACGTCTCCGAAGAGGCGTGCGCGGAGCGGCCCTTGCTCCGGGGACACCGGTGGGCAGAGCCTTCGGTCGGCCATCTGCGCGAGGTCATGCGGCGTGTCATCGAGCGGTCGGACGAGGCGCGCGCGAAGGGCGAACGGGCGCGGGAGACGATCGTCTCCGGCTATGGGTGGCAGCCGGTCGCCCGGACGATCGTCGAGCGGCTGGAGGCGATCGAGGGCGAACTGCCTCGCTTGCGGCTACGGCGCCGGCTCCGTCCGGCTCAGCGGATCGAGCCCGAACGGCCCTCGCCCGTCGTGGCGTACCGTTCAGAGCTCGATCTCGACCCGAGCTGGTACGCGCGGATCGTCGCCGCGACGTGCGCCTTCTACCCGGCGGCCGTCTACGTCGAGATCGGCGTCGACCAGGGGAGCTCGATCGCGATCGTGGCGCCGAACTGCGCCGAGGTCCACGGGGTCGACCCCAACCCGGCGTCGCAGAAGGCGATGCCTCCGGGCGGGCGGTTCTGGCAGATGGCATCTGACCGCTTCTTCGCCGCCTACGACGGCCCACCGCCCCACGTCGTCTTCATCGACGGCGACCACCGCTACGAGCAGGCCGCACGGGACTTCCGGAACGCGCTGCGCCTGCTCGCTCCGGGCGGCATCGTCTTCCTGCACGACACGTGGCCAACCGACGCGGATCACTTCTCGCCGGCGTCGTGCGGCACGGTGTGCGAGCTCCTCGACGACCTGCGCGCGATGCCCGAGCTTGAGGTCTTCACGTGGCCCGGCTATCCGGGGTTGACGGCAGTCCGCCGCCGGGACGAGGCACGGGACGCCCCTCGCCTCGAGGCTTCCTGAGGCATGCGCGTCTGCTTCGTGAGCCAGTTCGAGGGCGACGCGTCACCGTGGAACGCGCCGATCAACGACTGCCGCGCCTGGGCGTACGTGCTCGGGGGCGACACGCGCAACGTCCACACGATCCTCCGCGAGCCCGCCGAGCTCGGCGCGTACGAGCTCGTCATCGTGGAGCTGACGCCGAATGCTTATGCGGTGCCGCCGTTCGTCCGCCGGCACGTTCCGGGCGCCGTCGTGGTCGGCCTCGTCGAGGGCGGTGTGGAGGCGGTGAGCGCGCAGGCCGGCTGGGAGCAGCTGCTCTTCCTCGAGGCGCTCGAAGCGCTTGACGTCCTCGGCGTCTTGGTCGAGGAAGCACTGCCGTACTACCGCGTGCTCGCCGGGACGGAGGCGAAGGCCCAGTGGCTCGGTGTGCCCTACCCGAAGGCGTGGACGGACTCGCTCCAACGAGGCACGAGAGCCGACGGCGCCCGGGTCGTAGAGCTCGGCGCCGGCCTCGAGCGGGGACGGAACGGACTGGCCGCGTTGCGCGTGCTCGAACGGGTGCGCCGCGACGTGCCCGACCTGCGCGGACGGGTCTACGCAGGCGACCCGGGCGAACTGGAGTTGATCGCGCGAGCCGCCGACGGGGTCGAGGGCGCGCTGAAGAGCGACTGGCCGTCGTATTACCGCCATCACCTGGATGCGTGGGCCGTCCTGAGCCTCGACCCGCGCCGTTCCTGGGGGCGGCTGGTTCTCGACTGTGCCGCCGCCGGCATCCCCTACGTCGGCTCCAACGCGACGCACTGCGCGCAGCACGCCGGGGTCCTCGTCTGCGATCCGTACGATGTCGAAGCCGCCGAGGAGATGCTGCGGCGGCTCGCCGAGGACGACGAGCTCTACGCCGAAGCCGTCACGCGGCAGTACGAGGCGCTCGGCCAGTTCGACGAGGAGGCGAGCCGCAGTCGCTTCGCAAGCGCTCTCGCCGCCGCCGGGATCCGACCGTGATCTACAACTGCTTCCGGTTGTTCACCGAGTTTCGGCCGCCCCGGCTACACGTTTGCCCACGTCGAGGTCGACGAGACGTTTCCGAACTACCTGCGTCGCCGACGCGACCGGTTCGCCGGTTTGACGCTCGGCTGAGAGCCAGTCCCTAGCGCTCCCGGTTGACGACGAGGTGGGTGAGGGCCTCGAGCCCCTCGCGCCGCGGCCCTCCGTCGAGGTGCTCGCGGGCCTTTCGAGCATAGTCGAGGGCCATCTCCCTGGATCGCTCCAGGGCGCCCGTGGCCGCCACGCGGACGAGCGCCCCCTCGAGCGGCCCGCCGGCGAGCGCGGCGCGCACGACGTCGTCCGCTTGCGCGGCCAGGAGCAGCGGCAGCGTCGGCGTGCCCTCGCGCAGGTCGGTGCCGGCGATCTTGCCGGTTTCGATGGTGACGCCGGAGCAATCGAGGATGTCGTCGACGATCTGGAAGGCGATCCCCAGGCAGCGGCCGAAGCGGCCGAGCTGCGGGTCGCGGCTGCCCAGCAGGCACGCGGCCTCGAAGAGCCGGCCCGTCTTCAGCTCGCAGCGCTCGAGATAGGCGTCGATCGTCGTGTCCGGGTCGTGCGCCTGGCGGCGCTGGAGGGCCTCGCCGCGCGCCAGGTAGAGCGTCGCGTCGGCGAGGATCTCGACCGCCTCGAAGTCGTCGCCCGCCGCGAGCTCGGCGAAGGCGCGGGCGAAGAGGTAGTCGCCCGCGGCGCGGGCCACGTCGGGGCCGAAGGCATGCCAGGCGGCCTCCCGGCCGCGCCGGAACTCCGCGCCGTCGATCAGGTCGTCGTGGAAGAGCGTCGCCATGTGCACCAGCTCGACGGCTACCCCGGCACTCACGCGCGGCGGCAACGCGGGCGGCGCGCAGAGGAAGACGAGCAGCGGGCGCAGGCGCTTGCCGCCGGCGGCCAGCGCCTCGCGTGCCACGTCGGCGACGAGGCCGCCGTCGGCGGCGACCGCTTCCTCGAGCCGCTCCTCCAGCTCGTCGAGGTACTCGTCGAGCCCGGGCGCCTCCCGGATCTGCGCCATCGTGGTCACGCCGCCTCCCCCACGTGGAGGGCGACGATGCCGCCGGCGAAGCGGCGGAACGTCACGCCCGCGAAGCCCGCCTCGCTCATCAGCCGCGCGAGGTCCTCCGGCCCGGGGAAGCGGCGGACGCTCGCGGGCAGGTAGGTGTAGGCGGCGCCGCCCGGCAACACGCGGCCGAGCAGCGGCACGACCCGGTCGAACCAGAGCCCGTAGAAGTGGCGCAGCAGGCCGCGCGGCCGCGTGATCTCCAACACCGCCAGCCGGCCACCGGGCCGCAGCACGCGCCGCAGCTCGCGGAAGGCGGCGCCGGCGTCGTCGACGTTGCGAACGCCGAACCCAACGGAGGCGGCGTCGAACGAGCCGTCTTCGAAGGGGAGCGCCAGCAGGTCGCCCCGCACCCACTCAAGCCCGGGCCCCTTGCGCCGGGCGCGCTCGAGCATCGGCTCCGAGAAGTCGAGGCCGGTGACGCGGCCGCCCGCGCGCGCGCACGCGAGCGCTAGGTCGCCGGTGCCGCAGCAGGCGTCGAGCACGCGGTCGCCCGGTCGCACCGCGCCCTCGGCGCAGATGCGCCGCCAGCGGCGGTCGAGCCCGGCGGTCATCACCCGGTTCATCAGGTCGTAGACGGGGGCGATCCGGTCGAACATCGCGCGAACGCTCTCCGCGGGCAAACGCCCCGTTTCCACGCTCACTTCCCCCACCGCCGCGAGAGCGCGTGCTCGACGCCGAGGTGGTCGAGGCAGCGCGCGACGAGGAAGTCGACGAGGTCGTCGACCGACTCGGGCTGGTGGTAGAAGCCGGGCGCGGCGAAGAGGACGACGGCGCCCGCGCGCCGGACGCGCAGCATGCTCTCGAGGTGGATCTCCGAGAGCGGCGTCTCTCGCGGCACGAGCACGAGCTTCCGCCCCTCCTTGAGCGCCACCGAGGCGGCCCGGTGAATCAGGTTCGACATCGTCCCGGAGGCGATCGTGCCCAGCGTCCCCATCGAGCAGGGGCAGATGACGTAGGCGTCGACCTTCGCCGAGCCGCTCGCGTAGGGCGCGTGCCAGTCCTGCTGGTCGTAGAGCGTCACCGAGCCGCCGCGCGCGTGCTCGAGGAAGCGGGCCATCGTCTCGTCGCGGGAGAGCCGTGCGTCGCCGTAGAGCTCGGTGGCGATCACCTCGATCCCCGCCGAGGAGGCGGAGACCCCGACCTCGCAGTCGGCCGCCGCCAGCGCCTCGAGCAGCCGCGCCGCATAGGGCGCCCCGGAAGCGCCCGTTATGCCCAGGAAGACGTGCATGTCAGCCCTTCGAGGCTTCGAGCCAGCGCGCCAGCGCCGCGAGGTTTTCGTCGCCGAGATCCTGGTAGACGGGCATCACCTGGTTGCCGAACTCGCGCGGGTTGGCGACGTAGCGCTGGAAATAGGCCGCGTCCTCCTGCGTACCGATCGACGTCAGGTCGGGCGCGCCCAGGTTCGAGGAGCCCTCGCCCGCGTAGGTGTGGCAGCTCGTGCAGCCCGACTCGAAGTAGAGCTGGAGACCCTGGCGCGCGTCCTCGGGCAGGCTCTGCGCCACCATCAGCGCGTCGATCGCCTCCGCGCCGGCGGCGCTCGCCTCCTCCGCCGTCGCGCCCTTGTACGTGAGCACGCCCATCGAGATGACGACCAGGACGAAGGCGGTCACCGCGACCGGGCGCCGGATCAGCCGCCGCTCGCGCCGCAGGTCGAGGAACGGCAGCGTGAAGAGCAGGATCATCAGGATCGTCGGGATCCCGACCGTTCCCAGGATCACCGAGTCCGGCCACTTGAAGATCCGGAGCAGGTAGAAGAGGAAGTAGAAGTACCAGTCCGGCCGCGGGACGAAGGTGATCGTGCCCGGGTCGGCCGGCTCGGCGTAGCGCGATCCCAGCCAGCCCACGTCCTCCGGCTCCTCGCCCGAGGTGAAGTACCAGACGCAGGCGAGGCCGATGATCACGGTGACGACCACGACGCTCATCACCGTGTCGTGGAACATCGCCCAGGGATAGAAGGGCTTGCCGCGGCTCGCGACGTCCTCCTTGTACTGCTTGAAGTTGGCCTCGCGCTCCAGCACGCGGGGGCTCTTCTTCCTCACGACCGGTCCCCGCGGACGAGGCCCTCGCGGTCCGGCCGGGGCCCTTCGGGCTCACCGGAGCCGGCGGCCTCGTTCGACCACGGCGGCGACGTGACGCCGAGGCGGATCACGAGCCAGAGGTGCAGGCCGATCAGCGCGAAGATCGCCGCCGGCAGCAGCAGCATGTGGATCGCGTAGAAGCGGCTGAGCGTGTCGACGCCGATGTCGGCGCCGCCGTTGAGGACGTTCACCAGGAACGGCCCGACGAACGGCCCCGTCCCCTGCAGGTTCACCGCCACCACCGTGGCCCAGTACGCGGTCTGGTCCCAGGGCAGCAAGTAGCCCGTGAAGCCCTCGAACATCCCCAGGATCAGGATCAGCGCGCCGACGATCCAGTTCAGCTCGCGCGGGTACTTGTAGGCCCCGTACAGGAAGACGCGGGCCATGTGGAAGAACATCAGGATGATGAAGACGCTGGCGCCCCAGCGGTGCATGCCGCGCACGAGCCAGCCGAGCGTGACGTCGTTGGTGATGTACTTGATCGACTCGTAGGCCGTGTCCGGGTGCGGCTTGTAGTACATCGCGAGGATCACGCCGGTGATCGCCTGGACGAGGAAGGCGGTGAGCGTCGCCGAGCCGAGCGTGTGGGCCCAGCTGATGTCGCCCGGGACCTTGCGGAAGAGGAAGTACTTGACGCCGCCCACGAGGCCCGAGCGCTCCTCCACCCAGTCGAGCGGGTAGAGCGCCGCCTCCTCCAGCTGCTGCCGGCGGCGGGACTTCGTGCGGACCGGGACCGCCATCAGCGGCGCGGCCCGATCGGGTAGAGGAGCTGCGACAAGCCGTCGACGTGCAGGCCGGGGCTCATCAGCCGGTACTTGGTGAGCACCGCGTCCTTGCCCTCGCCCTCGACCTTCCCGACGCTGTAGGAGGCGAGCAGGAAGACGCGGCCGTCGCGGAGCTCGAACTCGTAGCGGTCGAGCGCGCGCACGGGCGGGCCCGCGGTGCGGTTGCCCTCGGTGCTGTAGGCGCCGCCGTGGCAGGGACAGGCGAAGCCGCCGGCGGGGTTCGCCGGAATCCGGGTCACGACGCTGTTCGAGGTTTCCTCGGTGACGCTCTCGTCGTCCCGGATCGGCCCCGCGGGCTGCACCGGGCAGCCGAGATGGGCGCAGCGGTTGGAGATGATCGTCAGGCTCGGCTGGCCCTCGAGCTCGCCGTTGTAGCGGACGAAGACGGTGCGCCTCGTGACCTCGCCCTGGTCGGGGTCCTCCATGAAGGTGACGACGCGCCACTCGTTCTCGGGGAACTCCTCGAGCGGCCCGATGTCGACATCCGGCTGGTCCTGGTCGAGGAAAGTCGGAGCGACCGCGACCCAGGCGACCGGGACGGTGATCAGGCCGCCGATCAAGCCCCCGAGGCCGAGGGTGGAGGCCTCGAGGAACTTGCTACGGGGGAAGGCCTCGAGCTCGCCCTCGCTCACGGGCTGGGCGCTCGGCGGGGGCCGCTCGCCCTCCGCGTGCGGAGCGGGGCCGCCGCCCATCACGTCGCGCACCCAGAGCCAGCCGAAGACGAGCGTGATCGCCGCCCCGATCGCGGCCACGAACCAGCCGATGATCACGCCCGTCAGGAGGACCGCGACGCCGATCGCGAACCCGACCGGCCATAGGCTCGGCGGCGGCGCGTGCGGCTGAGGGTCAGGACCGTGCGGCTCCACCAACTGGATTGAATCCTTCCACAGTGGCGCCGGTCAACGTCGCAACAAATGCCGCGTGGAAAGCGAAGCTTTCCACGCGGGGGAAGGACCCGGGGACTGGCCGCCGGCCCGCGACCGGCCGCGCCGCCCATGCCCTCCGCGCGCGGCTTCGCCGGGCGCTCCGGGCAGCCGCTCCAACGCGAGGATCAGCGCTTCGTGACGCGCGAGATGCGCGGCCTGCGGCCGCTGCGATCTCGCCCGTCCGAGTGGGGACCGGCCGCACCGATCCCGTATTCGCTCCACCGCGCGTCGACGAGCGCCTTCACGTCGTCCGACATGACGATCTCCTCGGGCCACTCGCGGGCGCCCTCGGCCGGGCTCTTGTGGGTCGCGTCGATGCCCAGCTTGCCGCCCACGAACTGGAGCGTCGGGGCGTGGTCGAGGTGGTCGAGCGGCCCCTCGGTGAGCACGACGTCGCGCTTCGGGTCGACGTTCGCGCAGACGCGGAAGAAGACCTCCTCGTAGTCGTGCACGTCCACCCACTCGTCGACGACGACCACCGACTTCGTCAGCGACAGCATCCCCAGCCCCCAGATCGCGTGCATCACCTTGCGCGCGTGACCGGGGAAGGCCTTGCGGATCGAGACGATCACGCAGTTGTGGAAGGCGCCCGCCACCGGGAGGTCGTAGTCGACGATCTCGGGCACGGTCATCCGAACGGCCGGGAGGAAGATCCGCTCGGTCGCCTTGCCGAGCCACGCGTCCTCGGCGGGCGGCCTGCCGACGACGATCGAGGGGTAGATCGCGCCGCGCCGCATCGTCAGCGCCGAGAGCCGGAAGACCGGGAACGGCTCGGGCGGCGAGTAGTAGCCGGTGTGGTCGCCGAACGGCCCCTCGATCCCCATGTCGCCCTCCTCGATCCAGCCTTCGAGCACGATCTCCGCGTTGGCGGGCACCTGGAGCGGGATCGTCTTGCAGTCCACGACTTCGACCGGGCCGCCCTTGAGGAAGCCGGCGAGCATGAACTCGTCGATGTGCTTGGGGAGCGGGGCGCTCGCGCTGTAGGCGGTGACCGGATCGAGACCGAGCGCGACGGCGACCGGCAGGCGGCCGTCGGCGGCGAGCCAGTCGGCGCGCCCGTCCTTGTGGATCTGCCAGTGCATGTAGGTCGAGCGGGCGTCGAGCTTCTGCATGCGGTACATGCCGACGTTGCGCACGCCGGTGCGCGGGTCGGCCGTGATCACCGCGGGGAGGGTGATGAAGGGCGCCGGGTCGCCCGGCCAGCAGCGTTGGATCGGCAGCAGGTCGAGGCTCGCCTCGTCGCCGGTGAGGACGACCTCCTGGCAGGCCGCGGCGCGCACCTCCTTCGGCATCGAGTCGGCGATCGACTTCAGCTTGCGCAGGCCCTTGACCTTCTGCGCGAGCCCCTGGGGCGGCTGCAGCTCCAACACGTCCTCGAGCTTCTTCGCGACGTCGTCGAGCCGCTCGACGCCGAACGCCAGGCACATGCGCCGCTCGGTGCCGAACTGGTTGATCAGCAGCGCGTGCTCGGAGCCCTTCGGGTGCTCGAAGAGCAGCGCCGGGCCGCCCGCCTTGACGGTGCGGTCGACGATCTCGGTGATCTCCAGGTCGGGGTCGACCTCGGCCTCGACGCGGACGAGCTCGCCCTCGCGCTCGAGGAGCCCGATCCACTCGCGCAGGTCAGCCGGGGGAGCCATTCGCGGCAGTCTAGGCCGGAGGTTGCGCGATGGCGCCGGGCCGGTCGAGGAAGAAGACCGCGATCTCCTCGTACGGCCGCTCGCCGACGTTGACGGCGCGGTGAACGCGGTCGCTCGGCTCGTCCCAGTCCGCCTGGCCCGGCGTGACCGCGAATCGCCGGCTCTCGTGACCGTCGCTGTACTCGATCGCGAGGGCATCGCCGGACAGGACCACGGTCACGCGGTGAAAGGGGTCGCGGTGCCAGGGCATGGCCTCACCCGGCGCGAGCGACAACCGCCGCACGAGAGTCGTCCCACGTTGGAAGAGCGTCTCCTCGGCCACCAGCTGCCTCGGGCTCAGTCTACGAGCGTCGGCGAGACCCTATGCAGCAATAGTGCGTCCTGGGGTCAGGTCTTGCATTGTGCGCGGCCCGACTGTGACGCAACCGCTCTGCGAGACTGGCCCCGCAACCGAACTCTGTTTGCCTAAGTCCTGCGCCTCGTGCGCTCTGGGAGCGCTGTCGGCGAGTTGGGGGCTTCGGCCGGGGTTCTGGCCACGGGGCCAGTTAGAACATCCTACGCCTTCTGGTACGCAGAGGCGGTTAAGCCTTCTTCCCGATCCTTAACCACCTACGGATCATTGCTATGAGGTTGCCCATGGAACGACTCTACGCCGTTCGCTAGTCGAATCGCTAGACCCTCCTAGTAGCGGCGGCCGCGGAAGTGGCGCACGTAGTGCACCCACTCACCGACGATCACGATGGCCGCGAAGATCAGCCCCGTGATCAGCATCCCGAGGATGACGTGGAGGCCTTCCTCGGCCGTGGACTGCGCGAGCGGGAGGAAGCCGGTCATCGCGCGTAACTTACCCGCTCGGCGTGGGCGGCGAGGGCGCTCTCGGCGTCCACCACGAGCGCCTCGAGCGGTCCCAGGTCGCCGTCGTCCCGCAGCGTCGCGCGGGGCTCCTCGAGCGCGCCGGTGCCGACGTGAGCGGCGGTCGCCGCCCACACGATTCCGTCCCCGGGCGCGCCCTCCCCCCGCATGCGCGCGCAGACGGAGATCAGCTCCGCCAAGTCGAGCACGGCGACCGGGTTGCCGAGCGAGGCGATCCGGACGAGCCCGTGGGCGTAGAGGTAGTCGCCGAGCAGCAGGGCGGTGTCCCGGTCGGCCGGCTCGAAGAGCCGCGGCCGCCCGTAGTGGGCGAGGTAGCCCTCGTAGATCGTCTCCAGCCCGAGCGCGTACCGCTGCTCGGCGAGCTGCGAGAAGACCGGCTCGAGCTCGCGCGCGCCGTCGGGCCGCAGCGCGTCCCGCCAGATGGCGCTCTCGCCCGCCGCCTCCTCAGCGATCGTCTCCCAGAAGCTCGCCGACAGCGTCGACAGTGAAGTCCACCTCCTCCTCGCGGTGGGCGACCGACACGAACATCGCCTCGAACTGGGAGGGCGCGACGTAGACGCCGCGGGAGAGCAGATGGCGGAAGAGCTCGCCGTAGCGGCCGGTGTCCGACTCGGAGGCCTGCTCGAAGTCGCGGACGGGCGCGTCGCGGCAGAAGAGCGTCAGCATCGCGCCCACGCGCTGCACGCGCCCATACGGGGCGAGGCCGGCCTCGAGCCGCGCGCCCAGCTCTTCGAGCCGCTCGTACACCCCACCGTCGCGCAGCCTCCGCAACACGGAGAGGCCCGCCGCGGTGGCGAGAGGGTTCCCGGAGAGCGTCCCGGCCTGGTAGACGTCGCCGGCGGGGGCGAGCCGGTCCATCACGTCGGCGCGGCCGCCGAAGGCGGCCAGCGGCAGGCCGCCGCCGACGATCTTCCCGAGCACGGTCAGATCGGGTCGGACGCCGTAGCGCTCCTGCGCGCCGCCGCGCGCGACGCGGAAGCCGGTGATCACCTCGT
>JBBDWU010000029.1:6169-30699 GCA_040902725.1 Gaiellaceae bacterium | reverse complement strand
GGCCGCGCCCGGGTTTGGCGGGCGCGGCGGCGATAGGCAGTCCTGGGTCACGTCTTACACCTATGCATGCATGCAAGACCTGCCCGCCTCGGCCGGACGTCGTGCTTCGTGAGAGTCGTCCGGATGCATGAATGCAAGACCTGCCCCGAATCCTGACGAACGACGAGGAAGCGCCGCGGATCTCCCTTCTGCGCGTCGTGAAAGAGGCGAATGCCGGTAGCACTAAACCCGGCTGCTGAGCCTTACCTCGGTACGCTCCACCTTGTTGCCCTCCCTCCTCGACGAGGCGATGCCGGCCTACGACGCCTCGGAGGTGCACGAGATCCGCGTCGACGCGCCGCCGGCGGTCGTGTACCGGGAGCTGCTCGCGCTGACGCCGCGTGAGATTCGGATCTTCCGACCGTTGATGGCGCTTCGGATGCTGCCGAGCCGCCTAAGGCGGCGTTCGCGCGGGATCGACTGGGCGCTGCCATTGTTCGACGAGATCCTCGAGCATGGGTTCGTGCGCCTCGCGGAGCGTCCGAGCGAGGAGATCGTCTTCGGCGCGATCGGCCGCTTCTGGAAGGTCGCCGGAAACCCTCCGGTTCGCCTCCGCGACGCGGCCGACTTCGAGGCCTTCGCCGAGCCGGGCTTCGCGAAGGCGGTGATGAGCTTCCGCGTGGAGACCGACGGGGAGGGCAGCCGCGTCATCACCGAGACGCGCGTCGCCGCAACCGACGAAGCCGCCCGCCGCAGCTTCCGCCGCTACTGGCGCCTGATCCGGCCGGGCAGCGGCCTGATCCGCCGCAGCTGGCTCAAGGCGCTGCGCCGCCGGGCGGAGGGTCGCTAGGCTCAGCCGGATGAGACTCGACGGCATCCACCACGTCACCTGCATCACGGGGGACGCGCCGCGCAACGTCGACTTCTACGTCCGTGTTCTCGGTCTACGGATGGTCAAGAAGACCGTCAACCAGGACGACCCGACCGTCTACCACCTCTTCTACGCCGACGAGGAAGGCAGCCCCGGCGCCGACATCACCTTCTTCGAGTACCCCGGCCTCGCGCGCGGCCGCGCGGGCGCCGGGATGATCCACACCATCGCGTGGCGCGTCGCCTCGGCGGAGGCGCTCGACTTCTGGGCCGAGCGGCTCGCGGGGGAGGGCAGCGCCGCGGAGCGCGACGGCAGCCTCCTCGCGTTCACCGATCCCGAGGGGCTCGGGCTCGAACTGCGCGTCTCCGAGACGGGCGACGAGCCGCTCGTCGCGCGCCATCCCGACGTGCCGGCCGAGCACGCCCTCCAGGGCTTCGACGGCGTGCGCGCCTACACGCCCGACCCGGAGGCGAGCACGCGCTTCCTGACGGAGACGCTCGGCTTCACGCCCGCCGGCGACGGCGGCTACGAGGTGCACGGCGAGACGCGCGGCTCGGCCTACGCCTACGACCGCACCAGTGAGCAGGGCCTAGGGGGCGCCGGCACCGTCCACCACGTCGCCTGGTCGTCGGCGATGGAGGACCACGAAGCCTGGCGTCAGCGCGTTGCCGAGTCCGGCACGCGCCCGACGCCGATCATCGACCGCTTCTGGTTCCGCTCGATCTACTTCCGCGAACCGAGCGGCGTGCTCTTCGAGATCGCCACCGTCGGCCCCGGCTTCGCCGCCGACGAGCCCGTGGAGAGCCTCGGCGAGCGGCTCGTGCTGCCGCCCGCGTTCGAGCACCTGCGCGAGGAGGTCGAGCGGCGGCTCACGCCGCTCCCGAGCCCGCGCGAGCTCAGCCGGCGCTAGTCGCCCCAGTCGAAGTCGCGCGACTTGCCCCAGAGGCTGTCGTCGACCTCCGACGCTTTCTCCGGCTCATGGTCGGCGACCACGACGGGCTCGGCGCTCTCGACGCCGTCCATCGTCTCTTCGATCCGGGCCTGCTCCTCGGTCTTGAAGAGCGGGTGGTTCTCGAAGGGGTCCTGCACCTTGTCCTTGTAGTGCTCGAGCGGCATCCGCTGCTCCAGCAGCGCGTTGCGCTCCTTCAGGGCCAGATGGTCCTGGATCACCTGGGCGAAGTTCGACGTCGTGTCGACCTGCTGCATATCTCCTCCGGGCTCGCGAACGACCACCCCGGAAGTTTAGACGGGGAAGACTCAGGCCGTGGCCTGGCTCGTGGCAACCGATACGCAGTCCTTGCCCGCCCGCTTCGCCTCGTAGAGCGCGGCGTCGGCCGCGGCGACCAGCTCCTCGGCGGTCGCGTACGGCGGATTGGCCGCGACGCCGAAGCTCGCCGTCACCTGCACGGCCGCGCCCTCGGGAGTGAGGATCGTGCGGGCGGCCCCCGCGACTCGGACGCGCTCGGCGAGGGCAGCCGCGCCCGCGGCGTCGGTGCCGGGCAGCACGAGGCAGAACTCCTCCCCGCCCCAGCGTGCGGCCTCGTCGATCTCGCGGACAGTCGCCTCGAGCACGGCGGCGAACTCACGGAGGACCGCGTCGCCGGCCGGGTGCCCGTAGCGGTCGTTGACGACCTTGAAGTTGTCGAGGTCGGCCATCACGACGGCCAGCGGGTCGCCGAAGCGAACGGCGCGCGCGACCTCGACGCCGAGCGCAGCCTCCGCGGAGCGGCGGTTCGCGAGCCCGGTGAGCCCGTCGACCAGAGCCTGGCGCTCGAGAATCCGGTGGAGGCGAGCGTTGTCGAGCGCGATCACGGCGTGCCCGACGAAGAGTGAGGCTGCCTCGATGTCCTGGATCGCGAAGCCGGGCCCGTAGAGCACGATCGTCCCGAAGTTCGTCCGGCCGGCGAGCAGCGGCAGCTCGAACCGCTCCGGCCCGGCGTCGGGATCCCCAACCTGGATCAGCCGGCCGCCCGGCCCCGTGAAGTGGCCACCGGCGGCCCGCGTCGCCTCGACCGCCGTCTCGACGATCGCGTGCAGCAACTGCTCGGTGTCGTGCGTGGCGGAGAGCGCTTCGCCGAAGCGGATCGTCACGTCCCGCAGGCGCAGCCGCTCCCGCTCCAGGCTGTCGAAGCGCTCCTCGAGCGCCGCCGCCATCCCGTTGAAGGCCTCTTCAGGAGCGCCGTCGCCCTCGATCCGCTCCCAGAGCCGCCCGTCGGCAACCGCGGTAGCGGCGGCGGCGAGCCGGTGGAGCCTGTTTGCGATGTTGGCCTTGCGAAGCCAGCCCAAGAAAACCCTCCTACCTCCAGTATCGGCAGCCGTACGCTGGGCCATTAGCGCGAGAGGGCCTCGCGCAGGATGCGGGCCTGCTCGAGCTGGTGCGCCGTGGGATACCCCTCGCTGGGGCTCGCGCGCCAGGGCCGGCCCACGTAGCGGACGGGCACCTCGCCCGCGACCTCCTCGAGCCGGTGGCGAATGGCCCGCCAGGCGCCCATGTTCTGAGGCTCCTCCTGCGCCCAGACGATCTCCTCGAGCGCGGGGTAGCCGGCGACCAGCTCGCGCGCCGCCTCGACCGGGAACGGGTAGAGCTGCTCGAGTCGGGCGACGGCGACGTCCCCCGCCTGCCCGCGGAGCTCGTGGGCGGTGAGGTCGTAGTAGACCTTCCCCGAGCAGAGGACGAGCCGGCGGACCGCGTCCTTCTCGGGGCGGCCCTCGTCGTCGATCACCTGCCGGAAGCCACCCTCGCTGAGCTCCGCGAGCGTCGATGACGCCTCCTTGAGCCGCAGCAGGCCCTTGGGCGTCATCACGATCAGAGGCCTGCCCTTGGGGTCGAGCGCCTGGCGGCGGAGCAGGTGGAAGTACTGAGCGGCGGTGGAGCAGTTGGCGACCCGGACGTTTTCCTGCGCGGCGAGCGAGAGGAAGCGCTCGAGCCGGGCGGACGAGTGCTCGGGGCCGTTCCCCTCGTACCCGTGCGGGAGCAGCAGCGTCAGGCGCGAGCTCTGCTTCCACTTCGAGAGCCCGGAGACCATGAACTGGTCGACGATCACCTGCGCCCCGTTGACGAAGTCGCCGAACTGGGCCTCCCAGAGCACGAGCGCCTCGGCGGCCGCGATCGAGTAGCCGTACTCGAAGCCGAGCGCGGCGAACTCGGAGAGCGGCGAGTTGTGCACCTCGAACGCGGCCGTCGCGCCCTCGAGCCGTTGGATCGGCGCGTAGCGCTCGCCGGTCTCGGCGTCGTGGAGCACGAGATGGCGGTGCGAGAATGTGCCCCGCTCGGTGTCCTGGCCGGTGAGGCGCACGGGGATCCCCTCGGTCAGCAAGCTCGCCAGCGAGAGCGCCTCCGCCTGGCCCCAGTCGATCCCGCCCTCGTCGAGCGCCTCGCGGCGCCGCTCCAGCTGGCGCGCGAGCTTCGGGTGGACGGTGAACTCGTCGGGGACGCGCAGCAGCTCCTCGTTGAGGCTCCGCAGCCGGTCCTCGGGCACCTGCGTGTCGACGCCGGAGTCACCGGCGGACGGGGTGCGCTCGCTCCGCTCCTTGGCGGCAAAGGCCTCCTTCAGCCCGGCGTGCGCCTCGCGCAGGCGCTCTTGCACCGCGCCCAGCAACGCGTCCGCCTCGCCGGCCTCCGCGACCCTGGCCGCGTACTGCTCGCGCACGGGCGGCTGCCGCGCGATCCGGTCGGCCATCAGCGGCTGCGTGTACGCCGGCTCGTCCTGCTCGTTGTGGCCGTGGCGCCGGTAGCCGACGAGGTCGATCACCACGTCGCGGCCGAAGCGGCGGCGATACGCCATCGCGAGCCGGACGGCCGCGATCGCGGCCTCGGGGTCGTCGGCGTTGACGTGGACGATCGGGACGTCGAAGCCCTTGGCGAGGTCGCTCGCGTAGCGCGTCGAGCGTCCCTCGGCCGGGTCGGTCGTGAACCCCACCTGGTTGTTCGCGATCAGGTGGACCGTGCCGCCCGTGGAGTAGCCCGCGAGTGCGCTGAGGTTCAGCGTCTCCGCAACGACGCCCTGCGCGGCGAAGGATGCGTCGCCGTGGATTAGCACGGGCAGCGCGACCGACGGCTCGTGGACGGCCTCGTTCGCGCCGCGGTCGGTCTGCTTCGACCGTGTGATCCCCTCGACCACCGGGTCGACGGCCTCGAGGTGCGAGGGGTTGGAGGCGAGCGTGACCGTGATCTCGCCCGCGCGCGTCTGGCGCGCTCCGCGGGCGCCCAGGTGGTACTTGACGTCGCCGGTGCCGCCCTCCGGGTCCGCGGACACGGCCTCGATCGTCCGCTCGCCCTCGAACTCCCGCAGGATCGTGTCGTACGGGCGGCCGACGGTGTGGGCGAGCACGTTCAGCCGGCCGCGATGAGCCATCCCCAGCACGATCTCGTGCGCACCGCTCTCCGCGGCGAGCTCGATCGCCTCGTCGAGCATCGGGACGAGCACGTCCAGCCCCTCGATCGAGAACTGCTTCTGGCCCAGGAACGTCTTGCGCAGGAAAGTCTCGAAGGTCTCGACCTCGGTCAGCCGCTCGAGCAGCCGGCGGCGCTCCTCGGGCGCGAGCGGCTGCCTGTAGGTGCCCGACTCGATCGCCTGCCTCAGCCAGACGCGCTGCTCGTGGTCGGCGATGTGCTCGAGCTCGTAGGCGATCGTGCCGCAGTAGGTCTCCTCCAGGTGCGGGATCGCCTCCGCCAGGGTGTCCCCCTCCACGGAGAGCCGGAGCAGCGCCGCCGGGATGCGCGCTTGCAGCTCGGGCGTGAGCCTGGGGACGTAGCGCAGCGGGTCGAGCGCGGGCTCGCCGGGCGGCTCGGAGCCGAGGGGGTCGAGCCTGGCGGCGAGGTGGCCGTGCGTGCGGTAGGCCTTGACGAGGGCCATCGCCGCGGCGACGCCGCCGACGAGCTCTTCGTCGGGGGTTGCGACGGGCCCTGGCGCGGCCGCAACGGCTTGGCCGTCCCCGTCGGCGCGCGCCGCCTCGATCAGCCGCGCGAGGCCGGGGCGCTCGGCGAGCAGCGGCGAGTCGCCCCGCTCGAAGAGCTCGCGCCACTCGGGCGGCACCGAGGAGGGGTTCTCGAGGTAGTCGTCGAGCAGGAGCTGGGCGTAGCCCGCGTTCAGCCCGTCGACGTCACGGCGCTCGGCCATTACGCGTCCTTTGTAGCAGCGGCGCCTTACCAGAGCGGAGCTTCGGTGGCGATCGCCACCGTCATCCCCACCACGAAGGCGAGCGCCCCCACCATCACCGCGGCGGCGGCCAGCCGCTGGTGCCGTCCGCCCATGGCGACCGCGATCAGCCCCACCACGAGTGCTACCGGGATGGTGCGCACGGGGCGCTCGACGATCCCGATCAGGCTGACCGCGAGCGACGCGGCGGCCAGGAACCCGGCGACGTGCTCCGCCGGCCGCTCACGCGGCTCCGAGACGCTCATCGCGCGGCGGCCCTCGCGGCCGCGGTGCGGCGACCGCGCCCCCCGCGGGGTTCGGGCCGGCGTGGCCTGCGCCAGGAGCACGGCTCGTCGAGCGCACCCAAGCGTGCGGGGACGACAGCGCCCTCGAGCGGGCGCGGCTCGGCCCGCACGGCCCACCAGACGACGAGGCAGATGTACACGACGGGGATCTTGAGGATCACCATCATGAAGAGGACCTCCACGAGCATGTGGTCCACGCGCTCAGTGTAGGAGATCGCGCCGCCGCTTGAGGAGGCTCGCGCCCAGGGCGTTGAGCACCCCGCCGGCGACCGCGGCGACCGCGATCCCGGGGCCCACGGTGGCCTCGGTATCCTCGCCGGCGCGCTCGAACGAGACGAAGACGAGCGAGCCGATCTCGGCACTGAAACTCTCCCAGCCGGCGGCGTCGGCCACGATCAGGATCGCCACGGCAGCGGCGGCTGCGGCCAGGCCCACGGCGACCGCACCAAGGAGGAAGGCGGTCACGAGAGTCCGCATGCGCTCCTTCCGTCTCCAGCGAGCACAGTCAGACCCAGAGCTTGCGCCGTGAGCGGTGCAGATGCAAGCGCGAGCTCCGCGGCCGCGAGCCACCACGCGGCTGCGAGGGCGGCGGCGCCGGCGAGTGACGCCACAAGCGGTCCGCCAGCGGCGACGACGGCGCGACGGGGGGGCGGCAGCGCCTGGTGGAGGATCTCGACCTTCAGCCCGGACACGGCGACGCACCACGACGCGCCCCGCAGCAGCGCACGGTGGCCGAGCTCGTGCAGCGCGAGCCCTCCGCCGAGCGCGAGTCCGAGCAGCAGCGCCCCGCCGGGCGACAGCAGCGGGGCGCCGGCCAGCCAGCCCAGGGCGCCCAGCGCAACCGCCGGAGCCGCCAGCAGCCGCAGCCCGCCGCGGCGGCGCAGGAAGGCCGGGCGCAACCCGTGCGCAAGAGCGACGACCGCGGACGGGACACGGCGGCGCGACCGCTTCACGTTCAGCAGCAGGACGCGGTTGAGCGCCGCGCAGAACGAGAGCGTGTTCGCCAGCGCACGCTCGGCGGGCACCCCGGTGGCGGTCGCGAGCCCGTGCGCCAGCGCCCCTACGGTGCGCCCGTCGGCGTGCGCGACCACGAATCGGCCGGTGTCGTTCAGCGGGATCGGCCCGGCTCTGATCGGGTCCACCAGCCCAGCGTCGGTGAGCCTCACCCCCGCCGGCAGCCGCACCCGGTCCTCCGGCCGGATCAGCACCGTGGTCCCCGAGCGGCGGTCAGGCCGGCGAGCGCCATCGCCGCGACGAGCTCGGCCGTCAGCACGGCGACCGACGCGGCCGTTCCCCCGCCGAGCGACTCGGCCGCCCGGCCGAGGACGAACCAGAGCCCGGTGGCCACGGCGACGAGCGCACCGAAGGACGCGAGCTCGTCGGCCGGACGGTCGGAGCGCCAGGGAAGCAGCGCGCCGGCGATCGCCGCCGCGCCCAGAGTGAAGACCGCCAGGGCGAGCACCTGCAGCAGCGCGCCGGCCGAAGCCCCCGCCCAGCCCGCCGCCGGGGCTACGGCTGCCGTCACCAGCAGGAGCGCAACGACGAGACCCGCGACTGCCGCCGCCGCCCCAGTCGCCCACCGCGGTGCCGGGGACGCTCGCCAGAGCCACTCCGCCTCCCCGTCGATGCCTGCGGCCGCCAGCGGGACGAGCGCCGCGCCGAGCACGGCCAGGCTCGCGCCGAGCAGCATCCCCTCCGCGCCCACGAGCACCGCGAGCACCAGGCCTGCGGCGGCCGCTGCGGCCGTCGCCGTCCACGCCGTGCGCCGGAGCTCCCCGCGCCGTCCCAGGCGCTTGAGGCTCGCGAGGAAGGCCGCCGTGAGCGGCCCGCCGCCGGTGGGCAGGATTGCGCGCACCTCTCCGCGGGCCGGGCGGTCGTCGGGACGGAACGCGGCCGCGAGCCCCCAGAGCGCGAACGCGGCGACGGCGATGCCCGCGAGGGCCGCCGGCCCGGTGCCGAGCTCCTCTCCCCGCAGCGCGAGGCCCAGGTAGCCGAAGGGGCCGAAGAGAGCGTCCGTCCCCGCCCCGACGGCGCCGAGGGCCCACAGCCCGGCCACGCCGGCGAGCGCGACGGCGCCGGCGGGCGACCCCCGAAGGGCGGCGCCGCCCTCTGCCGTCGCGGCCCCAAGCGCGAAGCCGGCCCAGCCCGCGGCGAGTGCCGTCGGCGCCGCGGCGCCGAGCGCCGGAACGAGGAAGGCGGCCTCGACCGCGGAAGCCGCGAGGCCGGCCAGCAGCAGCGGCACGAGGGTGACGGCGGCGAAGAGGGCGGCGGGCGAGAGCGGCGCCGCCGCGAGCTGGGCGCCCAGGAACCGGCGGCGGGGCACCGCGAGGGCGACGACGACACCTGCCACGGCGGCGGTCGCGCCGAAGCCGAGTCCGGTGGACAGCGCCGCGGGCAGGCTCGACGCAACCGCCTGCTGGAGAGCCGGCCCTGCCCGCTCGCCGGCAAGCAAGGCGAGCGCGGGCAACGCGACCACCAGGATGGCCGCCCGCCGCCCGCTCCGACGGACCGCGCAGAGGAGACCGGCGCGAACGACGGCCCTCAAGAGAGCACCGCCACGGGCCCATGCTCGACGATCCTGCCGCCGCCGAGCACCGCCACGCTGTCGCACGTCTCGCGCGCGAACTCGAGGTCCTGGGTCGCGAGCAGCACGCCGCCCCCGCCCCCCGCGAGCGCCCGCAGCGATTCGCGCAGAGTCGCGCTGGCAGCGGGGTCGAGGGCCGCCGAGGCCTCGTCGACGACGGCGAGCGCCGGGCGCAGGGCCAGCGCCGCGACGATCGCGCTCGCGCGCCGGAGCCCGTGTGAGAGCGAGCCCAGGAGCGATCGTTCGCGCCCCGACAGGCGGAAGGCCGCCAGTAGCGCACCCGCGCGGGCGTCGTATTCCGGCCCGGCTCGGTACAGCGCGCGCACAAGACCCAGGTACTCGCCCACGGTCAGCTCGTCCAGCCCGGTGGGCTCGTCGGGGACGAAGCCCGTCCTCGCCTTCGCGGCCGTCGTGCCCGCGCGCTCACCGTCGACGAGCGCGCTGCCACCGTCAGCCGCGACCAGGCCCGCGGCGATCCGCAGGGTCGTCGTCTTCCCGGAGCCGTTCGGGCCGACGAGGCCTACGACCGAGCCTCGCTCGACCACGAGGTCGACTCCGCCCAGGACGGTCGTGCGCCCGTAACGCTTGACGAGCCCCGTGCAGGCGAGAGCGACGACGGGAGATCCCATGCTTCGACGCTAGCGAGGGCGGTGCCACGTGTGGGACACGACTTTGTGCCGGAACTGTGTCAGCGGCGGGTGGGCGGCGAAAGTGTCCGAAAGGGACCGGCCAGAAGCGGGACGGGCCGCGGGGGCCCGCCCCGCCGTGCGGCCGTCACCTGTTACAGGTGACCCTGAACCCCCTCCACCCGAACGAGATGTCCGGGCTGCCGCCCACGTAGGTGCAATAGGACGCGTACGCAAGCGCCAACGCGAAGCTGAAACCGACGAGAACCGCCCAGATCGGGGTGGCGACGGCCTGCGCCGTCTCTCCGACCCAGGTCAGGGCCGGAGCCTCGTAGACGGGCGGGGCAAGGGCGACCGATGTACTCATCTGCGCCTCCTTCTTCGACATGAGCTCGACCGTAGCGGCCCACCTCGCACGCATGGGACACGCCTTCGTGCCGAAAGCGAGCCGAGGTTTGGAAGCCGCGCGTTCGGTGGAATGGCCACTCGATGGGGTCGAACGAGCTCAGCGCCCTGCTGGAGCGCGGTGAGGAGAGCGGCTGCCTCAACGTCTCCGAGCTCAACGTGCCGCCTAGTTGCGGTTAGGTCGATGTGAGGACGGCTCGACCGGTCGTTTCAGGCGGACGCATCGGCGCCGCGAGCGGCGCCTAGTCTTCGCTGATCAGCCGGGCGAACGCGCCCCCGCCGATCCGAGCGGCACACGTTCGCTGCGTCCACGAAGACGGTGACCATAGAATCGTCGGGCGATGAGGACCCTATTCGCCGGCGGACAGGTCTTCGACGGCACGGGGGCCCCGGCGGCCGCGGCGGACGTGGCCGTCGAGGACGGGCGCATCGTCGAGGTCGGCCCCGGGCTCGACGGCGACGAGGTGGTGGACGTCTCCGGCCAGACCGTCCTCCCCGGCCTGATCGACACACACGTCCACGTGATGATCGCCCACCTCGACCTCTGGCGGCTCATCCAGACCCCCTTCTCGTACCGCTTCTACCAGGCGATCGACAACCTGGCAGCGACGCTGCGGATCGGGATCACGACCGTGCGCGACGCCGGCGGCGCCGACCTCGGGCTCAAGCAGGCGGTCGAGGACGGGCTGATCGCCGGGCCGCGCGTCCAGCTCTCGATCTCGATGGTCAGCCAGACGGGCGGGCACGGCGACGGCTGGATGCCGTCGGGAAACCGCGTGCAGCTCCTCCCGACCCATCCGGGGCTGCCGCTCGCGGTCTGCGACGGCGTCGACGACGTGCGCCGGACGGTGCGGGAGCTGGTGCGCGCGGGCGCCGACGTGATCAAGTGCGCCACGACCGGCGGGGTGATGTCGCCGCGGGACAAGCCGGAGCACTCCGGCTTCTCGCCCGAGGAGCTGGAGGCGCTCGTCTCGGAGGCGCGGGCGCACGGGCTCGAGGTGATGGCGCACGCGCAGGGCACGCCCGGGATCAAGAACGCGCTCCGCGCCGGCGTCCGCTCGATCGAGCACGGGATCTACCTCGACGACGAGGCGATCGAGCTCATGCTCGAGCGCGGCGCCTGGCTGGTGCCGACGTTGATGGCGCCCACGGGAGTCGTCAAGGCGGCCGAGGCGGGCGTTTCGATCCCGCACGAGTCGCTGAAGAAGGCGATCGCCGTGATCGAGGCGCACCGGGACTCGTTCCGCCGCGCCGTCGAGGCCGGTGTGAAGGTCGCCATGGGCACGGACAGCGGCGTGACGCCGCACGGCGAGAATCTCGAGGAGCTGCGCCTGATGGCGGAGAACGGCATGACGCCGGAGCAGGTTCTGGCCGCGACGACCTCCTCGGCCGCCGAGCTGATGGGGCTCGCGGACGGACTGGGGACGATCGAGCCGGGCAAGCGCGCCGACCTGGTCGTCCTCCACGGCGACCCGTACGACTTCGACGGCCTCGAGAGCCGGATCGCGGCCGTCTACCAGGACGGCCGGCTCGTCACAGAGCCCCTCGGCGAACTCGTGACCTGATCTATTGACATTCCGCCTGCACAGGCGGATGATCCGGGGAGAAGTACCGGGGAACAACGCGCTCGAGGATCTCTCCGGCGGCGGCGGCGGCGGCGGCGGCGGCGGCGGCGGCGCGGCCGACGCGCACGCACGGACCGCGGGGGCCCCCGGCGCCGTCGACCACCTCCAGGACTTCGTCACGAAGGTCAACCGCCTCGTCCGGCGCGGCCGCCTTTCCCAGGCGAGCGCCGACCCGCTGCTGCACACGGCGAACCAGCTGATCGCGGCGCTCGGCGCCTAGAGCCGCCCGGCCGCCACGATTCGTTCCAGAAACTGCTGCGTCCGCGGCTGCTCGGGGGCGCTGAAGATCCGCTCCGGCGGCCCCTGCTCGAGGATGGCGCCGTCGTCGAGGAAGCAGACGCGGTCGGCGATCTCGCGCGCGAACCCCATCTCGTGGGTCGCGATCAGCATCGTCATCCCACCCTGCGCGAGCTCGCGGATCAGAGCCAGCACCTCGCCGACAAGCTCCGGGTCGAGCGCGCTCGTCACCTCGTCCAGCAGCATGAGCTCGGGGCGCATCGCGAGGGCGCGCACGATCGCGACGCGCTGCTGCTGGCCGCCGGAGAGCCGGTCGGGGTAGTCGTCGCGCTTCTCCGCGAGGCCGAAGCGCGCGAGCAGCTCGTCGGCGCGCTGCTCGGCCTCGGCGCGCGGGAGGCGGAGTGCCTCGGTCGGCCCGAGCGTCACGTTCCGCAGGACGCTCATGTGCGGGAAGAGGTTGAAGGCCTGGAAGACGATGCCGACCCGGCGCCGGTGCCGGTTGACGTCGCCGGCCTGCTCACCCTTGAAGAGAATGCGGCCCTCGTCGATCGGCTCCAGCAGGTTGACGCAGCGAAGCAGCGTGGACTTGCCCGAGCCGGACGCGCCGATCAGGCAGACGACCTCGTGCTCCTCGACGGCCAGGTCGATGCCCCGCAGCACCTCGTTGCGGCCGAACGACTTGCGCAGGCCCTCGATGCGGAGCAGCTCGGTCACCGGCCGCGCCTCCGGTCGCGCGCGACGAGCCAGTCGGTCAGCCGCGCCAGCGGAATCGTGAGCAGGACGAAGAGCAGCGCGGTCGCGAGGTAGGGGGTGAAGTTGAAGGACGCTGCGACCTCGATCTGGGACTGGCGGAAGGCCTCGACCGGTCCGAGCAGGGCCACCAGCGCAGTGTCCTTCTGGAGCCCGATGAAGTCGTTGAGCAGGGGCGGGATCACGCGGCGCACCGCCTGCGGCAGCACGACGAAGCGCAGGGCCTTGAAGCGGCTCAGGCCGAGCGAGCGCGCGGCCGCCTCCTGGCTCGGATGCACCGACTCGATCCCCGCCCGGTAGACCTCGGAGACGTAAGCCGTGTAGACGAGCACCAGGCCGACCGTCCCCCAGAACAGCTCGGAGCGCGGGAGCCCCGAGATGGCCAGGGTCGGGACGCCGAAGCCGAGCAGGTAGATGACGAGGATCGTGGGCACGCCGCGGAAGAGGTCGGCGTAGCCGACCGCGAGCGCGCGCAACGGGAAGAAGACCGGCCCGGGCAGGCTCCGCAGCACCGCCACGATCAGCGCCGTGACGAGGATGACGGCCTCGGCGATCAGGAAGATGCGGACGTTGAGCAGGAAAGCGTGCGCGATGTCCGGGAACGAGCCGGTGAACCGGTCCGGGTCGAAGAACGCCTCCTTGACCCGCGGCCAGCCGGGCGAGGTCGCGACCGCGACGGCGAGGGCGGCGACGACGAAGACGCTGCTGGCGACCGCAATCGCGATGCTGCGCGCCCCGCTGCCCGGCCCGAGGATGCGCGAACGGCGATCGCCCACGCCCCGAGAGGGAGCGCTACTCGAGAACCGGGGCGCTCGCGTTATCGGAGAGCCACTCCTGCTGGATCTCCGCCAGCCGGCCGCTCTCCTTCAGCCGCGCGATGGCGGCGTTGACGCACAGGCGGGCCGGATTGCCCTTCTCGAAGACCAAGGCGAAGTACTCCTGTTCGCCGGCGGCCGGGAACTGGCCGACGATCGTGCTGTTCTCGATCTGCGCCGCGGTGACGAAGAAGGCCGTCGGCAGGTCGACGACCACGCCGTCGATCTGCTTCGCCTTGAGCGCGGTGAGCGCGTCGTTGAGCGTGTCGTAGACCGAGGGCTGATCGTCGGGCTGGATGTTGTCGACGATGTACTGGTAGCTCGTCGTGCCGACCGGGGCCCCGAGCTTCGCGCCCTTCAGCTCGGCCAGCGAGGTCGCCCCGGTGACCGCGTTTCCATCCAGCGCCACGAGCGCCTGGTTCACGTCGTAGTACGAGTCGCTGAAGTCCACCGCCTGCGCGCGCTCGTCGGAGTACGAGATCTGGTTGATGTCGAAGTCGAAGTCCTTCACGCCCGGCCGGAAGGACTGGGCGAACGGCACGACCACCCACTCCACCTCGTCACGCGTGTAGCCCATCTCCTCGGCGATCGCATAGGCGACCGCGCTCTCGAAGCCTTCGCCGGTCGTGGGGTCGCCGAGCTCCCACGGCTCCGACGCCTGCTTGGGGATCTCGAACCACGGCGGGTATGCCGGGTTGTCGGTGCCGATCGTGAGGATCCCCGGCGTGCGGGTCTCAAGGTTCTCCTTGGCGCACTCGTCGACCCCGGGGGTCTGAGCGGTCGGGCCGGTCGAGGCCTCCTCCTCCCCGCCTCCGCCGCAGCCGGCGGCTACGACCGCGAGTGCAGCGACGGCGGCGAGCAGCAGCAGGAGCAGGAGCTTCCGCATCCGTCCGAACCTATCACGGCGCGGCGCCTGGCTCAGCGGATCTGGACGGGCACGCCGGGGCCGATGCGTGCCGCCAGCCAGGCGATCGAAGCCGTGTCCAGGCGGATGCAGCCGTGGGAGACCGCCGTGCCGAGCACGCCGCCGATGTTGTCCAGCCCGTGCAGCGCGATCTGGCCCGGACCGCCTGCGAACTCCTGGAGGACGTTGGAGCGGGCACTCAGTGCGAGGGCGAACGGCGCGCCCACGGCGCCGGCGGGCAGCCGCATGGCCTCCTCGACGAAGAACCGGCCCGGCGGGCTCGGCGTGGAGGGCTTGCCGACGATCGCCCGGAAGACCTTGACGACGCGGCCCTCGCGATACACGGTCACCCGTCGGGTCGACGTCGAGACGATGATGTGCCACTTCGTCGTCGTGGCGGCCGTCCAGCGCACCCGGATCCAGCCGGTCCGCCCGTTCGGGCGACCCGGGAGCCTGACGCGCAGGTAGGCGACGCCCAGGGGGCCGGTGGCGCGCCCTATACGGGCAGGACCGTCGGCCGGCCGGTGATCGGCCGGATGGCACGTACGAACGCCACCGCCTTCGACCGTGAGTCGGGCTTGGACAACGCTTCCTGGCCCATGAGGAGCAGGGCGAGCTCCTGCGTCGGCTCCACGACCTCGGGAGCGGACGCGGGTACGGCCGCGCCCGTCCACGCCGCGGCGAGCAGCACCAGGAGCGCGCACAGGCGGAGCAAGGGCGGATTCCTCCGTTCCGCCCTTGCTGCCTGCGCGTCGTTCATGCGGCTGCTAGCCGGTGAAGCCCGTGAGTCGAAGCGCCCGCGCAGTGCTCGCCGCGGCCGCCTTCTTCGCTGCGATCTTCTTCGCCAGCGCGGCTTTCACTGCCGCAACCTTGGCCGCCTTCGCCGCCTTGACAGCGGCAACCCTTGCAGCCTCGACCTTCTTGGCCTGAGCCGCCGCGACCTTCGCAGCGGCAGCAGCCTTCTCGGCCGCGAGCCTCGCCTCCTCGGCAGCCTTCGCCGCCTCGGCCGCCGTCTTCGCCTTCGCGGCGGCAACAGCAGCGGCTGCCGCGGCCGCGGCAGCCTTCTCAGCCGCGACCCTGGCCGCCTCGGCGGCCGCAACGGCAGCATCCACGTCGGCCTGCTTGACGCACGTCGACGGCTTGATGATCGTGTCATGGATGAGTGTCACCGCTCCGGCGCCGGATGCCTGCTCGCCGGCCAGCAGCCGGCCGTCGACGGTCACGCCGTCACCGAGGGAGATGCTCGCGAAGGCGAGGATCGTGCCCTTGAAGTCGGTGCCTGCCTTGAGCTCTGCGGAGCTGCCAACCTGCCAGAAGACGTTGCAGGCCTGCGCGCTACGGGTCAGTCTGACCTTGCCGGCAGCGGCGCCCGCGCCGGTCGTCAGCGTGGTGGCCATCTGGAAGATGAAGACGGCGTCGGCGTTGTTCTCGCCGTCGAGAACGAGCTCCGACGGCCCCGTCAGCCCGAAGGTGCCCGAGGCCGAGTCGTAGACGCCGGCCACGAGCGTCTGGCCCGCGAGCTCGGTGAGCACCTCGGTGGGTATTCGCCCGGCCGCGTCGTCGTAGGCAGTCGTCAAGGCGGACTTCGCGCCCTGCGTGACCGCGTCGTTCGGGTCGGGATCGGTGTGGTTCGCGCCGGTCAGAGTGACGCAGTCCGCGGCTGGGCAGGCGGCGAATCCGGTCTGGCTCGACGTCGGCGACGATCCGACGTCGCCGCTGATCGTGGTCGCGCCCGTGTTGGTGATTCCGGAGCCGGCGAGCACCGCGAACTGGCCCGCTGTTCCCAGCAGGACCGTCGGCGGCGTGACAGCCGGGGCGGCGCCCGCGCCGGTCACCGTCGTGAGGAGCGCGATCACGCACAGTCCGATCGCCGCTGTGGCGCCCGAACGTCCCCTGCGCGGCCGGTCGATGGAAATCTTCATCTCGATCCTTCCCTTCAGCCTGAGCTCATCGCCGACCGTGGCGTCGGTCAGCCAAATGCTCCGACCTATCTGTTGAGGGCGATCTTCCGCGGCGCCGGTCTATGGGGCGCAAGCTATACGAGTATAGCGCAACTGCGGTCCTCTTCCGGCCCCACTTTGGCCGAACTGCCTATTGTTGGCTCGTGGCCGCTTCCGGCGGCGGCAGCAGCAGGACGTGGCTGTCGACGATGGCCGCGGCTATCTCGGCCAGCTTGCGGCCGTTGTGCTGAGAGTGATTTCGCAGCAGCTCGAAGGCACTGTCGGCGTCGACCGCGTGGCGCGCCATCAGGATCCCCTTTGCCTGCTCGATCACGGCGCGGCGACCGAACGCCCTCTGCAGGCTGTGGTACTCGGTGAAGCGCTGGAACGGCAAGCCGCCGCTCGTGCTGATCGTCGACGACGATCCCGCGATCCGCATGCTCTGCTCGGAGACCCTCGCGCGCGAGGGCATCGTCGTGCTGGAAGCCCCGGACGGCCGGCACGGCCTGGCGCAGGCTCGATCCAGGCGCCCGCACCTCGTCGTCAGCGACGTGATGATGCCCATCCTCGACGGATTCCAGCTCGCCGAAGCACTGCGCGGCGACGAGCGGACTCGACGAATCCCGCTCATCTTCCTCAGCGGGGAGCACCACGCAGCCGACGCCGCGTGCGCCCGCCAGCTCGGCGCGCTCGCCTACCTGACCAAGCCGTTCGACCCGGCGACGCTGGCCTCGCTCGTGGCCGGCCTGCTCGCCCGCTTCCAGCCGCTCGCGGTCAACTAGGGCCAGGCGGGGGTTTCCGGACTCAGGTCAAGCGGTCCGCCGGGGTGGCAGCGGCGCGTCCGATACTCCGGCGGCATCCGGGGATACGTGATGTCGGCCGCCAGACCCGCCAGCTCGTTGGCATAGCCGGGGCTGCGGCCCTCGTCGAGCACGAGCCCGCGGACGCGCTGGATCGCATGGCACTCGACAACGGCCTCGTTGGCGTCGGGATCTCGGATGTGCCCAGCCTCATGGGCGAGCACCGTCAAAGCGATGGAGAGATCAAGGCTCTCCTCGTTCAGGAAAGGGGCATAGGCCGACATGAAGAAGCGCCGTAGCGGGTCGCAGATCTCTGGCGAGAGGTGGATCTCGCCGGCGAACGGATCGGCGAAGCCGGCCACCCAGTACTCGTCGCGGTCGAGGAGGGCCCACTCCTCCGCGAGCTCGTGCCAGTCGTCCTCGATCCAGCAGTACGTGCGGACGGGGGTCTGCGCGATCCTGCGCGCGACCTGGGCGAGACGGGGCTCCTCGGTCGTCTCTGCCCGTGCGGATCTCCACTCGATGAGGTTGGAGCTCGCCCGCCAGCCGACCGCGCGCCAGTCCGCCGGGTCGGGATAGCTCGCGCAACCCTTCTGGGCGATCTCGGCGATGGATTGCAGACGTCGCGAGGGCGGCGGACCGACCTCGGCATCGAACGACCGCTCGCAGCTCGTCGGCCCGAAGGCGCGGTCGGGGGCGCGTTCGAGCCACGCGGAGTAGGCCTCCAGCCAGCCGAGCTCGAGCTGCCGCGTCTCCGAGGCCCACGGCGACCACACGAAGATGCCGATCACGCCGGCCGTTAACGCAATCAGCGCGAACGGAGCGAGCAGCGTCTTCAGAGGTGGAGCCGAGGGGGTTCGAACCCCTGACCTTCTGGCTGCCAGCCAGACGCTCTCCCAGCTGAGCTACGGCCCCAGGAGCCGCCCAGTGTAGCCGCCGACACGCTTTCGCAACGGGGCCAGACCCCGCTCGAGGGCTTACGAGGCCGCGGCCCCGAGCTCGACCGCGGGGACGTCGCCCCAGAGATCCTCGAGGTTGTAGTACGCGCGCGCGTCGGGGGTGAAGACGTGCAGGACGACGTCGAGGTAGTCGGCGACGATCCAGCTCGCCTCGCGCGTTCCCTCGACCGCGTGCGGGATCACGCGGGTCTCGCTCTTCAGCCGCTCGTGCACCTCGTCGTAGATCGACTTCGCCTGCCGCGGGTTCTGGCCCGTCGCGATCACGAAGTAGTCGGTGTAGGAGCACACCGGCCGCATGTCGAGGATCACGACATCCCGCGCGAGCTTCTCCTGCGCGAGCTCGGCCACCCGGCGTGCTTGTTCGAGCGAAGTCAGTGGCCCGAGTCTACCCCGTCGCGGTAGAGCCCAAGCTCCGCGATCAGGCGCGCGACGTCGTCGGGGACGAAACCGGCGAGCGGCTCGCCGGCGGCGCACCGCGCGCGGACGAGCGATCCGGAGACCGGCACCGGCTCGATCTCGAAGAAGGAGACTCGCGGGTCCGGCGGGTCGGCCGTCAGCGGGAAGCCGGGCCGGGTCGCCACGCCGAGCCGGACGAGCATCAGGATCCCGTCGGGCTCCTTCCACTCGCCGAAGTCGCCGTACTGGTCGGCCCCGATCAGCAGCACCGCGTCCCCGAAGTCGCGGGCGCGCAGGAGGTCGATCGTGCGAGGGAAGGGATCGAGCTCCACCTCGTGCTCCGGGAACGCCGCCTCCGCCAGCCGCAGCCGCGCCTCGACCGGCGCCACCACGGACCGATGGCCCGGCCGCTCCGAGACGAGGATCACGACGCGAGGGAGGCCGAAGTGCGCCACAGCGCCGGAGACCAGCGCGACGTGGCCGTCGTGCGGCGGGTCGAACGCGCCCCCGAAGAGGCCTGTCACCGGAACTCGAGCATCTCGTCGCCGATCTCCACCTCGTCGCCCGTCCGCGCGCCGGCGGCCTTCAGCGCCGCATCGAGCTCCTCTCCTTCCGGAGGCGAGCCGGTGACCCGGAAGCCGCGGTCGGTGCGGAGGATCCTGAACGCCGGCCGGCCGGGGCGCGGCCGGTAGACGAGGAACTCGACGAGACCCGCCTCGTCGGCGGTCGCGGGCGCGGGAGCAGGCTCCACGAGCTCGAAGAGCGCGCGCTTCAGCGCCTCGATCCCCACTCCGGTCGCACAGGAGACCCGGAAGACGGCTCGGATTCGCTCGTCCTCGATCCCGAGCTCGGGCGGCTCGGGCAGGAGATCGATCTTGTTCAGGACGACGATCTGCGGCAGCCGGTCGAGCCCGGCGCCGTAGAGGGCGAGCTCGCCGTCGATCGCGCGGAAGGCATCGGCTGGATCGCCGGCAGCCGCGTCGATCACGTGGACGAGCGTGCGCGCGCGCTCGAGGTGCGCGAGGAACTCGTGGCCCAGGCCGACGCCGCGGCTCGCGCCCTTGATCAGCCCGGGCACGTCCGCGACGGTGAGCTGCCGGGTGCGGTCGGGGGCGTCGACGGTGCCGAGCACCGGCGCGAGCGTCGTGAACGGATACTCCGCCACCTTCGGCTTCGCGTTGGAGATCCGCCGGAGGAGCGAGGACTTGCCGGCATTGGGCAGGCCGACGAGCGCGGCGTCGGCAAGCAGCTTCAGCCGCAGCTCGAGGTCGGCCTCCTCGCCGAGCCGGCCGGTCTCCGCGAACCGGGGCGCCTGCCGCCGCGGGGTCGCGAAGTGCGCGTTGCCGCGGCCGCCCGCGCCGCCGCGGGCGAGCACCGCGCGGGCGGCGGGAGCGGCGAGATCCGCGATCAGCTGGCCGTCGTCGTCCAGCACCTGCGTGCCCACGGGGACGCGGACGACGACCTCGTCGCCACGCTTGCCGTGCCGGCGGCCGCCCCCACCGCTTCCCCCACGCCCCGCCTGGAGCCGGCGCCGCGTCGCGAATTCGCTCAGATCGCGGAGGTCCGGGTCCGCCTCGAGCAGGACGTCGCCGCCGTCGCCGCCGTCGCCGCCGTCCGGGCCGCCCTTCGGCACGTACTTCTCCCGCCGGAACGAGAGCGCGCCGTCGCCGCCGCGACCCGCCACCACGTGGATGCGGGCGCGGTCCTGGAACACGGGTCAGTCTCCGTTGACGTGGACGAAGCGGCGGTCGCCGCTGCGCCGGAACTCGACCTTGCCGTCGCGCAGGGCGAAGATCGTGTCGTCGCGCCCCAGGCCCGCGCCCGGCCCCGGCCGGAACCGCGTGCCGCGCTGGCGCAGGATGATCATCCCGGCCGACACGACCTGGCCGTCGGCGATCTTCACGCCGAGCATCTTGGGGTTCGAGTCGCGCCCGTTGCGGGACGAGCCGAGACCTTTCTTGTGCGCCACTACTCGCCTTCCTTCTTCTTCGCCGCGGGCTTCCTGGCCGCGGCGGGCTTCTGCGCGGCAGCGGGCTTCTTCGCGGCAGCGGGCTTCTTCGCTGCCGCCTTCGGCTTGGCCGCAGCCTTCGGCTTCGCGGCCGCCTTGGGCTTCGCGGCCGCCTTCGGCTTCTCCTCCGCCTTCGGCTTCGCGGCGGCCGCCTTCGTTCCGATCTTCTCGATCTCGATCTGGGAGAGCGCGGCCCGGAAGCCGGTGTGGCGCTTGTAGCCCGTGCGCTGCCGGTGCTTGCCGATGCGGATCTTGTCGCCCCGCACGTGCCCGACGACTCGGGCCGTCACGGTGACGTCCTTCGGAGACATCTTCGCGTCGCCGTCGCCGCCGACCATCAGGACGACCGGCGTCAGCGTCTGGCCCTCGTCCTGCTTGACCCGGTCCACGAGCAACCGCTCGCCTTCGGAGACGCGGTACTGCTTGCCGCCCAGTGAGATGATCGCGTAGGACATGGCGTGAGAAGACGCGGACGAACGGCCCGCGAAGCATGAAGAGTGTAGCGACAACCTGGGCGCTCTACGCCGTCTTCGCCCTACTGACGTTCGTCACGTACAGCCGCCTGGACGGGCTCTACAACGTGAGCCGGGAGGGGATCGCGGGCGGGGCGAGCCGCACGCTCGTCTACCTCAACTTCCCGGTCGCGTTCGCCGCGATCGGGATCCTGCTGCTCCTGCGCGGGCGCGTGGCGGCGGTCGGAATCGCCCTCTGCGCGGTGGCGGCGGTTCCGGGCGTGCTCGATCTGGACGACCTCGACGCCCGGCCGGTGAACGCCGTGCCGGCCCTGGGAGTCGCCGTCGCCGCCGCGCTGACGGTGATCCGCCGGGACCGGCTCCGAGCAAGTAACACGGTGTTACTTGGTGATCCCGTGCGCGTCGGCCTGGCGGTGGTGCTCGCGCTGATCGCCGTCCCCTGGCTGTTCGCGGAGGCCGGGTTCTACGCGCCCGACCCGATCTACTCGGAGGAGATCGCACCCGGCGAGACGATCGCGGCCGTCCACCTGGGCGGGCACCACGGGACGTACGGGGTGCTGCTCGCGCTCTCGGCGCTCCTGCTCAGCCGCACGCGGCACACCGCGCTCGCGTCCAGCTACTTCGCACTGATGCTCGCCTACGGGGGCGCGCTGGCCGCGGAGGACTTCTGGCACGAGCAGGTCGTCAAGCGCGGCTCCGTGGACTGGACGATCCCGAGCCTGATCCAGCCCGAGCTCGAATGGGGCTGGCTCGCGATCCTGGTCGCCGCCGCGGCGGTCTACCTGCTCTGGTTCAGGAGGGAGCGGACTCGTCGGTGACGGTGGCCGGCTTCTTCTTGCGCTTGCGGCCCCCGCGCGAGCCGCGCCGCGTCTTCCGCTTGGGACGCTCTTCTCCCGGAGCCGCCTCGGCCGTTTCCGCCGTCGCGGCGGCCTGCGGCTCGTCGCCGAGGTCGTCGGGCGGCAGGTGGATCCTCGGGCCAGCACCGTCGGGGGACGCGACTGCAGCCGTCTCCTCGCCCGGCACCGCCGGCTTCTTCTTGCGCTTGCGGCCGCCGCGCGTTCCTCGCCGGGTCTTCCGCTTCGGCGCCTCCACGGTTGGAGCCTCCTCCTCCCCCACCACTTCGGGCTCCTCGGCCGCCTCGGCCTCCTCGACGGCCTCCTCGACGGCCTCCTCCAGCTCGACGCCCGCCTCGGGCTCGCCGGTCTTGCGCTTCGCGGGCTGCCGGGTCGGCTTCTCGGCCGCGGCTTCCGCGCTCAGCGGCACCGCCTCGGCCGGAGCGTCCGTCCGGACGGCGTAGGCGGCGCCGGCGAGGGCGCGCTCGATCTGCACCTTCACCTTCTTGCCGACGAGGGACGCGGCGCCCGCGACACAGACGTCGTAGCCGTTGACCTTCCCGACCCCCGAGCCGGCGTCGTGGCGGCCGACCTCCACGAGCTGGAGCTCGAGCTTCTGGCCCTCCTCGACCGGCACCTCGGGCTTCAGTTCCTCGAGCCGGCCCTGGGCGAGCACGGAGAAGTGGTCGAGCCCATGGCCGTTGTCGGTCGTCTCGACGAAGAACCGCCGCCGCGTCGCCTCCTCGATCTCGGCGAGCCGGCGGCCGCCGGGGCCGATCAGGATCGAGGCCACCTGCGGGTGCAGCTCGACGCGGTAGGCCTGGACGCGCGTGCCCTCCTGCGCCAATCCGCGCAGGCGACGCTCGGAATCGACCGCGGCCGACGACTCCGACAGCACGATGCCGTCGCCGCTGCAGGTCGGGCACTTCTTGGTGAGGATCTCGCGCGGGCCCTCCGTGACGTTCTGGCGCGTCATCTCGACGAGGCCGAGCGGCGAGATCTCGACCACGTAAGTCTTCGTCCGGTCGCGCTCGAGCTCGGTGCGCAGCGCCTCCTCGACGGTCGCCCGGTTCTTCGGGTTGGCCATGTCGATGAAGTCGATGACGATGATGCCGCCGACGTCGCGCAGCCGCAGCTGGCGAACGACCTCCTTCACCGCCTCGAGGTTGTTCTTCGTGATCGTGTCCTCGAGCCGCGCCGTCGAGCCCTTGGCGCGCGAGCCGACGAACCGGCCCGTGTTGACGTCAACGACGGTGAACGCCTCGGCGTAGTCGAAGATCAGGTAGCCGCCCGAGGGCAGGTCGACGCGGCGGCTGAGCGTGGAGCGGATCTCGGCGTCGATGCCGTGCTCCTCGAACAGCGGCGTCTTCTCCTTGTAGCGCTCGACCCGCTCGACCATGTGCGGCGACGTCTTCTTCAGGTAGCCGACGATGCGCTTGAACGTGCGATCGTGGTCGACGAGCGCCCGTTCGAAGTCGCCCGTGAAGAGGTCGCGGATGATCCGCAGCGGCAGCTCGGCCTCCTGGTAGACGAGCGCGGGAGCTTTGGCCTTCTTGGCCTGCTCCTCGATCGTCTTCCAGAGCCGCTGGAGGAAGACGAGGTCGCGCTCGACGTCCTCCGCCGAGGCGCCCTCCGCGGCGGTGCGGACGATGACGCCGCCCTGTTTCACGTTCAGGGCCTTGACCACGTCCTTCAGGCGCAGGCGCTCCTCGTCGGACAGGCGGCGCGAGACTCCGAGGCCGTCCCCGTGCGGGACGAAGACGACGAAGCGGCCCGGCAGCGAGATCTCCATCGTCAGCCGCGCGCCCTTCGTCTTCATCGGGTCCTTGACGGCCTGCACGAGCACCGCCTCGCCGCGCGAGAGCAGGTCCTGGATCTTCTTGCCGCCCTCGCGGGTGCCCTCCAGCTCGTCGCGAACGATCTCGTCGACGTAGAGGAAGCCGTTCTTCTCGAGGCCGATCTCGATGAACGCCGCCTCCATCCCCGGGAGGACGTTGTCGACGGTGCCGAGGTAGATGTTCCCGGCGATCGAGCGGCGCTCCGGACGCTCGAGGTAGACCTCGGCGACCTGGTCGTCCTCGACGACGGCGACGCGCTGCTCGGAGACGTCGACCGAGACGAGCAGCGACCGCTTGGCGGCCGGGAGCGGCGCGCGGCGCGGCTGCTGGCGGCGGCGCGGCGCCTGGCGCGGCTTGCGCTCGGCCTGCCGGCGGGCCGGCTTCTCCTCCGTCGCAGAGGCGTCGGCGACTGCCAAGGCTGTGGCGGCGGTCGAGCCTGGCCGCTTCCGGCCCCGGCCACCGCGGCTGCCGCGCTTTCGCCTTCGTGGTCCGGTTGTGGTGCTCGCGTCGCCGCCCTCGCGGGCGGCAGGTTCAGCCGCTAGCGGGGCTGCGATCGTGGGCGGAGCGGCGGCCTCCTGCGGCGCCTGCTCCTTGGTCTTCTCGCGTCGAAACCAGCGCAAAAGAAATCTCCTTCCGGCGGGCGCGCGCAGGCATCGTCCCCGTGGGGGACGCCCGCCGCGCGCTGCCGCTGTTGAACCGAGTCAAAAACATGTCGAAGCTCAGGGTATCAGGGCGACCGGCGCAGCCCGATCAGGCGGCCGCCGGCCGGAGCCTCGCCCGGCGGGCGCGGATCGCCCGCACGCGCTGCATGAGCCGGCTCCATGCCCACGGCTCCACCTCGAGGTACCGGGTCGCGGTCTGGCCCCGCGTCGCCTCGAGGTACTCGAACCAGGCGTCGGCCTCCTCGATGAGGAGCAGCTCCCACGCCTCCCGCTCGTCAACCCGCTCGCGCTCGGCCATCTCTGCCGGGGAGACTAGGTCGCGGACCGGACGGATAGCGGGGGGGGGGGGGGGGGGGGGGGGGGGGGGGGGGGGGGGGGGGGG
>JBBDWU010000029.1:0-6159 GCA_040902725.1 Gaiellaceae bacterium | reverse complement strand
GGGGGGTAACCATTGTTCCCCCCGCGGTCCCCCTCCTTGCCTTCCGCTGTCGCGACCGCTGCGTGGCCTCTCGCGCGAGCAAGTCGCGCTTCGGCCACGGCTCGCCCTGCGCTCAGCGAACGCCGAGGCTGGTTGCTCGCCTGGAGCGCACCGGCCGGCAGATCTCTGAGGACGCAGCACCGGACGGACCGACGACAATGTGGCGCGTGGAGCAGATCGAGACCGAGCGGCTCGTCATCGAGGAGGTTGACGCGCCCGAGCGAGGTCGTCGTCTTACGAGCGCTCGGCGCGGGCTGCGAAGTAGCGCATTGCGGCCTCGCCGACCGCGCGCGTGCCGGCGTAGGCCACGCTCGAGCGGACGAGCCAGCCGGCGACGGGGACGAAGCGGAGCGCCTGCCGGGCGAGGCCGCGCAGCCCCAGTCCGCCGGCGATCACGGCCAGCACCTCGGGCAGCCGCTCGCGGTCGACCTCGACCCCGTGTGCCGCGGCAAGGCAGAGCACGAGCCGGAGCTGGCCGAGCGTGATCACCGGGAAGTCGGCGCCGGGGATGAAGACCGCTGCGCCGACGGCGGCGTTCCGGCGCGAGAACGTCTCGATCAGCTGCTCGCAGACTGCCTGCCTGAGCACCGGAACGCGCGCCGCGAGCGACGTCCCCTGCTCCCCCATCCGCGCCGCGACCGCCTTCGCGATCTCTTCCACCGGGAAGCCCGATCCGGCCGGCACCTCGACGACGTCGGTGGCCAGCACGTACGGGATGCGCCGCTCGAGCCCGGGGCCGGCGAGCACGACGACGGTCGGGACGCCCTGGCGGTGCGCGAGCTTGAGCCGGTGCTCGTCCTCGGCGCCCAGCTCGCCGGCCAGCACGAGCACAAAGGCGTCGGCGCCCTTCGGGCCCCCTCCCCGCACGGCGCCCGGGCGGGCGCCGTGCGCGAGCTCGCGCCGGAGCGCGTCGGCCAACGCCGGCGGCCCCTCGACGACCAGCGGCCCCTCCTCGTGCGCCGCGACGCGCAGCTCCTTGAACAATCCGTAGACCGCGCCGGGATGGAGGCCGGCCATCAGATTTGTCGGCGGCGGGGCGCGCGGGCGTAGACGGCGAGCAGGATGCCCACGGCGGCGAGGTTGGCGACCATCGACGAGCCGCCGACGCTGACGAACGGGAGCGGAATGCCGGTGACCGGGGCGATGCCCATCGTCATGCCGACGTTGACGAAGATCTGGAAGAGCAGGCCGCAGACGATTCCCCCGGCGGCGATCGCCGAGAACGCGTCGCCCGCCAGCGAGACGATCCGCAGTGCCCGCCAGAGCAGCAGCAGGTAGAGAAGCAGGAGCGCCGCCGCGCCCACGAAGCCGCGCTGCTCGGCGAGCGAGGCGAAGGCGAAGTCGGTCGCGTGCTCGGGCAGGTAGTCGAGCCGCGTCTGGGTCGCGCCGTCGACACCCCGGCCGTCGAGCCCGCCGGCGCCGACCGCGGTGATCGACTGCTCGGCGTTGTACGTCGTCGCCGGCGACGCGCTCTCGGGGTCGAAGAGCGCGGTCAGACGGTCCTGCTGGTAGTCCCTGAGGACGTCGACGCCCGCGGCCGGGAGCAGCCAGACGAGCGACGTCGCAACGAGCGCGGCGGCCGTGCCGAGCACGGCGAGATGCAGCCAGCGGGCGCCCGAGACGAAGAGCGTCCCGGTGAGAACTGCGAGGTAGACGAGCGCGGTGCCGAAGTCCGGCTGGATGAACACGAGCGCCGTCGGGAGCGCCGTGAGCGCCACGGCTCCGAGGAGCGTCCCCGGCTCGCCCAGCCGCTTGGCGCGCTCCGCGAGGAACGCCGCCAGGAAGAGGACGAGCAGTACCTTGCCGAACTCGGACGGCTGGAAGCGGAAGAAGCCGAGGTCGATCCACCGCTGCGAGCCGCGGATCACGGCGCCGACGGCGAGGACGAGGACGAGCGAGGCGATCAGCGCCCCGTAGAGCACGCGCCGGCCGCGCGCCCAGAGCTTCGGATCGACGGCGGCGGCCCCGACCAGAGCAACGAGACCGACGCCGGCGAACACGGCCTGGCGGACGACGTAGTGGCCGGGGTCGCCGGGGACGTCGTGACGCGTGATCCCGGCGATCGCCCAGAGACCGAAGCCGACGAGCCCCGCGACGGCGCCGATCAGCACCCAGTCGAGCCGCCACGCGAGCGCGGCGGCGTCCTCGGCCCGCCGGGCGCGCCGGCGCTGCGCGGAAACGCGCGTGCCGACGTACTCGGCCATCAGTCACTCTCCGTGTAGTTGACCGGACCGGTGCTGGCGATGCCGAAGTACTGCTCGAAGACCTTCAGCGCGGCCGGTGCCGCCGCCGCGCCTCCGTGCCCGCCGTTCTCGATCAGCACGCAGACGGCGAGCTCGGGATTGTCCACCGGCCCGTAGCCGCACCACCAGGACTGGTCGAGCAGGCGCTCGAACTCGCTCGAGTACTTCTCGGCGGTGCCCGTCTTGCCGGCGATCGGGATCGGGTAGTCCGCGAACACTGCCGACGAGGTCCCGTCGGGGTCGTGCGTCGCCATGTAGAGGCCTTCGCGCACGGCCTGGAGGCCCTGACCGTCGAGCGGGATCAGCTGGGGCGGCGGCGGCGCGAAGCGCTGGAGCGTGCGCGGCGCCTCCCCCCTGCGGCCGGCCTGCTCCGCCGAGGCGACCATGTACGGCGTCACCAGGCGGCCGCCGTTCGCGACCAGCGAGAAGAACCGGGTCATCTGGAGCGGCGTGACGAGCAGGTCCTTCTGGCCGATGGCGAGCTGGATCGAGTCGCCCGGCTTCCAGAGCCGGTCGATCTCGCGCCTGAAGGTGCGGCGGCGCCACTCGGGCGTCGGCAGCAGCCCCTCGGCCTCCGGGCCGACGTCGAGGCCGGTGGTCTGGCCGAAGCCGAAGCGGCTCGCCCACTGCTGGAACGGATGGCCCGCCTCCGCCGGCAGCGCGAAGAACTCGTCGCCGAGCGCGTAGAAGTACGTGTCGCACGACTCGGCGAGCGCCTCGCGCAGCCCCATGCCCTGGTTCACGAAGGGATCCCAGTTCCGGAAGGTCTGGCGGATGAGCGCCTCGTCGTGCTCGCTCTGGTAGCTGCCGGTGCAGGACAGCGTCTCCCAGGGCGACACCAGCCCTTCCTGGATCGCCGCGAGGGCCGTCACGGGCTTGAACGTCGAGCCGGGCGGATAGAGGCCGGCGCTTGCCTTGTTGACCGCAGGGAAGTTCGCGTCGGCCGCGAGCTCGTCGTCGAGCAGCGGCGCCAGCTCGCGCAGGTCCGGCTGACCCGCGAAGGCGGAGGGGTCGAAGGTCGGGTTCGAGGCGAGCGCGAGGATCTGGCCGTCGCGCGGGTCCATCGCCACGACCGCGCCGCCGTCCGCGTACCACTCCTCGTTCTCGAAGGCGAGCCGGATGCCGAAGTCGAGCGCGTCCTCGGCCGCCCGCTGCAGGTCGGCGTCGATCGTGAGCCGAATCTGGTTCCCCGGCTCGGCGAGCTGGGTGGGAACAAGGCTCGAGCGCGGCCGCCCCAGCGAGTCGACGCGAAGCCGCGCCAGGCCGGCCACGCCGCGCAGGTACTCGTCGAAGGACGACTCAACGCCGCCCTGCCCGATCTCGTCCCCCGGCCAGAGCCTCGGATCGGCCTCGATCTGGTCCGGCGACACCTCGCCCACGTGGCCCAGGATCTGCGCCGCGAGCGTGCCCTGAGGGTAGGTGCGGAACCAGCTGCGCGCGACGCGCACCCCGGGCAGCTCGACCTGGTGCTCCCAGATGTACGTGACCTTGTCCTTGCGGACGTCGCGCTTGACCGTCACCGGCGTGAGCGGATCGTCCTTCCGCTTCGCGACCTCCTTCGCCATGTCGGCGACGGGCACGTCCAGGAGGAGTGAGAGCCGCTTCAGCAGCTGGTAGCGGCCCTTCTTCGGCAGGTCGGCGGGCCAGAGCTCCACGGAGTGGCCGGCGGTGTTGCCGACGAGGAGCGCGCCGTCGCGATCGACCACCGCGCCGCGCGGCGCCTGGAGGCGCACGGTGCGCAGCTGGTTGTTCTGCGCGACCTGCAGGTACTGCGTGCCGGACAGGATCTGAAGCGTCCAGAGGCGCAGGAAGAGGACCGCAAAGACGGCGAGGAGCACCATCCCGAGGATCGCGAGCCTGAACGCCACCTGGGGCGTCAGCCGGTGGGGCCCGACCACGTGCGGGTCGGCGGGGAGGAAGTTACTGGCCGAGGAGGGTCACCTCCCGCGCGCGGTCGTAGCGCTCAGGCTGGCGCAGAACTCGGCGGACGAGGGCGTAGATCGGGACTGCGAGCACGAGGTTCACGATCACGGCGGCCAGCAGCGGCGTCCCGAGCGCGACGCGCGCCGAGACGGTGTCGCCCAGAATCGTATGCAGGACATAGCCGCCGACGCCGTAGCCGACGGTCATCACGAACACCGAGAGCAGCGGCGCGTGGGCGCGGTCGCGGCCGGTCGTCTCCCCGTAGCGCCCGATCCAGTAGCCGGCGAGCGTGAGCAGCAGCGAGGTGACGCCCAGCGTCTCGAAGGTCGCGAGGTCGACGACGAGGCCGCCGAAGAAGCCCGCGGCGGCGCCGACGATCGTCCCGCGGACGAGCGCGACCGCGATCACCGCGAGCAGCAGCAGGTCGGGCCGGCCGCCGGCGACGTCGAGCGCCCCGAAGAGCGACGCCTGGAGCACCGCCGCGGCGAACACGAGCACACCGACCTTGAGCCCGTCGAGCGCGGTCACCGCGGCGCCCCCTTCGGGACGAGGACGAGCAGGCTGTGGAGCGAGCCGAAGTCGACCGCCGGCTCGATCTGGATCTGCTTGTACGGGTCGGTGTCGCTCTGGCCGACGAAGGTGACCGTGCCGATCAGGATCCCGCGCGGGAACGGCGACTCGAGCGTGGCGCGCTGGGCGCCTGCGGTGACGATGTCGTCGCCCTCCTTGACCTCGAAGCGCTTCTCGACGAGGTCGAGGACGAGCGCGTCCTCGCCGGCGCGGCCGTGGCGCACGACACCCACCGCGTCGGTGGCGAGGTCGCGCGCGCCGACGGCGATCTTCGCGTCCGTCAGCAGGGTGACCAGGGCGGTGCCGGCCGTGACCTCGGTGACCTTCCCGACGAGCCCTTCCTCGTTCACGACCGGATCGTTGACGCGGATCCCGTCGGCGGAGCCCGCGCCGAGCACGAGCTGCTGCTCGAACTGGCTCGGCGGATAGGCGATCACGGGGGCGGCGACGGCCTCGAAGTCGTCGGGGAAGGCGGGCGAGGCCTTGTAGTCGAGCAGCTGCTGGAGCTCGCGGCTCTCCTCGAAGGCGAAGCGGTACTGGGTGGCCTGCTGCCGGAGCAGGCGGTTCTCGTCGCGCACCTCGCGGAGCGCGTCCTTCGCGGCCACCAGGCCGTCGACGTATGCGTACGCGTCCCTGAAGGGCCTGACGACGCGGTCGGCGGCGATCTGGAACGGCTTCAGCAAGGTGGCGCCGGCGCTGCGGGCCGAGTGGAGCGACCCGCTCTGCGGCTCGCGGAAGTAGAGGGTCACGAGGACGAGCGAGAGCAGGAGGAGCATGCCGAGGACGATCCGGCGGCGGAGGGCCGGACTCGTTCGCGAGGTGTACTTCCCGGAGGCGGCGCGCTGGACCGACGAGCCCAGAACCGCCAGCCGTGCGGTCCGGTTGCGAGACACGAACGATCCAGTCTAGGCGAGAGTCCGGGCGGTTCGCCTGGCGGCGCCTAGTAGCGCCGGCCGTTCCGCCGTCCCCGCGCCTTTGCGGAGCGGTGGATCGCCTCGAACTCCTCGAGGCTGCGCCCGGAGCCGACGGCGACGCAGGTGAGCGGCGACTCGGCCAGGTGCACCGGCATCTGGGTCTCGTGCCGCAGGCGCTGGTCGAGCGCGGTCAGCAGCGCACCGCCGCCGGCGAGCACGATCCCGCGGTCCATGATGTCCGCGGCGAGCTCGGGCGGCGTCTTGTCGAGCGTGGAGCGGATCGCGTCGATGATCTGCGAGACGGGCTCCTCGAGCGCGCGCCGCACCTCCTCCGAGCTGAGGATCACCGTCTTCGGGAGCCCGGTCAGCATGTCGCGCCCGCGCACCTCCGCGTGCACCTCCTCGGGGAGGTCGTAGGCGGAGCCGATCTCGAGCTTGATCTCCTCGGCCGTCTGCTGGCCGATCAGCAG
>JBBDWU010000028.1:132744-139046 GCA_040902725.1 Gaiellaceae bacterium | reverse complement strand
CGTCGGTGCCGTACATCCTCGACTACCACGTCCTCGCCACGACCTACGACGAGCCCTTCATCCGGGCCGTGCGGACGGGGATGCGTGACGCGGGCATCCCGGTCGAGAGCTCCAAGGGCGAGGCGTGGCCTGGCCAGCACGAGATCAACTTCCGCTTCGCCGACGCGGTCGCGATGGCCGACAACCACACGGTCTACAAGAACGGGATCAAGGAGCTGGCGCACCAGCACGGGCTCTCGGTCACCTTCATGGCGAAGCCCGACCACACGTGGATCGGCAACTCCTGCCACATCCACGCGAGCCTCTGGCGCAACGGCGAGAACGCCTTCGGCGACGACGCCGAGCTGTTCGACCGCTTCCTCGCGGGCTGGATCGCGGCGGCGCGTGAGCTCGCCGTCTTCCTCGCCCCGAACGTCAACTCGTACAAGCGCTATGCCGCGGGATCCTGGGCGCCGACGACGCTGGCCTGGGGGTACGACAACCGCACGTGCGGCTTCCGGATCGTCGGCCACGGGCCCGCCAAGCGGATCGAGACGCGCATCCCCGGCGGCGACGTCAACCCCTACCTGGCCTTCGCGGCGCTGATCGCGGCCGGCCTGCACGGCGTCGAAAGCGGCCTCGAGCTGCCGCCCGCGCTCGAGGGCAACGCCTACGAGTCCGATGCGCCCCGCTTCCCGTCCACCCTGCGCGAGGCGATCGCCGCGCTCGAGCAGGGAACCGTCGCACGGGCGGCGCTCGGCGACGACGTGGTCGATCACTACCTGAACTACGCCCGCACGGAGCAGCGACTCTACGATCAGGTCGTGACCTGCTACGAGCGCGAGCGGCTGTTCGAGCGTGGCTGAGAAGCCCGTAATCGGGATCACGAGCTACGCGCCCGAGCTGATCAGGTGGGGCGTCTGGGAGGAGCGGGCGATCATGATCCCGGCCTCCTACGTCCACGCGGTCGAGCGCGCGGGCGGCCGGCCGCTCGTGCTGCCGCCGGCCGCGGACGCGGTCGAGGAGACGCTCGACCTGCTCGACGGGATCATCTTCTCGGGCGGCGGCGACCTCGACCCGGCCAGCTACGGCGCGGAGCCGCATCCGGCGACGGACGTCCCCCGGAAGGAGCGCGACCAGGCGGATTTCGCGCTGCTCACGGCCGCGCTCGAGCGCGATCTGCCCGTGCTCGCCGTCTGCCGCGGCAGCCAGGTGCTGAACGTCGCGCTCGGCGGCGACCTCGTCCAGCACTTGCCTGACGAGGTCGGCCACGAGCGCCACCGGCACACGCCGGGCGCGTTCGCCGACCACGACGTGACCGTCGAGCCGGACAGCCGGCTCGGCTCGATCCTGGGCGACCGCGCGCCCGTGAAGTCGCACCACCACCAGGGCTACGGGCGGCTCGGCGACGGCCTGGTCGAGGTGGCCTGGGCCGAGGACGGCACCGTCGAAGCGCTCGAGAGCCCGGAGAAGCGGTTCGCGCTCGGCGTCCTGTGGCACCCCGAGGAGGGCGAGGACTTCGCGCTCTTCCAGGCGCTCGTCGAGCAGGCGCGCGAGTACCGGCAGGGCAAGTGACGCTCGCCGTCCTCAATCCGGCCACCGAGGAGACGATCGCGGAGCTCGAGCAGGCCGGGGTCGACGAGACCGACGCCGCGATCGCGCGGGCGAAGGCGGCCTTCCCCGGCTGGCGGGACGTCACGCCGCAGGACCGGGCACGGCTGCTGCGCCGGCTGGCGGGGCTCGTCGAGGAGCACGCGGAGGAGCTCGCGCTCATGGAGACCCGCAACGTCGGCAAGCCGATCGCCGGCTCTCGCGGCGAGGTCGGCATGGTCGCGCAGGTCTTCCACTTCTACGCGGGCGCCGTGGACAAGCACTACGGCGAGCAGATCCCGGTCGCCGGCGGGGTGGACGTCACCTTCCGGGAGCCGCTCGGCGTCGTCGGCCTGATCGTCCCGTGGAACTTCCCGCTCAACATCGCCAGCTGGAAGCTCGGGCCCGCGCTCGCCTGCGGCAACACCGTCGTGCTCAAGCCCGCGGAGCTGACGCCGCTCTCGGCGCTGCGGCTGGCGGAGCTGGTGCTCGAGGCCGGGATCCCCGAGGGCGTCGTCAACGTGCTCGCGGGCAAGGGCTCGGTCGCCGGGCACCGGCTCGTCGAGCACCCGGACGTGGCGAAGATCGCCTTCACGGGCTCCACCGAGGTTGGCCGCGAGGTGATGCGCGGGGCGGCCGGCACGATCAAGCGCGTCACGCTCGAGCTAGGCGGCAAGTCGGCGAACGTCGTCTTCGCGGACGCCGACCTGGAGCGGGCGGCAGCTGCCGCGCCCTATGCCGTCTTCGACAACGCCGGCCAGGACTGCTGCGCCCGCTCGCGGATCCTCGTCGAGCGCTCCGTCTACGAGCGCTTCCTGGAGTTGCTCGTCGAGGCGACCGGGCAGCTGCGCGTCGGCGACCCCGAGGACGAGACAACCGAGATGGGGCCGCTCGTCTCGGCCGCTCACCGCGAGCGGGTCGCCTCCTTCCTCGACGACGGGGTGGAGGTCGTGTTCAGCGGCGAGGCGCCGGTCGGCCCGGGCTTCTGGTTCCCGCCCACTCTCGTCGCCTGCGCGAACGAGGACCGGTGCGCGCGCGAGGAGATCTTCGGGCCTGTCGCCGCCGTGATCCCGTTCGAGGACGAGGCGGACGCGGTGCGGCTGGCGAACGACACGCCTTACGGGCTCTCCGGCTCGATCTGGACGCGCGACGTCGGCCGAGCGTGGCGGGTCGCGCGCGCCGTCGAGTCGGGCGTGCTCTCGGTGAACTCGAACGCCTCGGTGCGCGTCCAGGCCCCGTTTGGCGGCTTCAAGCAGTCGGGTTTCGGCCGGGAGCTCGGCATGCACGCGCTCGAGAGCTACTCGGAGGTCAAGAACGTCTTCATGGCGACGGAGGACTGATGGCAGGCAGGCTCGAGGGAAAGGTCGTCGTGATCACGGGCGCCGGTGGCGGCATGGGCCGTGAAGCCGCGCTGCTCTTCTCGGAGGAGGGCGCGGGCGTCTGCGTCGCCGACGTGGACGGCGAGGCCGCGGAGCGCACGGCCGCCGAGGCGCGGGAGGCGTTCGCCGTCCAGGTGGACGTGGCCGACCCGGCGAGCGTGAAGGCGATGCTCGGCGCCGCCGCGGAGCGCTACGGCGGCATCGACGTCCTCTACAACAACGCCGGCATCTCGCCGGCCGACGACGCTTCGATCCTCGAGACCGAGCCGGAGGCGTGGGAGCGGGTGCTGGACGTGAACGCGAAGGGCGTCTTCCTCTGCTGCAAGTACGGCATCCCGCACCTGCTCGACCGGGGCGGCGGCTCGGTGATCAACGTCGCCTCCTTCGTCGCGCTCATGGGCGCGGCCACCTCGCAGATCGCGTACACCGCCTCGAAGGGGGCCGTCCTCTCGCTGACGCGCGAGCTGGCGGTCGAGTTCGCCCGCCGCGGCGTGCGCGTGAACGCGCTCTGCCCGGGCCCGGTGGAGACGCCGCTGCTGCTGCGCATCTGGGGCGAGGACCCCGCCGCGGCGCAGCGCCGGCTGGTGCACCTGCCGATGGGACGTCTGGCGAGGCCCCGGGAGATCGTCAACGCGGCGCTCTTCCTCGCCTCCGACGAGTCCTCCTACGTGACCGGCGCGACCTTCCTCGTGGACGGCGGCCTGACCGCCGCCTACGTCACCCCTGAGTAGACGGCTGGGCGGAGATCGGCGGCGGGACGAGCGTGGGGGGCGCGGGGCGCGGCTCGGGGACCTCGACGGTCGCCGGGCGCGAGACGAGCAGCCTGAGGGCCGAGGCCGTCTCGGCCGTGTTCCGCTCGAGCTGGAGCTGCGAGAGCATCCCCTGCGCCTGGAGCCGGTAGCCGAGGGCGCGCGTGTCGCCGATCACGTAGCCGATCACGCCTCCGACCAGCAGCCCGCCGAGCAGAGTCGCGAAGCCGAAGCCGGAGCCGATGGGCCACGCGTCCCCCAGCGAGGTCAGCGGGACGGCGCCGAAGGCGGCCCCGAGGAGCGCGCCGAAGGCGACCGAGCCGACGAGGGACGCGCTCGCCTTGCCGTACAGGCGCCGGGCGGCGTCCGAGATGACCGTGGGGTCGTACTCCGCGAGCTGGCTCACGCCCCGAGCATCGGCAGGGAGGCGCCCGCGCTTTAGGTGCCGACTACCTGAACGAGCCAGCGCCGGTCGCGCTCGCGGTCGAGCTCGACGAAGAGGATGCGCTGCCAGGTGCCCAGGCAGAGCTCGCCGTCGGAGACCGGGATCGACTCGCCGGCGGGCCCCAGGAGCATCGACATGCAGTGCGCGTGACCGTTTCCGGCCGCCATGTCCTCGTCGCAGATGTTCTCGGTGCGCTTGTCCCAGTCGTCGTGCGCGTAGTACCCCTCCGCGGGCACGAGCCGGCGCAGCAGGTTCGAGAAGTCCTCGAGGAACCCCTTCTCGAACTCGTTCACGCGCACGGAGGCCGTTGTGTGCGGGGAGTAGACGCAGACGATGCCGTCCTTGATCCCGCTTTCGCGCACGAGCTCGAGCACCTCGTCGGTGATGTCGGTCACCTGGAGGCCACCGGCCGTGCGTAGGCGCTGCTCGCGCTGGAACGTCCTCACTGGCGGGAAGTGTAACGAGCACTCTGCGAGGCCTTGTCAAACGGCGAAAGCCGTCGTACTGTGAGGAGTAAGCGAGCAGTCCGGCCGAGGCATGGGCTTCGCTCGACCTTTTGATCAGGGGGTTTTGGTTGTGAGGAAGATCGTGTCGTTCACGGCGTCGCTGCTGGCGCTGCTTCTCCTGGCTGCGGGCGCCGCGGCCGCGCCGGCGCCGAACGCGTCGTCCTCCTCCGAGCGGGCCCGCGTCTTCGTTGGCTTCGACCGGGCGCCTACGGCTGCCGACCGGGCCGCGATCGAGCGTTCCGGCGGTGCCGTGCGGGCTGACTTCTCCGAGCTCGGGGCGCTGGCGGTCGAGATCGACGCCGGGGCCGTCGGCCAGCTCGCGCGCCTCGGCGGCGTCAGCTACGTCGAGCCCGACGAGCTCCGCTACGCGCTCGGGCTGGCGACCGCCCAGCTCGCGCCGTCGATGTCGAACGGCCTCTACGGGCTCATCACAACGAGGTCCGTCAACGCGCACGACCGGGGAGTCACCGGGACCGGGATCAACGCCTGCGTCGCGGATACGGGTCTCGACTACAACCACCCGGACATCGCTCCGAACTACAAGGGCGGAATCGACACCATCAGCAACGACAACGACCCGTTCTGGAACAACGACCCGAACGAGACGCACGGGACGCACGTCGCGGGCACCGTCGTCGCTGCCTACAACACCGTGGGCGTCTACGGCGTCGCCTACAGCGCCAACCTCTACTACGCGCGCGTGCTCGGGCCGACCGGCGGTACCGCCAGCACCGTCATGGCAGGCGTCCGCTGGCTCGTCGAGACGGCGAAGTGCAAGGTCGTCAACCTGAGCCTCGGCGGCGGACGCAAGTCGCGCACGGAGGAGAACTTCTACAAGGAGATGCGCAACAAGGGCGCGCTCGTCGTCGCGGCGACCGGCAACGACGGCTCGGCGCGGGCGATCAGCTATCCGGCCAAGTACGCCGTCAACATCGCCGTGGGAGCGGTCGACCGGAACAACATCCGCGCCTCGTTCTCGAACGGCGGCAGGGAGATCGACGTAGTCGCCCCCGGCGTGACCGTTCTCTCCTCCGTGCCGGCGAACACGGGCTCGGAGGCATCGGTGACGACGACCTCGACCGTGACCGCGTACGGCATGGAGTTCGCGGGCCAGACGGCGGGGACGACGGGGACGCTCGTCAATTGTGGGCGCGGCCTCGCCGGCGAGTGCCCGGCCGCTGTAGCCGGCAACATCGCGCTGATCCAGCGCGGCGACATCAGCTTCGCCGACAAGGTCACGAACGCGATGAACGCCGGTGCGACCGCGGCGGTCATCTACAACAACGTCGCGGGCGACTTCATCGGGACCCTCGGCTCGGCGACGACCTCGGACGGACGGCCCTGGATCCCCGCGGTCACGGTCTCCGACACCGCCGGCGCCACCCTGCTGAGCCAGGTGGGCACGTCGGCCACGGTCGTCAACGAGATCTCGTCGTGGGATCACTACGACGGCACGTCGATGGCGACGCCCCACGTGACGGGCGTCGTCGCGCTGATCTGGTCGGTCAACCCGGCAATGAGCAACACCACTGTCGAGTCCCATCTGTTCAACACGTGCACCGACCTCGGCGCCGCGGGCTTCGACACGCTCTACGGCCGCGGGATCGTCAACGCCGACGCCGCCGTCGCGGCGGCGGGCGGCTAGGGAAGCGGG
>JBBDWU010000028.1:0-132734 GCA_040902725.1 Gaiellaceae bacterium | reverse complement strand
TAGCCTGCGCCGACGGGCGCGGGCTACGTCGGCCGAACCTGTAGCGGCGGTACTCTGCGCGGCGACCGGGCCCGTAGCTCAGGCGGTCAGAGCAGGCGGCTCATAACCGTCAGGTCCCAGGTTCGAATCCTGGCGGGCCCACTCGGTATGGAGGGACTCGTCCAGCTCGCCTATCTGGCCGTCCAGTCGGTGCACGTCGACGAGGACGAACTGCAGGCGGCGCGGCGCCGCGCGCTGCTGCTGCTCGCCTCCGGCGGGGATCCTCGCCGGGAGCTTCGGCTGGACTCCCGCGCGGTGGAGGCGCTCGCAGCCGACCTCGACTCGCCCGAGCGCCGCGCCCAGCTGCGGGCGGCCCTGGAGGGCCTCCAGGCGAATGCCGCCGCTCTGCTCGCCGACGACGACCTCGCCTGGCGCACGGCCGCCTGCGCGCTGCTCGCGGAGGAGCTCGGCGAGTAACCCCCGTCCGGGGGACGCGCCGCGCACCGGACCCGCACACGATGCGATCGCGTCTGAACGCGGGTGAGGAGAGGCCGTTTCCCGCTAGAGTCGGGCGCCGGATGGGCACGAAGCACGCGTTTCTCGCGGCCGCGGCAGCGGCCGCAGTGCTGGCCGGGGGCTGCGGCGGCTCCGAGCCGGCCGAGCCCGACCGGTACGTCCTCGCCCCGACCCGCGACTGCCTGGTCGAGCTCGGCCGGGACGTGGACACGAAGCGCGTCGACTTCGTCGCCACCACCGCCTCGGGCGGCGCGATGCGCGTCACGCTCGACGAGAACTTCCTCGTGGCCGCGTTCGGCGCCGATCCGGCCGAAGCCGAGCGGCTGGAGCTCGCCTACCGCCAGTTCGCCGGCAAGTCGATCCCGATCGACGACGTCCTCCAGCGGCAGAAGAACGTCGTCCTGGTCTGGAACGCGCCCCCGAGCGCGGAGCACCGGGACGCGGTGCTCGGCTGTCTCAAGGGCTCTGAGTAGAATCCACCCGATGCTCGAGATCGGGACGCTGAGGGTCAAGACCGGCCTCGCCGAGATGCTCAAGGGCGGCGTGATCATGGACGTCGTCACGGCCGATCAGGCCAAGATCGCCGAGGACGCGGGCGCGGTCGCGGTGATGGCGCTCGAGCGCGTGCCGGCGGACATCCGCCGCGACGGCGGCGTCGCCCGCATGGCCGACCCGACCAAGATCCGCGAGATCCAGGAGGCCGTGACCATCCCGGTCATGGCCAAGTGCCGCATCGGCCACTTCGCCGAGGCGCAGATCCTCCAGGCGCTCGAGGTCGACTACGTGGACGAGAGCGAGGTGCTGACGCCCGCCGACCTGGGGCATCACGTCGACAAGTGGCAGTTCACGATCCCCTTCGTCTGCGGCTGCACCAACCTGGGCGAGGCGCTCCGGCGCATCGCCGAGGGCGCAGCGATGATCCGGACGAAGGGCGAGGCGGGGACGGGCGACATCGTCAACGCCGTCACCCACATGCGCGCCGTCTTCGGCACCATCCGCCGGCTCCAGACCTTGCGCGAGGAGGAGCTCTACACGGAAGCCAAGAACCTCCAGGCCCCGTTCGAGCTCGTGCGCTGGGTCGCCGAGGCCGGACGGCTGCCGGTCGTCACCTTCACAGCCGGCGGGATCGCGACACCCGCCGACGCCGCGCTCTGCATGCAGCTCGGCGCGGACGGCGTCTTCGTCGGCTCCGGGATCTTCAAGTCCGGCGATCCCGAGCTGCGCGCGAAGGCGATCGTCGAGGCGACGACGCACTTCAACGACCCCGAGGTGCTCGCGCGTGTCTCCGCGGGCCTCGGCGAGCCGATGGTCGGGATCTCCGCGGCCACGCTCGCGCCCGAAGATCTGCTCGAACGCCGCGGCTGGTAAGCGCGCTCCCCGTCCGCCGCGCCGGTTAGGGTGGCGCGCGTGCCCCGGAAGCCTGTCTGGACGACCTCGAACTTCGTCCTCTACGTGGGCGGCTTCACGGTTCTCGTCGGCGCGGCCGTCTCGCTGATCTACCTGGCTTCCGAGTCCGGCGACGCCGGGCTCGTCGCGTGGACGCTCCTGCCGCTCGTGGTGCTGTGCGCAATCGCGTACGCCTTCCGGCTGCGCAGCGAGTGGATCCCCGCGGGGCTGTTCGCCTTCGCGACCCTGGCTGTCTGGCTCGTGTTCCTCGGGTCGCTCCTCGAGTGGTGGGGCTGGGCGCCGGCGGAGGACGGCTCGGCGTTCGACGGCTGGAACTGGGGCCTGTGGCTCATGCTCGTGATCGGGATCGTGACCGCGTCCGTGGCGCTCTCGGTCTTCGAGTTCCCCCTCCTCGTCGTCTTCCCGCTCGTCCTCAGCTGGCTCCTCGTCGTGGACGTGCTCTCGGGCGGCGGCGACTGGTCCTATGTGCTGACGCTGCTGATCGGGCTCCTGTACCTCGGGATCGGGAGCGCGCTCGGCGGGCCTTCGGGCTTCTGGGTCCACGTCGTCGCAGGGGTCCTCGTCGGCGGCGCGCTGCTGCAGTGGTGGAATTCCAGCGACACGGATTGGGTGCTCGTTGCCCTCACAGGCCTTGCCTTCGTCGGCATCGCCCGCGGCACGGGCCGCTCGAGCTGGGCCGTGCTCGGCATCATCGGCATCTTCGCGGCGTCGGTCCACTTCGTCACGCAATGGAGCGGCGTCGAAGCGCTGCCGTTCTTCTTCGCCGGCGAGGGCGGCGGGGAGCTCCGGCCGTGGGTGCCGGGGCTCGTCTACGGGCTGCTCGGGCTCTTCTTCGTCGTGCTCGGCCTCGGCGTCCGCAGGCGGACGGAAGAGCCCGCTCCGTAGAATTGGCCCCGATGAAGATCGGGGTCCTGGCAGTCCAGGGAGCGTTTCGCGAGCACACGGTCGTGCTGCGCCGGCTCGGCGCGGAGGTCGTCGAGGTGCGCAAGCCGGAGCACCTTGAGGGCCTCGACGGGCTCGTCATCCCCGGCGGCGAGTCGACGGCGATCGGCCGGCTGATCCGCCTCTACGGGCTCGAGGACTCGATCCGGCGCTTCCAGGGCGGCGTCTTCGGCACCTGCGCCGGGATGATCCTGCTCGACCGGAACCACCTCGGCCTGGTCGACCTCGAGGTCGACCGCAACGCGTACGGCCGCCAGGTGGCGAGCTTCGAGGCCGACCTGGCGCTCGCGGGCGACGACGAGCCGCTACGCGGCGTCTTCATCCGCGCGCCGCGCGTCCGCGACGTGGGCCCCGGGGTCGAGGTGCTGGGGGAGCTGGACGGAGAGGCGGTGCTGCTGCGGCAGGGCCGGTTCCTCGTCGCCTCGTTCCACCCCGAGTTGACCGACGACACGCGCGTCCACGAGCGGTTCCTCGACCTCGTGCGGGAGGAGGTGGGCGCCGGTGTCGGGTCATAGCAAGTGGGCGTCGATCAAGCGCAAGAAGGGGGCGACCGACGCGAAGCGCGGCCAGGAGTTCACCAAGCTCTCGCGCGCGATCAGCGTGGCCGTGCGGGAGGGCGGAGGCGATCCAGCGAGCAATCTCGCGCTCCAGAACGCGATCGAGAAGGCGCGGCAGGCCTCCATGCCGAAGGACAACATCGAGCGCGCGATCGCGCGCGCCTCCGGCGAGGGCGCGGACGCCGCCGCCTACGAGACGGTCACCTACGAGGGCTACGGGCCCGGCGGCGTCGCGATCTACATCGAGGCGCTGACCGACAACCGCAACCGCACCGCGGCCGACGTGCGGCACGTCTTCACGAAGAGCGACGGCAATCTCGGCGAGTCGGGCTCGGTGGCGTGGCTGTTCGAGCGCACGGGCGTCGTGCTCGTGCCCGCCGACGGCGTCGACGAGGACGAGCTGACGCTGGCGGCGGCCGAGGCGGGCGCCGACGACGTCGTTCGAGAGGGCGAGACCTTCCAGGTCACCTGCCCGCCCGAGCTCTTGACCGCCGTCCGCAAGAGCCTCGAAGGCGCCGGCTTCACCGTCGAGGACGCGCAGTCGACGATGCTGCCCAAGACCACGGTCGCCGTCGCGGACGAGGCCGTGGCGCGCAAGATCGTCCGCCTGATGGACGCCCTCGAGGAGAGCGACGACGTCCAGGACGTGTACGCCAACTTCGACATCGCCGAGCGCCTCCTGGAGGCCGTGGCCGTCTAGAACCGCCTCGCAGGAACGTCCGAGGCGATCCCTAATGTCTCGGCGTGAAGGTTCTCGGAATCGACCCTGGGACGGCTGAGTGCGGGTACGGGATCGTCCACGCAAGCGACGGGCGCCTCCGGGCCGTGTGTCACGGCCTGTGGCGGACACCGCCAGGCGAACGGGTCGAGCTGCGCTTGAGGACGATCTACGAGGGAGTCGCCGGCCTGCTAGAGGAGCACGAGCTGGACGCGGTCGCGCTGGAGGAGTCGTACGTCGGCGCCGACGCCCGCATCGCACTCTCCGTCGGGCAAGCGCGAGGTGCCGTCCTGCTCGCCGGCGTGCTCGCCGGCGTCGAGTGCGCTGAGTACGCGCCTGCGCGCGTCAAGCAGACCGTTTGCGGCTACGGCCGCGCCGACAAGGCGCAGGTTCAGCGGATGGTGCGGATGATCCTAGGGGTGGAGGAGCCGATGTCGGATCACGCCTCCGACGCGCTCGCGGTCGCCGTCTGCCACGCGACGGCGCCGCCGCTCCTGAAGGTGGCCGGATGATCTCGCGCCTGCGCGGCAAGCCGGTGGCGCGCACGGCCGACGGGCTCGTCCTGGACGTGGGCGGGGTCGGCTACCTCGTCGCGGCGACCTCGGGCGCGCTCCGGAAGGCCGAGGGCAATGCCGAGGTGACCGTCGAGACCTACCTGCACGTCCGGGAGGACGTGCTCCAGCTCTACGGCTTCGCCGACGCGGCCGAGCGGGAGCTGTTCGTGCAGCTGCTGTCGGTGAACGGGATCGGTCCCAAGGTGGCGCTCGCCATCCTCTCCAGCGCGGCTCCGGGCGACCTGCGCCGGGCGATCGCGCGCGAGGACGTCGCGCGCTTCCAGGCCATCCCCGGGATCGGCAAGAAGACCGCCGAGCGCATCGTGCTCGAGCTGAAGGAGAAGCTCGGGACGGTCGTCGAGGCGACGTCGCACGGCTCGGGCGACCTGCTGGCGCGCGACGCGCTCGTCGAGCTCGGCTGGGCAGTCGTCGACGCCGAGCGGGCACTCGCCGCCGTCGATCCCGAACTGCCCGTCGAGGAGCAGGTGCGGCTCGCGTTGCGGGAAGCGGCATGAGCGAGCCGGCGACGCAGTTCCTCGCGCCGGTGGTGGCGCCGGAGGAAGACGAGGTCGAGCGCTCCCTCCGCCCGCGCCGGCTCGACGACTTCGTCGGCCAGGAGCGGGTCAAGGAGCAGCTCGCCATCGCGCTCGAGGCGGCTCGTGCGCGCGGCGAGGCGCTCGATCACGTCCTCCTCGTCGGCCCGCCCGGCCTCGGCAAGACCAGCCTCGCGTTCATCGTCCGCGAGGAGCTCGGCGTCGGCATCCGGACGGTCGCCGGCCCGGCGCTGGAGCGCAAGGGCGACATGGCGGCCATCCTCACTTCGCTCGAGCAGCGGGACGTCCTGTTCGTGGACGAGATCCACCGCCTCAACCGCTCGATCGAGGAGATCCTCTACCCGGCGCTCGAGGACTTCCGCCTCGACATCGTCGTCGGCCAGGGCCCGGCGGCCCGGACGCTCACGCTCGACCTGCCCGCGTTCACGCTCGTCGGCGCGACCACGCGCACGGGTCTGCTCACCAGCCCGCTCCGCGACCGCTTCGGCATCACGTTCCGGCTCGACTACTACAGCCCGGCCGAGCTGGGGCTGATCGTCCGGCGCTCGGCCAGCATCCTCGGCGTGACCGTGGAGGACGAGGCGGCGGACGAGATCGCGCGTCGCGCGCGCGGGACGCCGCGCATCGCCAACCGCATCCTGAGGCGCGTACGCGACGTCGCCGAGGTGCGCCACGAAGGCTCGATCACCACCGAGGTAGCCCGCGAGGCACTCGAGCTGCTCGAGGTCGACGGCGAGGGGCTCGAGCGCACCGACCGCGCGCTGCTGCGGGCGATCGTCGAGCGCTTCGGCGGCGGCCCAGTCGGCCTGTCGACGCTCGCGGTGGCGCTGGGGGAGGAGTCGGACACGATCGAGGACGTCTACGAGCCCTACCTGCTCCAGCTCGGCTTCATCCAGCGGACGCCTCGCGGCCGCATCGTCACCGAGCGCGGGCTCGGGCACCTCGGTGCCGAGCCGGAGCGGGAGACGAGGCTGTTCTGAGCACCCACATGTGGCTGCCCGGCTCCGCGGCGCCGGTGGAGGAGTTCGTCGAGCGCCTCCACCGCGCGATCGCGGGGGTTTCCGATCAGCCGCACGTCGAGGTCGAGCTGGCGGACGGCTCTCGGCTCGCCGTCGAGTCGATCGCGCCGGAGCCCGGCTTCGGCTTCGTGACGCTCAAGCCGCACCCGACCGGCGAGCCCCCTGACGCGGTGGTCGTCCCGCTCGGAGCGATCCGCAGGATCGACATCAGCCGAGCGGCGGAAGTCGATCCGCCGGTCGGGTTCTCGCTGCCGAACTCGGCTTAGCGGGCTCGCACCGGGATCGCTTGTAGCCCGATCGGCCGGGTGCCATGATCGGAGAGATGTCGCGATGCGCATTGGTCCTGTTGGCGGTCGCCACGCTGGCGCTTGCGGCGCCGGTCGCCGAGGCCGGACCGGATCAGAGGTGGCCCGTGGTAATGCTGAGCGTGACCGGCACGTTCGCGCTTACCGAGGAGGGGGAGGAAATCCAGTTCCCATTCGAGGGCGCTTGCCGGCGGACGATCCGCTGGCGGGCGACGATGACCGGCTCGTTCCGGTCCGAGCGGCCGGCGGCGATCTCCCTCCGGCGGCTCGTTCCCCAAGCGACGGGCGTCGTCGCCCTCGTGGGCGAAGCCCGCCGCAGCGGCGAGTTCGTCGACTCCTACGAGCCGCCCTGCATCCAGGCCGAGCGGCGCTTCGATACGACCGGCTGCGAAGGGCCCTGGCCCCTGAGGGTGCCGTCCCGCTCGCTGCTGATCGGATTCAGTCCCACGCTCACGCTCCTGGGCTCCGCGTCGCATTGGAACGACCGCGACTGCTTCTTCTTCGGCGTGCCGGGCGCAGAGCACTTGCTGCTGCCGCGGATGTCTTCGTCACTGACAGTGCAGCGGGCGCTCGCGCGCAAGTCCGTGGTGGCGCGCAGCAGCGCGCGCACGGTCGAGTCGCTGGGTCCCCGCTTCCCGGACGCGACCGGAGGCGCCACGAAGACGACGATCGTCTCGTGGCAGGTGCGGCTCGTTCGCCGTCCGTCCTAGCGCCGAAACTGCTGCTCGTGCCAGGACGGCACGGGGGCGAGCTCGAGCAGCGCGCGGTCGCCGTCGGGGTCGCGGTAGGCGAAGTCCGCGTTCTCCTCGTCCCACGCGACCTCGAGCAACCCCTCCTTGACGCGGTGGTCGAGCCAGGCGCCGCGGAAGACGAGCTTGCGGAGCCAGTAGACGAGCGACTCCCCTTCGACCAGGGAGACCTCCTCCCAGTGGCGAACGAGATACTGGCCGAGCCCGCTCCGCGGCTCCGCGATGCGGCCGTCCGCGGCGAGCTCGACCAGGTCGGCCGTCTCGTCGCCGTCGAGCTCGTTCACGTGCAACAGACCGAGCTTGACGGCGGCTGCAGTGACGCGCTCCTCGAAGTCGCCGGCGTTGAAGCCGAAGCGGTAGCCGAGGAACTCGATCACGTAGTCGTCGCCGGAGGTGTAGTTCGCCTCGCTCATCGCCCGCAGGATAATCAAGGCTATGAGCACAGCCTCCCTTGCCGAGCGGGCCGCGCTGCTCGCGCCCGTGATCGTCGTGACCCTGGGCGCCACGGCGTTCCTCTTCGTGCTCTGGGGCAAGATCATCCGCGAGTCGCTCGGGCGGTCGCGGCATCCGGTGCTGATCGTGGCGGGGATCGTCGCCGCCGTCGGGCTCGTCGTCGCGCTGTCGATCCGCCCGTAACCACGCGCCGCGCGGATCCGTCCGATCCCGGCCGTACGGTTGGCCTGTGATGCAGGGCAGCTGGGAGATCGGTCCCTGCCCGTACCGAGAAGCGACGACCCTCGCCCGGGAGCTCGGAATCAGCGAGATCACGGCAGCCGTCCTCGTCCGGCGCGGGTACGGGACTCCCGAGACGGCGAGAGCGTTCCTCGCCGCCGAGCCCCCTGGGCACGATCCCTTCCTGCTCGGCCAGATGCGCGAGGCGTGCGAGCGCATCCGCGCCGCGATCGCGGCCGGCCGGCGCATCTGCGTCCACGGCGACTACGACGTCGACGGCATCTGCGCCACCGCGCTGGCGGTGCTGACGCTGCGCGAGCTCGGCGCCGACGTCTCCTGGCACCTGCCGAGCCGCTTCGACGAGGGCTACGGCGTCAACGCGGACACGATCTCCCGGCTCGCGGGCGACGGCGTCGGCCTCGTGCTCACCGTCGACTGCGGCATCACGGCCGTGCGCGAGGTCGCCGACGCGAAGGCGCTCGGGCTCGAGGTCGTCGTCACCGACCATCACCGGCCCGGTGACGAGCTCCCCGATTGCCCGGTCGTCGCCACGCGGCCGTCCGACTACCCGTTCCCCGAGCTCTGCGGGACGGGCGTCGTCTACAAGCTCGCGGAGGCGCTCGGCGTAGACGTCTCCCGGCACCTCGACCTCGTCGCGCTGGCGACGATCGCCGACGTCGTGCCGCTCGTCGACGAGAACCGCGCGCTCGCCTCGGCCGGCCTGCTCGCGCTGGCGCGGACGCAGAAGCCCGGGCTCCAGGCGCTGATGGCGACCGCGGGCGTCGACCCGGCGGCGGTCGACGCGGGCGCGGTCGGATTCCGGCTCGCGCCGCGGATCAACGCCGCCGGACGGCTCGGCCACCCCGGCAGCGCGCTCGAGCTGCTGCTGACCGACGACCGGGACGAGGCGAAGCGGCTCGCGAACGAGCTCGAGCGGCTCAATCGCGACCGGCAGGCAGTCGAGGAGCGAATCGTGCGCGAGGCGGTCGCGTGCGTCGAGGAGTGGCCCGAGCCCAAGCAGGCGCGGCGCGGCTACGTCCTCGCCGACGAGACCTGGCACGAGGGCGTCATCGGGATCGTCGCTTCGCGCCTCGTCGAGCGCTTCCATCGCCCGGTGGTGCTGATCGCGGGCGGCGAGGGCGCCTGGAAGGGGTCCGGGCGCTCGATCGCCAGCTTCGATCTGCATGCCGCGCTCGGCGCCTGCTCGCAGCACCTGGAGCGGTTCGGCGGCCATCGCGCAGCCGCCGGCCTCTCGATCCTGCCCGAGAACGTCGAGGCGTTCGCCGAGGCCTTCGCGCTGCACGCCGACGCCACCGTTGCCGACGAGGACCTCCAGTCGGTCACGCGCGTCGACGCGGTGCTCCCGCGCGGCACGCGGCTGACGCTCGAGCTGGCCGGCGAGCTGGCCCGCCTGGCCCCGTTCGGACTCGGCAACCCCGAGGTGACGCTGCTCGCCGCGGGCGGCGAGCTTGCGGACATTCAGACGGTGGGGGAGGGCAAGCACCTCCGCTTCCGGCTCCGGCAGGGCGGCGACGACGCCGGCGGCGCGATCGCGTTCGGCCTCGGCTCGCAGCTCGACAGCCTGCGCCGGCCCGGGCGCTTCGACGTCGCCTTCCGGCTGCAGGAGAACCGCTGGAACGGGACGGTCGCGCCGCAGCTCAACATCCGCCGGATCTTCGACAGCGACGACCGGCTGGAGGAGCTCTACGCCTGGCTGCGGGCGGAGTGGCAATCGGAATCGCGGTCGCAGGAGGCACAAGCCATCTTCGACGAGCTCGGCGTCGAAGCGGGCGGCCCGCGCCGGCATCCGCTCGAGTCGGCGGCGTTTCGCGCGCGGCTGGCCGAGTCTCCGCTCGCCCGCGCGGCCTAGCGGCGCGCGGCCGCGCCGAGCGCGAGCAACAGCCGGACGATCTCCGCGCGCCGGTCGCGTCGTCTCCGCAATCGCAGCATCGGCCCCGGTTTCCCCATCGAGAACCTGGCTCCTGCCCCGGGAAGGGGTTCGCAAACCGCGTCAGTACACTAAGTAAATGGCAGTCGTCGCTACCTCGGGTAAGCACCAGGACCTCGTCGACGAGCTGCTCGCGGACGTCACTTCGTACAACCCCGCGACCGACCGCGACCTGATCGCCCGCGCGTTCGCGTTCGCCGAGCGCGCGCACGAAGGCCAGACGCGCCGCTCCGGCCAGGAATTCATTCACCATCCCTTTGCCGTCGCGAAGATCTGCGCGGAGCTGCGCCTCGACGACGAGACGATCATCGCCGCCCTCCTCCACGACGTCGTCGAGGACACCGAGCTGGAGCTCGACGAGGTGCGCGCCGAGTTCGGCGACGAGATCGCGCGCCTCGTCGACGGCGTCACCAAGCTGACCCGCGTCCAGTTCCAGACACGCGAGCAGGCCGAGGCCGAGAACTACCGCAAGATGATCGTGGCGATGGCCGAGGACGTGCGGGTCATCCTGATCAAGCTCGCCGACCGCCTGCACAACCTGCGCACGATCGAGTACCTCGGCAAGCAGAAGCAGGTGCAGAAAGCGAAGGAGGCGGTCGAGGTCTATGCGCCGCTCGCCCATCGCCTCGGCATCCACGCCCTCAAGTGGGAGCTCGAGGACCTTTCCTTCGCACGCCTCCACCCGCGCAAGTACGAGGAGATCAAGAAGATGGTCGCGGAGCGCCGCACGAACCGCGAGGACCACGTCCAGAAGGCGGGCAAGGTCCTGCACCGCGAGCTGGAGAAGGTCGGCATCCCGGCCGAGATCTCAGGCCGCGCGAAGCACTTCTACTCCATCTACGAGAAGATGGTGAAGCGCGGCCGGGAGTTCAACGAGATCTACGACCTGACCGCGATGCGCGTGATCGCCGAGCGCACGGGCGAGGAGGGGACGCGCGACTGCTACGGCGCGCTCGGTCTCATCCACTCGCTCTGGAAGCCGATGCCGGGCCGCTTCAAGGACTTCATCGCGATGCCCAAGTTCAACCGCTACCGCTCGCTGCACACGACGGTGATCGGGCCGGAGGGCAAGCCGCTCGAGATCCAGATCCGCACGCGCGAGATGCACACCGAGGCCGAGCTGGGCGTTGCCGCCCACTGGGCCTACAAGGCCGGCGACGGCAAGGCGGACACGGAGTGGCGCGCCTGGGTCGAGCAGCTCATGGACGCGCACCGCGACGAGGCCGATCCCGGCGAGTTCATGCGCTCGTTCCGCACCGACCTCTTCGCCGACGAGGTCTACGTGTTCACGCCCAAGGGCGAGGTGAAGACGCTGCCCGCGGGCGCGACGCCGATCGACTTCGCCTACGCGATCCACACCGACGTCGGCCACCGCACGGTCGGCGCGAAGGTGAACGGCCGCATCGTCCCGCTCCACTACAAGCTGAGCTCGGGCGACTTCGTCGAGATCCTGACCTCCAAGTCGGGTGCAAAAGGCCCGTCGCGCGACTGGCTCGCGCTGGTCGCCTCGACCCGGGCGCGCAACCGGATCCGGCAGTGGTTCTCGCGCGAGACGCGCGAGGACACCGAGCAGCGCGGCCGCGAGATGCTGGAACAGGCGCTGAAGGCGCAGAACCTGCCGTATCGCAAGCTGGCCGGCTCGGCCGTGATGGCGCAGGTCATCCGCGAGGCCGGCTTCAAGAAGGCGGAGGACTTCTACCTCGCGCTCGGGTCGGGGCGGCTGACGCCGAACCAGATCGTGCGCAAGGTGCTCCAGCGGCTGAAGACCGACGAGGTGGCTGAGGAGGAGGCCGTCCCGCGCAAGGCGCCGCGCGCGCGAACCGCGGTCGCGAGCGACACCTACGGGATTCGCGTCGAGGGCGTCGAGGACGTGCTCGTCCGCCTGGCGAAGTGCTGCACGCCGGTGCCGGGCGATCCCATCTCCGGCTACATCTCGATGGGGCGCGGGATCACGATCCACCGCGACGACTGCCCGAACGTCAAGGCGCTGAAGCGGAACCCGGAGCGCTTCACAGCCGTGGAGTGGGAGGGCGGCACGACCAAGAGCTTCCTCGTGCAGATCCGCGTCGACTCCTGGGACCGGCCGCGCCTGCTCGAGGACGTTGCGCGCACCTTCGCCGAGCACGGCGCGAACATCGTCGAGTACGGCGGCCACGTCGAGGACCAGCTGGCGAAGAACTGGTACACGGCCGAGGTGGGGGACGTGAATGAGCTGCGGGCGCTGCTCTCCGCGCTCCGCAACATCGAGTCCGTCTTCGACGCCTACCGCCTCACGCCGTCCTAGCGGCCTATTGACCGACTCTCGCTCGTGTTCTATGTTCGCGGGGATGCGGCGTTCGTTGGTGCTACTGGTCGCGCTCGGGCTGATCGTCTCCGGGGCGGCTGCCGCAGGCGCTGCCAAGGTCGTCTTCAAGGGAGCGACCGTCACGGCGAATGCAGGCGGAGCCGGAGTCGCGATCACCGTCAACGTTTCCTGCACGGGCGCCAAGAAGTATTCGGCGCACGTCTGGCTCGCCTCGAAGGACGGCAACAACGACACGTTCTTCGACCGCACGATCACCGGCACCGTTGCCAAGAACAAGGGCACCGGGAAGACGCAGTACAACGGCCAGGTCCCGGCGAACGGCTTCATCGTCGCCGGATCGAATGTGTTTTGCTGGGAGGCCGACAAGTCGCAGGGCGTCGGCTACCGCGATCTGTTCGTTGCCTACTGCGCGGCCCGTGGCGCCTGCAAGGCGACCGTCGGCCGGCCCTAGGCTAACCGCCCCGCTCGGCATACCCCTTTTGGGGGATGTATCCCTCGATCGAGGGATGCCTTTGACAGGGACTTCCCGTGCGGCTATCCCTCGAACGAGGCAATGAGGTCGCGGAAGGCTTGCGGCACCTCCAGCGGCCGCCGCTCGTCGAGGTCGACGAGCACGAGCGTCTGCTTCGCGGTCACCATCAGCAGGTCGTCGTCCACGCGGTAGGCCGCGTGGTCGTACGTGATGCTCGTCAGGCCGATGCGCTCGACCCGGACGAACACCTCGAGCAGCTCGTCGAAGCGCGCCGGCGCGTGGTACTCGATCACGCTTGCCCGCATGACGAGCTCGCCGCCCATCTCCACCCGGCCCAGATGCCGGTGGTACTCCGTGCGGGCGTGGTCGAAGTAGGGCAGGTACCGGCCGTAGTAGACGATCCCCTGCGCGTCGGTGTCGGAGAACCAGACGCGCGTTAGGGCCGAGTACTTGAACGGCGGCTTGCGGTCGGTGACGCGGCCGAGCTCGAGCGTCATGAGTACCGCTCCTGTGCCGCGGCGAGCGCGTCGCGGTCGATGGCGTGGACGGTGGTGCCGGAGCCGGTCATCGTCTCCGCGGCGAGCAGGGCGCCGACGATCGCTGCCTCCGTCGCCTCGATCGCGGCGTAGAAGACCGGGTCGATCGCCTCGTTCGGGAGCATCCGCACCGTCTCGCCGACGGTCTGCGTCGAGAAGCAGAGGATCAGGTCGCCGCTCGAGTTCTCGCCGGCACCACCGGTGCGCGCTATACCCAGCGCAGCCCGCTGCGCGACCCGCTCGCACTGATGCGGCAGCAGCGGCGCGTCGGTGGCCACCAGCACGATGATCGAGCCGCCGGGGACGGGCACGTCGTCGAACTCCCGGCCCACGGGAACGCCGTCGATCCGCAGCCGCGACCGCCGGCCGTGGTTCGCCTGGACGAGCACGCCGACGACGTGGTCGCCGGCCTGGCGCGACGCCGTCCCGATCCCGCCCTTGAAGCCGTGACAGATCATGCCGGTGCCGCCGCCGACGTTCCCCTGCGCGAAGTCCTCCGACGCGGCGGCGAGCGCCGCCTCCACGTGCTCCGCTCGCACGTGGAAGCCGTTGATGTCGTTGAGCACCCCGTCCCAGGTCTCGCCGACCACCGGCAGGCTCCAGTCCGCCTTGCCCGCCATCGCGGAGACGAGCGCGTCCCGCACCACCCCGACGCTGTGCGTGTTCGTCAGCGCGACCGGCGTCGTCAGCAGGCCCGACTCGCGGATCCACTCGAGCCCGGTCAGCTCGCCGTTGCCGTTCAGCCGGTGGGCGCCCGCGAAGAGCGGCAGCGCCGGCGGCACGACGACGGTGACGCCTGTCCGCACGGAGTCGCCCTCGATCAGCGTCGTGTGACCGACGCGCACGCCCACGTCCGCGATCGAGTCGCGCGGGCCCGGCTCGAGCTCCCCGATCTTCACGACCGGATGACCGCCAGCACCTCGTCGCGCTTCCGCTCCATCAGCTCCTGCGAGCGCGCCTCGAGGTTCAGCCGCAGCAGCGACTCGGTGTTGGACGGCCGCACGTTGAAGTGCCAGTCCTCCGCGAGCACGGAGACGCCGTCCAGGTGGTCGACCGTCCCCTGCGGCCCGAAGCGCTCCTTCAGCTCCTGGAGCTTCAGCGGCACGTCGGCGACGGGCGTGTTGAGCTCGCCGGAGATGAAGTAGCGCTCGCGGTACGGCTTCAGGATCTCGGACAGCTTCCGGCCGCGCTTCGAGATCAGCTCGAGCATCAGCAAGAAGGGGATGACGCCCGAGTCGGCCTGCGAGAAGTCGCGGAAGTAGTAGTGCCCGGATACCTCGCCGCCGAAGACGGCCTCCTCCTTGCGCATGCGGTGCTTGATGAACGCGTGGCCGACGCGGTTGACGAGCGCGACGCCGCCGGCGGCCTCGATCGTGTCCGGCACGGCCCAGCTGGCGCGCACGTCGTAGATGATCTTCCCGCCGGGCTCCTTCGCCAGGATCGACTCGGCGAGCAGGGCGGTGACGAAGTCGCCGGGGACGAACTCGCCGCTGTCGTCGACGAAGAAGCAGCGGTCGCCGTCGCCGTCGAAGGCGACGCCGAGGTCGGCGCTCTCCTCGAGCGTCCTGGCGACGATGAACTCGCGGTTCTCCGGCAGCAGCGGGTTCGGCTCGTGGTTGGGGAAGGTGCCGTCGGGCTCGAAGAAGAAGGTGCGCGCGTCGATCGGGAGGCGCTCGAGCACCGGCGTCAGCATCGCCCCCGCCATGCCGTTCGCAGCGTCGATCACGACGCGTAGCGGCTTGATCGCCTCGACCTCGACGAACGACAGAACCCGCTCGCGGTAGGCCGGCCAGATGTTCTCCGCTCGCACCTCGCCGCGTCCCTCGCGCTCCCCGAGGTCGCCGAGCGCGCGCGCCTTCACCTCCTGGAGGCCCGAGTCGCCGCCCACGGGCAGCGCGCCGCGGCGCACGATCTTCATGCCCGTGAACTGCTTCGGGTTGTGGGAGGCCGTCACGCAGACGCCGCCGTCGAGGCCGAGCTCGCCGACGGCGAAATACAGCATCTCGGTGCCGACCATCCCGATGTCGACGACGTCGGCGCCGCCGTCGGCGGCCCCCTCCGCGACGGCGCGGGCCATGGCCGGCGCGGACACGCGCATGTCGCGGCCTACCGCGATCGCGCGCGGCTCGAACTCCTCCACGTAGGCCCGCCCGATCCGGTAGGCGCCCTCCTCGTCGAGCTCGTCGGGGTAGACGCCGCGCACGTCGTAGGCCTTGAAGACGCTGGGATCGAGCACGTGGTGATGCTATGGGACCCGTCCGTACACTGACGGTGTGGAGCGGAAGCTCGCAACCGTCCTTTTCGTCGATCTCGTGGACTCGACGGCGCTCGTCAGGGGCGCCGATCCGGAGGTCGTCCGCCGTCGGGTCACGACCTTCTTCGAGCGCGCCGCCGCATGCATCGAGCACCACGGCGGGACGGTCGAGAAGTTCGCCGGCGACGCGGTCATGGCCGCCTTCGGGATCCCGCGTTCGCACGAGGACGACGCCGAGCGCGCGATCCGCGCGGCGCTCGCGATCCTCGGCGCGGTCGAGGAGCTGGGGCTCGAGGCCCGGATCGGGGTCGAAGCCGGCGAGGTGCTCGCTGACGAGACGGACGAGACCTTCGCCACGGGCGAGGCCGTCAACGTCGCGGCGCGACTCCAGCAGGCAGCCGGGCCGAACGAGATTCTGGTCGGCCCCGGCGCGTACCGCCTCGCCGGGCCGGCGGTCGAGTTCACCGAAGACGGGCATCACGCCCTCCCGGGCTTCGGCGGCGACCTGACCGTCAGGCGCGTGGTCGCGGTCGCCGACGACCCGCGGCCGTTCCCCAAGCTCTCGGGCGTCTTCGTCGGCCGCGAGTCCGAGCTGGAGTTGCTGACGTCGAACTGGGAGCGCACGCTCCGCGCCTCGCGCGCCCACCTGTTCACGATCTACGGCGACCCCGGCGTCGGCAAGAGCCGGCTCGCGCACGAGTTCGTCGCCGCCCTCGAGGGCGCGACCGTCCTCAGCGGCCGCTGCCTGCCGTACGGCGAGGGCATCACGTACTGGCCGCTGGCTGAGATGGTCAAGGTGGCAGCGGGGATCGCCGACGACGACCCGGTCGAGGAGGCCTACCGGAAGCTCCGCGAGTGCTGCGAGGACGAGGCGGTCGCCGACCTGATCGGCCTCGCCGTCGGCGTCCTCGAGGCCGTCGAGCGCCAGTCGACGCCTCAGGAGATCTCCTGGGCGGCCCGGGAGTGGGCGCAGCAGCTGGCACACGCCCAGCCGCTGGTGCTCGTCTTCGAGGACATCCACTGGTCCGAGGAGCCGCTGCTCGAGCTGATCGAGCACCTCGCCTCCTGGGTGCGCGAGGCGCCGCTGTTGATCGTGTGCCTCGCGCGGCCGGAGCTGCTCGACGTCCACCCCGAGTGGGGAGGCGGAAGGATGCGCGCGACGAGCATCGAGCTCGAGCCGCTGGTCCGCGCCGAGAGCGAGGAGCTCACCGACTCGCTGCTCGCCGAGACCGAGCTCGAGCCCGAGACCCGGGAGGAGATCCTCCGCGTCGCCGAGGGGAACCCGCTCTTCGTCGAGGAGACGATCCGGATGCTCGCCGAGGGCGGCGACGGCCGGGCGCGGATCCCCGACACGCTCCAGGCCCTGATCGCGGCCCGCATCGACCGGCTGCCGGCGCCCGCGAAGGCGACGCTCCAGCGCGCCTCCGTCATCGGCCGGCTCTTCTGGCGTGGCGCCCTGGCGAGCATCTCCCCCGAGGACGGCGTCGACGAGCAGCTCGACGAGCTGCACCGGCGCGAGTTCGTGCTCCCGGAGGAGCGGTCGACGATCACGGGCGAACAGGCCTTCCGCTTCAAGCACGTCCTCATCCGCGAGGTCGCGTACTCGGGCGTGCCGAAGGAGGCGCGCGCCGGCCTGCATCGCAGCTTTGCGGGCTGGCTGAAGGAGCGGGCCGGGGAGGAGCTGCTCGAGATTCGCGCCTACCACCTCGACCAGGCGGCGCAGCTCCTGGCCGAGCTGGACGGGAAGGCGCCGGCCGAGCTGGCGCACGAGGCCGCGGAGGCGCTCGAGGCCGCGGGGAAGCGCGCGCTCGCGCGCGAGGCGAACCAGTCGGCCCGCAAGCTCCTGTTGCGCTCGGTCGAGCTCGAGCCGACGCTCGACCGCCGCTATCGCGCCGCCGTGGCGGCCTGGCGGCTCGCGGACTTTCCCGCGCTCGCCTCCGAGATGGAGGAGGTCCTGGCGGCCGCGCGCGAGGCCGGGAACGCGGAGCTCGAGGGCCGGTCGCTCAACGCGCTTGCGGACGTCGCGCTCGGCCGCGACGCCGACTCCGCGCGCGCGCGCGAGCTGGCCGAGCAGGCGCTGGCCGTGCTTCCGGCCGACGACGTGTCGGGCCGCTTCGACGCGCTGATGATCCGCGGCCGCACCGACTGGGCCGAGGGCAGCCTTGCCGAGGACACGCGCTTCACCAAGGAGGCGGTCGCGGTCGCACGCGAGGGCGGGCGTAAGGACCTCGAGAGCACGGCCGTCCAGCACCTCGCCTCGATCTTCGTGGCGCGGATGGAGATCGCCGAGGCCGAGCCGCTCGTCGCCCGCGCGTGCGAGCTGGCCGAGGAGTCGGGCTCGATCGAGGCGCGGGCGCACGCTCTCGCCTCGCGCGGCCGGCTGCTCTCGATGAAGGGCGACCTCGAGGACGCCGAGCAGGCCTTCGAGGATGCGCGGGCGCTCTACGAGGAGGCAGGCGCCGGAATCTCGCTCGCTCGCGCGCTGCTCGGGCTGGGCTGGCTCGCCTGGCGGCTCGGTGACCTCGAGCGGAGCGAGCGCCACTTCCGCGACTCGATCCGGATCCTGAAGCCGCTCGAGGACCGCGGCACCCTCTGCGAGAGCCAGCGGAGCCTCGCGCAGCTGCTCGTCGCCCAGGGCAGGCTCGAGGAGGCCGAGCGGGTCGCGCTGGAGGCGCGCAAGACTGTCGGGCCGCAGGACCAGACCTCCCGCTCGACGACGCGCATGGCGCTGGCAATCGTCCGCTCGGCGCAGGGCAAGGACGACGAGGCGGAGAAGCTGCTGCGGGAGGCGCTCGACGTCGTCTCCGAGACCGACTTCGTCTACACGCGATACGAGGTGCTGCGCGCGCTCTCCGGCGTGCTCGCGAAGGTCGGGCGCGACGAGGAGGCGGCGGCCATCGAGGCGGAGCTGGCCGCGGACTTCCCCGACGTGACCTGGGGTCAGCCCGACCCCAAGGCGCCGCTCGCGGCGCCGACATCAGGCACGCCGGCTAGGCCGGCGGGCCGTCTGCGCTGACCGGTCGACCCGCTATCACGATCACGCTGACGCCAAGAGCGCGGCGCGGATCGCCTGATGTGACTCCTGGTCGGGCGCCTCGCTGATCACGGTCGCGGGCCGCTCGAAGCGGCCGAGCGCCTCCCCCAAGGGCTCGGCGCGCAGCGTCCCCTCGCCGTAGGGCAGGTGCTTCGTCTCGTTGCGGTTCGCGTAGGCGATGTCGGAGAAGTGGATGTGGAACGGCGAACCGGGCGCCAGCACCTCGTCCGCGGCCTCCAGCACGGCGGCGAACGCCTCGACGTCGGTGAAGGCGCCGTCGCTCGTCGCGTGCATGTGCGCGAAGTCGAGCACCGGGCGCACCCAGTCGAGCCGCCTGGCGATCTCGATGCAGTCGTCCGCCGAGCCGAGGTCCCGGACGCGCCCCATCACCTCGATCCCGAACGGGACTCCCCGCCCCTTCGCCTCGAGCCGCTCGCGCAGCGTCCCGAGCTGCTCGCAGACCGAGTCGATCGCGTCCTCGCGCGTCCGGCCGAGCAGGAAGCCCGGGTGGAGGACGACGAGCTCGGCGCCGGAGGCCGCGGCGATGCCGGAGCTCCGGTCGAGCGCGCCGACCGCAGAGGAGAACTTGCGGCCCGAGGCCTCCAGGTGGCCCATGAACCCGAACAGCGGTGCGTGCACGGAGAGCGCGATCCCTTGCTCGCGGGCAAGCTCGCCGAGCCGCCCGGCCCACTCGTAGTCCATCCAGAAGCCGCTCTCGAAGTCGATCTCGCAGGCGGTGTAGCCCGACGCGAGCAGCAGCTCGACCGCCTGCTCCGGGCTCTCCCGCGAGGGGACGCGCGGCGGGCCGAACTTGATCGTGCTCACTTCTTCAGCGTGCGCACGAACTCGTCCTCGGCCTCGTAGTCGAACATCGTCGCCATGTACTCGTCGAGCGGCGGCCGCTCGTCCAGCAGCCAGGCGACGGTGTCGGAGACCGCCTCGGGGTACGTGGTGACGGGGCGGTAGCCGAGCTCTCGCTCCGCCGCCTCCATCGAGACGACGAGCGGGCGCGGGACGGCCCACGGGTTGCGAGCGGCCTCCGGCGCGTCGGGCAGGAGGTACTCGATGCGCTCGTGGCCGGTGAGCTCGGCGATGGTGCGCGAGATCTCCGCAGTCGTCGGCGGGTCGGGATCGCCGCCGTTGAAGGCGCGCGAGCCAGGCTGCTCGCAGGCGAGCCGGATCAGCTCCGCGAGATTCGGGGTCGAGGTCGTGTGGAACCGCGAGTCGCCGTTGTGCGCGAGCAGCACGAATGGCCGGCGGTCGTCGGCGCGTTTGACGAAGTACCACTCGCGCACGTGGCTCTTCGAATGGGGGCCGTGGATCGCGCAGGGGCGGACGATCGTCGCCGGCACCGCGTCCTGCTCGAGCAGCGCCAGCTCGAGCGCCCGCTTCCGGGTCGAGTAGTTCGCGTCGCCCGGCTCGATCGTCCGCTGGGTCTCGGGGATCGGGTCCGGGAACTCGGGGAAGCCGTTGTCGCCGGCCTCGTCCAGCGTCCAGCCGTCGTCGTCGGCGTAGACCGAGGCGCTCGAGACGACGACCAGCGAGCCGACGCGCCCCGCGAGGCCGAGCAGCTGCGCACCGTCGTCGGCCGTGAAGGCAATGCAGTCGACGAGCGCGTCGTACTCGCCGGGGAGGTCGAGGCCCTCCTTGCGGTCGATGCGGACGTCGCCGCCGTTGCGCGCAGCGGTCGTGACCTCCCAGCCCGCGTCCCGCAGGGACTTCGCCGTCGCAGTGCCGATCTGCCCGGTTCCGCCGAGGATGAAAGCGCTCTTCATCGCCTCCGAGTATGTCGTCCGACGCCTTTCCTACGCTTTGGAACCGATATGCCCGAACCCTCCCGCATCGACCTGCTCGAGCTCGACATCGACCTGCGGCTCGCCGACCTCTGGCGCGAGGCCTGCGACGTCGGCGAGTGGAACCTCGACGTGATGGCCGCGTTCATGCGGGCGGCCTACGGCAAGGGCTACTGCGACGCGCTAACCGAAGACTCGCCCGGCCAGCTCTGCCACGCCCACGGGTACCGGGTGCCCGACCGGCGCGAGCCGATCCGCGAGCGCTAGCGGGCTAGACTCCGGACATGAGCCGGAGGTCCAGCCCCGCGCGGCTCGTCGTCGCGCTCTCGGTGGCGGGGCTGCTGGCCGTCTTCCTCCTCTACACGTCGATCGCGGGCGGCGGCACCGCCTCGCTGCAGCCGAGCGAGCTCGCGGGGCGCGCCGGCAAGGTGCAGCTCGCGGGCCAGGTCGTCGGGCCGATTCAGCGCGAAGGCCGGACGATTCGGTTCGGGCTCCGCGACATCGAGGGCACGGCGACCGTCCGCGTCACCTACAGCGGCTCCGTCTCCGACCAGTTCCGCGTCGGCCGGGACGTGTATCTCGCGGGGCGGCTCGTGAACGGCGTCTTCGTCGGCGAGCGGGACTCGCTCGTGACGAGATGCCCCTCCAAGTACGCCCCTAAAGCCAGCGGTGCCTGAGCTCGGTCGCGCCGCGCTCGTCGCGGCGCTCGGCCTCGCGATCTACGCCCTCCTCGCGGGCGGCCTCGCCGCGCACCGCCGCAAGCGCCGGCTCGCGCGCTCGGCCCAGAACGCGCTCGTGGCGGCCTTCGTGGCCACCGCCGTCGCTGCGATCGTGCTCGTCGCCGCGCTCGCGCGACGCGACTTCTCCTTCGTCTACGTCGCCCAGCTGACCAGCAGCGACCTTCCGCTGCCGTACGCGCTCTCAGCCTTCTGGGGCGGCCAGGAGGGCTCGCTGCTGCTCTGGCTGCTCGTGCTGACGGGACTCGGCGCGGCCGCCGTCGTCACCGGCCGGCGGGTCGGCGAGGACGTGATCGCGTGGGTCGTGCCGGTGATCGCCGGCGTGGCGACTTTCTTCGCCCTGCTGGTCGTCGCCGTGGAGAGCCCGTTCGCGACCCAGGTCGCCCCGGCGGAAGGCGCGGGCATGACGCCGAGCCTTCAGAACCCGTACATGGTCGCCCATCCGCCACTGCTCTATCTCGGCTACGTCGGGCTGACGATCCCCTGGGCCTTCGCGATGGGGGCGCTGCTCGCCCGCCGCGTCGACGAGCGCTGGATCGTCGCCACGCGCCGCTGGACGCTGCTCGCGTGGGGCTTCCTCGGCCTGGGCCAGCTGGTCGGCGCCAAATGGGCCTACGAGGAGGTCGGGTGGGGGGGCTACTTCGCGTGGGACCCGGTCGAGAACGCCGCCCTGATGCCGTGGCTGGCCGCGACGGCCTTCCTGCACTCGGTGATGATCCAGGAGAAGCGCGGGATGCTCCGCGCCTGGAACGTGGTGCTCGTCGTGCTCGCGTTCAGCCTGTCGATCTTCGGGACGTTCCTGACCCGCTCGGGCATCCTCAATTCGATCCACGCTTTCGCCGAGAGCCCGATCGGCGCCTGGTTCCTCACATTCATCACGCTCGTCGTCGCCTTCTCGCTCTACCTCTTCTTCTCCCGCCTGCCGCTGCTGCGCTCGAAGACGAGGCTCGAGTCGCTCGTCTCGCGGGAGGCGACGTTCCTCTACAACAACCTCCTGCTCGTCGCGCTCAGCCTGACGGTGCTCTGGGGCGTCCTCTTCCCGATCCTCTCCGAGGCGGTCCGCGGCGAGCAGCGGACGATCGGCCCCGGCTACTACAACTTCTTCCTCCAGAGCTTCGGGCTGCCGCTGCTGCTGCTGATGGGAATCGGCCCGCTGATCGCGTGGCGGCGGGCCTCGCTCCGGGCGTTGCGGCGGACGTTCGCGTGGCCGATGGGTGCCGCGCTCGCCGCCGGAGTCGCGCTGCTCGCGCTCGGTGCCGGCTCCTCGCCGCTCGGCCTGGTCGCTTACACGTTCGCGGCGTTCGTGCTCGGGTCGATCGTCCACGAGTTCGTCCGCGGGACGAGCGCGCGGAAGGCACTCGGTGCCGCAAGTTGGCCGTCCGCATTCGGACAGCTCGTGTCGCACAACCGCCGCCGCTACGGCGGCTACGTCGTCCACGCGGCCATCGTGCTGCTGGCGATCGGCGTGATCGGCTCGAGCCTCTACCAGACCGTGCGGGAGGAGGAGCTGCGCCCGGGCCAGGCGATGACGGCAGGCCCGTACACGCTCGCGTACAGCTCGCTCGAGCGGCGGCAGGCCGCAAACGCGGAGGAGCTGCGCGCCGTCCTGGTCGTCTCCCGCGGCGACCGGGACCTGGGAACCATCGAGCCGGGGAAGAACCGCTATCCGGTCGAGCAGCAGAACTCGAACGAGGTGGCGATCCGCAGCGACCCGCTCACCGGCGAGGACCTCTTCGTGATCGCCGACCAGATCGACGAGGACGGGACGGTGTACTTCAAGGTCTTCGTCAAGCCGCTCGTGAACCTGATCTGGCTCGCGGGGGTCGTCTTCGTGCTCGGGACCCTGATCACCCTCTGGCCGGACGCCCGCGAGGCGCGCCGTCTGGCCGCCCGCAGCGCGCTCGCCCCGAGCGAGACGTGATCGCGCTCGCTCTGGGAGCGCTGCTGGCCGCGCTCTGCGTCGTCTGGGTGGCGCTGCCCTTCCTGCGCGAGCCGGAGCCGGCCGACGACACGCTGGCGGCGCCCGGGGCGCGCCGCCTCGCGCTGCTCGAGGAGCGGGACCGGGCGCTCGCCGCGCTGAAGGAGCTCGAGTTCGACCACCGGACGGGCACAATCTCGGACGAGGACTACCGCGCTTCGGTGGGGGCGCTGCGGCGGCAGGCCGCGGAGACCCTGCGCGCAGCGGACGCTCATGCCGCCTGAGGACGACACCCGGATCGAGGAGGTTCCGCCCGACGAGACGGGCCAGGTGCCGGTGACGTTCGTGCGCGTGGAGCCCCGCTGGTACGGGGTCACGCCCACCGGCTCGCTCGCCGCGGTCGGAGCGGCCGCCGCCGGCGTAGGAGTGATCCTGCTGGTGCTCGGCTCGACCGCGCCGGGCGTCGTCCTGCTGATCGGCGGGCTGCTCGCGCTCGCCGCGGCACTGCGCGGCCCGGCCGTCGCGGCGCTCGCGGGGCCGTTCGGGCTGGCGCGGACGACGCTGGCCACGCGCCAGGCCGCGTCGCGCCGGGTGGCGACCCTCCGCCGAGAGCTGGACGAGCTCGTCCGCGAGCGCGAAGGCCGGCTGCGGGCGCTTGGGGAAGCTGTTTACGCGGGCAACGACGCGGCTACGGACACTCTGCGCGAAGAGCTCGCCGAGCTCGAGTCGCGCGCAGACGAGAAGCGATCGGAGGTCGAGCGCACCGTGAACGAAGCCAACGAGCAGATCCGCCGGGCCCGGCTGGAAGTGAGCGCCACGCAGTCAGTGCCGCTCGAGCCCTACCCGCCGCCCGACGAGGCCGACCCGCCGGAGCAGCCCCGGATCCCGGAGCCGTACCCGCCTCCGGACGAGGGCGACATCCCGGAGCCGCCGGCGCCGCCGCAGCCGGATCCCGAGCGCGAAAGCTAGGGAATCGCCGGAGGATTCGCTAGACTCACGCATATTCTCGCGGCAGGGACGCCCTGCTGCCCGCCGAACTTCCGTCGAGATGCGCCGCGTCGCCCTCCTCACAACCGCGTTCCTCATGCTCGCCGGCACGGCGGCCGGCTCGCGCGCGGACGATCCCCGCGAGCAGCAGGCCGAGCTCAACGAGAAGATCACGAGCCTGCGCGACCGGATCGCGGCCGCCAACCAGCGCGAGCAGGTGCTCAGCTCCCAGATCTCGCTCGTCACCGCCAAGATTCGCTCGCTCGAGGACGACGTCCACCGCGCGAGCAACCGCCTGCACGCGATCGAGAGCGACCTCGCCGTCTACCGCAACAAGCTCGCAGCGCTCACGCAGCTCTACCGGCTGCAGACGGCGAACCTGAACCAGCTGAAGCGCGACCACGTCGCCGCCGAGGCGCGCGCCAACCGCCGGCTCGTGGCCATCTACCAGGAGGGGGACCCGAGCGCCGTCGAGGTCGTCCTCGCCGCGCGCAGCTTCTCCGACATGCTCGACCAGCTCGACTACCTCGAGGACATCGGGCAGCAGGACCGGTCGATCGCCGAGCAGGTCAAGGCCGCGAAGACGAAGATCGCGCAGGCGCGGCGCAAGACGAACGGCCTGCGCAAGAACGTCTCGGCGGCGGCCCAGACGCTCGAGGTGAAGCTCGACGCGCAGCTCGCGGAGCGCAACCGCCTCGTCTCGGCTCAGGACGAGCTGGACGCGGCGCGCGACGCGAAGCAAGGCACGCTGTCGCGGGTCGAGGCGACCAGGGAGGAGTTCCTCGCCGAGGTCGCCGCGCTTGAACAGGCCAGCCAGGAGCTGGCGGCGAAGATCCAGTCCGCCCAGTCCGGCTCGACCGTCGTCCCCAGCGGCCAGGGCTTCATCTGGCCTGTCTCGGGCACCCTGACCAGCACCTTCGGCTGGCGCTGGGGCCGGATGCACCAGGGCATCGACATCTCGGCTGCGAGCGGGACGCCCATCCGGGCCGCGGCGAGCGGCGCCGTCATCTACTCCGGCTGGCTCGGCGGCTACGGCAACCTCGTCGTCATCGACCACGGCGGCGGCCTCTCGACGGCGTATGCGCACAACTCCTCGAACGCCGTCAGCCCCGGCCAGCAGGTGGCGCAGGGACAGGTGATCGCCTATCTCGGCTCGACCGGGTACAGCACCGGGCCTCACGTCCACTTCGAAGTCCGCGTGAACGGAGCGGCCGTCGATCCGCTCGGCTACCTGTAAGTCGGTAGTCGCGTAACCGGTCGGCGGCTCCGGTCGTTTATGATTTACAACCGAGAAGGGGCGAATCGCTTCCGAGCGGCTCGTCTCGCCTGTCGTCTCCCGACGACGCCGGCCGCCTCTCCGGGGGCGGCCGGCATTTTTCAGCCGGGTTCAACCGCCGGTTCGGACGGGTAGAGACGGGTCACACGACGAAAGGAGATCCAGATGCTCCCGCTTGTGCTCGTGCTGCTCCTGGCCGTTGTGCTCTTCGGCGCGGGCTTCGCCGTGAAGGTGCTCTGGTGGATCGCCATCGCGCTGCTCGTGCTGTGGCTGATCGGCTTCGTCGCGCGCGGCACCGAAGCACGCTGGTACCGCTGGTAGGAGTCGCCTAGCCCGGGCGGCCGTTCCGCACGACTCTCAGGTCGGGCAGGTTGCGGTAGCGCTCCTCGAGGTCGAACCCGTACCCGACGAACAGCTCGTCGGGGACGGTGAAGCCGACGTACCGGACCGGCAGGTCGTCCACCAGCCGGCGGTAGGGCCGGTCGAGGAGCGTCACCGCCGCCAGCGAGGCGGGACGGCGCAGCCCGAGCGTCCGCGTCAGGTAGTTGAGCGTCAGACCCGTGTCGATGACGTCCTCGACGATCAGGACGTGGCGGCCCTCGATGTCGAGGTCGAGGTCCTTGATCAGGCGGACGCGCGCATGGGTGCCGCCGTTGCCGTAGGCGGCGAGCTCGAGGAAGTCGAGCCAGTGGTGGATCGGCACCGCTCGCGAGAGGTCGGAGAGGAAGACGAAGCTCGCCTTCAGGGAGCCGACGAGGATCGGCTCGTCCGCCTCGTAGTCCGCCGCGATCTCGCGGCCGAGCTCCGTGACGCGCGCCTCGATTTCCTCCGCGGTGAGGTAGATCTCCCCGATCAGGACGCGAGCCCGAGGCCGTAACGCTGCGCGAGCCGCTCGATGTCCCGGCGGTAGAAGAGCTTCACGCGGACGTCCGGGTAGAGCTGGCGCACCTTTCGCAGCTTGCGGTTCTTGCGCGTGACCAGCGACTGCTTCATGACCGTGATCTCGAGGAACAGGCGTTGCTCCGGCAGGTAGAAGTCGGGCGTGAAGGCCTCGATGACGCGGCCCTCCTCGTCGCGCTCCAGCACGAAGGTGCAGGGCTCGTACTGCCAGGGGATGCCGTAGTAGTCGAGGATCTTGGCGCACTCCAGTTCCGCCTCGTTGGCGAAACGGGGTTGTTCCTTACCGACAAATGCCTGGAAATGGGGCACTTCTTGCGCCACTTCCAGCAGGGTAGCAGCGGCCTCGGACACCGCTGAGTCGCCCCTCGTAGACTTATTCCCATGGCTTCGGGCCGTCCGGCTCAGTCCTTCACGATCGCCCAGCTGTCCGATCTCCACTGCGGGGGGCCGCACTTCGTGCCCAACCTGCTGGAGCGGGCGATCAGCGAGATCAACGACCTCGAGCCGGACGTGGTCGTCTGCTCGGGCGACCTGACGACCTTCGGGTTCAAGGAGGAGTACGCCCAGGCGAAGGCCTACCTCGACCGGCTCGACTGCGAGCACTTCGTCGTCATCCCGGGCAACCACGACTCCCGCAACGTCGGCTACGTCCACTTCGAGGATCTCTTCGGCGACCGCAACTCCGTGCTGCGGTGGAACGGCGTCACGATCGTCGCCGTCGACTCGACCGAGCCCGACCTCGACCACGGCCAGATCGGCCGCGGCCGCTACCGCTGGATCGAGGAGGAGTTCGCCCAGCCGGCCGACCTGCGCGTCTTCGTCCTCCACCACCACCTGCTGCCGGTGCCGGGCACCGGGCGCGAGCGGAATGTCGTCTACGACGCGGGCGACGCGATCGAGACGCTGCAGCGGGCGGGGGTCAACCTCGTCCTCTCGGGCCACAAGCACGTCCCCTATGCGTGGCGGCTCGAGAACCTGTTCATCGTCAACGCGGGGACGGTCTCCTCCCTGCGCCTGCGCGGCCACGGGCGGCCCTGTTACAACGTGATCGAGGTCTGCGAGGGGCACGTGGACGTCTGGCGGAAGTACCCGTTCCACGGGCAGGAGAAGATCATCCAGTTTTCGGTCGAGACGCTCGAGTTCGAGAAGTACACGGCGCGGATCGAGGACGAAGTCACCAGCAGGCACTAGGTGAGGGCCTTGGCGCTCATCGACGGCGAGCACTACGCGCCGGTGGTGCGCGATGCGCTGCTGGAGCTAGACCACGAGGTGATCGGCGCCGTGCTGCTCGGCGGAGTGGAGAAGATCCGCGGCGGGGAGGACTACGGCGTGCCCGTCCTCCACGACCTCGACCGCGCCCTCGACGAGCTCGAGCCCGACCTGGTCGTCGATCTCTCCGACGAGCCGATCCTGCCGCCGCGCGAGCGACTGCTGCTGGCGAGCCGCGTGCTCGCGCGCGGGTTGCCCTACGAGGGCGCCGACTTCCGCTTCGACCCGCCGCCTTTCGCGCCGTTCCCGCTGCCCTCGCTGGCCGTGATCGGGACGGGCAAGCGCGTGGGGAAGACGGCGGTTACGGGCCACGTCGCGCGCCTGCTCGCCCGCGACCGGGACGTGGTGGTGGTCGCCATGGGGCGCGGTGGCCCGCCCGAGCCGGAGCTGATCGAGACGCCGCCGACGATCGAGGACCTGGTGGCGCTCTCCCGGGGCGGCCGCCACGCCGCCTCCGACCACCTCGAGACTGCCGCGCTCGCGGGCGTGCGGACGATCGGCTGCCGCCGCTGCGGCGGCGGGCTGGCGGGAGCGCCCGGGCCGTCGAACGTAGTCGCGGGAGCAGAGCTCGCAGCCTCGCTCGACCCCGACTTCGTCGTCTTCGACGGCAGCGGGTCCGCGATTCCGCCGATCGCCGTCGGGGCGCGGATCCTCGTCGCCCACGACGTTACCTCGGGGCTGAACCCCTACCGCGTGCTCGTCGCCGATCTCGTGCTGACCATGGACGGCGCCGTGGACGGGATGCTCTTCGAGCTCCGCCTGCGGCCCGTTCAGCCCCTCGCCGGCCGCCGCACCGCGGTCTTCACCACCGGGCCGGCCCCCGTCGACCACCTCGACGCGGACGTCGTCCACGTCTCCCGGAATCTCGCGCGCCGCGACGAGCTGCGAGCCGAGCTCGAGGGCATCGACGCGGACGTCTACCTGGTCGAGCTGAAAGCGGCCGCGATCGACGTGGTCGCGGAGGCTGCGGCCGCGAGAGGCGTCGAGGTCGTGCTCGCCGACAACGAGGTCGTCGCCGAAGGGCTCGACGAGGCCGTGCTCGCCCTCGCGGCCCGGGAGGTACCGGCAGTATGAGGGCCGAGGACGCGCTCCCGTACTCGAAGGGCGTGATGGCGAGGACGCTGATGGCCACCGGCGTCCCGGCCATGCGCGCCTACGAGCTCGCCTCCCGGATCGAGGAGGACCTGCACGAGCGCGGCAACGAGTCGGTGGAGCAGGGCCGGCTTCGGCAGCTCGCCGCCGAGGTGCTCGGCGACGAGTTGGGGGAACGAACCGCGCTGCGACTGCGCCGCTTCGAGCGCCTGCGCGAGCTCGACGTGCCGGTCGTCGTCCTCGTCGGCGGCGGCACCGGCACCGGCAAGTCGACCATCGCCACCGAGGTGGCGCACCGGCTCGGCATCACTCGGGTCACGAGCACCGACTTCATCCGCCAGACGCTGCGCGGGTTCTTCTCGAGGGAGTTCATGCCGTCCGTCCACTACTCCAGCTTCGAGGCCTGGGAGGCGCTGCCGGCCGCCGAGCGCGAGGCCGGCGACGCGCTGCTGCTCGGCTTCATCGACCAGACGCGCCACGTGCTCGTGGGCGTCAACGCGGCGATCGAGCGGGCGCAGCAGGAAGGCTGGTCGATGGTGCTGGAGGGCGTGCACCTCGTGCCGGGAATGCTCCGCGAGCGGATCGAGAAAGGACTGCTCGTCCACGTGGTGATGTCGATCGAGCCGGAGGAGGTGCACGCGCAGCACTTCGTCATGCGCGACGACGTGACCGGCGGCACGCGTCCCCACGACCGCTACCTCGACCGGATCGGCGACATCCGCCACATCCAGGACTTCATCGTCGAGGAGGCGCGCAAAGTCGACATCCCCGTGATCGAGAACCGCGGCGCCGAGGACGCGATCGCCGACCTGATGGAGCTCGTCTTCGACCGCGCCGAAGAGTTGGCGCCCGTCCCGTGACCCCGATCTGCCAGTGCGTGACGTACTCGCGGACGACGGAGCGGGCGGCGCTCGCGGCTGCCCGCTGGCTCGGGCGCGCCGACCAGCAGAGCGCGGAGGAGGCGGCCGCGTCCGGGATGGCCGCGTCGCTCGCCGACTTCCCGATCGACGGGCGGATCGTGATCGGCCTGGACGAGGGGCCGCTTGCGGCGGGCCAGCGGATCGGCGCGGGCGGCGAGAACGTCGACCTCGCGCTCGACCCGCTCGAGGGGCGGGGCGTGGTCGCGCGCGGCGGGAACGGCGCGATGTCGATGATCGCCGTCGGGGAGCCGACCTGCCTCCGCTCGCTGCCGCAGATGTACATGCGCAAGCTCGCCGTGGGTCCGCGTGCGCGCGGGCACATCGACCTGCGCCGGTCGGTCGGCGACAACGTCCGCGCGATCGCGGAGGCTTTCGGCCGGACGGTGAACGACATCACGACGATCGTGCTCGACCGCCCGCGGCACCACGACCTGGTCGCCGAGCTGCGCGAGGCGGGCGCGCGGATCAAGCTGATCCAGGACGGCGACGTGACTGCCTCGATCACGGCCGCCGTGCGCGGGACGAACGACCATCTCGCGATCGGGATCGGCGGCACCCGGCAGGCGGTGCTCTCGGCGGCGGCCCTCCGCTGCCTGGGCGGGGAGCTGCAGGCGCAGCTCTGGCCGGCTTCGCGGCGCGAGATCGAGGCGGCGCGCGAGGCGGGGATCGACGACGTCGAGCACGTGTTCAGCACGGAGGAGCTCGCAGCGGGCGAGGTGATCGTCGTCGCGACGGGCGTGTCCAACGGCGACCTGCTGCGCGGCGTCCGCTTCTACGCAGACTCGGCGCGCACCAACTCGCTGATCATGTGCACGCGCTGCAACTGGGTGCGCTTCGTCGACGCCGTCCACTTCTTCTCGCGTGAGCGGCGCGAGGAAGTCCGCCTGCTCGCCACCTGAGGCACCGGGGGTATCCTGGCCTCGTGCCGTCGAAGGACGAGGTAATGGAGGCGCTCCGCGAGGTCGAGGACCCGGAGCTCGGCATGGACATCGTCGAGCTCGGGCTGCTCTACGACGTGGAGATCGACGCCTCGAAGGTCAAGGTGATCCACAGCCTCACGTCGATGGGCTGCCCGGCCGGGCAGATGATCCAGGAGGGGATCTTCGACGCGGTTCAGGCCGTCGAGGGCGTCGAGGCGGTCGAGGTCGAGCTGACCTGGGACCCGCCCTGGACTCCCGAGCGGATGTCCGAGGACGCCAAGTTCATCCTCGGTTTCGGCGTCTAGTCTAGTCCTCGTCCTTCAACGGCGGGACCTCGGGCCACTGCCGCCGCATGACCGCCCGGTAGCGCGCGATGCCCGCGGCGACCGAGGCGACCACCACCAGGGCCGCGAAGACGAGCAGCACGATCGCCGTCGTCGTCACTCCGGGATCCTGAGCACGATCTTGCCCATCTGCTCGCCGCGCTCCAGCCGCTCGTGCGCCGCGCGGATCTCGGCGAGCGGGAGCACGGTGTCGATCACCGGGGTCGCGCGCCCGCTCTTGACCAGCTCGAACACGCCCTCGAAGTCCTCGCGGCTGCCCATCGTCGAGCCGAAGACCGTCAGCTGCTTCCACCAGAGCCGATGGAGGTTCGCGGGCGGGTTCGGGCCGCTCGTCGCGCCACAGACGACGACGCGGGCGCCCGGCTTCGCCGCCGCGAGCGTCCGCCCCCACGTGGCCTCGCCGACCGTCTCGACGACGACGTCGGCGCCACCGGCCTCCTTCACCACGGCCGCGACGTCGCTCGACGAGTGGTTGACGGTCAGGTCGGCGCCCAGCTCGGCGGCGCGGGTGAGCTTCTCGTCCGAGCCCGAGGTGACGATCGTCCGCGCGCCGAGGGCGCGGCTGACGGCGAGGGCAGCCGTGGCGACGCCTCCGCCGATCCCCCAGATCAGCACCGTCTCGCCCGGCTGGAGCGCCGCCTTCGTCACCAGCATGCGGTAGGCGGTCTCGAAGACGAGCGGAAAGGCCGCCGCCTCCTCGAAGGACATCCCCTCGGGCAGCGGGTAGACGCTCTCCTCCGGGACCGCGACGAGCTCCGCGTGCGTGCCGTCGGTGTGCTCGCCGATCACGGTTATGCGGCCGTCCCCGTGGTCGAGGCCCGGGTTGATCACGACCCGCTCCCCGGTGTCGGCTCGGATGCCGGCACCGTCGGCGCCGAGGATCCGCGGCTTCGGCACCGAGGGCAGGCCCTTGCGAATCCAGATGTCCAGGTGGTTGAGCGAGGCGGCGCGCAGCTCGACCAGCACCTGTCCCGGAGCAGCCTGCGGATCGGGCGCGTCCTCGTAACGCAGGACCTCCGGGCCACCATCCTCGTGAATACGGACTGCCTTCATTTGCGGGCACAATCTTCGCATGACGCGAGGGGAGCTCGAACGGCTCGCCGAAGAGCTCGGGATCGACGTCGTCGGCGCGGCCCCCGCTGCCGCCTACGAGAGCACGGAGCGCCACATCCGCGAGCGGCGTGAGCGCGGCCTCTTCGCGGACATGCGCTTCACGATGGCGCAGCCCGAAGTCTCCTGCCACCCCGAGCAGCTGCTGCCCGGGGCGCGCACCGTCGTCTCGGCGGCGCTCTGCTACTACGCGCCGGGCGGCGAGCCCGGGCCGGGGGAGGGGCGGCTGGCGCGTTACACCTGGCAGGACCACTACGCCCGGCTGCGCGAGCAGCTCGACGCGCTCGGGAGGGTGCTCGGCGGCGAGTACCGAGTGCTCGTCGACGCGAACCAGCATGTCGACCGCGAAGGCGCTGCGCGCGCCGGCGTCGGCTTCTACGGCAAGAACACGCTGCTGATCACGCGGACGCACGGGTCGTGGGTCGTTCTGGGGACGCTCGTGACGCAGGCGGAGGTCGAGGCCACGCCCGCGCTCGACCTCGACTGCGGCAACTGCCGCCTCTGCATCGACGCCTGCCCGACGGGCGCGCTCGACGAGCCGGGCACCCTCGATTCGACCAAGTGCCTCTCGTACTGGACGCAGGCGCCCGCCCCGATCCCCGAGCACTACCGCGCGGAGCTCGGCGCGCAGGTGTACGGCTGCGACATCTGCCAGGACGTGTGCCCGTGGAACCGCGGCGTCGAGAAGCGCAGGGCCGAGGCGGACGCCCAGGGCGGGACGGTCGACCTCGTCGAGTGGCTCCGCGCCGACGGGGACGAGCTCGTGCGTCGCTACGAGCGCCTCTACGTGCCGCGCAACGACCCCAGCTACCTGCGCCGCAACGCGCTCGTCGCGCTCGGCAACACGGGCGGCCCCGAAGAGCGGGAGGCCGTCGCCGCCTACGCGGACGACGCCGATCCGCTCCTGCGCGAGCAAGCGGAGTGGGCGCTGGCGCGGATCGACGAGCGCGCCGGATGAGGTTCCAGCCCGTCTATAGCCCCGACGCGGAGCGCTGGATCGCGTGGATCCGGCTCGGCGCCGTGCCGTTCGCCGTCCTCCAGGTCGCGATCAGTCCCGACTACCCACCCCGCCACGCCCTCTACGCATGGCTCGCCACGGGCGTGCTCGCCGCGGGGGCGATCGTCATCTACGCGCTCGCGCGGCGCCGGCTGCCGGCCCGGTCGCAGCAGACCCTCGGAGCGGCGGCGCTGACCTTCGACACGGTCGTCGTGTCGGCATTCGTGCTCGTCTTCTACTTCCAGGCCGGCTCGCCGATCCTCCAGCTGCTCATGATCGTGGTCGTCGAGGGGGCCGTCCGCTACGGGATGACCGGCGGCGTCGCGGTGGCGGTCGCGACCACGCCCGCGGCCGCCGTCTTCGAGTGGCTGACGAGCGACCGGGTCTACGCGCGTCCCTTCGATCCCTCCAACGTCACCTTCCATCTCGGCGTGGGCGCCCTGATCGGGCTGATCGTCGGCTGGCTGGTGCAGCGGCTCGGCAGCCAGACGGAGATCGCGGACGCGCGCGCGTCGGAGGCGGAGCGGCTGCGCGACGCGCTCGGCCGGCGCGTCGACCTGCTCGAGGCCACGAACCGCTGCGCGCGGGCGCTCGGCTCGTCGCTGGACATCGACCAGGCCTTCGGGGCGTTCATCCGCGAGCTCCAGGGACTCGTCCCCTTCGATCGGACGGCGATCGTGCTGGCGGAGGACGGGAGCGCGCACGTGATCGCCGTCGCGGGCGCCGGCGCCGAGACGACGTTCCCGCCCGGGTCGACGAGGCCCGTCGCGGGCTCGGTGCTGGAGAGCGTCCTGGACGGCCAGCTCGTCTACCGGGAGGACATGGGCGACCGGCTCCACCCGGAGGAGGCCGACCTGCTCGAGCTCGGGCTCCGCTGCCGCCTCTCGGCGCCGCTCCAGCTCGGGCCGCGCACGATCGGCATGCTCTCCGTCGTCCGCCGGGAGCCGTCGTCGTTCTCGCCGGAGGAGATCGAGCTCGTCAGCCTGCTCGGGCGGCTCGTCGCGACTGCGGTGCAGAACATCCGGGCCTACGACGCCGAGCGGCGGACGGTGGATGAGCTGCGGCGCCTGTCCGCTCTGCGCGCGGACTTCGTCTCGCTCGTCTCCCACGAGCTGCGTAGCCCGATGGCGGCCGTGATCGGGTCGGCGCGCACGCTCCAGCAACGCTGGCGCGAGCTCAAGCCCGAGCACCGCGACTCGTTCCTCGAGCTGATCGCCGAGGAGACGGGGCGGCTCGCCCAGCTCGTCGGCGACGTACTCGACACCTCACGAATCGAGGCGGGCACGTTCAGCTACGCCTTCTCCGACGTCGACGTGGGGCGGCTCGTGGAGGACACGGTCAGCTCGGCCGAGCTCGAACAGGATGCGGTCAGGGTCGTCGTCGGCGTGCGCGGGCCGCTCCCGCCCGTGCGCGGCGACAGCGAGCGGCTACGCCAGGTGCTGCGCAACCTGATCGACAACGCCGTCAAGTTCACGCGCGAAGGCGGCGAGGTGCAGGTGTCGGCCTACACGTACGGGGATCGCGTGCTCGTTGACGTCGTCGACTCCGGGCCCGGTATCGCCCGCGAGCAGCAGACCGTCATCTTCGAGAAGTTCGGTCGCGCGAAGACGGACGGTGGAGCGAAGCCGGGCACGGGTCTGGGCCTCTTCATCGCCCGCTCCATCGCCGAGGCTCACGGCGGGACGCTCGGCGTCGAGTCGGCGCCCGAGCGGGGTGCGACCTTTACGCTCTCGCTGCCGGCGACGCGGACCTAGCCGCGCGGAGCTCGCGTCCCAGCTCGGCGGCGCGCTCGCCGACGAGGCGGCGGAGATCGGGGGGCTCGAGGACGACGGCCTCGCCCCGGTGGGAGAAGATCTCGCCGACGAGCCAGTCCTCGCTGCCGACCGGCGTCTCCGCCAGGGCTGCCCCGTCACGCAGGCGCGTGGCGTCGCCGCGCTCGAGCCGGTAGCGCGCCACCTCCGGTGAGAACCAGATCTTTGCCGTGCGCGCGCCCGCGAACCCGTGCGGCTCGAAGCCGGCGCGGAGCTCGAAGCGCTCGCGCTGGATCCGGGCGCTCCGCATCCGGTCGAGCCGGAAGCTGCGCTCGCCGTCGCGCGTGAGGTCCCAGGTGTGGATGTACCAGTGCGGCAGCTTGCGCTCGAGCGCGTAGGGCTCGACGAGATGCGTCTCCGGCTCCGCGTCCTCTTCCTTCAGGTAGACGAGCTCGACGAGCCGCCGTCCACGGCTGGCCCGTGTGAGCACGCCGACCAGGTCCTCCTCGTCCGGCTCCACGTGCGTTGACGGGCTCTGGCCGAGCTCGAACTGGCCGAACGTCTCCTCGAGCTTCTGGCGGACGCGGTCGAGCGGCGAGTGGGCGTCGGCGGCGATCATCGGCCCGACGAACTCGAGCGCCAGCCGGATAGCGCGCGCCTCCAGCGGCGTCAGCCGCGGCGCCGAGCGGAACGTGTCTCCGTAGAGCTCCTTGTCGACGTGCACCTCGTGCCCCCGCAACTCGGCGTAGACCGTGTAGCAGCCGCCGCCGAAGTTGACGAGGTTCAGGAGGGAGAGGTGCTCCTCGAGCTGGTCGGGGGGGATTCCGAAGCGCTCGGCCAGCTCGGCGGCGGGGATGACGGCCTCGCGCTCGTCGCCACAGGCGGCGAGGAGGTAGGCGAGCAGCGCCTGGAGGACGGCGAAGCGCTCGGGCGCAACCGGCCCCGCGGGCCGCTCCCCGGGCTCGACCGGCTTCGTGGCCACCTCGGCCGCGGTCTTCTGCGGCGCGCCCTTGTGGCGGTCGCGGATGGCTCGGAGCGCAGTGGCGACGGCGCTGCGGAGCGGCGCGGGCTCCAGCGGCACGGCGCGTCCGTCCTGGCGCAGGATCCAGGACGCGAGCATCGGGATCGACGCGTAGTCCGTCACGAAGACGTCGCCCTCGAGCCGTCCGCGGTCGCCGTAGAGCCGCTGCACCCACCAGGCGGTGTTCGGCGCCACCTGGATGCGCGCCTCGCCCACGATCTCGCCGACCTGCCAGGGCGGGCGGCCGCGGTACTCGTCGACGTCGAAGTCGGGGGGGATGCGGAAGTCGCGCTCGCGCCTGGTCGCAAAGCGGATCTCGCCGCGGATGCGCGAGACGCGGAACATCTTCCGGCGGTCGTCGTCGAGGTCGTGCCCGACGAAGTACCAGGCGCCGTTGTCGATGAAGAGACCGAACGGGTTGACCGTCCGCTCCTTCTCCTTGTCGCGCGCCGGCGTCCAGTACGGGAACTTGATCGTGCGCTGCTTGGTGATCGCGCTCTCCAGCTTCGCCAGCCGGCCGGGCATCTCGGCCGAGTAGTCGGGGTCGGAGACCTCGACGCTCCGCGCCGTCTCGCTCGGCGGCTCGAACGCGGGCCGGCCGAGCGTCAGGTTCTGGAGGGCCAGGCGGAGCGGCTCCGCGTACGCGAAGCGGCCTTCGAGTAGGTAGAGGCAGGTCTGGAGCGCCGCCAGCTCGTCGTCCGTCAGCTCCAGCGGCGGCAGGAAGTACTGGTCCGAGCGGAGCGTGTAGAGCTCTTCGCCGGTGAACTCGTCACGCTGCGACTGGAGCGGCACGCCGAGGGAGATCAGCTCCTGGCGGTCGGCGTAGAACCGGCGCGCGAACGCCTCGTCCGACATCTCCGAGTAGCCCTCGACGTTCTGCTTCACGTCCCTGGCGGTGAGGGGACGCCGCTCGGCCATGAGAAAGGCCACGAGCGACAGCTGCCGGATCAGCTTGTCGGTGTCGTGGGACAACGAGGTCCCACACTATCGTGCGAGCGACGCTCTGCCGAGTGGCCGGTTCGGCCGCCTAAGCGGCGACCTTGGGGCGCTCGGTGCGCTCGAGGTGCTGGTGCGAGGGGCAGTAGTCGCGCTCGGGCAGCGGAGTGCGCTGGCACGGCTTGCCCTTACGCGTCGTGGCCCGGCAGCGCGCGACGCCGCCGTCGAGCGCGCCCGCCTCGATCTGCTCCTGGATGAACGTCATCGCGGCGGTCACGCCTTCGCGCACCGCCCACGCGACCTCGGCCTGCGCCGTGATCGGGAAGTAGCGCCGGATGTCCTGGAAGAGCGCTCGATCCGGCTTGGCGAAGTAGAGCGGGTCGGTCGCGAGCCGCTCCATCGTCTCCTCGCAAGCCGTCAGCACCGCCCGCCGGGAGTCGAGCTGCGTGTCCGGATCGGAGTAGGGGTCGACCAGTTCCCTGATCGAGCGATAGATGGCCCGCGAATACTGATACATGCAGCTCTGGAGAAGTTGAGTCCGGTCTTCCAAGTCGAGTCTGCCTGTCGTGTCGTTAACGGGCCGAAAAGCTTTGTTAAGCGAACGTCACGTGCTGGGCGCGATGTCGAGTCTAACCGTTCGCCGCCGTGTTACAAAGTCCGCGGCCCGGTTGCCTGCGCTGAGAACGGCCGGACGTGACGGGTCCACCTGCGCCGTGCCCGGTCCGGACCCGGGCAAAACCTCTACGAACCGGCTACGGAACGACCTGGCGGGTGTAGGCCTGGTAGCCGAGCGCGCGGGCGCGCGGGAGACCCTGCTCGGCGGCGCCGACGTTCCCGTAGACGCCGGAGAAGACCACGAAGTAGCCGGGGTGGAGGCTCGAGTAGCGCGAGGAGACGAGCACTCCGACCTGCGTCAGGCCCCCGTCGATCGCCTGGCGCGCCTCTCTGGTGGCGACGGCCCGCGCGCCCGGGCCCTCTGGGATCGACGCCAGCACGATCGTCCAGCCGCTCGCGCGCGCCGGCCAGGCCGTGAGCCCGTCGGAGGGCGGCGGCTGGGTGGGCGGGGGCGCGGTTGTCTCCGGCGCCGTGGTCGTGGTCTCCGGCAGCGTCTCGGTCGTGGGGAGCGGCGCCGTCGGCTGGGGCGACGTCGCCACGAGCACCGGCTGGGACTCGTCGGTCGTCAGCTGGACGGCCGCGACGATCGCGGCTGCGAGGAGCGCGACGACGGCGGTCAGCAGAATCGTCCAGCCGGGGCTGCCCGCAGCCAGGGCCGCGCTGCGGAGGGTCCCCGCGGCGGGCGGGAGCCGGTGGCCGCACTGGAGGCAGTACTCCTGGTGCGGGTCGGCGGGGCTGCCGCAGTTGGGGCAGTCGCGCTCGGCGCCCGGCTCGACCATCAGTGGCCTCCTCTGGGCGCGGCCGCGCCGCAGATCGGGCAGAAACCGGCCGCGGCGGGCACAGCGGAGCCGCAGTTCGGGCACCCGGCCAGCGGCTCGCCGACCTGCCGGCCGCAGTTGGCGCAGAAGTGCGAGCCCCAGAAGATCGGCGCGCCGCACTCGCAGCGCGCGGCCGGAGGCCGCCGGGAGTCGAGGAGCAGCTCCAGTTCGAGCAAGCGCTCCTCGATCTGGGCGATCTCCGCGCTGCGCTCGTAGAGGAGGTGCTCGCGGAAGCTGTCCTGGCGGTACATCTCCATCACCAGGCCGCCGAGGTCGCGGATGCGCGCTTCCCGCTCCTTGAGCAGGAGCTTTCGCTCGCGGCGCAGGTCGCCCGGAGGCGGCGCGGCTCGTCGGCGGGTCCGGGGCGCGGCCGCCGCCGGCTGCTCCTCGGGCCCGGAACGGCTGAAGAGGCCCATCTCGGGCAGAGGCTAACAGGCGTTCAGGTCAGCGCTCGGCCGGCCTGCGCGCGGCGCCGACGACGTACACCAGCAGCAGGAGGAGGCCGACGGCGCCCACGACGATGCCGACCCAGGGGAGGACGAAGAGGAAGATGACTCCGATCACGACCGCAGCGAGCGAGACGCCGAGCACGCCGGGACTATGGCAGCTCGACGACCACGAGGCGCTCCTCCGTCATCTCCCGCACGGCGTAGGCAGGACCCTCCCTGGTGTTGCCGGAGTCCTTGACGCCGCCGTAGGGCATCTGGTCGGTGCGGAAGGTCGGAGCTTCGTTGACGGTGACGCCGCCGAACTCGAGCTCGTGGGCGGCGCGGAGGGCCGCGGTGAGGTTCTGCGTGAAGACTCCCGCCTGCAGGCCGAAGCGCGTGCCGTTGGCGAGCTCGATCGCCTCGTCGAGCGAGCCGTAGGGGTTGACCACGACGACCGGGCCGAAGACCTCCTCCCGGCAGACCTTCGCCTCGGCGGGCGCGTCGGCCAGCACCGTCGGCTGGATCAGCTCGCCCTCGAGCGCGCCGCCCGTGAGCACTTCCGCGCCCGATTCCCCGATCCAGGCGAGGATCCGCTCGCGGGCGTCCTCGTCGATGACTGGGCCGACGTCGGTGTCCTCGGCCGCCGGGTCGCCGACCTTCAGCGCCTCCACCAGCGGCACGTAGCGCGCGACGAACTCGTCGCGGACGGCCTGCTGAACGTAGATCCGCTGCACCGAGATGCAGCTCTGGCCGGCGAACGAGAAGGCGTTCGCGGCCAGCTTGGAGGCTGCGACGTCGAGGTCTGCGGTCTCGTCGACGATGACGGGCGTCGCGTTGCCGAGCTCGAGCTTGACCCGCTTGCGGGGCGCGCGGCCGGCCAGCTTCCAGCCGACCTCCGCCGAGCCCGTGAACGTGATCAGTTTGATCCGCTCGTCCTCCACGAGCACGTCGCCGATCTCGGCCGCGGGGCCGGTGACGACGCTGAGCCAGCCGGCGGGAAGGCCCGCCTCTTCCTCCAGTTCGGCGAGCAGGAGGGCGGAGAGCGGGGTCTGCGAGGCCGGCTTGAGCACCACCGGGCAGCCCGCGGCCAGGGCGGGCGCGATCTTGTGCGCGACGAGGTTGAGCGGGAAGTTGAACGGCGAGATTGCGCCGACGACGCCGATCGGACGGCGCAGCGTGAACGCGAGCTTGCCCTCGCCGGCCTGGGCGGCGTCCATCGGCACCATCTCGCCGGCGAGCTTGCGCGCTTCGACGGCGGCCATCGTGTAAGTGGACATGGCCCGGCGGGCCTCGACCCGGGCGGCCTTCATCGGCTTCCCGGCCTCGTCCGAGATCAGGCGCGCGACCTCGTCGTGGCGGCGGCCGAGCGCGCCGGCGACCTTGACGAGGATCTCCGCGCGCTTGTGCGCCGGCAGCGGCTCGGCGAGCACGGCGGCGGCGGCGTCGATCGCCCATCGAGTCTCGGCGGCGCCGCTTTTGGGCGCGCGGCCGACGACCTCTCCCGAGTAGGGCGACCGGACTTCGATCCACGCCTGCTCGGCGGCGGTGGCTGCCATGGGCCGAAGCGTACAATCGCCGCAGATGGCCGACGCGCTGATCATCGACGCCGTCCGCAGCCCGATCGGGAAGCGGAACGGGACGCTCGCCTCGATCCGCGGCGACCAGCTCTCGGCGCAGGTCCTGAACGCGCTGGTCCAGCGCAACGACGTCGACCCGGCGGAGGTCGAGGACCTCCAGTGGGGCTGCGTGACGCAGATCGACGAGCAGGCCTGGAACATCGGGCGCAACGTCGCGCTCACGGCCGGGTGGCCGGCGAGCGTGTGCGGGACGACCGTGGATCGCCAGTGCGGCTCCTCGATGCAGACGAACTTCAACGCGGCGGCCGCAGTCTGGTCGGGCCAGCTCGACCTGGTGATCTCGGGTGGGGTCGAGATGATGTCCCGCGTCCCGATGGGCTCGAACAACGGGTCGATGGCGCCGGAGGTGTTCGAGCGCTTCGACATCGTGCCGCAGGGCATCTCCGCCGAGCACATCGCCGAGCGCTGGAACCTCTCGCGCGAGGAGCTGGACGCGTACTCGTACGAGTCCCACATGCGCGCGGCACGAGCGATCGACGAGGGCCGCTTCGAGCGCGAGATCGTCCCGATCGAGCTCACCAACCCGCACGTGGGCGTCGTCTTCGACACCGACGAGGCCGTCCGCCGCGAGACCACCCTGGAGAAGCTGGCGGAGCTCCAGCCGGCATTCGTCCCGGGCGGCAAGATCACCGCCGGCAGCTCGAGCCAGATCGTCGACGGCTCGGCGGCCGTGCTGATCGCGTCCGAGTCGTCCGCGTCGCGCCTCGAGCTGACGCCGCGCGGCCGCTTCATCTCCTTCGGGCTGGCCGGCGTCGACCCGACGCTCATGCTGCACGGGAACCCGGATGCCTGCGCCAAGGCGCTCGCCAAGGCGGGCCTCGGCTGGGACGACATCGCCGTGGTCGAGGTGAACGAGGCCTTCGCGTCCGTCGTGCTCCAGTTCCTCGCCGACACGGGGCTGCACGAGCGCTGGGAGGCCGGCGACGTGAACCCGAGCGGCGGCGGCATCTCGCTCGGTCACCCGCTGGGCGCAACCGGCGCGCGGCTGACCGCCACGCTGCTCTCGGAGCTCGAGCGCCGCGACGCGCGCTACGGGATCGCGTGCATGTGCATCGGCTTCGGCCAGGCGATCGCCGGCGTCGTCGAGCGCCTCTAGGTCCGTGGCGCGCGAGATCCGGAAGGTGGGCGTCGTCGGGCTGGGGACGATGGGCGCCGGCATCGCGCAGGTGTGCGTCGAGGCGGGCTACGAGACAGTCGGGCGCGAGGTGAGCGCCGAGCTCGGCGAGACCGCGCGCGGCCGCATCGACCATTTCCTGACCCGCAAGGTCGAGAAGGGCCAGCTCGGGCAGGAGGCCAAGGACGAGGCCGTCGGGAGGCTGGCGCTGACCACGGAGCTGGACGCGCTAGCGGAGTGCGACCTCGTGATCGAGGCGGCGTTCGAGGAGCTCGCGGTCAAGCACGAGCTCTTCCGCGCGCTCGAGTCGGTCGTCGGCGCCGACGCAATCCTCGCCACGAACACGTCCGCGCTCTCGGTCACCGACATAGCGTCGGTCACCGAGCGGCCGCAGCGCGTCGTCGGCATGCACTTCTTCAACCCGGCGCCGCTGATGAAGCTGGTGGAGATCGTGCGCACCGAGCGCACGGACGAGGACGTGTTCGAGACGGCCTTCGCCTTCGCGGAGCGGCTCGGCAAGGAGCCGGTGCGCTGCAACGACACCCCCGGCTTCATCGTCAACCGGATCCTGATCCCCCTTCTCAACGACTGCATCCGCGTGCTCGACGAGGCGGGCGTCACCGTCGAGGACCTCGACAAGGCGATGCGCCACGGCGCCGGCTGGCCGATGGGGCCGGCGACGCTCGTGGACGTCGTCGGGATCGACATCCACGTGCACGCCTCGGAAGCGCTCCACGGGAAGCTGGGCGAGCCGCGGATGGCGCCGCCAGAGCGCCTCGTTCGCATGGTCGAGGAGGGTAAGCTCGGCCGCAAGAGCGGCGAGGGCTTCTACAAGTACGAGTCTTAGGCCGCGCGCCGCTCGGGCAGCGCTTCCTGCGCCTCCTTGACCACCACCGGCTGCTCGGCCGGCTGCTCGTGCAGCAGCTCGAGCGCGACGGCGGTCAGGGTGCCGGTCGCGGCGAGCTCCAGGAGGCGTCCGACCGAGTCGGCGGGGGCGCCGGAGCGCTCGAGCGCCTGGGCCAGCTCGTCGAGCCGCTGCGTCAGCAGCCGCTCGATCCGCTCGCTGCTCGTCTCGGCGGGCATAGGCGAAGTATTCGGAGCGGGCCGGACGCTTCCTACTGCGTTCTTGTGTCAGCTTCGAGCGGGTCGACCGGTCGTTTCAGACGGATGCCGGGCGGAGCCCTGCATCCTGAAGTCGGCGCCGCAAGCGGCGCCTTAGGCGCTGGAGAGATGCGTCCAGAGATTGTCGACGAGGCGCTCGACGCGCGGATCGGTCATCGAGGCGACGAAGTTGATCGCGCCGGCGGCGAAGACTTTCGCGCCGGCCTCGGTTTCGTAGTAGGTCATCTCCGCCGAGCGGCCGGGCCCCATTAGGTCGGGGATCCGCGCCAGCACCCGCGTCTGCGGCGGCGATGCCGGCCCGCGGGCGTCGATCTCGATGCCGTAGCGGCCGAACTCCGACCCGTCGGCGAGCCCCGTCCCCTCGAAGAGCCACGGCGCCGCGGCCGCGTCGGTGACGACGTACGGCCCCTGCCGCTGCCCCTGGTCGGAGCCGAGGTACTGGGCGCCGACGAGGCCTGACTCGGCTCGCCCCAGCCGTCGCCACAGGTCGTCCTTGACGATCCGCGGACCTGTACGGCGCACGCGCCAGAAGAAGTTGTTCGCGGCGAGGAAGGCGAGGTTCCCGCCGAGGTCGCGGTAGCGCTCGACCAGGTCATAGGCGTGGGTCGTCACGTACTCCTCGTGACCGGGGAAGACGATCAGGTCGTACGCGCGCCGCAGGGCGGCGCCGCTGCCCGCGGCCGCCAGGTCCTCGTCGGAGAGGAAGTCCGCCGGCTTCCCCGTCCGGTTGAGCCAGGCCACGAAGGCGAGGTCCCAGTCGCGAAAGCGGAAGGGGACGCCGAAGTCGAGGAACGGCCGCCTGACGTCGACGCTGCGGTGGGCCTCACTGACGTACCAGCTGTCGCCCCAGCCGTCGCCGTCGGCGTCGTGGAAGTTGTACGCCTGCCAGGTGTTGGTCGCGAGGACGACGGCCACGCGCTGCGTCCCGAGGCGGCTGGGGCGGACGATGAACGGCGCGTACCCGGCGCGGCCGTCGTCGGTGCCGATGCGGACGAAGTAGAGGCCGCTTGCCCACGCCCCGGCCCGGAAGAGGCGCAGCCTCGCCGGGCGCTCCGCGTGGCCGCGCCAGTCGACCTCGACGGCGGGGGTGACAGCGACGCCGTTCGTCGCCAGGTCGCGCTCCTGCGGCTCCGCGGTCCCGCCGTAGTGGAAGACCTGCGCCCGCAGCTTGCGCGCGTCGCAGGCGATCAGCAGGTCGGCCGGCTGCCCGGGGGCGTAGCTCGGCTTCGTGAGCGCGAGGCCGACTCCCTGGACGCGGACCACGGGGCCGCTGACCCGGTCGCGGGGACCGTGGTCGCCGTAGACGCGTCTCCGGCCGGTTCGCGGGTCGATCACCGTCAGCCGGAGGACGTAGGTGCGCGGCTGGATGTCCGCCGCGGGGCGCCAGGCCAGCTCGTGCCGCCCGGCCCCGAGCCGCTTCACCGTCTGCCAGATCGTCGCCCCGCTCGGCCGCCCGACCCGGATGGTGTCCGTGCGCACCGCCTCGAGGACGACCCGGGCAGGGCGGTCGAGCCGGAACGAGACGACGGCTCTCCCGCCGCGCCGCGGCGTCAGCGTGGCGAAGAGCGGCCCGTCTCCCGCGTAGCGCCGCGAGCCGTTCGACACGTGAAGATCCGACGCCGCAGGCGCTTGCGACCGCGCGCCGGCGGCCCCTGGAGCGGCGAGCGCCGCGAGCGCGGCGCCGAGGAAATCGCGCCGGCGCAACCCCATGCCACGATTATGAGGCCGATGGATGCTGTTGTCCGCGCCGCGGAGGCCCTCTTCGACCACCTGGCGGGAATCGAGTGGCAGTTCGTCGCGCTCGCGGCTCTCGCTCACCTCGCGAAGATGGTCGTGCGGACGCGCGCGTGGCGGAACATCCTCGCCGCCGCGAGCCCGGAGCTCGACGTCCGCTGGCGGACCGTCTTCGGCGCCTACGTGGCGGGCGTCGGGGTGAACGCGATCGTGCCGGCGCGCGGCGGCGACGTGCTCAAGCTCTACCTCGTCAAGCGCGGCGTGCCCGGCTCGAGCTACCCGACGCTGGCCGCGACGCTCGTCGCCGAGACGCTCTTCGACATCGTCGTCGCCTCCGCGCTGCTCATCTGGGCGCTGTCGCTCGGAGTCTTGCCCGGAGTCGACGTGATCCCGCTGTTGCCCGACGTGGACTGGCTCTGGCTCTTCGAGTACCCCCGCGCGGCAGTCGCCGTCGGGGCCGTGGCCCTCGCCGGCGGCGTCGCCCTCGGCCTCTGGGCCTCACGCCGGATCGCCGAGTTCTGGCTGCGCGTCGGGCAGGGCTTCGCGATCCTGCGCTCGCCGGGCCGCTATCTCCGCCTGGTCGTCCCCTTCCAGGCGCTCGACTGGGTCCTGCGGCTGACGACGATCTACCTGCTGCTGGTCGCGTTCGGCATGCCTGCGACCCTGCACAACGCGCTCCTCGTCCAGGTCGCGCAGAGCCTCGCGACGATCCTCCCGCTCACGCCGGCGGGTATCGGCACCGAGCAGGCGCTGCTCGCCTACGTCTTCGCGGGGATCGCCCCGGCCCTGCTCGTGCTCGGCTTCAGCGTCGGCATGAAGCTGACGATCATCACCGTCAACGTGGCCGCGGGCTCCACCGCTCTCCTGCTGATGCTGCGAACGCTCCGGTGGCGCCGCCACGCTTACACTTCCCTTACATCCCGCTGAACGTGGGCACACCGAGCCGGGGAATACTGTTTGCAATGCGGCGGCTGATCCTCCTCTGTTTGCTCCTCCTCCTCGCCGCTCCTTCAGCGGCGCTGGCGCTGCGGCATGCGGAGGGCGACGGAACGCTCGTCGTCCGCAACGGCATCGGCGTGCTTCGGCTCGAGGGGCCGGGCGCGGTCATCGGCCGGATCGAAGGCGGCCGGCTCGAGGTCAGGTCACCGGGCCTCGAGGACTGTCGCGAGCTTCAGGTCTGGGGCGCCGACCGGCGGCCGTTCCTGCGCACCAACGAGGAGGGCGTGACGAGCTGCACTTTCACCGAGCGCCCCTTTGGCGGCTCGCCGCAGCCGATCCGCTTTCGCCTGATCTTGCGCGCGGACGACGCGCTCTCCATCCGGAGCGGCGAGGGGTTCGGGCTCTCGGCGGTGGGTGAGGGTCGCGGGCTGATTCGAGGCGCGGGCGGCGCCGACGGGTTCTACTCCCTGAACGGGGAGAGGTTCGCATCGCTGCCCGACGAAGGCCTTGCGTTCAGCCTGGCAGCTAACCTGCGCTGAGCGCATGGCAGCCGGCGGCTCGCAGACGATCCTGGTCGTGGAGGACGAGGCCTCGATCGCCTCGTTCGTTTCTCTCTACCTGAAGAACGCCGGCTACGACGTGCGGACGGCCGCCAACGGCGCCGAGGCGCTCCAGCACCTGCAGGCGGGAACCTTTTCGCTGATCCTGCTCGACCTGATGCTCCCCGACATCGACGGGATCGAGCTCGCCCGCCGGCTGCGGCAGCGCTGGGACGTTCCGATCCTCATGCTCACCGCCCGCGACGAGGACGTCGACAAGATCATCGGGCTCGAGGTCGGCGCGGACGACTACATGACGAAGCCGTTCAACCCGCGCGAGCTCGTGGCGCGGGTGAAGGCGATCCTGCGCCGCGCCGCCCCGGAGCGGCGCGAGCGGGAGGAGAAGGTGATGAGCCACGGCGAGCTGATGATCGACGCCGGGCGCCGGGAGGTGCGCGTCGGCGAGACCGAGGTGCAGCTCGCGCCGAAGGAGTTCGACCTGCTCTGGGAGCTGCTCGACCACAAGGGGCTCGTGCTCACGCGCGACCAGCTGCTCGAGCGGGTCTGGGGCTACACGTTCGCGGGTGACACGAGGACGGTGGACGTCCACGTGCGCCAGTTGCGCCGGAAGCTCGGCGAGGCGTCGCCGATCGTGACGGTGTGGGGCGTCGGCTACAAGGTCGCGCCGGCGCCGGCCAAGGAGTCGGTGGGCGCCTAGGCGCGCCACTAATGTTTCGCTCGCTCCGGTTCCGGCTGCCCGCGATCTTCCTGGCGGGAATCGCCGTCGCCGGTCTCGTTGCGAGCCTCATCGCCGTCCGGCTGTTCCAGGACCATGTCGAGAGCCAGGCCCTCGACGAGCTGAAGCAGGAGGCAACCGGGCTCGCCCAGCTGTACTCGCGGCGGGCTGGGGAGATCCCGCTCTCCCGCCGGGACATCGAGCTGGCGACCGGCGACCGCCTGTACTTCGCCCCGATCGCGCCGGGCCTGGAGATCTTCTTCGAGGACGAGGCGCAAGGGGAGCAGATCGGCCAGCTTCCGAAGCTGCGCGCCGACCTGATCGACAAGGCTACGCTCGAGCAGGGCGGCCTGGTCACGCTCGAGTTCCAGCCGCCGGGGGAGGACCGGACCTTCCTCGCGGTCGCCCACCCGATCGACGTGGCCGGTCGAGTGTTCGGCGCGCTCGTCGTGGCGAAGCCGAAGACCGACATTCGCGCGCGGTGGGTACCGCTCTTCGAGCGGCTGGCGCTCGCGTTCCTCGGTGGGATCCTCGTCTCGGGCGCGCTCGGCTTCTACTTCTCCCGCCGCATCACCCGCCCGGTGCTGGCGCTCTCGCGCGCCGCCGACGAGGTCGCAGAGGGCCGCTACGTGATCGACCTCCCGCCCGTGCGCGGGAGCGACGAGATCGCGCATCTCTCGGAGCGGTTCAACCAGATGGCGGACCGGCTGCGCGAGACCGAGGAGCTGGAGCGGAACTTCCTCATGAGCGTCTCCCACGAGCTGCGCACCCCGCTGACGGCGATCCGCGGGCACGTCGAGGCGCTCCGCGAGGGCCTCGTCGAGGATCCTGACGCGCGCGCGGACTCGCTCGACGTGCTCGCGGCGGAGACCGCGCGGCTCGAGCGGCTGGTCGGCGACGTGCTCGACCTGGCGAAGCTCGACGCTCACCGCTTCACCGTCCTCCGCGAGGAGGTGGACATGCGGCGGCTCGTCGACCGGGCCTACGCGACCTTCGACAGCGAGGCGAAGCGGCGCGCGATCTCGTACGAGCAGATCGTGCGCGCCGAGCCGGTGATCACCTCCGACGGCGACCGCGTGCTTCAGATCATCTCGAACCTGCTGGCGAACGCGTTCCGGTGGACGCCCGACGGGGGCCGGGTCGCGCTCGAGCTCGCCGCGGCGAACGGCGCGGTGCACGTCGCCGTCGAGGACACCGGCCCCGGCATCCCCAGGGCCGAGCAGGAGCGGATCTTCCGCGCCTTCTTCTCGCGCGACGGCGGCGGGACGGGACTCGGGCTCGCGATCGCGCGCGAGCTCGCGGGGGCGCTCGGCGGCCGGATCGACGTGCGCAGCGCTCCGGGGAAGGGCAGCCGCTTCGAGCTCGTGCTGCCCGGCGCGGGGCCAGATGCGGGCTAGCCTCGCCGCCGCCTGCGCGGCCGCCCTCGTCCTGGCCGTCCCGGCCGCCGGCGCGCCGGCGCTGCGCGCCGAGATCGTGGGCGGCGCCGTCCACGTCGAAGGCAAACCGTTCCTTCCGCTGGTGACGTGGGCGCAGTGCGCCGCCACCGTCGAGGAGACGCTCGCGCTCGGCGTCAACGTCTTCATGGGCGACAGCTGCGACGACCCGGAGGCGCTCGCCGCCGCGGTCGCCGGACGCGCGTACCTCGTACTCGACTACAACCACTTCGACCGGATCCGCCACGACCTGCCCGGTCTGATCGGCTGGCACCAGCCGGACGAGCCCGAGGCCTGGGGATACCTGCCCGAGAGCCTGCGGCCCGTCGAGCCCGCCCATGCCGTCGGCCACCTCGTCTTCGAGAACTTCACCGCCCACTTCGCCTCGGATGCGGCGCCGCCGGATCGGGTGCCGAAGTCCGCCTATCCCGCGTACGTCGCGAAGACCGACGTGGTCTCATTCGACCTCTACCCGGTGGCCCACTACTGCCCGGAGAAGGCCGGCCACGACGGCATCACCGTCGACTCGGTCTTCACGCAGCAGCTCGAGTTGGTCCAGCTGGCCGCCGGGAGGCCGACGTTCCAGTGGATCGAGCTCAACGACCTCGAGCACTGGTGCCCCGCCCCCACGGCGGCGCAGGTGCGTGCGGAGATCTGGCTCGCCGTGGCGGGCGGGGCGCGCGGAATGGGCTACTTCACGCACGGCTGGCCTGAAGGGATCTGGACGCACTTCTACGTCGCCGCCGACATCCAGGCGGAGGTCGCCCGCTCGAACCGCGAGCTGACCGAGCTCGCGCCGGTCCTGCTCTCGCCGTCGACCTCCGTGCGGGCGCAGGGGGGCGTTCGGGCAGGCGCTCGGCGGCTCGGGAACGCGATCTGGGTGGTCGCCGTCAATCCGACGGACGAGCCGAGGACAGCCACGATCCACGTGCCCCGGACCGCAGGGCGGTGGGCCGTGTGGGGCGAGAGTCGCAATGTGGGCCGCCGGAACGGGGCCGTTCGGGGCCATTTCGGCCCCTACGAGGTGCGCGTCTACCGCTTCAACGCGGCGCGTTGACGGAATACCTCGTCCTCGCCGCGGCCGCCCTGCCGGCCTTCGTGCTTGCCCGTTCGGCCACGGGGCGGCTCTGGGCGGCCGGGCTCGCCGCCGCCGCCGTGGCAGTCGTTCCGATCGCAACCCGAAGGCCGTTCACGCTGTCGGAGGCCGTGGGCTACGCGGCGTGCGTCCTTGCGCTGCTCGCAATGCACCGCAGCATCGCGTTCCCCGGCGTCCTCAACGACGCGCTCGCGCTCGCCTCGATCGGCGCCGCCGCGGCCGTGCGCCTGCAGCTGGTCGTCCTGCTCGGCGTGCTCCCGCTCGGCGTCCTCCTCCATGAGCTCAGCGTCCGAAATGCGCTGCGCCGCCACCGGCTATTGGCCGGCGCGTGCGCCGCGGTGCTCGTCGCACTCGTGATTCGCGTGCTGACCGGTGACCTCGATTTCGCGCTGGGCCCCGACCCGTTCCCGCAAGGGCTCCGCCGCTCCTTCGCGCAGCACCTGGCCGAGCTTGCGCTCCTCGTCTTCGTGCTCCCGGCCGTGATCGCCGCTGCCTGGGGCCTTGGTGCCCTGCGCCGCGGCGAGGACAGCGCGCGCCGGGCCCTCGCGGCGCTGGCCTGTGCGGGCGTCCCGCTGCTCGTCCTCGCGGCTGCCTCGATCGACCTCCGGTACTCGCCGGGCGTGGTCCGCGACCGCTACGTGCTCTACGCCGTGCCACTCCTCGTCCTCGCGGTGGCCGCGGCGCTCGTCCCGCTCCGCCGGCCGCGCCTGGGCTTGCTCGCGATCGTCGCAACCTGGCTCGGCGCCGGGCTCGTCCTCTCACGGGTCACTACGCGGGTGTTCGACTGGATGGTGATGACTGACGAGCTGTTCTACGAGCGCCTAGGCATCAGCGTCGCGGACAGTGGCTCGCCCCTCGCGATGGTGCGCGGCGAGCCCATCGACAACTACCACCAGCTCTACCCGCTCGTGATCTCCCGCTTCTTCGAGGTCGGGCTGATCCCGGACTCGCTCCACGACATTCGGATGCTCAACGCCTTCCTGATGACCTTCGTGGCCGTGCCCGCCTACCTGCTCGCCCGGGAGGTCACGGGCAGGGCGGGGCTCGCCTTCGGGGTCGGCGTGCTTTCGGCCTTCGTGCCGTGGCTGACCTCCTCTCCGTTCCTGCTCACCGAGGTCGTCGCCTATCCCGTCTTCGTGGTTGCGCTACTCGCGCTCTACCGCGCGGTCGCCGCGCCGAGCGCGCTCAACGACGTGCTCGCCGTGGTCGCGGTCGGATTCGCGGCGGTCGCCCGCATCCAGTTCCTCGTGCTGCTCGGCGTGCTGCCGCTCGCGATCCTCCTCCACGAGGGATTCCGCAGCGCCCCGCGGCGGCACCGGATTCTGACGGGCGTGTACGCCGTGGTCGCACTGGCCGCGATCGTGCTGGCGGCGACGGTTGGGTTGGCGCGCGTGCTCGGCGTCTACTCCGTGGCCGGCGAGTCGTCGTTCCCGCCGGGACTCCCCGCGGCCTTCGTCCAGAGCCTCTCCGAGCTCGCCCTCGGGCTCGCGATCCTCCCGTTCGTGGTCGCGGGCGCGTGGCTCGTCGGCAACGCGCGCCGCTCGGCGTTCGCCTCGGTCGCGGTCGTGACGATCGTCCTGCTCACGCTCCAGGTCGCCTCGTTCACCGAACGATTCGGCGTGGGCGGGATCGTCCGCGACCGCTACTTCTTCTACCTCGCGCCCCTGTTCCTGGTCGCGCTGGCCGCGGCGCTCGTGGACGAGCGGTGGCCGCGCTGGTCGCTCGCCGTCCCGGCGGCGATCGTCGCGCTCGGCTTCGCCACCTACGAGCTGCCGCGTTTCGAGAAGCTCCACATCGATGCGCCGCTCGCCTCCCTGCACGACAAGGTCGTGGAGTTGGGCGGGTCGCTGAACGGCGCTCGCGCCGGGCTCGTCCTGCTGACCCTCGTCCTCGTCCTCGCCTTCACCCAGGGCGTCCGGCGACTCGGGCGCGCGCCGGTGGCCGCGGTGCTCGCCGGGCTCGTCGTGCTCGTGCTCCCCGGCGAGACGGTCTACGCGTTCAAGCGCCTCTTCGCGGTGAACGCGACTTCGGGACGGCCGCTGACGTTCGACCAGACCGGCGTCTTCAACTGGGTCGACCGGGCGGCGGGGCCGGACGCCGACGTGACCATGGTCCCCTTCCCGCACCTCGACGGCGACTTCTTCGCCACCATTGGCTTCTGGTGGGATCTCGAGTTCTACAACCGCTCGGTGACGCGGGGCTTGTACCGGGAAGACGCGTTCGTCGGGACGCCGGGTTCGTTCCCGAGGACCGCTGCGGAGTGGGACGAGTCCGGACAGATGAGGAGCTCGCCGACGGGCTACGTCGCGCAGCTGATGGGCGACGCGCGCTTCCGCATCGCCGGCGACCTCGTCTGGTCGGAGCGTGAGACGGACCTGATCGACGCCGGCGTCGCCTGGCGGCTGGAGTGGTCGTCGCGCGGGCTCTGGGAGGACGGCTGGACGAGGCCCGACGAGCCGGCCTTCTTCACGGTCTACGCGACTCCCGGCCAGCGCGGCGACGTCGTGCGCCGGCTCTCGATCCAGCTCGGAGCCTCGTGGGACGGCCTGGGGCGCCCCGGCGAGGTCGCGTCGACCGTCGAGCGCGTGGCGGTCGACGTGAACCAGACGGTGACGGTGCGCGTCTGCGTCCCGGAGGGCGCGTCGGGCGAGGTGAGCCTGCGGGTGCAGGGGTCCTCGCCGGTCTTCGGCAACCCGGCGAAGTTCGAGACGCAGCACCTGCCGCGAGAGGGCGGTCTGCCGGTCCAGCGCGTCGTGCTCGAGCCGCCCGGCCGCGAGCGCTGCTAGGCCCGGCGCTCTTCCATGCGGTAGACGGTGGCGCCGGGGTTCGCGCGGATGGTCTCCTCGAGCCCGCGCAGCCGGTCGTCCATGCTCCGCCAGCCGGAGGTGATCAGGTCGACGAGCAACGCGAGGTCGTCCACCCGCGCGTGCCGGTCGGCGAGCAGGTCGCCCTCGACCCGCTCCAGCCTCCGGATCACCTGGTTCATCAGCCCTCGCACCTCGGCCAGCTGGCGCGCGACCGGAAGCGCCTCGGAGCGCACGCCCTCGCGGACGGCGCTACCGACGCGCTCCGGCAGGGAGGACTCCAGGCCGGCCGCCGACTCGGCGAGGGCCTCGATCTGCGAGCGCGCCCGCTCCAGCGCCGCTTCGAGCTCTGCCGGCTCGACACGACCCTCGGAGGCGCGCTCGAGCCGCTGCCTCGCCCGCTCGACCGCCGTCTCGTCCATCCGGGCAAGGCTACTCTCGCCACCGGACGAATGCACGTCTCGGAGCTGGACTACGAGCTGCCCCCGGAGCTGATCGCGCAGCACCCGGCGGCGCGGCGCGACGAGTCCCGGCTGCTCGTCTACGAGCGCGCGAGCGGCGACGTCCGCCACCGGGTGTTCTCCGACCTGCCGGGAGAGCTTCCGCCCGGCACGCTCACCGTCGTCAACGAGACGCGCGTGGTGCCGGCGCGGATCCGGATCGAGCAGCCGAAGGGCGAGGTGCTGCTGGTGGAGCGGGTCGGCGACGACACGTGGGAGGCGCTCGCGCGGCCAACGCGGCGCTTGCGCGCGGGTCGGCGGTACGGGCCGGTGGAGCTGGTGGAGCACCTGGGGGAGGGCCGCTGGCTCGTCCGCCTCGCGGGCGAGCCCGACGGAGAGGCGCCGCTGCCGCCCTACATCACGGAGCCGCTCGCCGATCCCGAGCGCTACCAGACGGTGTACGCCCGCGATCCCGGCTCGGTGGCGGCGCCGACGGCGGGCCTTCACTTCACGCGCGAGCTGCTCGCGCGGCTGGACGTGGAGCGCGTGACGCTGCACGTCGGCCTCGACACCTTCCAGCCGGTCACCGTCGAGGAGCTCGCCGAGCACGCGCTCCACGGCGAGCGGTACGAGGTCCGCCCGGAGGCATGGGAGCGGATCAGCGCGGCCGAGCGCGTGCTCGCGGTCGGCACGACGACCGTACGCGTGCTCGAGACCGTCGCAAGTAACACAGTGTTACAAGGAAGGACGCGGCTCTTTGTGACGCCGGGGTTCGCGTTCCGGCGCGTCGACTGCCTGCTGACGAACTTCCACCTGCCCCGCTCGACGCTCTTGGCCCTGGTGATGGCCTTCGCCGGCGTCGAGGAGGTCCGGCGCCTCTACCGGCTGGCGATCGAGGAGCGCTACCGCTTCTACTCGTTCGGCGATGCGATGCTGATCCTGTGAGCCACTTCACCGTCACGACGACGGACGGCGCCGCCCGAGCGGGCGTCCTCCGCACCGCTCACGGTGACGTGCCGACGCCCGCCTTCATGCCCGTGGGGACGAAGGCGACCGTGAAGACGCTCGACCCGGACGAGCTTCGCGACCTCGGCGCCGGCATCGTCCTCGGCAACACGTACCACCTGCACTTCCGCCCGGGCGACGAGCTGATCGCGGAGCTCGGCGGCCTGCACCGCTTCATGGGCTGGGACGGGCCGATCCTCACCGATTCGGGCGGCTTCCAGGTCTTCTCGCTGCGCGACACGATCCTCGCGGTCGACGACGAGGGGGTCACCTTCCGCTCGGTCTACGACGGCGCCTCGGCGCGCTTCACGCCCGAGGGCGTCGCCCGGATTCAGGCGAACCTCGGCTCCGACCTGGCCATGTGCCTCGACATCTGTCCGCCGGCCGACTCGCCGCTCCCCGAGCACGCCGAGGCCGTGCGCCGCACGACCGCGTGGGCCACGCGCCAGCTCGCCGCTCCGCGCGCGCCCGGCCAGCTGCTCTTCGGGATCGCGCAGGGCGGCACCGACCCCGAGCTCCGCCGTCGCTCGATCGAGGAGATCGCCGCGCTCGGCTTCGACGGCCACGCGCTCGGCGGCCTCGCCGTGGGTGAGACCCGGGAGGAGATGTTCGACGCGGTCGGGTGGTCGGCGCCGCTCCTCCCCGACGACCGGCCGCGCTACTTCATGGGCATCGGCGACCCGGAGGGCATCCTCGAGGTGATCGCGCGGGGGATCGACATGTTCGACTGCGTGCTGCCCACCCGCACCGCCCGCACCGGCTCGGCGCTCACCTGGTCGGGCCGGCTCAACCTCCGCAACGCCCAGTTCGCCCGCGATCCGCGGCCGCTCGACGAGGATTGCGCGTGCCCGGCCTGCGCCCGCTTCTCCCGCGCGTACCTCCGCCACCTGGTCAATCAGGAGGAGATCCTTGGGTTACGCTTGCTGACCCTGCACAATCTCCGCTTCGTGATCGAGCTGACCGCCGGCGCGCGGGACGCAATCGAGCGAGGGGAGCTCGCCTCGTACCAGGCGAAAGCGCTCACCCGGCTCGCAACCCAGGAGGCTTCGTGGACTTCGTGATCATCCTGCTCTTCGGCTTCGCCATCATGTGGCTGCTGATCGTGCTCCCGCAGCGCCGCCGGCAAAAGGCGCACGAGGTGATGGTCGGCAAGCTGCGCCCCGGCGACTACGTGCTCACCTCCGGCGGCCTCTACGGGACGGTGACCGAGCTCGGCGAGGACGACCTCGGCGTGGAGGTGGCGCCCGACATCGAAGTGCGGGTCGCGAAGCGGGCCGTCGCCGTGCTCGTCCCGCCCGACCAGATCGAAGAGGTCGAGGTCGAGGACGAACCGGCCGCCGAAGAGCCGCGCGGCTAACCTTCCGCGCTAGGCCAGTGAGAGAGCGCAGGCAACACCTCATCCTGGTCGGCCTGATCGCGCTCGCGCTGCTCGGCGCGGCCGCCCTCGCCGTCCCCGGCTCGCCCATCCACAAGGAGCCGGTGCTCGGCCTCGACCTCCAGGGCGGGCTCGAAGTCGTCCTCCAGGCAGTTCCCGAGCGCGGCGAGACGCTGCAGGCGACCGATCTCGAGCGCTCGAAGGAGATCATCCGCAACCGGATCGACAAGATCGGCGTCGCCGAGCCCGAGATCCGCACCCAGGGCGACGACCAGATCGCCGTCGAGCTCCCCGGCGTCGAGAACGCCGACCAGGCGCGCGACCTGATCGGCCAGACCGCCCAGCTCGAGCTCTACGACCTCCAGACCTCGCTCGTCGGACCGTCGGTGTCCGGACTCGACTTCCAGGCGGTCCCGGCGGCCAAGCTCAACGACCTCCTCGCGGCCGCGGCAACGCAGTCGCTGGTGAGGGAGAACGGCGGCGCCGCCTACTACCTCTTCGAGACGGAGCCGAAGCGGCTCGTCGCGGGCCCGCTGCCGACCCGGGAGGCGCTGCTCGACACCGAGTCGGCCGGCGGCAAGGTGCCCAAGGGCCACAAGGTCTTCGCGCTGCCGAACAAGACCGCCGTCATCACCTGCGGCAACCGCGGCGACTTCTGCCCCGGCGTGGGCGCGGTGTCCGGCGGCGCCGTCTACTTCTACCTCTTCAAGCACGACCTTCAGGCCGATCCCCCCGTCCCGCAGATGCGCGGCGAGGACCTGGAGCTCTCGGGCACGCAGTCCGACTTCGACACGCAGACGGGACAGCCGATCGTCCTCATGCAGTTCACGGACGCGGGCGCCGACAAGTTCCACGACATCACCCGCGACGAGGCCCAGCGCGGCCGCCGGCTCTTCAACCAGAGCGGCGGCGGCGACCCCGACCTCTACAACCAGAACTTCGCCATCGTCCTCGACCGCGAGCTGATCACCGCGCCGTCGATCGATTTCACCCAGTACCCGGACGGGATCTCGGGCGGCCAGGGCGCCCAGATCACGGGCATCGGCTCGATCGGCGAGGCGCAGGCGATCGCGCTGGTGCTTCAGACGGGCGCGCTGCCCGTCAAGTTCAAGACGCTCTCGGAGCGGAACATCTCCGCCACGCTCGGCGAGGACTCGCTGCGGAAGGCGCTGCGCGCCGCCCTCGCCGGCATGGTGCTCGTCGCCGTCTTCCTGCTCGTCGCGTACCGGTTCCTCGGCCTCGTCGCGGTGATCGGGCTCGCGATCTATGCGGCCTTCCTCTACGCGATGATCCTGATCTTCAACGTCACGCTGACGCTGCCGGGCTTCGCGGGGATGATCCTCACGATCGGCGTCGCGGCCGACGCGAACATCGTCATCTTCGAGCGGATCAAGGAGGAGGCGCGCAGCGGCAAGTCGGTGCGCGCGGCGGTCGGCACCGGCTACGCCAAGGGCTTCTCGACGATCGTCGACGCGAACGTCGTCACCGCCATCACCGCCGTCGTCCTCTTCGTGCTCGCGACGGCGGGCGTGAAGGGCTTCGCGCTCATGCTCCTGATCGGGACGGCGATGTCGCTGATCACCGCCGTGTTCGCCACGCGCGCGATGCTGGGCCTGCTCGCCGGGTTCCGCTGGTTCGCCAGGCCGGGGTTCATGGGCGCCACCGGGGCCGTGATTCCCAAGTGGATCCAGCACGACTACGTCGGCAAGCGCCGGATCTGGTTCGCCTTCTCGGCGGCGATCATCGCGATCTCGCTCGGCTCGCTCGGCGTCAAGCAGCTCAACCTCGGCATCGATTTCGAGGGCGGCACCGAGCTCTCGTTCCAGACCCCGCAGCCCACCGCGCTGGACGAGGTGCGCGACCAGGCCGCGACGATCGGCCAGGAGGGCGCGATCATCCAGGGCGTCGGCGACGAGTTCCCGGGCCAGCGCTACGGCGAGTTCTCGATCAAGACCGAAGCGCTCGACGGCCCCGAGTCGCAGCGGCTCCGCGGCGAGCTCGAGGACGCCTTTGAGATCACCAACTTCGGGGCGACCACCGTCTCGGCGAGCTTCGGCGAGCAGATCGCCCGCAGCGCCATCTACGCGATCATCTTCTCGCTCTTCCTGGTCGTCCTCTACATCACCTTCCGCTTCCAGTGGAAGTTCGCCCTCGCCACGATCACGGCCATGATTCACGACCTCGTGATCGCGATCGGGATCTACTCGGTCGCCGGGCTCGAGGTGACGTCGGCGACCGTCGCCGCCCTGCTGACCGTGCTCGGCTACTCGATCTACGACACGATCATCATCCTCGACCGCGTGCGCGAGAACCTGCCGCTGATGCGGCGGGCGACGATGCAGACGATCGGGAACGTGTCGCTCTGGGAGACGATCCGCCGCTCGCTCGCGACGACGTTCATCACGCTGCTGCCGATCAGCGCCCTCTACGTGTTCGGCGGCGAGACGCTCAAGGACTTCGCGTTCGCGCTGCTCGTGGGCATCGGCTCCGGCGCCTACTCGTCGATCTTCATCGCCGCGCCGATGGTCGCCTGGCTGAAGGAGCGGGAGCCGGAGTTCGCGAAGCGGCGCGAGACAGCGACCGGCAAGGACACCGAGCCGCCGGCGAGCGGCGACGGCAAGGCACCCGTGGACGTCGTGCCGCCGCCGGTCGAGCCGAAGGCGTCGCCGTCAGCGTCGAAGCGCGAGCGGCGCCGGCAGCGCAGGAGCAGCCGTCCGCATGGCCGAGCCCGCTGACGAAAACTCGCTCCGCGACGCGGCGGAGCGGCTGATCGCGGAGCTTCCCGCTCGCTGGCGCGGCGAGGCGCAGCGGGCCAGCGAGCGGGCGGGCGTCACGCTGGCAAGCCTCTTCCGCGAGCTCGGGCTCGTCACGCGGCGCGAGTGGGACGAGCTGGAGCTTCGCGTCGCGCAGCTCGAGCACCGCCTGCGGCTGCTGGAGCGCGGGGAGAAGAACTCAGGCTGAGGCGGGGGCCGCCGCCAGCCACGTCTGGCGGGCTGAGGTGGGCGGGCGGCGTTCGCCCGCCCGGCGAATGGCGCCGAGCAGGACCGCGTCGATGTGCGCCTTCTCGACGAAGGCCGACGCACCGGCCGCGCGCGCCCGTTCGATGTCGCGAGCCTCGTCCGAGCCCGTGAAGATCACGATCTGCGCCTCAGGGTCCTCGCGGAGGATTCGGTAGGTCGCCTCGATCCCGTCCATCAAGGGCATGCCGATGTCCATGACGATGACGTCGGGCGCGAGCTGCTCCGCCAGCTCGACTGCTTCCACGCCGTTCCGTGCCCGGCCGACGACCTCCATCTCGCCGGTCTCCCGCGCGAGCGCGTCGACCAGCTCCGCGAAGGAGTCCTCGTCGTCGGCGATCAGCAGGCGGAGGGCCATGAAATGACTCAACGGCGAAGCCGCGTCCGCGGTTACGCATGTAACACTGAGCGCATGGCTCAGCAGCCGCGAACGCGCAACCTCGGGCGCCTCACCGAGATCGCCCAGGTGGCCGTGCGCCACGGCTTCGGCTACTTCCTCGCGCGCCACCGGCTCAGCGACCTGCTGCCCTGGCCGGAGCGTCCGCTCTCCGAGGAGGGCGAGGCCGTCTCGCAGCGGGGCGTGCACCTCCGCGAGATGCTCGACGAGCTCGGGCCGACCTTCGTCAAGTTCGGCCAGCTGCTCTCGATGCGCCCCGACGTGCTCCCGCCGGACATCATCGCCGAGCTGAGGTCGCTCCAGGACGACGTCCGGCCGTTCGCGTTCGCCGACGTCGAGCGCGTCGTGCGCGAGGACCTCGAGCTCTCGATCGGCCAGCTCTTCACCGAGTTCGACGAGCGCCCGATCGCGGCGGCCTCGATCGGTCAGGTGCACCGCGCGGTGCTCCCCAACGGCCGCCAGGTCGCCGTGAAGGTCCAGCGTCCGGAGGCGCCGCGGCAGATCGAGGCGGATCTCGCGCTGCTCTACCAGGCGGCGCGCATCGTCAAGGAGCGCATCCGGGCCTTCGACTTCGTCGATGCGCGCGAGCTCGTCGACGAGTTCGCGCGCGCGATCCGCCAGGAGCTCGACTACCGGCTCGAGGCCCGCAACGCCGAGCGCATCCACCGCAACTTCGCCGGCCACCCGCACGTGCGCGTCCCGCGCGTCTACTGGAGCTACACGCGCTCGCGCGTGCTGACGCTGGAGTACCTGGAGGGGATCCAGCTCGCCGACCTGCCGCCGGACGCGTTCTCGCTCGAGGAGCGGGCCCGCCTGGCGACGCACCTGACCGAGGCGTGGATGACGATGATCTTCCGCCACGGGTTCTTCCACGCCGACCCGCACCCGGCCAACATCCTCGTCCTCGGGCCGGATCAGCTCGGCCTCGTCGACTTCGGCCTCGCGGGTGCGCTCACGGACGACGACATGTCGAAGGCGACGCGGCTCTTCATCGACGCCGCGAACGAGAACGTCGACGAGCTCCCCAAGCGGCTGGCCGACCTCGGCGTCCGCTACCCGAAGGAGAACGAGGAGCGGTTCCAGGCGGAGCTGCGAGACCTCTACTACCGCTACTACGGCGCGACCCTCCGCGAGCTCGACCCGCTCCAGGTGATCCGCGAGGTCTTCCAGCTCATCTACTCGCTCAACCTGCGGCTGCCGACACGGTTTCTCCTGCTCGACCGGGCGATGGCGACGCTCGCCTCGGTCGGGGTCGAGCTCTACCCGGACTTCAACGTCTTCGAGGTGGCGAAGCCGTATGCCCGCAGCCTGGTGCTGGGCCGCTACACGCCCGAACGGATCGCGGCGCGCGCGCGGCGGGAGACGTACAACCTGGCGCGGATCGGGCTCGAGCTCCCGTACCAGGTGCACGACGTGCTCGAGGAGCTGCGGGACGGCCAGATGGAGGTCGGCTTCGTCCACAAGGGCCTCGACGAGTTCATGAAGACGATGTCGGTCGCGTTCAACCGGCTCGTGGTCGCGCTGGTCGTGACCGGCGGGCTGATCGGCTCGAGCCTGATCGGGATCTTCGCCGAGCGCGGGCCGCAGCTCTTCGGCATCCACTTCATCTCCGTGCTCGGGTTCGCCACGTCGGTCGTGCTGGGGCTCTGGCTGCTCTGGGCGGTCGTCCGCTCGGGACGGCTGTAGATCGTTCGTCACGGAGTCGTTCAAAAGGACATCTGGCGGCCGCGCGGGGCCGTTGCTAGCTTCGGCTCATGGGTCAGGCACTGCTGCTTGTCGAGCCGGAGGCCGAGGAGCGCGCGTTCCTCGAGCGGCACTTGAGGAGCGACGGCTTCGAAGTCGTTGGCGTCGCCGCCGCCGGGGAGGCGCTGGCGGCGGCCGAGCGCGCGCGGCCCGACCTCATCCTGCTCGGCATCCCGCTCGCCGACGCCTCGGCGCTCGACGTCTGCGGGCGGATCCGTTCGCGCGACCGCCGGGTGCCGGTGATCGTGCTGGACGGGGGCGACGGGGACACGATCGACCGCGTCCGCGCGTTCGACCGGGGCTGTGACGACTGGCTCGCGCGGCCGTTCGACTACCAGGAGCTGCTGGCGCGGATCCGCGCCGTGCTGCGCCGGGCCGCGCCCGACCCGGGCGAGCGGCTTGCGGCTGGGGCGATCGCCGTCGACCGGGCGACGCGGCGCGTGACGGTGCAGGGCGAAGCGGTGGTGCTCGCGGGCAAGGAGTACGAGCTGCTCTGCAAGCTCGCCTCGGCTCCCACGCGCGTGTTCCCGAAGGAGCAGCTGCTGCGCGAGGTCTGGGGCTTCCTCTCGTCGGCGCGGACTCGAACGGTGGATTCGCACGCTTCGCGGCTGCGGCGGAAGCTGGCGGCGGCCGGGGGCGGGGAATGCGTGATCAATATCTGGGGGGTCGGCTACAAGCTGCTCGAAGAGCTCTAGCCCCAGCGCTCGCCGAGCCGCTGGCTGAGCTCGAACACGTTGCCCTCGGCGTCGCGGAAGTAGCACCAGTAGGCCTGCGACTCCGGGCTGCCCTCGATTTCGCTGATCTGCTCGGCGCCACCGGCGACCAGCCGGTCGACAGCCGCGTGGATGTCCGTCGTGGCGAAGCCGACCTGGACGCGCGGCCGGTCGTACTGTTGCTCGTCGGTCCGACGCAGCAGCTCGAGCACGTTCGGGAAGCCGAGGTCGAACTGGACCCAGTCGTCGCCGGCGCCGAGCTCGGTGAGACCGAGCACGTCGCGGTAGAACCGCCGCTGTCGCTCCAGATCCTCCGCCACGACGCCGATCCAGTTCGGCCACTCGAGCATCACGGCGACTCTAGAGTTAGATACATGGACGTGCGCGAGCTCAAGCCGCGGCTGTGGTACTGGACCGCCCCGCATCCCGAGTGGACGCCCGACTCCGCCGGCGAGAACGGCTGGGAGCAGGAAGTCGGCTGCTACGCGTACGTGTCGGCCGACGAGCGGGCGCCGGCGCTGATCGACCCGCTCGTGCCGGCTGAGGGCGAGGAGGAGTTCTGGGCCGCCCTCGACGGGGACGTCGAGCACCACGGGCCGCCGAACGTCCTGCTCACCTGCCGCTGGCACTACCGCAGCTCCGACCAGATCCTCGACCGCTACGAAGGGGCGCGGACCTGGGTCTACACTCCGGCGGTCGCGGAGACCGCGAAGAGCACCCGCGTCACCGACTCGTTCGAGCTCGACGACCCGCTGCCGGCGGGCATCGAGGCGCACCTGACCTTCGGCGAGACCCAGGAGGTCGCCTATCGAATCCCCGAGTACGGCGCCATCGTGACGGGGGACGTGCTCGCTCGCGCGCCGGGGAAGGACGTACGCGTCTGGTGGGCGGACCGGGAGCGGCTGCAGGCGCTCCTCGACCGCGGCGTCGAGCTCCTGCTCCTCACGCACGGCGAGCCCGTGCTCGAAGGCGGCGGCGACGCTCTGCGCCGCGCGCTCGGGTGAGGGAGCTCTTCCTCCTCGACCCGGACGTCGTCTACCTCAACCACGGCTCCTTCGGAGCCTGCCCGCGGCCGGTCTTCGCGGCCTACCAGCGCTACCAACTGGAGCTCGAGCGGCAGCCGGTGGAGTTCTTCGCCCGCCGGTACCCGGAGCTGATCGACGCGGCGCGCGCACGGTTGGCCGAGTACGTCTGCGCCGACCCAGCGGGCCTGATCTTCGTCCCCAACGCGAGCGCGGGCGTGAACCTCGTCGCCCGTTCGCTGCGGCTCGAGCCCGGCGACGAGGTGCTCGCGACCGACCGGGAGTACGGCGGGATGGACGTCCTCTGGCGCTGGGTCTGCGAGCGAGCGGGCGCCACGTACGTCCGCCTCCCGCCCGACGAGCTGGCGGTCGCGATCGGCGAGCGGACGCGCGTCGTCTACGCGAGCCACATCTCCTCGCCGACCGCCGAGATCCTGCCGGTGGAGGAGCTCTGCCGGCTGGCCCGCGAGGCGAGTGCGCTCGCGATCGTGGACGGCGCGCACGCGCCCGGCCAGCTGTCGCTCGACGTCGGCGCGCTCGGCGCCGACGCTTACTCGGGCAACTGCCACAAGTGGCTCTGCGCGCCGAAGGGCGCGGGCTTCCTCTGGGTGGCCGAGTCGCTGCGGGACGAGCTGGAGGCGCCGCTCGTCAGCTGGGACTGGGAGGGGGAGACCGAGTACGCGGCGCGCCGCCGCTGGCGCGGCACGCACGATCCGGCCGCCTGCCTCGCCGTCGTCGACGCGATCGAGTTCCAGGCCGAACACGGCTGGGAGGCCGTGCGCGCAAGCTGCCACGAGCTGGCGGCGCGGGCGCAACGGGAGCTCGCCGAGGTGGCGGGCGTCCCGCCGCCGCCTGGCCCGTACGCGCAGATGTCGGCGGCGGAGCTGCCGCCCTGTGATCCCGAGGCCGTCTATACGGAGTTGCTCGAGCGGCACCGAATCGAGATCGTCTGCAAGGAGTGGGAGGGCCGCCCGTTCCTCCGCGTCTCCTTCCAGGGCTACAACGACGACTCCGACCTCGAGCGGCTGCTCGCGGCGGTGCTAGAGCTGGACTCCCTCCAGCTTCAGTAGCGCCACCTTGCGGTCGAGCCCGCCCCCGTACCCGACGAGGTCCCCGCCGGCGCCGACGACGCGGTGGCACGGGAGCACGATCGGCACGGGATTCCGGTTCATCGCCATCCCTACGGCGCGGGCCGCGCGCGGGCGGCCCGACTCGGTGGCGAGCTTCCCGTAGGTCGTCACGGACCCGTAGGGAACCTGGACGAGGCGGCCGAGGATCGCGCGCTGGAAGTCCCCGACCGGACGCAGGTCGACGGGCAGCTCGAAGGCCTGGCGGCGGCCCTCGAAGTAGTCGTCCAGCTCGCGCCGGACCTCGTCGAGCGCGCGAGGAGAGCGGAGCACGCGGGCGCCGAAGCCACGGGCCAGCCGCTCCTCCTCGGCCTCCGGCTCGGCGTCGAAGCTGAGCCGGCAGAGGCCGCGCTCGGTGGCTGCCACGAACAGCGGTCCCAGCGGCGAGTCGGCGAAGTCGTAGGCGACGTCGACGAGGCCGGTCGTGGCCGCCCGGAAGCGGGTGTCGAGCTCGGTGGGGACGGTCATTGCGAAAGCTCCTTTCGTCGTAGCCGGCGGACGCCGGAGCTGGCCGCCTGACGCGCGGCGTCGGCGGTCGAGCCGAGCGCGGCTCCGATGTCGGCATAAGGGAGGTCGTACCCGTAGCGCAGGACGACGGCAGCGCGCTCCGTCGGCGGTAGGTCCCGCGTGAGGTGGTCGAGCTGTTCGTAGGCCGGGCCGTCGTCTTCGTCGAGCTCGAGCCACTCGGCAGGCGCGGTGTAGGGCCGCTTCTTCCGCAGCTCGTCGAGCGAGACGTTGCTCGCGATCGTGTACGCCCAGGCGCGCAGGTGCCGCCCGTGCTCGAGCTGCGGATACGCGCGCAGCGCGCGCAGGAAGGTCTCCTGGAATGCGTCCTCCGCGCGATCGCGCCCGAGCCGGCGGACGAGGAACGCCCAGATCTCGTCCCGCTGCTCCTGGTAGAAGCGCTCGAAGGGGGGCACGCGCATTCGACGGGTATAACGCACGAGCCGGCCGCCGTGTGAGACTCCGCATGTGCCGCCCGAGACCCGGTACGCAAGGAGCGGCGCCGTCAACATCGCCTACCAGGTGGTCGGCGACGGCCCGTTCGACCTGCTCTACGTGCCCGGCTGGGTTTCGCACGTGGAGGAGGGATGGGAAGAGCCCTCGGTCGCACGCTTCCTGAGCCGCCTCGCGTCGTTTTCGCGGCTGATCTTGTTCGACAAACGCGGCACCGGCCTCTCGGACCGGGTGCCCGAGCACGAGTTGCCGACGCTTGAGCAGCGGATGGACGATGTCAGGGCCGTGTTCGACGCGGTCGGCTTGGAGCGGGCCGCGCTCCTCGGGTACTCCGAAGGGGGGCCGATGTGCGCGCTCTTCGCGGCGACCTACCCCGAGCGGACGCTGTCGCTCGTCCTCTACGGCAGTTTTGCCAAGCGGCTCTCCGCGCCTGATTACCCGTGGGGCATAGATCCCGGCGACAGAGAGAAGGAGTACGAATTCGTCGAGCGCGAGTGGGGCCAGGTCAGCGAGCTCTCACACTACGCCCCCAGCGTCGCCGACGACGAAGAGTTCATGCGGCGGATGGCGACGTATCGGCGGCGGAGCGCGAGCCCGGGCGCGGCGGTCGCGCTCATGCGGATGAACAGCCAGGTCGACATCCGCAGCGTTCTGCCGGTCATCGGCGTCCCGACGCTCGTCCTGCACCGGACAGGGGATCGCGACGTCAGCGTCGGGAACGGTCGCTACCTCGGCGAACACATTCCCGCTGCGCGCTACGTCGAGCTCCCCGGTGAAGATCACATGCCATTCGTGGGCGACGCGGATGCCGTTCTCGACGAGATCGAGGAGTTCCTGACCGGCGTCCGGCGAGGTCCCGACCCCGATCGCGTGCTCGTGACGCTTCTGTTCACTGACATCGTCGGCTCCACCGACCGCGCGGCTCGGCTCGGTGACCGCGCGTGGCGCGACCTCGTCGAGCGCCATCATGCGCTCGTACGAAGCGAGCTCGAGCGCTGGCAAGGGCGCGAGATCGACACGGCGGGTGACGGCTTCCTCGCGGAGTTCGGGGGGCCCGCCCGCGCTGTCCGCTGCGCACAGGCGGTCGTCGCGGGCGTGCGCTCGCTGGGTCTCGCGGTGCGGGCGGGAGTGCATACGGGTGAGGCCGAGCGCGCCGGCGACGCGCTGCGCGGGATCGCGGTCCACATCGGGGCGCGGGTGGCCGCGACCGCGGCGCCCGGCGAGGTGCTCGTCTCTGGAACCGTGAAGGATCTCGTCTCCGGGTCGGGCATAGAGTTCGACGACCGTGGCGAACACCCGCTGAAGGGAGTGCCCGGGTCGCATCGCCTGTTCGCGGCCGTGCGATGAAGGTCGCGGTCGTCGGACACGTCGAGTGGTGCCGCTTCGTGCGCGTCGAGGAGCTGCCGCGCGCCGGCGAGATCGTCCATGCGCACGAGTACTGGGAGGAGGCCGCGGGCGGCGGCGCCGTCGCCGCGGCCGAGCTCGCGCGGCTCAACGGCAGCGCGCTGCTCGTGACGGCGCTCGGGGACGACGAGCTCGGGCGGCGCGCGAAGACCGAGCTCGAGACGCTCGGCATCCGCGTCCACGCCACGCGCCGGCGCGATCCCCAGCGCCTGGGCTTCGTCTACATCGACGCGGTCGGCGAGCGCACGATCACCGTCGTCGGAGACAAGCTCTCCGCGCGCGCCGCGGACGACCTGCCCTGGGAGGAGCTCGACGGCGCCGACGGCGTCTACTTCACCGGCGGGGACGAGGCGGCGCTGCGCTCGGTACGGCGGCGCGCGAAGGTGCTGGTCGCGACGGCGCGCGAGCTGCCGACCCTCCAGCGCGCGGGAGTCGAGCTCGACGCCCTCGTCGCCAGCGGCGACGACGAGGGCGAGCGCCACAAGTATGGCGATCTGGAGCCGGCGCCGAAGCTCGTCGTCTCGACGGCGGGCGCGCTCGGCGGCTGGGCCCAGCCGGGCGGCCCGTTCCGCGCCGTTCCGCCGCCAGGCCGGATCGAGGACAGCTACGGCGCGGGCGACTCGTTCGCCGCCGCCCTGACGTACGCGCTGGCCGACGGCCAGGAGCCGCAGGCTGCGCTCGCGTTCGCGGCAGAACGTGGGGCGGCCGCGCTCCTACGCCGGGGCGCGCACGGGGAGGTGGAGCAGAAGGGGGATTAGGGGTTGCTAAGTGGGAGATCGTGGGATAAAGTGGGGCATCGACCATGCTCCTAGGCGAATACGAGCACACGATCGATGAGAAAAACCGTCTCACGCTCCCGGCTAAGTTCCGCCGCGCCTTCGAGGACGGCATCTTCGTCACGCGCGGAATGGACGGCTGTCTCTACGGCTACACGCGCGCCGACTGGGATCGCCTCGTCTCGGGCCGCCTGGGAGCACTCGACCCGCTCGACCCGAGAGGACGGCGGCTGCAGCGCTTCTTCTTCTCCGCCGCCGCCGAGTCCGACCTCGACAAGCAGGGCCGCGTGATGCTGCCGGCCGCGCTGATCGAGCACGCCAAGCTCGGCCGCGAGGTCGTCGTGGCCGGGGTATACGACCACGTGGAGATCTGGGACCGCGCCGCCTGGCGCAAGGAGCTTTCCGAGGTGGAAGGGAGTGCAGAGGATGCTGCCGAACGCCTTGCCAACCGCGACTGACCACGTTCCCGTCCTCGCCGAAGAGGTGCGGGAACTCCTCGCCGTCGAGCCCGGCGAGACTGTCGTCGACGCCACCTTCGGCGCCGGCGGCCATGCCGCGCTCCTGGCCGCCGACCTGAAGGACAAGGGTCGCTTCGTCGCGATCGACCGCGACCCCACCGTCCGCCCCTTCTTCGAAGGCTTCCGCCGCCGTCACGGGTCGCTCCAGACGCGCTTCCTGCGCGGCGAGGCCGACGTCGTGCTCGGCCAGCTGGCGGGGAACGGCTTCGGCGCGGACGTCGTGCTCATGGACCTGGGCGTCTCGTCCATGCAGATCGACCGGCCCGAGCGCGGGTTCTCGTACGCCGTCGACGCGCCGCTCGACATGCGGATGGACCCGACGGCGCCCTTCTCGGCGGCGCACCTCGTCAACGAGTCAGGTGAGCGCGACCTCGCGACGGTCTTCCGCCGCTTCGGCGAGGAGCGCTACGCCAAGCAGATCGCGCGGGCGATCGTCCGCCGCCGCCGGGAGCGTCCGTTCGAGCGCACCGGCGAGCTCGTCGAGACCATCAGAGCGTCTTTGCCGGCGCCCGCCCGCTTCGGCGAGGGACACCCGGCGAAGCGCGTCTTCCAGGCTCTGCGCATCGCGGTCAACGACGAGCTCGGCTCGCTCGAGCGCGCGCTCCCGGCGGCACTCGCTCTCCTCAGGCCGGGTGGGCGCATGGCGGTGATCAGCTTCCACTCCCTGGAGGACCGCATCGTCAAGCGCTTCCTCCGCGACCAGGAGCGCGGCTGCACGTGCCCGCCCGACTTCCCGATCTGCGTCTGCGGGCGCGAGCCAGTCGTGCGCCTGCTCAACCGCAAGGCGGTGCGGCCGAGCGCGCGCGAGGTCTCCGAGAACCCCCGGGCGGCATCGGCTCGCCTCCGCGCGGCCGTGAAAGTCTGATGGCCGTCGCCGTCGCCGCACCGAGGCTGAGGTCGGCGGCGCGCCGGCGCCCGACCCTGCTCGGCGGCGTCGTGTGGATCGTCGCGCTCGCGGTCCTGCTGGGCGGGATCGTGGCGCTGAACGTGGCCGTCCTCCAGCTCAACGTGAAGCTTGATCGGACCGCGGAGACGCGCGCGGATCTGCGGGCGACGAACGATGCGCTCTCGGCCCAGCTCTCGAGCGTCGGCTCGGCACCCCGGGTGGCCTTCGTCGCGAACCGGCAGCTCGGGCTCGTGCCCGCGACGCCGGAGCGGACGACCTACGTCGACCTCGGCCGCCGGCGCCGGTGAAGACCCAGACCGACCGCAGGATCCGGCTCCTCCTCGCGGTCCTGCTCCTCGCCTTCGCGGCGGCCCTCGGCCGGGCCGTGTGGCTCCAGGCCGTGCATGCGGCCCCGCTCGCCCGCATGGCCGAGGCTCAGCACCGCACGACCGTCACGGTCCCCGCCAGCCGGGGAACGATCTACGACCGCAACGGAACACTGCTCGCGGTCGGGGAGCGCGCCACCACCGTCTATGCCGATCCGCGCCGCGTTCGCTATCCCCGTCGCGCCGCCCGCGTCGCCGGCCGGATCCTCGGCCTCCGGCCCGCCGCGCTCGTCGGCCCGCTCTCCGACCGCTCCAAGCACTTCGTCTACGTCGCGCGCAAGGCGGATCCGGCCAAGGCCGCGCAGCTCGCCGCCAGGAAGCTGGAGGGCTTCGGCTTCTACGCGGAGGAGCGGCGGGCGTATCCCCAGCGTTCGGTCGCCGCGCAGGTGCTCGGGTTTGCCGGGGTGGACAACCGCGGCCTGGAGGGGATCGAGGCCTCCCTGGACGACATCCTCGCGGGCACGGCCGGCACCGAGACGATCGTCAAGGACCCGATCGGCCGCGCCATCCAGGTGATCGACTCGACACCCGCGCGCGAGGGAAGCGACGTCTACCTCACGCTCGACCACAACATCCAGGCGAACGCCGAGGCCGTGCTGGCGGAGACCGTTCGGCGCTGGCAGGCGAAGGCGGCGACGGCGATCGTGCTCGATCCGCGCAGCGGCGAAGTCCTCGCGATGGCCAGCGCCCCCGGCTACGACGCGAACCGCTTCCCGCAGATCGTTGGGCTCGACGCCGCCCGCACCAAGAACCGGGCCGTGACGGACACGTACGAGCCCGGCTCGACCTTCAAGGTCGTGACCGTCGCGGGCGTCCTGGCCGACGGCCTCGTCTCGCCCGGCACGCCGTTCGATCTTCCCTACAAGATCCAGGTGGCCGACCGCACGATCCACGACTCGCACCCGCGGGGAACACAGCGGATGTCCGTCGCCCAGATCCTGTCGCAGTCGTCGAACGTCGGCACCGTTCGCCTCGCGCAGCTGCTCCAGCGGGAGCGGCTCGCGCGCTGGATCGACCGCTTCGGCTTCGGCCACGCCACCGGCGTCGCGTTCCCGGGGGAGAGCTCCGGGCTCGTGCTGCCGGCCTCCGACTGGTCGGGGTCGACGATCGGAAACGTGCCGATCGGGCAGGGCATCGCCGTGACGGGGCTCCAGATGGCCGGCGCGTACGCGGCGGTGGCCAATCGCGGAGTCTGGGTGCAGCCGCATCTCGTCCGCCGCGTCGACGGCGAGCCCCGGCAGGCGCCGAAGCGCCGGCGCGTGCTGGCGCCCGAGGTCGCGGACACCGTCTCCCAGCTGCTCGTCGGCGTGGTCGACAGCGAGAGCGGCACGGGCGGGCTCGCGGCCGTCCCCGGCTACAACGTCGCCGGCAAGACAGGCACTGCGCAGAAGCCGGAGGCCGGCGGCTATTCGAAGTACCGCTACGTCGCCTCGTTCGTCGGTTACGCGCCCGCGACCGACCCGCGCCTCGTGATCCTCGTGACCGTCGACGAGCCGCGGGGAGCGATCTGGGGCGGGACGGTGGCCGCGCCCGCGTTCCAGAGCATCGCGCGCTTCGCGCTCCAGTACCTCGAGGTGACGCCCGACGCACCGCTGACGGCGCAGACGGCGCCGTAGGGCGCGGTAGCTAGACTCGACGCCCGATGGACCTCGAGCGCGTGATCGAGGCGCTCGCTCCCACCGAGGTCGCGAACGGCGCGCCGGTGGACGTCCGTGACCTTGCGTACGACGCTCTCGCTGTGGGGCCCGGCACGCTCTTCTTCTGCGTGCCCGGCTCGCGCGCGGACGGGCACGACTTTGCCGGCGACGCTGTCGCGCGGGGCGCGGTCGCGCTCGTCGTCGAGCGTCCCCTGGAGCTACCGGTGCCGCAGCTGCTCGTCCCGTCGGCGCGCGCCGCGATGGCACCCGCTGCCGACGAGTTCTTCGGCTGCCCGACCGAGGAGCTTCAGGTCGTCGGCGTCACGGGCACCAACGGTAAGACCACGACGGCCTTCCTGCTCTATTCGATCCTCGCGGCGGCCGGGCGGCGTCCCGGTCTGCTCGGGACGGTCGAGGCCCGGGTGGGCGGCCGCGCGCGGCAGCTCGAGCGGACGACGCCGGAGGCGATCGACCTCCAGCGGATGTTCCGCGAGATGCTCGCCGCCGGCGACCGCAGCTGCGCGGTGGAGGCTTCCTCGCACGCGTCCGAGCTCCACCGGCTCGACCGGGTGCGCTTCGCCGCGCTCGTCTTCACCAACCTCACCCGCGACCACCTCGACTTCCACGGGACGATGGAGAGGTACTTCGAGGCGAAGCGGCGGCTCTTCGGCGAGTGGCCGGCGGCGATCAACGTCGACGACCCGTGGGGGCGGCGGCTCGTGGACGAACTGGGCGGCGACACTCTGACCTTCGGCTTCTCGGCGGGGGCGGACGTGCGCCCGGAGGCATTGGACGGGGTCGAGCTGAGGCTTCGCGGCCGCTTCAATGTCCTCAACGCGCTCGGCGCACTCGCGGCGGCGCGGCTGCTCGGGGTCGAGGAGTCCGCCGCGCGGGCGGGCATCGAGATGGTCGAGGGGGTGCCGGGGCGCTTCGAGGAGGTCGACGAGGGGCAGCCGTTCACCGTGCTGGTCGACTACGCGCACACTCCGGACTCGCTCGAGAACGTCCTGCGCGCGGCGCGCGAGCTGGGGGAGGGGCGGTTGCTCTGCGTGTTCGGCTGCGGGGGCGACCGCGATCGGGAGAAGCGGCCGCTGATGGGAAGGGTGGCAAGCGAGCTGGCCGACATCGCCGTCGTCACGTCCGACAACCCGCGCAGCGAGGATCCCGACGCGATCATCGCGGAGGTCGTCGCGGGCGCCGGAGGCGACGTGCAGGTCGAGCCCGACCGCCGGGCGGCGATCGCCGGCGCGATCGAGGCGGCGCGTCCGGGAGACGTCGTGGTCGTCGCGGGCAAGGGGCACGAGCCGGGACAGGAGGTCGGTGGCGCCCTGCTCCCCTTCGACGACCGCGAGGTGGCGCGGGAGGCGCTGCGGAAGCTCGTGGGGGCGCGCGCATGAGGCACAGAATCGGCACGAAGGCGTGCGCCACGCGTGCGCGCTTTCTCGGTAGGGTCGAGCCACACGGGGAGGGAGGTGGGGGTCCCTCTCTACTCGCGTGTAACAAGAAGAGGGCTCGGTCGTGATCCCGCTCGCCGTCGACGAGGTCCGCCGCCTCGCGCCCGGTGAGCTCCACACGACCGGCGCCGACGCGATCACCGGCGTCACCATCGACTCGCGCCGCGTCGGGCCGGGCGACCTCTTCGTCGCCGTCGGGCGTGGCCGCGAGTTCGTCGCCGAGGCCGTCGAGCGAGGCGCCGCAGCCGCGCTCGTCCCCGACGATCCCTTCGCGGCGCTCGCCGCGCTCGCGCGCGCCGTCCGCGACCGGAGCAGCGCCCGCATCGTCGCGATCACCGGCGCCACCGGCAAGACCTCGACGAAGGACATCCTCGCGGCGCTGTGCAGGCCGCACGCCGCGGTCGTCGCGTCCGAGTCCGGGTTCAACAACGAGATCGGCCTGCCGCTGACCGTCCTGCGGCTGGAGCCCGAGACCGAGATCCTCATCGTCGAGATGGGCATGCGCGGCCTGGGCCAGATCGCGGAGCTCTGCCGCACGGCGCGCCCGGATGTCGCAGTGATCACGGGCGTGGGGCCGGTGCACCTCGAGCTGCTCGGGACGGTGGAGCGCGTGGCGGAGGCGAAGGCCGAAGTGGTGGCCGCGCTGCCCGCGGGGGGCACTGCGGTCGTCCCCGCCGCCGCCCCCGCGCTCGAGCCCTTCCTCAGGCGCGACGACATCGCGTTTCTCCGCTTCGGGGCCGGCGGCGACGTGCGGCTCGAGCGCTTCGACCCGCCCCTGCTCGCCGCCGACGTGTCAGGAGTCCGCGTGGAGCTCGAGGTGCCCTTCACCGCCGCCCACCAGGCCGTCAACGCCCTCGCCGCGCTCGCGGCCTATGCCGCGCTCGGCCTTCCGCTCGACGGCGCCGGGACCGGCGCGCCTCAGATCGAGTTCGCAAGCCTCCGCGGCGAGGAGATCGAGCTCCCAGGCGGCGCACTGCTCATCAACGACTGTTACAACGCGAACCCGATCTCGATGCGGGCCGCCCTCGAGCACCTCGTCCGCTGCTCCACGGGGAGGCGAACGGTCGCCGTGCTCGGGGAGATGGCCGAGCTCGGGGAGGGCTCGCCCGGATTCCACTCGGAGATCGGCGCCGCGACCCGCGAGCTCGGCGTCGACGTCGTCCTCGCGGTCGGCGACGACCTGGCCGCGCGTTACGGCGGGACGCTCGTCGCGACTCCCGCAGAGGCCGGCGACCTGCTCCGCACGCTCGTCGAGCCGGGCGACGTCGTGCTCCTGAAGGGCTCGCGGGCGGCTCGGCTCGAGACGATCGCCGAGGCACTCGTGGGAACGCCCGGCTGATGGAACGAGTCCTGATCGCGGCGATCGTCGCCCTCGTCGTGTCGATCGTCGTCGGCCCGAAGTTCATCGCCTTCCTGCGCGGCAAGGAGCTCGGCCAGTACATCCGCGAGGAGGGACCCGCAGGCCACGCACACAAGGCCGGCACCCCCGTGGGCGGCGGTGTCCTGATCGTGCTCGCGGCCACCCTCGCCTTCCTGGCGCTCTCGCGCTACACGACGGCCGCCCTCACCGTGCTCTTCGCCACCGTCGCCTGCGGCCTGATCGGCTTCTTCGACGACTACATCAAGCTCACGCACCGGCGCTCGCTCGGCCTGCGCGGCCGCTGGAAGCTGGTCCTGCTCGCCGCGGTGGCCGCGGTCGTGGGCTATCTGGCCCACCATGTCGGCCTCAGCACCGACGTCTACGTGCCCGTCCTCGACTTCTCGATCCCGCTCGGGCCCGTCTGGTACGGCCTCGTCTTCTTCGTCATCGCCGGCGCGGCCAACGGCGTCAACCTGGCCGACGGGATCGACGGGCTCGCCGCCGGGACGGGGATCATCGCCGTCTTCACCGTCACGGTGATGAGCGTCTTCACCTTCATCCGGAGCGGCCAGCCCGGCTTCGGCAGCGTCCAGAGCATCCCGCACCTCGACCTGGCGATCCTCGGCGGCGCGCTGATCGGGGCTGCGATCGGGTTCCTCTGGTACAACGCGTCGCCCGCCGAGGTGATCATGGGCGACACCGGCGCCTTCGCGATCGGCGGCGCGCTCGGCGCCTTCGCGCTCATGCTCAAGGCCGAGATCCTGCTGCTGCTGATCGGCGGGATCTTCGTGATCGAGGCGCTCTCCGTGATGCTGCAGGTGGTCGGCTTCAAGTACACGGGGCGCCGTATCCTCCTGATGGCCCCCATCCACCACCACTTCGAGATGAAGGCCTGGTCGGACACCAAGATCATGGTGCGCTTCTGGATCGTCACCGGGATCCTCTGCGCCGCCGGCTTCGCGCTCTACTACCGCTACTTCTCCGACTTCTTCAACGGTCGCACTGACTGACCTACCGCAGCGACCCCTCGTGCTCGGCCTCGCCCGCCAGGGCACCGCCGCGGCCGCCGCGCTCAGGCGGCGCGGGGTGGGCGTCGTCGAGGCCGACCGGCGACTGGGCAACGACGAGGATCTGGAGTTGCTGGCCGGCGTGGACGTCGTCGTCAAGAGCGGCGGCGTCCCCAACGAAGCGCCGCTCGCCGCCGCGGCGCGCGAGCGCGGGATCCCGATCTGGAGCGACGTCGAGCTCGGCTTCCGGATCCTCCCCAACCCGATCCTCGGGACCACCGGCACCAAGGGGAAGACGACGACCACAGCGCTCCTTGCCGAGATCACCGGCGCGCCCGCGGCGGGGAACATCGGCCTCGCCCTCTGCGCGCTCGACGGCGCGGTCGAGCCGGGCGTCCTCGTCGTCTGCGAGCTCTCGAGCTTCCAGCTCGAACACGTCGAGACCTTCGCTCCCCGGATCGCGGTGCTGCTCAACGTCGAGCCGGACCACCTCGACCGGCACGGCACGTTCGAGGCCTACCGCGCGGCGAAGCTCCGGATCTTCGAGCGCCAGACCGCGGACGACGTCGCCGTCGTCCCGCGCGGCTTCGGCCCCGTGCCGGGCGCGGCACGACGGGTGGAGTTCGCCGCGGACGATCCGCTGCCGGCCGAGCCGAGGCTGCGCGGGCTCCACAACCGCGCGAACGCGGCTGCCGCGACCGCGGCCGCGCGCGCCGCGGGGATCGCGGACGAGACCATCGCGCACGCTCTCGAGACTTTCGCCGGTGTCGAGCATCGGCTCGAAGAGGTCGGGGAAGTGGCCGGCGTCACCTACGTCAACGACTCGATCGCGACCAACGTCTTCGCCGTCAAGGCCGCGCTCGCCGCCTACGCGGACGAGCCCGTCCACCTCATCCTCGGCGGCCGGGCCAAGGGCGAGAGCTTCGAGCCGCTGGCGGCCGCGATCGGGCCGAACGTGCGGGCGGCGTACCTGATCGGCGAGGCGGCCGAGGACCTCGCCGACGCGCTCGAACGCGCCGGCGTGAGCTTCGACCGCGCCGGAGACCTCGAGCGCGCCGTGGCCGCGGCTTCCGCGGCCGCCGAGCCCGGCGACGTCGTTCTCCTCTCGCCCGCGTGCGCGAGCTTCGACCAGTTCGAGAGCTTCGAGCAGCGGGGCGAGGACTTCCGGCAGCTCGTACGAACCTTGGGGGTGTGAAGGGAAAAGTCGAGGCTCAGGTCCTCGTCCTGGTGACGCTCGCCCTCGTTGCCTTCGGACTCGTCATGGTCTACAGCGCCACGTCCGCGCAGGCGGCGCTGGGGGAGAGCGACCCGAGCTACTACCTCAAGCGGCAGGGCGTCTACGCCGTGCTGGGGATCGCGTTGATGCTCGTGGCCTCGCGGGTCGACTTCCGCGCGCTGCGCGTCCTGGCGCCCGCGCTGCTGGTCCTCAGCCTCGCCCTCTGCACGCTCGTGCTGTTCGCGCCCGCGGTGAACGGAGCAAAGCGGTGGCTGACGATCGGCCCCGCGACGTTCCAGCCTTCCGAGCTGGCGAAGCTGGCGCTCGCGATCTGGGCCGCGAACCATCTCGCTCGCCGCAAGCCGCCGCAGAACCTCGCCGAGCTCGCGAAGCCGATCGGCCTCGTCGCCGGCCTCTTCTGCTTCCTGATCCTGCTCGAGCCCGACCTCGGCACGGCGATCTCGATCGTTGTGATGCTCTTCGCCGTGCTGCTCGTCTCCGGCGTGCCCTTCCCGACGCTCGCGCTCGGGGGAGGGATCATGGGCGTGCTGGGAATGGCGGCGATCTGGGTCGAGCCCTACCGGCGGGAGCGCTTCTTCAGCTTCCTCGACCCGTGGAACGATCCCCAGGGGACGGGGTTCCAGATCGTGCAGGCACTGATCGCCTTCGGCTCGGGGGGCATCCTCGGCGAGGGCCTCGGCCAGGGCGTCCAGAAGATCTTCTACCTCCCCGAGGCCCGCACGGACATGATCTTCGCCATCGTCGGCGAGGAGGTGGGCCTCGTCGGAACGGGGGCCGTGATCCTCGCCTACGCGACCTTCGCCTACGCCGGCCTGCGCGTGGCGATCGCCTGCAAGGACCCGTTCGGCAAACGTCTCGCCGCTGGGCTCGTGATCCTCGTTTGCGGCCAGGCTGCGATCAACCTGGCGGCCGTGCTCGCGCTCGCCCCGCTGACTGGAATCCCGCTTCCGTTCGTCTCCTACGGCGGGTCGAATCTCGTCGTCCAGCTCGCTTCAGTCGGGATCCTCCTTAACATCGCTGCCAATGGAGCGCGCGCGAGAGCTTCGGTGCCTGATCGCAGCCGGGGGGACGGCCGGCCACGTGCTGCCCGCGCTCGCAATCGCGGAGGCGCTGCGCGAGCAGGGCGTGCGGACGACCTTCGCCGGGTCGCCGGGGCGCGCCGAGGCGCGGCTCGTTCCTGAAGCGGGCTTCGAGCTCGACCTCTTCCGCGTCTCCGGGATCCCGCGCCGGCCAGGCCCCGCCCTCGCCCTGGCGCTCGCGCGCACCGCGAAGGCGCCGGTCGCCTGCGCTCGCATCATTCGCCGCCGCCGCCCGCACGTGGTGCTCGGGGCCGGCGGCTACGTCGCAGGCCCGATGGTGCTGGCCGCCGCGCTCGCGCGGCTCCCGGCTGCGCTTACCGAGGCCGACGCGCACTTCGGCCTGGCCAACCGGCTCGCCGCCCCGTTCGCCGACCGGATCTTTCTCTCGTTCCCGATTCCCGGCCGGAGCGGGCCGCGCTATCGGGTCACCGGGCGGCCGATTCCCGCGGGCTCGCGCGCGCAGCCGCGGGAGGAGGCCCGCCGGAAGCTCGGCTTGCCCGCGGACAGGCCCGTCCTGCTCGTCTTCGGCGGCAGCCAGGGGTCCCAGGCGCTCAACGAGCTCGCGGTCGAGGCGTTCGGCGCGCACGGGCCCGCCGTCGTCCACATCTGCGGCGAGCGCTACTACGACCGGTTGCGGTCGCGCGTCCACCAGGGCGACTACAAGCTCTTCCCGTCGCTGCCCGAGCTCGGCGCTGCTCTGGGCGCGGCCGATGTCGTGCTCGCGCGCGCGGGCGGCTCCGTGTGGGAGCTCGCCGCGGCGGGCCTCCCGGCAGTCCTCGTCCCGTCGCCGAACGTGACCGCCGACCACCAGACGAAGAACGCGCTCTACTTCGCGGCCGCCGGCGGCGCCATCGTCGTCCCGGAGACCGAACTCGGTCGCGCCCCGGAGCTCGTCCGCTCGCTCCTGGGCGACGGGCCGCGGCGCGAGCACATGGCGGCCTCGATGCGCGAGGCCGCCCGCCCCGACGCCGCGCGCGCGATCGCCGAGGAGCTGATCGACCTTGCCCAGGAAGCCGCTCGCCGGTAGGCGCATCTGGTTCGTCGGCGTCGGCGGCGCCGGGCTGTCCGCCTACGCGGCCCTTGCCCGCGCGTGGGGCGCGGAGGTCGGCGGTTGGGACCGGGTCGAGACGCCGTACCTCCGGCACCTCGACGGCATTCAGGTCGAGCTCTCGGCGGCGCCCACCGCGCCGGAGGGCTGGGAGGTCGTGGTCTCGACCGCGTACGCCGGGCGGATCGAGGGCACCAGCCGCGCCGGCTTCCTCGCCGAGCTGGTCTCGTCGCAGGAGGCGATCGTGGTCGGCGGCGCGCACGGGAAGGGAACGACGGCGGCGATGATCGCGTTCGCGCTCGACCGGCTCGGAAACGATCCCGCCTTCCTGATCGGGGCCGACGTGCCGCAGCTCGGCGGCAACGCGCGGGCGGGCGAGGGCTGGCTCGTCGTCGAAGGCGACGAGTCCGACCGCACCGTCTTCGCGCTGCGCCCCCGGATCGCCGTCGTGACCAACGTCGACCTCGACCACCACACGACCTTCGCCTCACGACCCGAGCTCGAGCGGGAGTTCGAACGCTGGCTCGACGCTGCGCCGGCGGCGGTGCGCGGCGAGGACGCTCCGCCGTTCGAGGGCCCGCTCGCGCTGCCAGGCGAGCACAACCGGCGAAACGCGGCGACCGCGCTCGCGGCGCTCGAGCTCGCGGGCGTCGACCGCGCTGAAGCCGCCGCCGCCCTGGCCGGGTTCACCGGCACGGCAAGGCGCTTCGAGCGGCGCGGCGAGGCCGGCGGCGTCGCCGTCTACGACGACTACGCGCACCATCCGGCGGAGATCGAGGCGGGCATCGCGGCCGCGCGGGACCTGGGCGCCGGGCGCGTGCTCGTCCTCTTCCAGCCGCATCTGTACTCGCGCACCCGTCACCTCGCCCGCGAGTTCGGGCAGGCGCTCTCCTCGGCCGACGCGGTCTGGGTGACGGACATCTACGAGGCGCGCGAGGAGCCGATCGAGGGTGTCAGCGGCAGGCTCGTCGCCGAAGCGGTCGCGGAGGCGCGGCCCGGGATGGCCGTCGGCTGGGCGCCCGAGCTCGAGGACGCGGCGAGGCTGCTGGCGCGGCGGGCCCGGCCCGGCGACGCGGTGCTGACCGTCGGGGCGGGGGACGTCGACCGCGCGGTGCCGCTCATCCTCGAGGAGCTCGGATGATCGTCGAGGCGGGTGTCGAGCTCGCGCGGCTGACCACCCTCGGCACCGGGGGCCCGGCGCGGCGCTTCGCGCGCCCGGAGACCCTTCCCGAGCTCGAGGAGGCGCTCCGGCTGGCGGCGGCCGAAGGGCTGCCGGTCGGAGTCGTCGGCCTCGGCTCGAACCTGCTCGTCGCCGACGAGGGCGTGGATGCCCTCGTGCTGCGGCTCGCGGGGGAGCTGGCCGCCGTCTCGACCGGCGCTGGAGAGCTCGTCGCCGGGGGCGGGGCGGCCAACGCCGTCGCCCTCCACGCCGCCCGCAACGCCGGGCTCGCCGGCTTCGAGTTCGCGTGTGCGATCCCCGGCACGGCCGGCGGCGGGGTGCGCATGAACGCAGGCGCCTACGGCTCCGACTGGGCCTCCGTCCTCCGGCGAGCGCTCGTCGCCGACGAGAGCGGATCCCACTGGCGGACGCCGGACGAGCTCGGCCTGGGCTACCGCCGCTCGAACCTCGCGCCCGGCCAGGTCGTCGCCGAGGTGGAGTTCGCGCTCGCGCCCGGTGATCCCGGGACGATCAAGGCGCGGGTCGGGGAGCTGAACGCGCTGCGGAAGGCGGCCCAACCGACCAACCGGCGGACGTTCGGGAGCGTCTTCAAGAACCCGGACCACGACTTGACGGCGGGGCGGATGCTCGAGGCCTGCGGGCTGAAGGGCCACCGGATCGGCGGGGCGGTCATCTCGCCGAAGCATGCGAACTTCATCGAGAACGCCGGCGGCGCGCGCTCGGCGGACGCGGTCGCGCTCATGGTCGAGGCCCGTCGCCGCGCCCGGGAGCAATACGGCGTCGCGCTCGAGCACGAGGTCCAGTTCCTGGGAGCGCTCGAGCTACCGGAGGACTAGGAAAGGCCCGGCCACCGGCGAAGAACGCCGGGTGGCAAGGACACGCGCAAAGGCGGCCGCCCTCCCGGCGCGGCCCCGCGGCCCGCGGCTTGCCGCGGCGGCGCCCTCGGGCCGCTCGCTCCTCGCCGGCTTCGCCCTCCTGGCGCTCGCCGCTGCTCTCTACGGCGTCGCCCGGGAGACCTCGGTCTTCGCAGTGGCGGACATCCGGGTGGAAGGAGCCTCCAAGGGCCTGGCCCGGGCGCTGGAGCGCGAGCTCGAGGACGTGGTCGGCCTGAGCCTCGTGTCGATCGACAGCGGCGACGTCCTCGCTCGCGTCGAATCCCACTCGGCGGTGCAGTCGGCGAGCCTCGACCGCGCCTTCCCCCACGAGCTCGTGATCGCGGTCGTCCCCGAGCGGCCCGCTGCCGTGCTGCGGCGAGGCGCCGAGTCATGGCTCCTGTCGGTGCGGGGCAGGGTCGTCCGCGAGCTGCCGCAGGGCACGCATCCGAAGCTCCCGCGCCTCTGGGTGCCCAAGACGCTCGCCGTCGAGCGTGGGGCGATGCTGGCGGAAGGCGATCTCCGGGAGACGATCCTCGCCCTCGAAGCGCTCGACTCGGAGGGTCTGCCCGCCCGGGTGCGCACCGTGCGCTCGCAGAACGGGGAGCTCGCACTCGTGCTCGCATCCGGGTTCGAGCTGCGCCTCGGCGCGGCCGTCGATCTGCCGCTGAAGCTCGCCGTCGCGCGGCGGGTCCTGCCGCTTCTGGACGGCTCCGAGCTGTACCTCGACGTCAGCGTCGCCGAGCGGCCGGTCGCCGGCGCAACCCTCAACTCTGAGGTGGAGGTTGAGAGTTGATCGGCCCTGGAGGCACGCCTATCCCGTTGACAGGGAAGGCAAGCGCGCGTACCCTCAGGCTGTTGTGGAGGCTCGACCTCCCCAAACCTCGACTGGAGACTGAGATCAGATGAGAGACGCGTCCAGCAACTACCTCGCTGTGATCAAGGTCATCGGCGTCGGCGGCGGCGGCACCAATGCCGTGAACCGGATGGTGGACGCCGGTCTCGCCGGGGTCGAGTTCATCGCCGTCAACACCGACGCGCAGGCGCTGCTGATGTGCGATGCGGACGTGAAGCTCCAGATCGGGACGCAGAAGACGCGCGGGCTGGGAGCCGGCGCCGATCCAGCTGTCGGCGAGGCGGCCGCACAGGAGAGCCGGGACGACCTGAAGGAAGCGCTCAAGGGGGCGGACATGGTCTTCGTCACCGCCGGCAAGGGTGGTGGCACGGGCACCGGCGCCGCGCCGATCGCGGCCGAGATCGCGCGCGAGCTGGGCGCCTTGACGGTCGGCGTCGTCACGAGGCCGTTCGCCTTCGAGGGCCGGACCCGCCAGGAGCAGGCCGAGCGTGGGATCGAGCAGCTCCGCGAGCGCGTCGACACTTTGATCGTCATCGAGAACGACCGTCTGCTCGAGGTGGTCGAGAAGAAGACCTCGATCGTCGAGGCTTTCAAGCTCGCCGACGACGTCCTCCGCCAGGGCGTGCAGGGGATCACCGACCTGATCACGATCCCCGGGCTCGTCAACCTCGACTTCGCCGACGTGCGCACGATCATGCGTGACGCCGGCTCGGCGCTGATGGGCATCGGCGTCGCCTCCGGCGAGAGCCGAGCGGCCGAGGCGGCTCGCATGGCCGTCTCCTCGCCGCTGCTCGAGTCCTCGGTGGACGGCGCCACGGGCATCCTCCTGAACGTCACGGGCCCGTCCGACATCGGGCTCTTCGAGGTCAACGAGGCCGCAGAGGTCGTTACGGGCGCGGCCGACCAGAACGCGAACGTGATCTTCGGCGCCGTCATCGACGAGTCGCTCGGCGACCAGGTGCGCGTCACGGTGATCGCGACCGGGTTCGGCGACCGCCGCGGCCGCCGCCGGCGGGAGAGCCCGGTGACCGCCGGCGTTCGCGCCGATCGCCTTGGGGAGGACGAGATCGACATCCCGTCCTTCCTGCGCGAAGAGACCTAGTAGCTACGATCGGCGGCGTGGCCGTCGAAACGCTGCGATCGCTGCTCGAGCGCGCCTTTCCGGGCGCCGAGCTCGACGTCCGCGATCGCACGGGCGGGGGCGACCACTACCACGTGACGGTCGCCAGCCCGCGTTTCGCCGGGCTCGGCCTGGTCGACCAGCACAAGCTGGTCTACGAGGCGCTGGCGGAGCCGCTCGCCGACGGCACGATTCACGAGTTGCGGATCACGACCAGAGAGAGGACGGCGGCATGACGGAGCTGCGCGAGAAGATCAAGCACCTGATCGACGAGGAGCCGGTGGCGCTCTTTATGAAGGGCACGCCGAGCTTCGTGATGTGCGGCAACTCGCAACGGGCGCTCGACGCGTTGCGGTCGCTCGGCGCGCCGGTGACGGCGGTGGACATCCTCCCCGACCCGCGCATCCGCCAGGAGCTCTCCGAGGTCTCGGGCTGGCCGACGATTCCGCAGCTCTTCGTCCGCGGTGAGCTGGTCGGCGGCGCCGACATCGCCGAGGAGCTGCTCGCGTCGGGTGAGTTGCGCGCGAAGCTCGAGGCCGCGCTCGGCGGCGACTACGCCACCGGCGAGGAGCGGGTCGTCGATCTCCTCGCGGCGGAGGTTTGAAGCTTTCCGGATTGAGGTAGGGAGCGGTCGTGCCCTCGGGGCCGGCTCGTTTCGAGACCGGCCCTACGACCCGGTCCGCCGCCCCGGCCAAGGCTTCTTGACCGGGGCGGTCCCGTTCTACGCCGATTAGCATCGCCAGGGATGCAGATCCTCCAGCGAACGCCGCTGCACGACCGTCACGTCGAGGCCGGCGCGCGGCTTGTGCCCTTCGCGGGCTGGGACATGCCAGTCCAGTACGAGGGCGTGATCGAGGAGCACCGGGCGGTCCGCACCGATGCCGGCGTCTTCGACGTCAGCCACATGGGGGAGGTGGAGGTCGAAGGCCCACACGCGCGCGAGCTTCTGCAGTCGCTGCTCTCCAACGACCTGGACAAGATCGGCCCGGGCCGAGCGCAGTACACGCTGCTCACGAACGAGCGCGGCGGCATCGTAGACGACCTGATCGTCTACGAGCTCGATCCGTTCCGCTTTCTGCTCGTCGTCAACGCGGCCAACGCCGCCGCGGACTTCGCGTGGCTGAAGGAACGGGAGATCCGCGGCAGCGAGGTCAGCGACCGCTCGGCCGAGTATGCGCTGCTCGCGGTGCAGGGGCCGCGCGCGATCGAGCGGCTCGGCCTACCGCCGGCGAAGCCGTTCACGTTCGCCGAGGGCGAGGTCGGTGGCGTCGCGGCGATGGTCAACCGCACCGGCTACACGGGCGAGGAGGGCTGCGAGCTCCTCTGCATGGCCGAGGACGCGGTCCGCCTCTGGGACGCGGTGCTCGAGCGCGGCGTGAAGCCCTGCGGGCTCGGCGCGCGGGACACCCTCCGGCTCGAGGTCTGCTACCCGCTGCACGGAAACGACATCGGCCCCGACACGGACGCGATCTCCGCCGGGCTCGGCTGGCTGTGCGCGCTCGACAAGGAGTTCACGGGCGCCGGGGAGCTCCGCCGGATCAAGGCCGACGGCCCGGCGGAGCGGCTGGTCGCCTTCGTGATGGAGGAGAAGGCCGTTCCGCGGCAGGGCATGGCGTTCGTCGAGTGCGGCCGCGTCACCTCCGGCTCGCACTCGCCGATGCTCGACGCGGGCATCGGGCTGGGCTACGTCCCGGCCGCGCTTGCCGAACCGGGCACGGAGCTGACCGTCGACGTCCGCGGGCGTCACCGCCAGGCGCGCGTCGTCCCCAAGCCGATCTACAAGCGAGAGGAGAGCTAGGTGCCGGCTGCCGAGAGCTACCCGGAGAACCTCCTGTACCACCGAGAGCACGACTGGGCCCGCCTCGAGGACGGCGAGGCGACGCTGGGGATCACGTGGTACGCGCAGGACTCGCTCGGGGAGCTCGTCCACTACGAGCCGCCCGAGGCCGGCGCGACGATCGCCAAGGACGGCTCCTACGGGGAGGTCGAGTCGGTCAAGGCCGTCTCGGAGCTGATCTCGCCGCTGTCGGGCGAGATCGTCGAGGTGAACCAGCGCGCGGTCGAGGCACCCGAGACGGTCAACGAGGACCCTTACGGCGACGGCTGGCTGGTCCGGATTCGCCTCAACGACTCTTCGGAGACCGAGGGCCTGCTCGATGCGGCCGCCTACCGGCAGCACGTCGCCGACCTCTAAGTCGTGCACCCGTACCTCTCGCTGACCGAGCGCGACCTCGAGGAGATGCTCGGGGCAATCGGCGTGTCCTCCGTCGAGGAGCTCTTCCGCGACATCCCGCCCGGCGTGCGCTTCGGCCGTGAGCTCGACCTGGAGCCGGCGCTCTCCGAGCACGAGCTCGTCGCGCACCTCGAGGAGCTCGCCGCGCGCAACGCCGACACCTCGCGCGAGCTCTCCTTCCTCGGCGCGGGCGTCTACGACCACTACGTCCCCGCCGTCGTCGACGCCGTCCTCCAGCGCGGCGAGTTCCTGACCGCCTACACGCCGTATCAGCCGGAGCTCAGCCAGGGCGTGCTGCAGGCGATCTTCGAGTATCAGACGGCGATCTGCGAGCTGACGGGGATGGACGTCGCGAATGCCTCCGGCTACGACGGCACCACCGTCGCAGCCGACGCCTGCTACGTCGCCAAGCACGTGACGGGGAGGACGAAGGTCGTGGTCACCGAGGCGACGAGCCCCCAGGTTCGCCAGGTCGTGAAGACCTATGCGCCCGGCTTCGGGCTCGAGGTGGTCGAGGTCGCGCACCGCGAAGGCGTCACCGATCCCGACGAGCTGCGAGCGGCCGCCGCGGACGCCGCGCTCGTGCTCTTCCAGCACCCGAACTTCTTCGGCTGCCTGGAGCAGGCGCCCGAGTTGGCCGCCGCGGGTTCGGACGGAGGCGCGCTCGTCGCCGCCCACGTTGACCTCGTCTCGCTCGGCGTGCTCGAGGCGCCCGGCGAGTACGGCTGCGACCTCGCGCTCGGCGAGGGCCAGAGCGCCGGCAACTACCAGTCCTTCGGCGGCCCGCACTACGGCTTCCTCGCCGGCAAGGCGGAGCTCACGCGCCGGATGCCCGGGCGCATCATCGGCGAGACGACCGACTCCGAGGGCCGGCGCGGCTTCGTGCTCACGCTGCAGACGCGCGAGCAGCACATCCGGCGCGAGAAGGCGACCTCGAACATCACGACCAACCAGACGCTGCTCGCCCTGGCCGGGCTCGTCCACCTCTGCTGGCTCGGCCCGCAGGGCCTGCGCGAGCTGGGGGAGACCTGCATGGCGCTGGCGGCCTACGCGCGGGAGCGGCTACCCGCGGCGTTCCCCGCGCGGACTTCGTTCAAGGAGGTCGTCGTGCGGGTGGGGAGGCCGGCGCAGGACGTGATCCGCGAGGCTCGCGCCCAGGGCATCCACCCGGGTTACGCGCTCGGACGCGACTACCAGGGGATGGACGACGCGCTGCTCGTCGCGGTGACGGAGAGGCGCACGCCCGAGGAGATCGACCGGCTCGCCGAGGTGCTCGCCGCGTGAAGCTGATCTACGAGAAGTCGAGCCCGGGCCGCCGAGCCTCTCGCCTGCCGCGGCCGGATCTTCCCCGCGCCGAGGTTCCCGCCGAGCTCGCGCGCCGGCGGCCGCCGCGCCTGCCCGAAGTCGCCGAACCGGAGCTGCTGCGCCACTTCACCGAGCTCTCGACGCGAAACTTCGGGATCGACACGGGCTTCTATCCGCTCGGCTCGTGCACGATGAAGTACAACCCGCGCGTCAACGAGCGCGTGGTCGGTCTCCCGGGCTTTCGCGACCTGCATCCGCTGCAGGAGGAGGACGGAGCGCAGGGCGCGCTCGAGCTGATGTGGCGCCTCCAGGAGATCCTCGCGGAGGTGACCGGCCTGCACGCCGTGTCGCTCCAGCCGGCGGCCGGCTCCCAGGGCGAGCTGACCGGGCTGCTGCTGATGCGGGCCTACTTCGAGGACCGCGGGGAGGGCGGCCAGCGCCGTCGCGTCGTCACCTCGGACACCGCGCACGGCACCAACCCGGCCTCGGTGACGATGGCCGGCTACGAGCTCGTGGGCGTGAAGACGGACGCCCGGGGCAACGTCGACGTCGCCGACCTGCGCGGCAAGGTGGACGAGACGACGGCCGGCCTGATGCTGACGAACCCTTCCACGCTCGGCCTCTTCGACGAGAACATCGAGGAGATCCGCGACATCTTCCACGGCGCCGGCGCGCTCATGTACTACGACGGCGCGAACCTCAACGCCGTCTGCGGCATCTCCCGGCCCGGCGACATGGGCTTCGACATCGTCCACATCAACCTGCACAAGACCTTCTCCCAGCCGCACGGCGGCGGCGGGCCCGGCGGCGGCCCGATCGCGGTGCGCGACGTGCTGGAGCCGTATCTGCCGGTGCCGGCGATCGTTCGCGACGGCGACCGGTTCCGCTTCGACCACGACCGGCCGAAGTCGATCGGCAAGGTGCGGGGGTTCGCCGGGCCCTTTGGCGTCTTCGTCCGCTCCTACGCCTTCATCCGCTCCTGGGGGCCGGAGCTGCGCGAGATGTCCGAGGTAGCCGTCCTCAACGCGAACTACCTGCTGGCCCGGCTGCGCGAGGCGTACGAGCTTCCTTATGACCGGCTCTGCATGCACGAGTTCGTGCTCTCGGCCCGCCGGCTCAAGCGCGAGCACGGTGTGACCGCTCTTGACGTCGCCAAGCGGCTGATGGACTACGGCTTCCACCCGCCGACGATCTACTTCCCGCTCGTCGTCCCCGAGGCGCTGATGATCGAGCCGACGGAGACCGAGGCCAAGGAGACGCTCGACGCCTTCGTCGACGCGATGATCGCGATCGCGCGCGAGGCGGCGGAGAGCCCCGAGGAGGTCAAGGGCGCGCCGCACGGCCGTCCCGTCGGCCGGCTCGACGAGGTGAAGGCGGCGAAGCGGGCAGTGGTCAAGTACGGCTTCGAGGAGCATCCCGACCTCGCGGCCGAGCCCACCGTGGCCGCGGGGGTCGTGGCTCCGAAGGGCGTGTAGCGGCTCGCGACCTGGGGTGGCGATAATCGCCGGCGTGGAGTGGACGCGGGCGGCGCTGGAGTCACGAGTGGGGAAGCTCGCGGAGGAGCACGAGGGCGCGGAGCTCGTCGCCGCGATCGAGCGCTTCGGCGAGCAGCTCGACGAGGAGGAACGCGCCTTGCTCGGCCGCGTTCTGCTCGCACGCGCCCGGGGCGCCGGCGTGCCCGCGGACTATCCGAAGTGGTCGGTGATCCTTCCGCGCCGGAGGCGGCGCCGCTGAGCCGGGTGGCTCGGACGTGGGCACAATTCGCTGAATGGAGCGTTGGGAGCGAGAGCAGATTCTCGGCGAGTGGGGCGTGCGTGACGGAACGCTCCGCTCTCGTGCCGAGCGCGACGCGCTGCACGAGGATCTCGACGGCAGCCCGCTCAAGGGCAGGCCGCTGCGGCGGAGGCTGCGCAACTTCCGTCCCGACGTGGCGGGGTACGTCACGTCGCTCGGAGGCCCGCTTCCTTACATGCAGCGCCTGCGCGAGCTGCACGAGCTGACCCTCTGGCACGAGCGGCGCCTGGCGGAGGAGTGGGAACGGCTCGCCGGCGAGTGCCGGGGCGACGCCGCCGCGTTCGCGCGCCGCTGGCTTGCCCGCGCGGAGCGGTGGAACTTCGTCGAGGTGAACGACGTGATCGACCGCCACAACCGCTACTTCCCGATCGAGTCGCGGCTGCCGATGGATCCCCGCACCGGTGACTTCGTGCTCGTCGACGGCAAGCCGTACGCTCGCGTGCCGCTCGATGCGGAGTGGGTTCTGGCGCGCTTCCCGCCCGCCCTCGAGCGCGTCGCCGCCGCGTGATCGACCTCCGCTCGGACACGGCGAGCCGCCCCAGCCCGGAGATGCTGGCCGCGATGGCCGCCGCCGAGGTGGGCGACGAGCAGCTGCGCGAGGACCCGACCGTCAACGCGCTCCAGGCGCGTGCGGCGGATCTGCTCGGGCACGAGGCGGCCCTCTTCCTGCCCACCGCGACGATGGCGAACCAGATCGCGCTCCGGGTGCTCAGCCGGCCGGGCGGGCTGCTCGTGGCCGAGGAGCGGACGCACGTGCTGGTCTACGAGGCCGGCGGGCCGGCGATCCACTCCGGCCTCGTCATGCGCGGTCTCCCGGCGAGGGCCGGGCGGATCACGTCCGCTCAGCTCCACGAGCTGGACGCGGCCGGCGACCTCGAGCCGGGGAGCGTTCTCGTCCTGGAGAACAACCACCGCAGCTCCGGTGGCCGCGTCTGGCCGCTGGCAGACTTCGAGGAGGTCGTCGCGACGGCGCGCGGGCTCGGGCTCGCGGTTCACCTCGACGGCGCGCGGCTCTTCAACGCAGCGGTCGCGAGCGGCGTGCCGGCCGCGCGGTTCGGCGAGCTCTGCGACCTGGTCACCATCTGCTTCTCGAAGGGCCTCGGCTGCCCGCTCGGTGCCGTGCTTGCCGGTTCCGCGGAGCGGATCGAGGAGGCCTGGGGCGGCAAGTTCCTGTTCGGCGGCGCGATGCGCCAGGCTGGGGTCGTCGCGGCAGCGGCGCTCTTCGCTCTCGAGCACAACGTCGATCGGCTCGCGGACGATCACAGGCGCGCGCGGCGGCTGGCCGAGGGGCTCGCCGCGGCCGGGCTCCCAGTCGACCCCGCGACCGTCGAGACGAATTTTGTCGCGCTCGAGGTCGGCCCGCTGGGGCTCGCGGTGGGGGAGGCGCGGCGACGCCTCGAGGAGTCCGGCGTGCTCGCGGGCGTGCTCCGGCCCGGGGTGCTCAGGCTCGCCACGTACCTGGGCGTCGAGGACGCGGACGTCGAGCGCGCGATCGAGTCGATTCCGGCGGCGCTCGCCGCCGTGCCGGTTTCCCGTTCCTGAGATCCGGAAAGGAGGCAGGCCGTGCGCGTAACTTCCCTCGGTGGGATCTACCTGATCGCCGGCATCGTGGTTGCGGCGATCAACGACTACTTCGACAACCTCGGGACGCTGAAGCGGGTCGGTGAGGCCGTGATTGCCGTACTGATCTGGCCGCTGATCCTCTTCGGGGTCGACATCGACCTGAAGTAGTCCGGCGTCTCGGCCGCAGGTGCACTTCCGGCACGGATCGGTGTCCCACGCGTGACTGGTTGAGGGCTAGGCTCGAGCCAACGGGGAGGGAGGTGGGTTTCCCGGGCTAGACGCGTGTACCTAGTGAAGCGTTCACTCGTACTGCAGCGCCTCGAGCACCCGCAGCCGCGCGGCGCGGCGGGCGGGCAGGATCGCCGCCACGACCCCGGCGATCGCGGCGACGACGACGAAGACGATCAACGAGGTGGTCGGGATCGCGAACTGGAGGTCGTACTGCGAGAGCGCCCGCGTTACGAGGAGCGCGAGGAAGATGCCGAGCGGCAGGCCGAGTGCCGTGCCGATGAGGGCGGTGATCACGCTCTCGTGCCGGATCATCCGGCGCACCTGGCGCCTCGTCGTGCCGACTGCACGCAGCATGCCGAGCTCGCGCGTCCGCTCGAACACCGACAGCGCGAGCGTGTTCACCATGCCGAAGAGGCTGATGACCACCGAAAGCGCGAGCAGGACGTACAACAGGAGCAGGAACCGGCCGATCTCGCGGTCCTCCTTGTCGATCCACTCCTGGCGCGTCTGGACACGCGTGTCGGGAAAGCCCTCGAGAGCCGCCTCGAGCCTGGCCTTTTGCGCGTCGCTCGGGTCGCCGGGCACATTCACGAGCGTGAAGCGGTTGCGCGGCCGGTCGTAGAGATCGTCGAAGGCCTCCTGGGAGATGCTCGCGCTGCCGAGCAGTGGATAGAACGGGCTCCCGTCGTAGATGCCGCGCACGACGAACTCCTTCGTCCGGTTATCCGTCGAGCGCACCGTGAAGGTGTCGCCGGCGGTGAGGTCATTGTCGTCGGCGACGTTGTTCGGAAGGACCGCGCCTTCGCGACCGAGGCTCGCCAACACCTCGTCCGAGCCCTCCTCCCAGTGGAAGTCGTAGACCTCGTTGATCGAGCGCCCGTCCAGCCCCGTGAGGTTGCCGGCCGAGCCGGCCACCTCGGCGACCTCTTGGCGCACATTGCTGACTACGTCAGTGGCCTCGATCTCGGCGACGGTGTCACCGACCGCGGCCGGGAACTCCGAATAGCCGTCCTGGGAGGTGACGATCAAGTCGGCCTGAATCTGGCGCTCGATCGCGTCGCTGTTGGAGACGCGCAGGCCCTGAGCCAGAACTCCGACGAAGGTCACGAGCGCGATGCCGATCATCAGGGCCGCCGCCGTGGCGGCCGTGCGCCCCGGGTTGCGGCGGGCGTTCTCGCGGCCGATGTCGCTCATCGTGGGGTCCGGGCGGACGTTCGGGAAGTCGACCGGCCACTCCGGCGTGAAGCGCGTCAGCTTCGAGGCCACCCACATGACGAGCACGATTGGCAGGAGCGGCGCCCCCAGCGCAGCACCCGCGAGGAACGCGCCGACGCGCCGGCCGACCGAGGCATCTGCCCCGAATAAGCCGAAGCGCAGGAGCCAGTAGGCGAGCGTGACCGGGTAGAGGACGGCGAGCAGCACGACCACCAGCCACTTCCCGATCGGATGCGCCGCACTCGCCACCGGCCGAACGAGCCGGGACGACAGCAGTGCGACGCCGACGAAGAGCGCCAAAACGCCCACGCCGAGCAGCAAGAACCGGTTCCCGGTTGCGAGGTCGTCAGAGAGCATCCCGTAGGACAGCGAGAGCACGGCCAGAAGCACGGTGGCCGCAGCGATGAAAGGCACGTAGCGGGCGAGGAAGGATCGGGGGAGCACAGCGCCCTCTCGAACTGCGGCGATCGGTGGTACGCGCGTCGCGCGCAGTGCCGGCGCGAGGCCGGCAAGGAGGGTGACGCCGGTTCCGACGAGCAGCGAAACGACGATCGTTCTCGTCGCGAAGACCGTCTGCGTCTGCGGCAGGTCCAGGTCGAGCGCGACGAACAGCGCGTTCAGCCCGACTGCGAGCCCCAGGCCGGAGAACAGGCCCACGATCGACGCGAGCAGGCCGACCACGAGCGCCTCGACGATCACGGAGCCGAGCACCTGGCGGCGGGACGCTCCGATCGTTCGCAGCGTGGCGAACTCGCGCGTTCGCTGCGCGACCGTGATCGAAAGCGTGTTGAAGATGACGAAGGCGCCGACGAACAGGGCGACGCCGGCGAAGGTGAGCAGGAAGTAGCGGATGATCTTCGTGAAGGTCGCGATCTCGCCGGACTCTTCACCCGCCTGCTCGGTTCCGGTTCGAACGGTCACCGACGGCCCCAGCTCCGCCGCGATCCGCTGGACGAGATCCTCGGGCGCGACGCCCGGCTCCGCGGCCGCCTGCACCGTGTCGAGCTGCCCCCGCTTGTCCAGCAGCGCCTGGGCCGTCGGGATGTCGAAGATGGCGAAAGTGGCGCCGCCGATCGAGCTCAGGCCGCCGTACTTCGCGATCCCGACGATCTCGAATTCCTCGGCCGGGCCGAGAGCGGCGACGCCGATCCGGTCGCCGACGGAGAACTCCTCGTCGTCGGCCACTCCCTCGTCGATCACGACCTCCCCCGGGCCGGTGGGCCAGCGCCCGTCGACGATGTTGAGCGGGTTGAAGCGGGCGTACTCCGGTGCGGTCTCGATCCCGAAGGCGAGCGCCGGAGCTCCGCCGGTCCCTATGGCCTCGCCGTCCGGCTTGAGCAACTTGGTCTGGACGTCGGCGACGGAGCCGGTTGCCAACTCGACGCCTTCGATTCCGCGCACCTGCTCGAGCACGTCCTCGGGGATGGGAGGTGCCTGGGCGGTTTGACCCTCGAAGCTGATCTCGGCGCCCTTGCCGCTGACGACGGCGTCCGTGCCTGCATACGACTCGACGAAGATCGCGTTGAACGCCTTGTCGATCGTGTCCGTCAGGACATAGGAGCCGCTGACCATCGCCACGCCTAGGACGACGGCGAGCGCAGTGAGCGCCGCCCGGAGCTTGCGGCCGGCGAGCCCCCGAAGCGCGACGCGGATCACTTCAGAGCGATCTCTTCCACCGCCGAGAGCACTTCGTGCTCGTCGGCGCCGTGCAGCTCCTTGACGATCGCGCCGTCGGCGAGGAAGAGGACTCGGTCGGCCTGGGCGGCGGCGCGCGGCTCGTGGGTGACCATGACGAGCGTCTGCCCGTAGTCCTGCACCGAGCTGCGGAGCAGCTCGAGGATCTCGCCCCCTGTCTTCGAGTCGAGGTTGCCCGTCGGCTCGTCGGCGAAGACCACGGTCGGGCGCGTGACCAGGGCGCGGGCGATCGCCACGCGCTGCTGCTGCCCGCCCGACAGCTCCGACGGGCGGTGCTTACGGCGATCCTGCAGCCCGACCTTCTCGAGCAGTTCGTCGAAGAACCCCTCGTCCGGCTTGTCGCCGGCCAGCCGCAGGGGCAGGACGATGTTCTCCTCGGCGGTCAGCATGGGGAGCAGGTTGAAGAACTGGAAGATGAAGCCGATGTGGTCGCGGCGCAGCAGCGTGATCTCGGTGTCGCTCAGCTCACCGAGTGTCGTACCCGCGAGCGTGACGGTTCCGCCGGTCGGGCGGTCGAGGGCCGCGAGCAGGTGCATGAGCGTCGACTTGCCGGAGCCCGACGGCCCCATGACGGCCGTCAGCTTCCCGCCCTCGACGTCCAGGGTCACGCCCCGGAGCGCATGGACCGCGGTCTCACCCTCGCCGTAGACGCGCGTCAGCTCGTGCGCCGAGACGACAGCGCGGTCGTTCGTTTCAGGTTCAGCCATGGGGCCGCGCCAGCCTAGCTCAGCGGTCTCCGGCGAGAAAGAACGCAACAGCCGCCACGACATACGCGGCGATCAGGACGACGCCGCGCAGCCGGGACGACTGTCCCTGCGCGAGCAGGATCGTGCTGACGACGACCGAGCCGGCGAGCACGACGAGCTCAACCGGCCGGAACGTGAGCGCGAGTGGATCGATCGCCCACGCGATCAGCGCCACCGCGGGGATCAGGAACACGGCGACCTGCGCGCTCGACGCGAGCGCTATCTCCGCCGCCAGCCTGATCTTCCCCCTGGCCGCAACGACGACCGCGGCGCCGTGCTCCGCCGCATTGCCGACGATGGCCACGATCACCGCTGCGACGAAGAAGTCGGAGAGCCCCGCCCCGTCCGCGAACTCGTCGATCGTGGCGACCACGATCTCGGCCACGAACGCCGTCGCGACGGTCGCCGCCACGAGGACGCCGAGCGCGAGCCTGAACGACCAGGCCTCGGCCCCCTCTGGCTCCTCGGTCATGTGCAGCTCGTGATGCCGGCGCAGCGAGAGGTAGGTCACCACGAGATACACGATCAGCAGGAGGATCGAGGGGATCAGCGACAGGTAGACGAAGAGCCGTTGCTCGGGATCTTCCTCGCCGAACGCGGGCACCGCCGGGACGAGGAAGAGCAGCGTCGCGACCGCCACCAGCCCGAGCGAGACGAAGGTGGAGAGCCGGTCGAGCGAACCGCGACCGCCGAACAGCAGCGAGAACCCGAGCACCAGCAGCAGGTTGCCGATCACGCTTCCGGTCAGCGATCCGCGGACGACCTCGGTCTTGGCGGCCGCCACGGCGAAGAGCGCGATGATCAGCTCGGGGGCGTTGCCGAAGGTGGCGTTGAGGAAACCGCCGATGCCCGGGCCGGTGTGGTGCGCCGCGTGCTCGGTCGCCTCGCCGATCAGCCAGGCGAGCGGAATCAGCGCCGCCGCGGCGAGCACGAAGTCCGTCGTGCCGCCCAGGTGCAGCGCCCAGTGGAGAACGACCGCCACCGGCGCCAGAGCGAGCGATGCCCAGAGGAGCCTGCGGATCACGGCCGCGTACCTTAAGCCCGGGGAGCCCGTCCGCGCGGCGTGGGGAGGATTAGCGCCTAGCGCGAAGGACATCCCCTGTCAAGACTTGCCAGCATGAGCTTCCGCTCGCACAATTCCGACATGCAGCGCGTCCAGAAGGCCGTCGCCGAGCTTCCGCTCCGACCGCAGGACGAGGTCGACTGCCGGCGCTGCGACGTCCACTGCGACAAGGTCGTCTATCCCTCCGCCTGCCTCGAGCGCGCGTGCCCCTTCGTCTACGCGTACGAGGAGTTCGGCCACACCTACGTCGGCTGCATGCAGAAGGTCTACGCCGTCGAGATCGACCTCGACCTGCTCCACGCAGCCGAGGCGACCCGCGAGGGCTTCGGCGCCATCAAGGCGAACCGGGACCCGCTGCCGATGTGCCGCACCGAGGTCGAGCGCTGCTACGAGCAGCGAGGCGGGGAACTCGGGTGCGTCAACCCCGAGTTCCACGAGCTGCCGGTCGGGAGCCCGACCTTCCGCGTCTTCGCGCACGTCTCGCAAGGTCTCTGAGCTTCTGAACCTCGGCCGCGTCGGGGCCGTGGCCCTGGCCCGGCACCTCGAGCACGGCCGGCAGCCCCGCCAGCGCCGGGTGCCCGAGCATCACGCCCAGCCGGTCCCCGAGCACGCCCTCGCCGATGTTCGCGTGGCGGTCGCGATTCGACCCGAGCCCGTCCAGCGCGTCGTTGACGTGCAGCGCCCGCAGCCGGCCCGGCCCGATCCTCTCGTCCACCTCCAGCAGTAGGCGGTCGACCTCACCGGCGTCGGTGACGTCGTAGCCGGAGACCCAGAGGTGGCACGTGTCGAGGCAGATCCCGAGCCTTGGATGCGCCCCCAGCCGCTCCACGAGCGTCGCCAGCTCCTCGAGCGAGCGGCCGATCGTGCCGCCGGCGCCCGCCGAGTTCTCGACGAGCAGCCAGGTCTGATCCGAGCAGCGTTCCAGGACTTGCTCCACGGCCGGCACGACGCGCTCGAGCCCCGCCTCGAAGCCGGCGCCCAGGTGCGAGCCGACGTGGAAGACGACGTCGGCCTCGATCGCGCACGCGGTGTCGACGGTGGAGCGAAGCACGGAGACGCTCTTGGCGTAGATCTCGTCGTCGGGGCTCGCCAGGTTGACGAGATACATCGCGTGGACGAGCGCAGCCTCGATCCCGAGCTCCCCACGGCGGACGCGGAACCGTTCGAGCACCGCCGGGTCGTGCTCCGGGTAGCGCCAGGCGCGCGGGCTCTGGGCGAAGATCTGGACTGCGTCGGCGCCGATCTCGACGGCCCGGTCGAGCGCCCCCTTGACGCCGCCGGAGCAATGGGCGCCGAAGATCACGGGGATAACCTACTTCCGTGTCCGTGATCGTCCGATTCGCGCCGAGCCCGACCGGCTTCCTCCACATCGGCGGCGTCCGGACGGCCCTCTTCAACTGGCTCTTCGCGCGGCACCAGGGCGGGGAGTTCCGGCTGCGGATCGAGAACACCGACACGAACCGCGAGGTGGCCGAGGCGGCCGAGCAGATCCAGGACTCGTTCCGCTGGCTCGGGCTCGACTGGGACGGGGCCGTGACCTTCCAGCTCGACCGGATGGAGCGCTGTCAGGCGGAGGCGCGGCGGCTCGTCGCGGACGGAGCGGCCTACGAGGACGAGGGCGCGATCAGGATGCGGATGCCCGAGGAGGGTGTCACGGCCTGGGACGACCTCGTTCGCGGCCCGATCGAGTGGGCGAACGAGGACCTCGACGATCTCGTGATCGTCCGCACCGACGGCCGGCCCACCTACAACTTCGCCTCGCCGGTCGAGGACTGGCTGGACGGGATCACGCACGTGCTCCGGGCGGACGACCACATCTCGAACACGCCCAAGCAGATCCGGATCCTCGAGGCCCTGGGCGCGCCGCTCCCCGCCTACGGGCACGTCGGCATGGTGCTCGGGCCGGACGGCGCCAAGCTCTCGAAGCGGCACGGCGCAGTCGGCGTCCAGGAGTTCCGCGCCGGGGGCTACATCCCGGAGGCGCTCGTCAACTACCTGGCGTTGCTCGGCTGGAGCTACGACGAGAAGACCGAGATCATGACCGTCGAGGAGCTCGTCGAGCGGTTCACGCTGGAGCGCGTGGGCGGCAGCCCGGCGACCTTCGACTACCAGAAGCTCGAGCACTTCAACGGCGTCCACCTGCGCGCCCTGCCGTCTGCGGAGTACGCCGACCGGCTGGTCGCCTACCTGCGCGAGCGCGGGATCGACTGGGACGAGGGGCGGGTGCGGGCGGCGGCTCCGCTCGTCCAGGAGAAGATCTCGCGGCTCGACCAGTTCCCGGACTTCGCCCGGTTCCTGTTCGAGGAGCCCGAGCCCGCCGCCGTCGACGGCCCCATGGTCGTGGCGGCCCGCGAGGCGCTCGAGGGGTTGGAGCCCTTCACCGCCCCCCGCATCGAGGAAGCGTTGCGGGGGGTCGCCGAGCGACTCGAGCTCCCGCCGCGGAAGGCCTTCCAGCCGATTCGGGTCGCCGTCACCGGCTCGACCGTGTCGCCGGGGCTCTTCGAGAGCCTGGAGCTGCTCGGCCGGGAGGTCTCGCTCAGGCGACTCCGTGCCGCCGAGGGCGCATCGGCCTAGGCGGGGCAAGCGGGTCGAGCGCGCGCTGGAACTCCTTCCAGGCGCGCTGCCGGTAGCGCGGGGTCGGCTTCGGGAACGCGGATCCGAAGGCGCGGAGCACCTCGAAGGTGCTGTGAGTGCGGGGACCGGGGATTCTCACTTTCAAGGTGTAAACGAATCCCACGCTGGGCAAGGTACGGCGTTGTAGACTCGGCCCCGGTGAGCGCCCAGGCCACCGTGCTGGTCGTAGACGACGATCCGACCATCCGCCTGCTCTGTCGCATCAATCTCGAGCTCGACGGCCACACGGTCGTCGAGGCAGGGACGATCGGAGAGGCGAGGTCGCTGCTGGCAGCGGGCGCCGACGTCGTCCTCCTCGACGTCCACGTCGCCGGCGAAGACGGGCGCGATTTCCTGGCCGAGCTGCGGAGGGAGCGTCCACAGCTGCCCGTCGCTCTGCTGACCGGTTCGACCGAGCGCGGCGAGCTCCTCCGCGCGGAGGCCGATGCGCTGATCCCGAAGCCGTTCACGATCGACGAGCTGCGCCAGACGGTCGAACGACTCGCCGCCGGGCGAAGGTAGGCTGGCCTGGAGCGTGAGCACGACCGCGGTTCGCAGTCCGACCGAGTACGAGAGCGTCCTCCAGCGCTACCTGCTCGAACGGTCCGAGGAGGGCAGGGCGGTCCGCGTCGGCGAGAAGGAGGTCTCCGAGCAGGCGGCGATCGTCGCGCGTTACGCCGACCTCTTCACCCGCGAGCAGCTCCAGGCGCTCCGGGATGCTGAGGAGGAAGCCGGGGACGAGGACCGGGAGTGGCTCTACCGTCTCCGTTACACGTGCGAGGGCGGGATCGTGTCCGCCGAGCTCGCCGAGGCCGAGGACGCGCTCGAGAACGCGATCCTGGGCGCCCGGGTCACCTGGCACGGCGACGAGCTGCCGCTGCGGGCCGCACAGGCGATGTTGGCCGTGCTCGACGACTACGGCGAGCGGGAGGAGCTGGGCGAGCTCCACGGCGGGCTGAACGCCACGTTCAACCCCGAGCGGCTGGCGCTCCTGCGGGCGGGCGAGGAGCTCGACGCCGAGCTATCGGATGAGCCGGACCCGGTTCGGCGGAACGAAGAGACCAAGGGCATCTCGCTCCGGGAGCTCGAGCGGGTGCTCACCGCCGCGAGCGACGAATTCACGCCGGCGTGGGAGCGGCTGCGCGCGAAGTGGTTCGACCGGCTGCTCGGAGAGGACCGGCCGGAGGTGCCTACGTCGAGCCACACGTCGTACATGCGCCGCCTCTCGCCCTTCGAGCCGATCTACACCAAGGAGCGCGCGCTGGAGGTTTGCCTGGCGACGCTGCGAGCGCTCGGCTTCGACGTGGAGAGCGAGCCGAACATCCGCCTCGACCTCGACGATCGCCCGCAGAAGAATCCGCGGGCCTGCGTGATCGCGTCCGACCCCCCGCGCGTCGTGCACCTGATCACGCGCGCGCAGGGCGGCCTGCACGACTACCAGGCGTTTCTCCACGAGGCGGGCCATGCGCTCCACTACGCCGGCTGCGATCCCTCCCTGCCCTACACCTTCCGCCGGCTCTCGCGCGACCACGCACTGACGGAGATCTACTCGTACATCCTCGAGGCGATCTCGCGCGAGCCGCTCTGGCACGCGGAGCACTTCGGGCTCTCAGAGGACGAGGCGGCCGAGAACGCGGAGGCGACAACCTTCCTCGAAGCGCTGCTCTACCGCCGCTACACCGCCAAGCTCCATCACGAGCTCGGCTTCTGGGGCCGCTTCGCCGAAGACGGCGGCACGCCCGAGGGCTACGCGGAGCGACTGCTCGCCAACATCGGGGTGGCGTACCGCCGGGACGGATTCCTCTCCGACATGGACTCGGGCTTCTACTCCGCCGACTACCTGCGCGCATGGATCCGGTCCGCGCAGCTTCGCGCGCACCTGGTGAGCGAGGTGGGGGAGGACTGGTGGCGGAGCCCCGAGACCGGCGACCGGCTACGCGCCCTCTTCGCCGAAGGCACTAGGCCGACGAGCGAGGAGATCGCCGGCCGGATCGGCTTCGAGCCGCACGACACGCGGCCGCTCCTCGCCGAGCTCGGCGCTTGAAAGACGTCCTCACGCCAGAAGCGGAGGCGTTCGTCTCGGGCCTCCACCGGGAGCTGAACCCGACCCGGCTCGAGTTGCTGGAGCGCCGCAAGGAGCGGCACGCCGAACTGCGGGCCGGGGCGCGGCCCGAGCTGCTCGCGGTCGAGGGCGACTGGCGCGTGGCGGAGACCCCTCCGGATCTGCGCGACCGCCGGGTGGAGATCACCGGCCCGGTCGAGCGCAAGCTGATGCTCAACGCGCTCAACTCGGGCGCGAAGGTGTTCATGGCCGACTTCGAGGACGCCTGCTCGCCCACCTGGGCGAACGTCCTCGACGGCCAGCGCAACGTCCGCGACGCCGTCCGAAGGGAGATCGCGCTCGACACGCCGGAGAAGTCGTACCGGCTGAACGACCAGATCGCGACCCTCGTGATCCGCCCCCGCGGCTGGCACCTCGAAGAGCGGCACTTCCAGGTCGACGGCGAGCCCGTCTCCGCGAGCCTCTTCGACTTCGGCCTCGTCTGCTTCCACAACGCCCGCGAGCAGCTCGAGCGGGGGACCGGCCCCTACTTCTACCTCCCGAAGCTCGAGTCGCACCTCGAGGCGCGCCTCTGGAACGACGCCTTCCTGCTGGCCCAGGCCGAGCTCGGCCTGCCGCGGGGCTCGATTCGGGCGACAGTCCTGATCGAGACGATCCTCGCCGCCTTCGAGATGGACGCGATCCTCCACGAGCTGCGCGAGCACTCCGCCGGTCTGAACGCCGGCCGCTGGGACTACATCTTCAGCGTCATCAAGCGGTTCCCGGACGACGTGCTGCCCGACCGCGCCGAGGTGACGATGGCGGTGCCGTTCATGCGGGCCTACACCGACCTGCTCGTCCGCACCTGCCACCGGCGCGGCGCGCACGCGATCGGCGGCATGGCCGCGTTCATCCCCTCGCGGCGCGATCCGGAGGTCAACGAGCGGGCGCTGGCGAAAGTGAAGGAGGACAAGCAGCGCGAGGCCGGCGCCGGCTTCGACGGCACCTGGGTGGCGCACCCCGACCTGGTCGAGCCGGCGCTCGCCGAGTTCGAGCGCGAGCACCAGCTCGACCGGTTGCGGGAGGACGTCGAGGCGAGTGCGGGGGAGCTGCTCGACTTCGGCGTGCCGGGCGGGGAGATCACCGAGGAGGGGCTGCGGACGAACGTCTCGGTGGGGGTGCGCTACCTCGCTGCCTGGCTCGCCGGAACCGGCGCGGCCGCGATCGACAACCTGATGGAGGACGCCGCCACCGCTGAGATCTCGCGCTCCCAGGTCTGGCAGTGGGTGCGCGCCGGCCGATTCACCGCGGACGAAGTGCGCCGCGAGGTGGACGAGCTGCGCGCTGAGCACTCCGAGGCCTGCGAGGTCTTCGAGCAGGTCGCGCTGGCCGACGAGCTCGTGGAGTTCCTCACGCTCGCGGCGTACGATCGCCTCGCGTGACGCGCCAGCAGCTCACCCTCGCCGCCACGATCCTCGGCTCGTCGCTCGCCTTCATCGACACAACGGTCGTGATCGTGGCGCTGCCGACGATCGAGCGTGACCTCGATCTAGGCCTGGCCGGCCAGCAGTGGCTCTTCCTCGCGTACTCGCTGACGCTGGCCTCGCTCTACCTTGCCGGCGGCGCGGTGGGCGACCGGTACGGCCGCCGGCGCGCCTTCACGGCCGGCGTGATCGCCTTCGCGCTCGCGTCGGCGCTCGCCGGCGCGGCCCCCGACGGCGGCTGGCTGATCGCCGCGCGTGCGCTGCAGGGAATCGGCGGCGCCTTCCTGACCACGAACTCGCTCGCCCTCCTCCGCGCCACCTACGGCAAGGACGCGGGCCGCGCCATCGGCCTCTGGACGGCCTTCACGAGCGTGGCGACCATCGGCGGGCCGCTCGTCGGCGGCGCACTCGTCGAGTGGGTCTCGTGGCGGTGGATCTTCTACGTCAACCTGCCGCTCGCGGCCGTGACGCTCCTGCTCGCCGAGCGCGGCCGCTGCGAGGAGAAGATCGCCGTCCGGGTCGGGCGGCTCGACCTCCCCGGCGCGGTGCTCGCGGCCGGCGGGTTCGGCGCTCTGACCTACGCCATCGTCGAGCAGGCCTGGTGGGCGCTCGGGATCGCCGTGCCCGTACTCGCCCTGTTCGTCCTCGTCGAGTTGCGGACGAAGGAGCCGATGCTGCCGCTGCCGCTCTTCCGGCGGCGGAACTTCGCGGTCGTGAACGCCGAGACCTTCGTGGTCTACGCGGCCCTCTACGGCTTCTTCGTCTACTTCACGATCTACGTCCAGTTCCTCGGCTTCTCGGCCTTCGAGGCGGGGCTGCTGAACATCCCCTTCAGCGCCGCGCTGATCCTGCTGGCCGCGCGGTTCGGCGCGCTCTCCGACCGTTACGGCCCGCGGCTCTTCCTCGTCGGCGCGCCCGCTCTGCTCGGCGTGGGCACGCTGCTCTTCCTGCTGGTGGAGGAGCGGAGCGACCTCTGGACGGCCGGGATCCCCGCGATCGCCCTCTATTCGCTCGGGTTGGCCGCCCTGGTCGCGCCGATCACGGCGACGGCCCTCAAGGCGGCGCCCGAGGAGCACGCCGGGATCGCCTCCGGCGTCAACTCGACCGTCTCGCGGCTTGGGAGCCTGATCTCGGTGGCGGTGATCGGGTTCGTCATCGCCCTCACCTTCGGGCCCGAGGGCGCCGTGCCGCTGGCGAAGGACCAGACCGATCCGCTGCTCCGGGCGGAGTCGATCGAGTCGTTCCAGACCGGGATGTTGGTCGCGGTCGGCCTCGCCTTCGCGGGCGCCCTGCTCGGCCTCGCGATCTCGAACCGGGAGGCTAGGGGCGAAGCCGGAACGCCAGCCGCCGAGCCCGCTCTCGGCACCGAGTGAGAGCTTCCTCGCGCGTCTCGCCCGACTCGACGAAGATCGCCAGCCGGTAGCTCGAGGCGTCGTTCGCCGCGCCCTGCTCGGAGAGCCGGAGCCCGGGCCGGACGAGCACCTCGAGCGACTCCTCGGGCTCCGGCACCGCCTCGACGAGCGCGTCCTCGAAGACGCGCATGACGTAGCTGATCGCCACGCCGTCGGGCCGTCCGGGCGCCCAGCGGGGATCGTCGCCGCAGGCGAGCTCGAAAAGCGCGTCGTAGGTGGAGCGGCCGTGCAGGGCGCGCACCAGCGGCGCGAACTGCGACGCGATCCGGCCGTTCACCTCGGTCACGCGAACCGGTCCAGTCTTAGGGACGAAGTACTCCACGTTGAAGAAGCCGCCGTCGAAGCCGAGCGCCGGCAGCAGCCGCGCCGCGATCCCGTGCATTTCCTCCCAGCGGGGCGGTGGGAGCCGCGACGGATACTCGAAGCGCTCGAAGCTCCAGGTCCCCGGATACATGACCGAGTCGGTGACGCCGACTGTCGTCACCCGGCCCGCGTGGACGTACCCCTCGAGCGTGACCTCGTCGCCGGTCAGCAGCTCCTCGGCGAGCAGGCCGACCTCGCCGTCGAACCCGGCGAGCTCCGCGAGCGCTAGCCAGCCGCGCACGTACGGGTCGTCGAAGCCCTGCGAGAGCCGCCCGACCGCCGGCTTGACGAAGAAGGGCGGCTCGAGCTCGCCCGGCGGGCCGAAGCGGGGAGTCGCCTCAGGGACGGCCGCGAGCGCGACGGCACGGGCCGTGGGCTTGTGCTGGCAGCGGACGAGCGCTTCCGGGGCGGGCCCGGGCAAGCCCTGCCGGGCTGCTGCCAGGGCGGCGGCGAGCGCCGAGCGGTCCTTCGTCCCGACCATGCCGTCCGCGGGGACCGCCGCGAGCTCGGCGACGACGGCTTCGGCGTCGAAGTCGTCCGTCGCGTCGAGGTCGGGCCCGGCGAAGCGCACGCGAAAGCGACTCTCGAGCTCGGCCGCCGCGACCTCCCGCCGGTCCCGTTCCTGCGGGCAGGCGACAACGACTTCCCGCAACTTTTCGGGGCCCTGCGAGTCCATTCTGGGAGTATGAGCAGCGTGGAGCGCCCGAATCCCGCCCTGTTGGATCGGCGGGCCGTCAAAGACGGCCTGGCCGCGGCGCTCGAGGAGGCGCGCGGCCGGACGCTCGAGCTGCTCGCGCCCCTCGACCACGAAGCGCTTGTCCGGCAGCACTCACCGCTGATGTCCCCGCTCGTCTGGGACCTCGCGCACATTGGCTTCTTCGAGGAGCTTTGGCTCGTCCGCCGCGTCGGCGACGAGGCGCCGATCCTCGATCGCGACGAGGTGTACGACGCCTTCCTGCACGCGCGGGCCGACCGGCCGGGGCTGCCGCTGCTCGAGCCCGCCGAGGCCCGTGACTATCTCGCCTGCGTCCGCGAGCGGTCGCTGGCCATCCTCGACCGAACCGACCTCGACCCCGACGACCGGCTCCTGCGCGACGGCTACGTCTACGGGCTCGTCGTCCAGCACGAGCAGCAGCACGTCGAGACGATGCTCGCGACCCTGAACCTGCGCGACGGCGAGTACCCGTTCGCCGAGCCGCCGGCGCCCGCTCCCGGGCCGGTCCGGCAGGGCGAGGTGAGCGTCGAGGGAGGCCCGTTCCCGATGGGGACGGACGATCAGGCCTGGGCCTACGACAACGAGCGGGCCGAGCACGAGCTCGACCTGCCGCCGTTCCTGATCGACACCACCCCCGTCACGAACGGCGCCTTCCTCGCCTTCGTCGAGGCGGGCGGTTACGACGACGAGCGCATCTGGGCGGAGGGCGGCTGGGCCTGGCGCAACGAGTGCGGCGCCGGCCATCCCGATTTCTGGCGGCGCGAAGGGGACGGCTCCTGGTCGCGGAGACGACTCGGCCGCTGGGAGCAACTGCCGCTCGACGAGCCCGTCCAGCACGTCTGCTGGTACGAGGCCGACGCCTTCGCGCGCTGGGCCGGGCGGCGGCTGCCGACCGAGGCGGAGTGGGAGAAAGCGGCGGGCGGGGAAGCGCCGGGGGGCAAGCGGCGTTACCCCTGGGGTGACGACCTGCCCGACGCCGGCCAGGCGAATCTCGCGCAGCGCTTCGGGCCGGTTCCCGCGGGCTCGTGCCCTGACGGCGCCAGCCCGTGCGGTGCGCTCCAGATGATCGGGGACGTGTGGGAGTGGACGGCAAGCGACTTCCGGCCCTATCCCGGCTTCGAGCCCTTTCCCTACGCCGAGTACTCCGAGGTCTTCTTCGGCGAGGAGTACAAGGTGCTGCGCGGCGGCTCGTGGGCGACGCACCCGCTGGCGGTCCGGACGACCTTCCGCAACTGGGACTTCCCCGTCCGGCGCCAGATCTTCGCCGGCTTCCGCTGTGCCAGAGATGCATGAGTAGCGCGCAGCGCCGACCCGTGGCCCGGCCGGTGGACGTGCGCGTCCACCTCTCGCCGCAGGATCGCCGCGGGGCGCTCGTCGAGGACGTGGTCGCGGGCCTGACCGCCGAGCCGAAGGAGCTGCCGCCGAAGTGGTTCTACGACGAGCGCGGCTCGGAGCTGTTCGGCGAGATCACCCGTCTGCCCGAGTACTACCTCACGAGGCGCGAGCGCGCGATCCTCGCCGAGCGCGCGCACGAGCTCGCGCGCGAGACGCGTGCCGACACGCTCGTGGAGCTCGGCTCCGGGACGTCCGAGAAGACGCGCTTCCTGCTCGACGCCATGACGGCGGCGGGCTTTCTCCGGCGGTTCGTCGCCTTCGACGTGAGCGAGGAGACGCTGCGCGAGAGCGCGGCGCGGCTCGCGGAGGAGCATCCAGGGCTCGACGTGACCGCCGTCGTCGGGGACTTCGAGCGCCATCTCGGCGCGTTGCCGCCCGCCGGCCGGCGGCTGGTGGCTTTCCTGGGCTCGAGCATCGGCAACTTCCGTCCGGCGGAGCGCGCGGCGTTCCTCGCGGCGCTCCGGGACGTGCTGTCCGCGGGGGAGTCGCTCCTGCTCGGCGTGGATCTCGTGAAGGACGAGGAGCGGCTCGTCGCGGCGTACGACGACTCGGCCGGGGTGACGGCCGAGTTCAACCGCAACCTCCTCCTCGTCCTCAACCGCGAGCTCGGCGCAGACTTCCGCCCGGAGTGCTTCGACCACGTCGCCCGCTGGGACCGAGCGAACGAGTGGATCGAGCTGCTGCTCCGCTCCCGGATCGACCAGGAGGTGCACGTCCCGGCAGCCGGCCTCACCGTTCGGTTCCGGCGCGGCGAGGAGCTGCGGACGGAGATCAGCGCGAAGTTCCGGCCCGAGGGAGTCCGCGAGGAGCTGCGTTCGGCCGGCTTCGACCTCCGCAGGCTCTGGACGGATCCGCGCGGAGACTTCGCGCTCGCGCTGGCCGGCGCGGTCTAGAGCACGTCCACCGGCAGCTCGAGGAACTCGGCGAGGCGCTTCGCCTCCCGCGCGATCCCGGCGCGCAGGCGCTTCGTGTCGCGCGCGAGCAGCTCGACGCGCAGCTCGACCCGGCGCGCCCGCTTCTTCTGCTCCCACACGCCCGCCACGGCGCCGTCGTAGAGCACGACCGGCGAGATCCAGCCGGCGACGCGGTAGATGCGGTCGTATGCGCCGGCGGGGAGAAAGGCGTCGCGCGGCCGGTAGTGGAGCGTGTAGACGTCGAAGTTCGGCAGCAGGTGCACGGAGCGGGGCGGGTCGAGCGAGCGGAGCAGCTCGGTGTCGCCGGCCAGCACCCAGGCGCGCCTCCCTTCGGCGTCGACCTCCTCGAGTTCTCCAGCGATCGACTCGAGCAGCCGCCGCGCCGTGGTTCCGCCGGCGCCGCCGCCCCACCAGCGCGCGAAGTCGTCGGGCGTGGCCGGGCCGTAGGCGCGCAGGAACCGGCGGAGGATCTCGCGCGCCGCCTCGTCGCCGTCCGGGGGTCTGCCGGTGCCGCCGAGCCATGCCCGCGGGTGGACGAAGGTCACGTTGCGGCCGCGGTTCGGGCCGAAGGCGAGCACGCCCTGGTACGCAGCCGGCTTCAGCAGCGTGCCCCAGCCCCTGAGCAGCTCCTTCCGCAGGTGGCTCGGCGCGAGCGCGGCGACCTCCTCGCGGGTCTTGCCCTCGTCGCTCAAGCCCGCGTCGAGCGCGGCCAGGAAGCTCTCCAGCTCCTCGATCGTGACGCCGAATGCCTTCAGCCACGGGCGCGCTCGCCACCGCGTGCTGCGCGCGAGCGCCGCCGCCCAGAGCGCGTGGTCGTGCGCGGGCAGCAGGTGCAGCGTCCCGCGCATGCACCACGTCTTGACGAGGCTGCGGCGCTCCCAGAGGGCTTCCTGGACCTGTCCCGGGCTCAGACCCCGGGACCTGGCCCAGATGGCCAGCTCGGCGGCGGAGGCGACCTGCGCCTGCACGCCGCCCACCGCTGCGACGAGCTCCTCGAGCCGCTCGGCGGGCAGGGGGTCGGTGAGGTGGTGGCGCGCCAGCCGGAAGGCGCGTACCTGCCCGGCGATGATCTTGCTCACGGCGGAATCGTAGGATCCTGGCGTGGACCGGGCCGTGCTGCTGAACGCACCGGGCGAGGACGCCCGCGTCGAGGAGGTCGTGCTGGACGAGCCGGGCGAGGGCGAGGTCGTCGTCCGCATGCTCGCGGTCGGCGTCTGCCACAGCGACCTCTACGTCAAGGAGACCGACGGCTGGGGTCTGCCGTTCCCGATCGCGCTGGGGCACGAGGGCTGCGGCGTGGTCGAGGCGACGGGACAGCGCGTCGTGCTCGCCTGGCGCTCACCCTGCGGGCGGTGCCCCGCCTGCGCGCGCGGCGCCCCGCGCCTCTGCCGGTCGCCGCTACGCGCCAAGCGGCGGATGAGGCGCGCGAGCGACGGTGAGACCGTGACGCCGACGCTGCTCTGCGGCTGCTTCGCCGACCGTGTGGTCGTCCACGCCGGGCAGGCGATCCCCGTCCCGGACGAGCTTCCCCCCGAGCAGGCGTGCCTGCTCGGCTGCGCGGTCGCCACGGGCGTGGGCGCCGCGCTCAACACGTCGCCGGTCTGGGCGGGCGCCCGCGTGGCCGTCATCGGCTGCGGGGGCGTGGGCCTCTCGGTCGTCCAGGGCGCCCGCATCGCCGGTGCCGCCGAGATCCTCGCCATCGACCGGGAGCCGCGAAAGCTCGTGTGGGCCCAGCGCGTGGGGGCCACCGAGACGGCGTCGGCCCCGCCCGCCGGCCGGCGTGTCGACTTCGCCTTCGACGCCGTCGGCGTCCCGGCCACGCTCGAGCTGGCCGTGGCGATACTCGACCACGGCGGCATCGCCACCCTCATCGGGCTGCCGCATCAGGACTCGGTCGTGGCGCTCGACCTGTACGAGCTCTTCGACGCGCGCGCGCAGCTCCGCGTCTCGCACGGCGGCGACATGCTCCCCGCCGAGGACATCCCCCGGCTCGCCGCGCTCGCGCTCGAGGGGAAGCTCGACCTGGCCTCGCTGGTCACGCGCACGATCGCGCTCGACGAGGTCGAGGAGGCCTTCGCCGACCTCGGCGCCGGGGACGGGATTCGCTCGGTCGTGCGGCTGGGTGATTAGATAGTCAAACCCGTGGACCTGCGCGACACCCCTCAGGAGGCGGAGTTCCGCGTCGAGGTGCGCTCCTGGATCGAGGAGAACCTCCCGGACGAGCTGCGCGGCCACCGTGGCGGGGCGGCGCGCTTCGAGGGCGAGGCGCTCCGGGCGTGGAGCCTTGCGCTCTCGGAGGCGGGCTACCCGGGCCTGACCTGGCCGGCCGAGTACGGCGGCCGCGGCGCCCCCTACAGCTTCCAGGCGATCTTCTACGAGGAGATAGCCCGCTCCGAGGCGCCGCCGCACGTCGGCGTGATCGGCCTCGGCATGGCCGGCCCGACGATCATGGCGCACGGCACCGAGGCCCAGAAGGAGCGCTACCTGGCGAAGATCCTGTCGGCCGAGGAGATCTGGTGCCAGGGCTTCTCGGAGCCGAATGCGGGCTCCGACCTCGCCGCCGTCCAGACCTCGGTGACGCTCGCCGCGGACGGCACGCACTTCGTCGTCAGCGGCCAGAAGGTCTGGTCGTCGTACGCGCACATCGCCGACTTCTGCATCCTGGTCGGCCGCGGTGACCCCGAGGCGCCGCGCTACCAGAACCTCACGTACGTGATCGTCGACATGCACGCCCCGGGCGTGGAGGTGCGGCCACTCCGCCAGATCACCGGCGAGGCCGAGTTCAACGAGATCTTCTTCACCGACGTCCAGGTACCCCGCGAGAACCTGCTCGGCGAGATCGGCCAGGGCTGGCAGGTGGCGATGACGACGCTCCTCCACGAGCGCGCGACGCTCGGCTTCGCGCTCACGACCGGCCTCGAGGTCGGCGTCCGCAAGCTGCTCGCCCTCGCGCGCGAGCGCGGCGCCGACGATGCCGCGATCCGCGACCGCGTCGCCCGTGAGTGGATCGAGCTGCACGCGCTCAAGTTCACGAACTACCGGGCGCTGACGAGGCTGATGCAGACCGGCCTGCCCGGCCCGGAGGGCTCGGGCGTCAAGCTGCACTGGTCGGAACAGAACCAGCGGCTGACCAAGCTCGCCCTGGAGCTGCACGGCTCCGAGGCGCAGCTGCTCGACGGCGAGAGCGGCGGCTTCTGGCAGTTCCAGCAGCTGCGCAGCCGCGGGAACACGATCGAGGCCGGCACCTCGGAGATCCTCCGCAACATCATCGCCGAGCGCGTCCTCGGCCTCCCGAGGTCGCGGTGAACTTCGCCTTCACCGAAGAGCAGGAGCAGCTGCGGCAGGAGGCCCGCTCGTTCCTGGCCGGCCGCGACGAGCCGAGCTGGAGCGAGCTCGTCGAGCTCGGCTGGCTGGGAGTCTCCGCCCCGGAGCAGCTCGGCGGCGCCGGGCTCGGCTTCCTGGAGGAGGCGGTGCTCTTCGAGGAGCTCGGGCGCGCGCTCTACGCCGGCCCGTACTTCGCGACCGTGGCGCTGGCGCTGCCCGCGCTGGGGGACGAGCAGCTCGCGGCGGTCGCGGCGGGGAAGGAGCGCTGGTCGGCCGAGATCGACGGACTGGTTCCTGACCTCGCGTCCGTCGACTGGGTCGTGACGGACGAGGGCGCGGCGCGGGCCGAGGGCCAGGAGCTGCCGACGATGGACGAGACGCGCCCGCTGGGGCGCCTGGCGACAGGGGAGCGCACGCCGCTCGCCGGCTCGCTCGACCGCCCGCGCGCGCTTGCCGCCACGGCGCTCGAGGCGGTCGGGATCGCGCAGCGCGCGCTCGAGCTCGGGATCGAGCACGCCACGCAGCGGCAGCAGTTCGGCAAGCCGATCGGCGTCTACCAGGCCGTCTCGCACAAGCTTGCCGACACCTACGTCGAGACCGAGCTCGCCCGCTCGCTCGCCTACTGGGCTGCCTGGTGCGTCGCCGAGCGCGACGAGCAGGCGCCCGTCGCCGCCGCGGCCGCCAAGGCGTACGCGACCGAGGCCGCCGTTGCCGCCTGCGAGCGCGCCATCCAGGTGCACGGCGGCATCGGCTTCACCTGGGAGCACGTGCTCCACCGCTACTACAAGCGCGCCCTGTGGCTGGAGGCCTTCTGGGGCTTCCCGGCCGAGCACCGGGCCGACGTCGCCGCCTGGGCGCTGGAAGGAGCGAGAGATGGGGTACCGGTCCGCATCGCTTGACGAGCTCGGGGGCTACGGCTTCCGGAAGATCCGCCAGCCGCTCGGCGTGACCGCGTTCGGCGTGAACGCGATCGTCTACCCGCCGGGCGCCGACGGCGTCCTCCACTACCACGAAGAGCAGGACGAGCTCTACTTCGTCCACTCCGGCACGGCCACGTTCCAGGTCGAGGACGACACGGTCGAGCTGGGGCCGGGCGGGCTCGTCCACGTCGAGGCCGCCACGCCGCGCAAGGTCTCGAACCGCGGCGACCAGGATCTCGTCCTCCTGATCGTCGGCGGCAAGGGCGGCTACGTCGGCCGCGACGGGCAGCTGCTCGACCCGGCCGACCTGGAGCGACGACAGGCCATGAGCCGAGGGGAGTTCTGATGAACGGACTGATCATGGACTACCAGCTGAACATCCCCGCGATCCTGCGCCGGGCCGAGTCGCTCTACGCCGGCAAGGAGATCGTCACGCGGCTCGCCGACAAGAGCTTCCACCGCTACACGTACGGCGACTTCGCCGGCCGCGCCCGCCGGCTCGCCTCGGCGCTGCTGAAGCTCGGGGTAAAGGACGGTGCCCGGGTCGCCACGCTCTGCTGGAACCACTACCAGCACCTGGAGGTCTACTTCGGCGTCCCGATCTCCGGCAACGTTGTCCACACGCTCAACCTGCGCCTCTCGCCCGGCGACCTCGCCTACATCGCCAACCACGCCGGCGACAAGGTGCTGATCGTCGACGAGACGCTGCTGCCGCTCTACGAGACCTTCAAGGACCAGGCCGAGTTCGAGCAGGTGATCGTCATCGGGCCGCAGTACGAGGAGCTGCTCGAGAGCGGCGACCCCGACTGGGACTACCCGGACATCGACGAGCGCGCGGCCGCGGTGATGTGCTACACGAGCGGCACGACAGGGATGCCCAAGGGCGTTCTCTACTCGCACCGGGCGATCGCCGTGCACTCGCTCGCCTCGACGCAGTCCGGCACGCTCGGCATCCAGGAGGCCGACACGGTGCTGCCGGTCGTCCCCATGTTCCACGCGAACGCGTGGGGGTTCCCCTTCACGTGCACGCTCGTGGGCGCGAAGCAGGTGTTTCCCGGGCCGCATCTCGACCCGGAGAGCCTGCTCGACGCGTTCGAGCGCGAGGCGGTGACGATCACGGGCGGCGTGCCGACGATCTGGATGGGCATCCTGCAGATGCTCGACGCCGATCCGAAGCGCTTCGACCTGTCGAAGCTGCGCTCGATGATCGTCGGCGGGTCGGCGGCGCCGAAGTCGATGATCCAGGGCTTCGAGGAGCGCCACGGCCTGCACGTGTGCCACGCGTGGGGGATGACGGAGATGTCGCCGCTCGGAACGGTCTCCGAGCTGCCGAGCGCGCTGGCCGACGCCCCTGACGAGGTGCGCTTCGCGTACCGCGCCAAGCAAGGCGTCCCCGCCCCGTTCGTGGAGATCCGCGCCGTCAACGACGAGGGCATCGTGCCCTGGGACGGGAAGACGATGGGCGAGCTCGAGGTGCGCGGCGCCTGGATCGCCTCCGGCTACTACGAGGACTCCTCGCAGGCCGACCGCTGGACCGACGACAACTGGTTCCAGACGGGCGACATCGTCACGATCGAGGAGGGCGGCTACATCGAGATCCAGGACCGCACGAAGGACGTGATCAAGTCCGGCGGCGAGTGGGTCTCGTCGGTCGCGCTCGAGAACGCGCTCATGGGCCACCCGGCGGTCGCCGAGGCGGCCGTGATCGCCGTCCCCGACGAGAAGTGGGCGGAACGGCCGCTCGCGGTGGTGGTCTTCAAGGAGGGCCAGTCGGCGACCCCGGACGAGCTGCGGGACTTCATCGCGCCCCAGTTCGCGAAGTGGCAGCTGCCCGACCGCTTCGAGGTCGTCGAGGAGATCCCGAAGACGGCGGTGGGCAAGTTCCGCAAGACGGCGCTCCGCGAGCAGTTCGCCCAGGCGACCGTTGAAGCTTGACGGCAAGACCGTTCTCGTAACCGGGGGCAAGTCGGGCCTCGGTGCCGCGACGGCCCGGATGCTCGAGGAGGCCGGCGCGCGGCCGGTGGTCGCCGACCTGCCCGAATGCGACGTCACCGACGAAGCGGCGGTCGAGCAGCTGGTCGGCGGGCTCGACGAGCTGCACGGGGCGGTCAACTGCGCCGGCATCGGCTGGGCGTCGCGGGTGACGGAATACGACCTAGAGGCGTTCAGGAAGGTCGTCGACGTCAACCTGGTCGGCACGTTCGTCGTCACCAAGCACGCGGCGCGGCGGATGTCGGCAAACGAGCCGGTGACCGACGACGGCGAGCGCGGTGTGATCGTGAACACCGCCTCGAACGCCGCCTACGACGGCCAGATCGGGCAGGCGGCCTACTCGGCGTCGAAGGCCGGGGTGGTCGGCATGACGCTGCCCGTCGCCCGCGACCTCGGCCGCCACGGGATCCGGGTGATGACGATCGCGCCCGGTCCCGCCGACACGCCGATGCTGGCGCAGCTGCGGGACGACATCCGCGCCTCGCTGGAAGAGCAGATCCCGTTCCCGAAGCGGCTCGGCAGCCCTGAGGAGTTCGCCGCCCTCGTCCGGCACATCTTCGAGAACGGCTACCTGAACGGCGAGGTGATCCGTCTCGACGGCTCGCTGCGCATGGGGCCGCGCTGATGGGGGAGTTCATCTCCGTCGAGCAGGACGGCGCGGTCGCTGTCCTCACGATCGACAACCCACCCGTCAACGCGCTCAAGGCGGCGCTGCTCGAGGAGCTCGAGGCCGAGCTGCTCCGGCTCGACGGCGACGACGGCGTTCACGCGATCGTCATCCGCGGCGGGGGCGAGCGCGCGTTCGTGGCCGGCGCCGACATCAAGGAGTTCCCGGCGTTGCGCGACGCGCCACCGGACGAGGGCGGCTCCGCGCGCGGGATCCAGAAGGTCGGGCTCCTCCTCGACCGGATGCGGACGCCCACGGTCGCGGCGATCCACGGCTTCTGCCTCGGCGGCGGCCTCGAGCTGGCGGCGGCCTGTGACTTCCGGGTCGCGGCCGAGGACGCCCAGCTCGGCCAGCCGGAGATCAAGCTCGGCCTGATCCCCGGGGGCGGCGGCACGCAGCGGCTGCCGCGGCTCGTCGGGCCCGGCCGCGCCCTGCTGCTGAACATGACCGGCGAACCGATCTCGGGCGCGCAGGCCTACGAGTGGGGGCTCGTCGAGCGCGTCGGCGGCCTCGAGGCCGCGGTCGAGCTGGCGCGCACGCTGGCCGAGCGCTCGCCGCACGCCGTGGGCGTGGTCAAGGAGGTAGCCGTCGAGACACGCGATCTTCCCCTCGAGGAGGGCCTTCGGCGCGAGTCGGACGCTTTCTTCCGCTGCCTGCGCTCCGAGGACGGGGCGGAGGGCGTGGCCGCCTTCATCGAGAAGCGCGAGCCGAAGTGGACCGGGCGGTAGCCCCGGCGAAGCGCGAAGCCGCGCTCGTCACGGGCGGCGCCTCGGGGATCGGTCGCGCGATCGTGCGCCGCCTCGCGCAGGACGGAGCGGACGTCGTGGTCGTCGACGTGGACGAGGTGGGCGCCCGGCGGGCGGCCGAGGAAGTGGGCGGGACGCCGGTCGCGGCCGACGTCGCGGAGCCCGGGGCCTGGACGGCGATCGCAGCGCGCCTCGAGCGCCTCGACGTCGCGTGCCTGAACGCCGGCGTCGTCACCGGCACGCCCTTGCTCGCCGACGTGAGCGACGAGGACTACCGCCGCGTCCTCGGCGTGAACGTCGACGGCGTCGTGCTCGGCGTGCGCGCACTCGCGCCGCTGCTCGAAGGCGGGGGCCGGATCGTCGTCACGGCCTCGCTGGCGGGGCTGACCGCCGTCCCGAGCGACCCCCTCTACGCCGGCACGAAGCACTTCCTCGTCGGCTTCGTCCGCAGCGTCGCGCCGCAGCTCGCCGAGCGCGGCATCGCCATCAACGCCGTCTGCCCGGGAATCGTCGACACCCCGCTGCTGGGGGACGGCCGGGCACGCCTCGAAGCGGCGGGCTTCCCGCTGCTCGACCCGGACGACGTCGCAGAGGCGGTCGCGACGGCGCTCGCGGACGGCGGCACCGGCCAGGCCTGGACGTGCCAGCCCGGCAGCGTCGCCGAGCTCTACCGCTTCCGCGGCGTGCCGGGGCCGCGCGTGCCCGGCGGCGAGGGCGTCACGCCGCCCCTCTAATCGAACCGCCAGGCGCGCCCTTCCTCGAACTCGCGGAGGATGCGGCGGCTGACGACCATGCGGTGCACCTCGTCCGGTCCGTCGTAGATCCGGGCGGCGCGCGCGAGCGCGTGCATCTGGGCGAGCGGCGTCTCGTCGGTCAGCCCGTGCGAGCCGTGGACCTGGATGGCTCGGTCGATCACCTCGTTGAGGACGCGGGCCGCGTAGACCTTGACCGCCGAGATCTCGACCCGCGCCTCGTCGCCGCGGTCGATCTTGTGCGCCGCGTCGAGCGTCAGGAGGCGGCACGCCTGGATGTCGGTCGCGGAGTCGGCGATCCAGTTCCGGATCGTCTGCTTGTCGGCGAGGCGCGACCCGAAGGCCTCGCGCTCGAGCGAGTAGGTGCACATCAGCTCGAAGGCGCGCTGCATCTGGCCAAGCCAGCGCATGACGTGGTGGATCCGGCCCGGGCCGAGGCGCTTCTGGGCGATCCGGAAGCCGTCCCCCGGCTCGCCGAGCGTGTTCTCGACGGGCACGCGGACGCCCGAGTAGGTGACCTCGCAATGGGTCGACCAGCCGCGGCCGGGATGCCCCAGCACGGAGATCGGCCGGATCTCGACCCCCGGAGCGTCGGCCGGGACGATGATCTGCGAGGCCCGACGGTGCGGGTCGCCGTCCGGGTCGGTCACCGCCATCACGATCCCGAACGCCGCCCCCTCCGCGCTCGACGAGAACCACTTGCGGCCGTCGATCACCCAGTCGTCGCCGTCGCGGACGGCCGCCGTGCGGAGCGTGGTGGGATCGGAGCCCGGCGCGTCGGGCTCGGTCATCGAGAAGAACGAGCGGCTGTCGCCCTCGACGAGCGGCCGCAGCCAGCGCTCCTTCTGCTCGGGAGTGCCGAAGAGGTGAAGAATCTCGCCGTTCCCAGCGTCCGGCGCCTGGCAGTTGAAGACGAGCTGCGCGTGCACCGAGCGCCCGATCACCTCGTTGAGGTGGGCGTAGGCGAGGAACCCCTGGCCGGTGCCGCCCGCCTCGGGCGGCAGGTGCGGCGCCCAGAGCCCCTCGGACTTCGCCCGCGCCCGCAGCTCCGCGATCAGCTCCTCGTCGTCGGCCGCCAGCCGGCGCTCGTTCGGGTAGACGTGCGCGTCCATGAACGCCGCGTAGCGCTCGCGGAGCGCGAGGACGTCGGCCGGGGCCGCGAGGTCGGCGACGCTCACGCCGTTTAGCATCGCAGGTGTGCGGCTGGGCTTCTACATGGGCTACGCGCCCCCGGGCACCAATCCGACCGAGCTGGTGGCGCTGGCCCAGGAGGCCGAGGTGCTCGGCTACGACTCGGCCTGGGCCGCAGAGGCGTGGGGAACGGACTCGGTCAGCGTGCTCGCCTGGCTCGCCGCGGTCACGACGACGCTCAAGGTCGGCTCGGCGATCATGCAGATCCCCGCCCGCACGCCGGCCGCGACCGCGATGACGGCGGCGACGATCGACCTCATGTCCGGCGGGCGGTTCCTGCTCGGGCTCGGCACCTCGGGCCCGCAGGTGGTGGAGGGCTGGCACGGCCAGGAGTGGGGGAAGCCGCTGGCGCGTACCCGCGAGTACGTCGAGATCGTCCGCGCCGCGCTCCGCCGGGAGGCGCTCGTCTACCAGGGCGAGCACTACCGGCTCGGCGAGCCGCCGCTGAAGCTGATGCTGCGGCCGCTGCGCGCCGAGATCCCGATCTATCTCGCCGCGATCTCGCCGAAGGCGGTGGCGCAGACCGCCGAGATCGCCGACGGCTGGCTGCCGATCTTCTTCGTGCCGGAGAAGGTGCGCGAGGCGTTCCCAGCGCCGTTCGAGCGGGCGGGGCTCGACATCGCGCCCAGTGTCCCGGCGGTCGTGGACGACGACGTGCAGGCGGCCCGCGACGCGCTCAAGCCCTACTACTCCTTCTACGTCGGCTCGATGGGCTCGCGCAAGCGCAACTTCTACAACGACCTCTTCGCGCGCTACGGCTACGAGCGCGAGGCGGCCGAGATCCAGGAGCTCGCGCTGGCGGGGAAGCAGCGGGAGGCGGCCGCGCTCGTGCCGGACAGCTTCGTGGACGAGGCCGCGCTCGTCGGGCCGAAGGAGCGTATCGCCGAGCGGCTGGAAGCCTTCCGCGAAGCCGGGGCGACGACGCTCCTGATCTCCACGCGCGACCCGGCCACGCTGCGCGCGGTCGCCGAGGCAGCAGGATGACCATCCCGGACTGGATGCACGCGGTCGGGCCGGTGCGGGAGGCGCATCTGCTCGCGGGCGGGGCCTCGAAGGAGGCCTGGGCGGTGGACGGGGACGGCCAGGAGCTGCTCGTGCGCCGGGCCGCCCGCGGGGTCATCCACCAGTTCACGCTCTCGCTGGAGGAGGAGTTCCGGGTGCTCGAGGCCGCTCACGAGGCGGGCGTCAAGGTGCCGCGGCCGGTCGCGTACTACGCGGATCTCGGCGGGCGGGAGGCGTTCGCGATGGAGCGCGTCCGCGGCGAGACGATCGGGCGGCGGATCGTCCGCGACCCGCCGCCCGGCCTCGCCGTCCAGCTCGCCGAGGAGCTGGCCAAGGTGCACGGGATCCCACACGCTCGCGTGGCTTTCCTGACCGGGTCGGACACCGTGACGAGAATGGAACAGGAGCTCCACAGCGTCGACGAGCCGCACCCCGCGATCGAGTACGGCCTCGCCTGGCTGCGCGAGCGGCGCCCCGAGCCGCTGCCCGACGTCGTCTGCCACGGCGACTTCCGCATCGGCAACGTCGCGGTCGACGACGACGGGCTGGTGGCCCTGCTCGACTGGGAGTTCGCCCACGTCGGCGACCCGCGCGACGACCTGGCCTGGCCGCTCGTCCGCGCTTGGCGGTTCGGCGCTGCCGGCCTGCGGCTCGGCGGCGTCGGCGACCCGGAGCCGTACCTGGAGCGCTACCGCGAGCTGACCGGGCGCGACGTGGCGCTGGCGGACCTCTACTGGTGGGAGGTGCTGGGGAACGTCAAGTGGGCCGTCGGGTGCCTGACCCAGTCCCGCCGCCATCTCGACGGTCTCGACCGCAGCGTCGAGCTCGCCGTGCTGGGCCGGATGGCCGGGGAGATGGAGCACGAGCTGCTGGAGCTGATCGAGCGTGCATGACCGGCCGACGCCGCTCGAGCTGCTGGAGGCGGTCGCCGAGTTCGTCGAGGGCGAGCTGCTGCCGCTGATGGACGACCACCGGATGAAGTTCCGTACCCTCGTTGCGCTCAACGCGCTCGGGATCGCCCTCCGCGAGCTCGCCGACCCCGGCGAGCAGACGCTCTCGCGCGACGAAGCGGCCGAGCTCGTCCGCCGCATCCGCGCCGACGGCGCCGACCCGGAGCTGCTGCCCCTGCTCAAGCGAGAGGTGGCGGCCAAGCTCCGCGTCTCCAATCCCCGCTACCGAGGAGGGACGAATGAGCCATGACGCCGTCGTCGAGCTGCTGCGCCGCGAGCTCGCGGTCGAGGAGTACGACGAGATCCGCGAGCTCTGGAAGCGCCACTCGATCGCCGAGGATGCCCGTGACGTCCCCGGCCTCATCTCGACGCTCACCGACGACTGCGTCTACGAGCTCGTCCAGACCGGCGAGCGCTGGGAGGGCCACGAGGGCGCGGTGCGCTTCTACACGGAGCTCCTGACGGCGTTCCCCGATATCCATTTCGACCTGACCAACATCGTCATCGGGCCGCAGGGCGTCTGCGAGGAGGCCCGGGTGACGGCGACCCATCGCGGGGCGTGGCTCGGCCAGGAGCCGACCGGCGAGCCGATCGAGTTCGCAGTCGTGATCTTCTTCCCGTGGGACCGCGACGCCCGCAAGTTCGCGGGCGAGCGCGTGTACGTGGAAGGGCTGTAGGGCCGACCCCACGGGCCGGCCCTACGCCGTTGTGAGCTAGCGGATCCTCTGCAGCGATCCGAACTCGGTGAACGAGCCGTTGTTGAAGCGCGTCAGCCGCTGGAAGCGGATCGGGAACGCGCTGCTCGGCTTCGTGATGATCTGCGCGCCCGGGAGCAGCCAGGGGCTCTTGTACGTGAGGTTCTCGACCGCGCGCATCAGCGAGGCGCGGGTCGGGGCCTTCCCCGCCCGGTAGAGCGCCTGCACGAAGTCGGCGGCCTTGGCCATGCCGTAGAAGTACAGGCCGTTGTTGACGTTCGCCGAGGGCGCGTACCTCGCCATCAGCGTCTTGTAGAACTTGACCTGCGCGTCGTTCGCGTAGCGCGGCGACGCGACGTCCTTCAGGTAGGCGGTCGTGACGATCCCGTTGACAGCGTCCGCCGAGCCGGCGCTGGCCTGCGCGAGCCCGAGGAACGTGTCGGTGGCGGAGACCGAATTGACGAGCAGGTTCGGCTTCCACCCGAGCCGGTACGCGGTCACGAGTGCCCCGATCGTCGGCGTCGGGATCGCGAGGATCAGGAAGGTGTCGGCACCCGACGCTCTCAGGCGCGCGACCTGGGAGGAGACGGAGGTCGTGCCGGCCTCGTAGGTCTCGGTCGCGACGATGAAGCGGCCCGCCCGCGACCGGAAGCCGTAGAGGTAGTCCTTGCCGTAGTCGTCGTTCTGGTAGAGCACGGCGACCTTGGCGTTCGGCAGGTTGGCCCGGACGTAGTTTCCGTAGGCGATGCCCTCGGAGACGTAGTCGGTCTGCCAGCCGATCGTCCACGGGTAGGTCTTGTGGTCCCTGCCCCAGGTCGAGGCGCCGGTCGAGACGTAGATCTGCGGCACCTTCTTCTGGTTCAGGTACTGGCGGACGGCGAGCTGCTGCTCGGTGCCGAGCCCGCCGACGAGCGCGAAGACCTTGTCCTGCTCGACGAGCTTCCGCGTCTGCTGCGCGGTCTGCACCGGGTTGTAGGCGTCGTCCTCGACCTTGAAGACGATCTGGCGGCCGTAGACGCCGCGCTTGCGGTCGCCGGCCGCCCGGCGGGCGTTGATGTGGCTGAAGTACACGCGCATGCCGGTGGCGATCGGCGCGTACAGGGAGGCGGCGCCGCTGAGCGGCATCGTCGTCCCGATCTTGATCGAGGTGGCCGTCAGGCCAGGGTTGGCCGCAGGGCCGGCCAGCGCGCCCGGGAGGGCGACGGCGAGCACGGCTGTCAGCGCTGCCGCGAGGACGACGAGCTTCTTCATGCTTCTCTCCTTGATGGGGTGCCCGGTTTGTTCGTAGGAATAAGACGACTATAGAACCGTCTTGTTGCCGCGCCAAGCCTCCGGGCGAGTCCCGCCACCCCCTGGGGGGCGAGCGCGATCACGAGCAGGAGGATGATGCCGTACACGACCGAGGGGACTCCGGCCGTGGTCGGGTCGAGGTCGGAGACCGGCAGGCCCACTCTCTGGAGCGCGTCGATCACCTTTGCGGGCACGTTGCCGGCCTCGAGCGGCACGAACTCCACGAACGCGGCGCCGCCGAGCACGCCGAGCATCGAGCCGACACCGCCGATCACGAGCCCGACCAGCAGGAGAATCGAGAGGTCGATCGGAAACGCGCCCGGATTGACGATGAAGCTCAGGATCGCGTAGATCGACCCGGCGATTCCCGCGTAGAACGCGGAGACGCCGAAGGCGAGCGTCTTGTAGCGGGCGAGGCTCACCCCTGACGACACCGCGGCGAGCTCGTTCTCGCGGATCGCCCGCAGGGCGCGACCGGTCTTGCCGCGCAGGAAGAGGATCGCGCAGAGGAAGAGCACCGCGGCGATCGCCCAGGTCAGGTAGTAGAGCCAGCGCTCGGGGGTGAGCCCGCCGATGGGGCTGGTGGGCAGGTCGAGGAGGATTCCGGCGGTGCCGCCCGTGAACTCGTCGAAGCGTTTCGCCAGCGAGGGCACGACGATCGCCAGCCCGAAGGTGGCGAGCGCGAGGTAGACGCCGGCGAGGCGGAGCGCCGGGAAGCCGAAGAGGAAGCCCGCCAGGCCCGCGACGATGCCCCCGAGCGGGATCGTGAGCAGGTCGTTGACGCCGTGGTTGACGGAGAGGATGGCGGTCGTGTACGCGCCAAGCGCCATGAACGCGCCGTGGCCGAGCGAGATCTGCCCGGCATGGCCGGTGAGGATGTTGAGGCCGATCAGCGCGATCGCGAACGCGCCCACGTAGGTCAGCTGAGTTGTGCGAAAAGTGCCCAGGAACAGCGGCAGCACGGCGATCGCGACCAGCAGGGCCGCATAGCCTCCGGCGCGCCCCGCGATCCGCATCAGACGCGCCTCACGGTCACGCGTCCGAAGAGGCCTGCCGGTCGCACGATGAGCACGAGCACCAGGATCGCGAACGCGAACGGCAGCTCGAGCTCCGAGCTCACGAAGTCGACGTACCGGCTGACGAGCGTCGTGCCCAGGCCGAGCAGGAGCCCGCCCACGACCGCTCCCACCGGGCTCTCGATCCCGCCCAGCACCGCCGCGACGAAGGCGTAGATGAGGACGACCTGCATCATCGTCGGCGTGAGGAAAAGCTCCGGGGCGACCATGATTCCCGAGATCGCGCCGAGCGCCGCGGCGAGCCCCCAGCCGACCGCGTACATCCACGGGACGCGCACGCCGAGCAGGCGGCTCGGCTCCGGTCCGATCGCGGCCGCGCGCATTCCGAGCCCGGCCTTCGTGAAGCGGAAGAACGCCCAGAGCACCGTCACCGAGATCAGCGTTACGACGAGGATGCCGACGTGCTGGCGCGCGATCGCGACGCCTCCGACCGAGTACGGCTCCGCGCTGAACGGGCTCGGGAAGTCCTTCTGCTCGGGCGACCAGATCCACGCGGCTCCCCCGTTGAAGATCACGAACAGGCCGATGGTCACGAGGATCATCGTCAGGTGCGACCCGCCCTCGAAGCGCCGGATCACGATCCGCTCGACACCCGCCCCGAGCAGGAACGCGATCCCGATCGTCACGAAGAAGGCGGGCCAGAAGGAGAAGCCGTGGTTCGTGATCAGCGACCAGGCGATGAAGGTCGTGAACATCGCCATCTCGCCCTGGGCGAAGTTGAGGACGTGGGTGGTGCGGAAGATGAGGACGAGGGCGAGCGCGAGGCTCGCGTAGACGGCTCCGATCGCGAGGCCGAAGACGACCTGCTGGAAGAACTCGCCCCAGGTGAAGGTGACCGCGACCATCAGTAGCCGAGGTACGACTTTCTGACGCCCTCGTGCCGCCGCAGCTCCTCGCTTGACCCCTCGACCGCGACCCGCCCGACCTCGAGCACGTACGCGCGGCTGGAGATCTCGAGCGCGATGCTCGCGTTCTGCTCGACGACCAGCACGGTCAGGCCCTCCTCCTCGTTCAGCGTGCTCACCACGCGGAAGAGCTCCTGGACGATGATCGGAGCGAGCCCGAGCGACGGTTCGTCCAGCATCAGCACGCGCGGGCGAGCGACGAGCGCACGGGCGAGCGCGAGCATCTGCTGCTCGCCGCCCGAGAGCGTTCCCGCCTGCTGGCCCTTCCGCTCGAGCAGCCACGGAAAGAGGCCGCCGACCCGCTCGAGGTCCTGCTTGACGCCGCGGTCGCGCCGGACGTAGGCGCCCATCCGCAGGTTCTCCCAGACCGTGAGCTCGGCGAGGATGCCGCGGCCTTCCGGCACGTGTGCCACACCGAGTCGGGCCAGCCCCTCGGGCGCGCGGCGCGAGACGTCCTGGCCGGCGTAGAGGACGCGCCCGCTCTTCCGTACCGTCCCCGAGACCGCGCGCAGCGTGGTGGTCTTGCCGGCGCCGTTCGCCCCCAGCAGCGCGACGACCTCCCCCTCGCCGACGTGCAGCGAGATGCCGTGGAGCGCGACGACGGGGCCGTAGCGCGCCTCGACGCCGTCGAGCTCAAGCAGCGGCGTCATCGTCCCCCGTCCCCAGATACGCCTCGATCACGTCCGGGTTCGCGCGCACTTCGTCCGGCGTCCCCTCCGCGATCTTGCGGCCGAAGTTGAGCACGTGGACCCGGTCGGAGACGGACATCACGAGGTTCATGTGGTGCTCGACCAGCAAGATCGTCAGCTCATAGTCGTCGCGCATCCGCCGGATCAGGCCGCCGAGCTGCTCGACCTCCTCGTGGTTGAGTCCGCCGGCGGGCTCGTCGAGGAGCAGCAGGCGGGGCTTCGAGACAAGCGCCCTGGCGACCTCGACCCGCTTGAGCGTGCCGAAGGGGAGCCCGGCGGCCGGCCGGCCGGCGAGCTCCGCGAGCCCGAGGTAGTGGAGCGCGGCTGCGGAGTCGGCCCGCGCGTCCGCCTCGGTCGCGCGCCCGCGGCCGATGCGCACGTGGGCGCCGACGAGGACGTTGTCGAGCACGGTCATGTGGTGGAAGAGCGCGAGGTTCTGGAACGTGCGCGCGATTCCGCGCTCGACGATCCGGTGCGCCGGGATGCGCAGGAGATCGTCGCCGTCGAAGGAGAGCCTGCCGCCGTCCGGCGGGTAGAGGCGCGTAACGACGTTGAAGGCGGTCGTCTTCCCGGCGCCGTTGGGCCCGATCAACCCAGCGATCTGGCCCTCCTCCACGTCGAGCGAGACGTGGTCGAGCGCGACGACACCGCCGAACGTCCGCGTCACGTCCTGGAGCTCCAGCAGCCGCACCGCCCGATCCTAAGTGGTCGAATAGCGAGATGGAGGACCTGCTACCGGGGATCCGGCGCGTGACGTTCCCGCTTCCGCTCGGGATCGACCACGTCCACTGCTATCTCCTCCGCTCCGCCGACGCGACGTGGACCCTCGTCGACACCGGCCTCGGGATCGACGACGCGGAGGCCGCCTGGGCGCCGGTGCTGGCCGCGCTCGACGGGCCGGTCGAGCGGATCGTCGTCACCCACCTCCATCCCGACCACGTCGGGGGCTCGGCGGACGTGGCGGCGCTGACGGGCGCGCAGGTGCACCAGGGGCGGCTCGACTACGAGCAGTGTCTCGGCGCGTGGGGCGACGAGGCGACGCCCGAGCGCAGCGCCGTCCACCTGCAGGCGAACGGGATGCCGGAGGCGCTGCTCGAGCGCATCCGGGCCGAGAGCACGTGGATCCGCCGCTACATCCGCTTCGTCCGCGACCCGGCGCTGCTCGACGAGGGCGACCGGGTCGACGGCTGGGAGGTGCTCCACCTGCCGGGGCACGCCGACGGCCACATCGCGCTCCTGAAAGACGGGGTGCTGATCGCCGGCGACGCGATTCTCGGCCGGATCACGCCCACGGTCGGCCTCTACCAGCAGTCCCGCCCGGATCCGCTCGCCGACTACCTGGCGTCGCTAGCCCGCATCGCCGGCCTGAAGGCGGCGGTCGCGCTGGCCGGCCACGAGGACCCGATCCAGGGGCCGGCGAGCAGGGTGCGCGAGCTCGAGGCTCACCACGCCGAACGGCTGGGCGCGGCGCTGCACGCGCTCCGGCCCGAGCCGCGCACCGGCTACGACGTCTCACTCGACCTGTTCCCCTCCGAGCTCGTCCCCAGCCAGCGCCGCTTCGCGGTCGCCGAGACGCTCGCCCATCTCGAGCGGCTCGTCGCCGAGGGACGCGTCGTTCGCACCGAGACGGACGGACTGTCCCTCTACCGCCGCTGAAAAGGCTGAGGAGGCGCATACGGGATTCGAACCCGTGCCGCCGCCGTGAGAGGGCGGTGTCCTAGGCCACTAGACGAATGCGCCGCGCGGGAGGGCAGTGTAGCGAGGTAGGAATAGACTCCGCGCAGCGTGGCCACGGCCCAAGTGGACAAGCGCCGCCTCCTGCTCGACTCCGCGACGAAGGTGTTCGCCGAGCGCGGCTACCACGCCTGCCGCGTCGGCGACATCGCCACGGAGGCGGGCGTCGCCTACGGGTTGCTCTACCACTACTTCGAGTCGAAGGAGGACGTGCTCCGCACGATCTTCCGCGAGACCTGGGGCCAGATGCTCGAGACGATCAGCGGCATCGACGCCGCCGGCGGGCACGCCCGCGACCAGGTGCGGCGCGTGGCCGCGGTCGTGCTCGGGTCGTGGAAGGCGAACCCCGACCTGATCAGGCTGCTCGTCCGCGAGGTGGCGCGGGGGCCGCAGCTGGAGGAGCAGATCGAAGAGATCCGGCTCGCCTTCGACGCGCTCGAGCGGATCGTCCGCCGGGGGATGGCGACGGGCGAGTTCCGCCCGGGCCTGGAGCCGCGCGTGGCGAGCTGGGCGCTCTACGGGGCGCTCGAAGAGGTGCTGACGGGCTGGGTGATGGGCCGGCCGCCCGAGACCGCCGAGGAGGTCGCCGCCGCGGTGAACACGGTCGTGACCGTTCTGGTCGACGGCTTGAGTGCCCCGCAATGAAAAACCCGCCGTTTCCAGCGGGTTTTGAATGGCTGCGGGGCAGGGATTCGAACCCCAACTTCCTGGTCCAGAGCCAGGCGTCCTGCCGTTAGACGACCCCGCACCGGGTCGTCCAGTGTAGCGGGGACTCAGGTTTCGAGCCGGTAAATGGGCACGAGCCGCTTCTCGGCTTCGGTGTCGATGTGGGCGACCACCTCGACGTACGGCTCGAGGCCCGAGCCGCGCAGTTTCGCCTTCAGCAGGCCGTCGACCTGGTAGATCCCGGAGGAGTTGTTCATCCGGATCTCGATGCCGATCGGCACCGCCTCGCCGTCGCCGATCTCGACCTCGTCGATCGCCGCCGCCGAGAGCGAGTGGATCGAGACGCGCCCGTGCTCGAAGGGGATCCGGGAGCGGCCCTGCGCCATGTCGAGCGCGTCGGCCACGCGCACGATCCCCGCCTCGAGCGTCAGCGGCTTCCCGTACTCGCGGTGGCTCGTGATCGTCTGGAGCACCTCGACGGTGATGACGGTGAGGTCGGGTTCCTCGTAGATCCCGGCCAGCAGCCGCCGCATCGCCGGCTCCGCGAGGAAGAGGCTGAAGTCCTCGTGGCCGTCCCGGTGGACGGCCATCCCGACGCAGTGGAAGAGGGCGCCGAGCACGACGATCACCTCGGCGTCGTCCTTGTCGAGCCCGTAGTCGCGCACCGTCGAGGGCTCGACGCCGTGCTTCACGAGCTGGCGCAGCAGCTTCAGCGCGATGTTGGTGACGATCTGGACGTGGACCCAGGAGTGGTCGTTGATCTCCATCCGGACGACCGCGTTCACGTTCGCGGCGTGCCACCAGGCCTTCAGCTGGCGGTCCTCGTTGACCCGCTCGATCAGCGTCCGGAGCTTGCGGTTCCCGCGCTCCGGAACGCGGATCCGCATGCCCTCGACCGCCTCGGCGGGGGACATCCGCGCCTCGCGGCGCACCTCTTCCGAGACGGGCTGGTCGATCCGCTCCTCGGTCTCTGGATCGAGCCCCATCGAGCCGGACCCTACGCCACTTCCGCCCAGTCGCCGTAGAGCGAGGTGTAGAGGCCGCGCCGCGTCAGCAGCTCGGCGTGGCTGCCCTGCTCGACGACCCGGCCGTGCTCGAGGACGACGATCAGGTCGGCGTCGCGAATGGTCGAGAGCCGGTGGGCGATGATGAACGCCGTCCGCGCGGCGAGCAGGCGGTGCAGCGCGCGCTCGATCTTTCGCTCGGTGCCGATGTCGACGGACGAGGTCGCCTCGTCGAGCACAAGGAGGCGCGGGTCGGCGAGCAGCGCGCGCGCGAAAGCGACGAGCTGCCGCTGCCCGAGCGAGAGGCGCGTTCCGCGCTCCTGGAGTTGCGTGTCGTAGCCGTCCTCGAGGCGGGTGATGAAGTCGTGCGCGCCGACGGTCTCGGCCGCCTCCACGACCGCCTCGCGCGTCGCGCCGGGCGTCCCGAAGGCGATGTTGTCGTGGACGGTGCCGGCGAAGAGGAAGCCCTCCTGCGGGACGATCCCGAGCTGCCGGCGCAGAGACTCCTGCGACACGTCCCGGAGGTCGTGGCCGTCGATGGTGATCCGGCCCTCGCGCGGGTCGTAGAAGCGGGCGAGCAGCTTGGCGATCGTCGACTTGCCGGCGCCCGTGTGCCCGACGAGGGCGACCGTCGTTCCCGCCGGGACGTCGAGGTCGATCCCGTGCAAGACCTCCGGGCCCGCGCCGTAGCCGAAGCGGACGCCCTCGAAGCGGACGTGGCCGGCGATGCGCGGCAGCTCGAGTGCGCCGGGCCGGTCGCGGATCTCCGGCTGCTCGTCGAGCACGTCCATGATCTTGTCGAGCGCCGCGACCGCGGAGAGGAATGTGTTGTAGAGCTGCGAGAGCTGCTGCACCGGGTCGAAGAAGTTCGACAGGTAGAGCAGGAAGGCCAGCAACGTGCCCTCGCTGACCTGGCCGTGGAAGTAGAGCCAGCCGCCGTAGCCGAGCACGATGGCGGTGGCGGCGCTCGAGAGGAAGTCGACGAACGGGAAGTAGAGGCCGTTCGTGACGACGGTGCGGTGGTTCGCCTCGCGGTAGTGCGCGTTCACGCCCCGGAAGTTCCGCTCGTTCGTCGGCTCGCGGCCGAACGACTGGACGACGCGGATGCCGGCGATGTCCTCCGCCAGCGTCGCGGTCACGAGCCCGAGCCGCTCGCGGACGGCGCGGTAGGCGCGGGCGGAGTAGACGCGAAAGGCCGCGGTCGAGGCGAGCATCAGCGGCGTCACTGCGAGGGTCGCGAGGGCGAGCCGCCAGTCGAGCACGAAGAGGATCGCGGCCGAGCCGAGGAGGAGCAGCGTGCTCTGGAAGAGGGTCGTGACGCCGTCCGTGACGAGCTGGTCGAGCGCGTCGACGTCGTTGGTGAGGCGGCTGATGATCACGCCAGCCCGGTTGCGCTCGAAGAATCCCAGCGAGAGCCGCTGGAGGTGGCGGAAGAGGTGGTTGCGGAGGTCGGCGAGGATCCGCTCGCCCGTCCAGCCGGTGAAGTAGGTCTGCGCGGACGAGGATGCGAGGTTGAGCGCGCCGGCGACGAGGAAGGCGACGACGACGAGGACGAGGAAGCCGAAGTCCTGGTTGCGGATCCCCTCGTCGAGCGCGAGCTTGGCGAGGTAGGGCGGGGCGAGTGACGTGAGCGTCGCGGCGACGAGAGCGGCGAGCGCGAGCGCCGTGCGGAGCTTGTAAGGCGCGGTCAGGCGCGCGAGGGTCGAGATGCGGCGCGCGGTCCGGCGCCACGACCAGTCCTCGACCTTGGCCCCGCGCTGCATGCTCAGGTGCGAGCCCGGCTGCCAAACCTTCACGCGGCCACCCCACTAGAGGTACACGCGCGTTCCGGGGGCCCCGTAGCCCCCTCCTTCGTCGGTGAGCGTAGGTCGAATGGCGTGACGCGTGTGTGACGAGCCGTACCGAAAGCGTGCCGGGCGCTCATGCCGTCGCCTCGACCCTTTCCGCGAACTCGCGCTCGAGCAGCCCGTGCTCGTAGATCTCCCGGTAGACCTCGCTCGACGTCAGCAGCTCGTCGTGCGTGCCGCGGGCTGCGATCCGGCCCTCGTCGAGCACCACGAGCTCGTCGGCGAGCGCGAGCGTCGAGAGCCGGTGCGCGATGATCAGCGTCGTCCGCCCGCGCATCGCCTCGCGCAGCCCCAGGCGGATCTTCGCCTCGGTCGTCGCATCGACCGACGCGGTGGCGTCGTCGAGGATCAGGATCCTCGGGTTCATGATCAGCGCCCGCGCGATCGCGAGCCGCTGGCGTTGCCCGCCCGAGAGCGTGATCCCCCGCTCGCCCACGAGCGTGTCGTAGCCGTCGGGCAGCTCGGCCACGAACTCCTCGGCCTGCGCCTGCCGCGCCACGCGCTCGACGTCCTCGTCGGTCGCCCACGGAGCGCCGAAGGCGATGTTCTCGCGCACGGTCGCCGAGAAGAGGAAGGGATCCTGCGCCACGATCCCGATCTCGCGCCGCAGTGACGCGACTTTCACGTTGCGCACGTCGGCGCCGTCCACCGTCACCGCGCCGCCGGTGACCTCGTAGAAGCGCGGCACGAGCGAGGCGAGCGTCGTCTTACCCGAGCCCGTGTGCCCGATCAGCGCCACCGTGCGTCCCGGCTCGACCTCGAGGTCGATCCCGCGCAGCACCGGTTCGCCGTCGCCGTACGTGAACTCGACTCCCTCGAAGGCGATTCGCCCGGGCCCCGCCGGCAGCTCCCGCGCGTCCGGCCGGTCGCGGATCTCGACCTCCTCGTCGAGAATCTCGAAGATCCGCTCGCCCGACGCCGTAGCCCGCTGCGCCTGCCCGATCCACATCCCGAGCATGCGGAGCGGCATGATCAGCATCGTCACGAAGAGGTTGAACGCGAAGAACTGGCCCACGCTGAGGGCGTCGTTCACCACCATCCAGCCGCCGACCAGCAGGACGGCACCCTGGGCGAGCAGCGGGACGAACGAGAGCAGCGGCACGTAGATCGCGCGCTGGCGGTTCGCGAGGATGCTCTGGCCGAAAACCGACTCCGACGCGCGCTCGAATTTCCGCTGCTCCTGCTCCTCGCGCGCGAACGCCTTGACGACGTGGACGCCCACGATGTTCTCCTCGGCGACGGTCGCGACGTCGGCCATCTTCTGCTGAACCTCGCGCAACACGGGGTGGGAGACCTGGCTGTACCGGTAGGCGAGCGCGACCAGCAGCGGCGTGATCGTGAGCGCGACGAGCGCCAGCCGCCACTCCAGCACGAGCATCACGGCGGTGACGCCGATGATCGTCAGCACGTGCTGGAAGAAGAAGATGAGCCCGTAGCCCAAGAAGAAGCGGACGGTCTGGAGGTCGACGGTCGCCCGGGACATCAGCTGGCCCGTCTGGTGCCGGTCGTAGAAGCGGAACGAGAGGCGGAGAAGGTGCGCGTAGAGGGCGTTCCGCAGGTCAAACTCGACCCCGAGCGCTTGCCTGCCGGAGATGAAGCGGCGACCCATCATGAGCGCGGCGCGGCCGATCCCGAGGACGGAGACCACCGTGATGAAGATCCAGAGCACGTCCTCGTCGCGAGGGCGGATCGCCTCGTCGATGACCGCGCCGGTGACCCAGATCAGCGCGATCGCGGTGCCCTGCGAAGCCACCGCGAGCACCACGGAAGCCGCCAGCGACCACCGGTAGGGGCGCAAGAAGCCGAGCAGCCGCACGAAGGTGCGGCGGTAGGGGACGTGCTCGTCCATTGATCGAAATGTATCGATCAGAGGTGGGTCAGCTCCTCGCGCACGAGGGCCGTCGCCCGGTCGAGCAGCCGCCGGTTCGCCGGGTCGTTGAGCCAGCCGCTCGCGCCGGACGGATGCGGCAGTGCCACCGCGACCGCATCGCCCCATTCGCGCCGCTCGCCGACGCACTCGTCCAGCCGCCGGATCCCGAGCAGCAGGCGGGCGGCCAGTCCGCCCACGGAGACGATCAGCCGCGGCCGAAGAAGACGGAGCTCCCACTCGCGCCAGAACGCGCAGAGCCCCTGCTCCACCGGCGTAGGGGTGCGGTCGCCGCGGCCGATCGCCGGCCGGCCGGGATAACAGCGCGTCACCGACGCGCAGTAGAACGCGGCGTAGAACTCGTCCTCGTCGAGCTCGAGCCACCGGCGTAGCGTCTGGCCGGCTCGGCCCCGCCAGGGCCGTCGCTCCGCGCCTTCGAGCACGCCCGGGGCCTGTCCGAACAGGTACGCGCGCTGGCCTTCGTGCCCCTCGAGCACGGGCAGCGACTCGAGCGGATAGCCCGCCTCGAGGCACGCGCGGCAGACGCGGTTGTCCCGTTGCAGCGACCGCAGGGAGCGATAGGCGGAGCGGCGTCGGGTCACGAGGCGACGGCCACGTCGTACTCCGGCGCGCGCGCGTCGTAGTACTCCTTCACCGCGTCCTAGAGTACGCGCGATGGAGCTGCCCCTCGAGTCCGTCCCGAACTTCTCCGAGGGACGCGATCGGGCCACGATCGACGCGCTCGCGGCGGCGCTCGCAGAGCACGCCGACCTGCTCGACGTCCACTCCGATCCCGACCACAACCGCTCGGTCTTCACGCTGGTGGGGGACGAGCAGGGGCTCGAGGAGGCTCTGGTCGCCGGCGTCGCCTGCGCCAAGGAGCGGATCGACCTGCGCCGGCACGAGGGCGCTCACCCGCGGATCGGCGCCGCCGACGTCGTCCCCGTCGTCCCGCTGAAGCCCGAGCACATGCGCCGCGCCGTCCGCGTCGCGCGCCTCGTCGGCAAGCGCATCGCGGCCGAGCTCGGGCTGCCTGTGTTCTTCTACGCCGAGGTCGGGGACGGCAGCCGCCCGGCCCACTTCCGCAAGGGCGGCACCCAGGAGCTGCAGCGCCGGCTGGACACGGGCGAGCTCAGGCCGGACTACGGGCCGCCGTGGCTCGACGACCGGGCCGGGGGCGTCCTGGTCGGCGCCCGCCGCCCGCTGATCGCCTTCAACGTGAACCTCCGCGGCGCCGACGTCGCCGTCGCCCGCGAGATCGCCGCGCTCGTGCGCGAGACCGACGGCGGCTACTCGGGCGTTCGCGCCCTCGGCCTCGACCTGCCGAGCGCCGGCCGCGTTCAGGTGAGCATGAACGTCGAGGACTACGAGGCGGCCGCCCTGCACGAGCTCGTGGCGCGGATCGAGGTCGAGGCCGAAGCGCGCGGCGCGTCGGTCGAGGGAGCCGAGCTCGTCGGCCTGATGCCCGCAGGCGCCGCGGTGGCGGCTGCCGGAGCCTTGCTCAGGATCGACGGCTTCGACGCCTCGCACGTCCTCGAGCTTCGGCTCCTCGATCGCTGAGCAGTCGTACACTGGCCCCATGGCCCAGCAGACGGCCGTGGCGCTGAGCGGCGACGACCTGACGGCCGACCACGTCTGGAGCGTCGCCGTCGGGGGCTCCTCCGCCGCGCTCACCGAGAGCGCCCGCGAGCGCATGCGCGCGGCGCGCGAGGTCGTGGTTGCGGCGGCGCACGGCGACCGGGAGCACACCTACGGCATCAACACGGGCTTCGGAAGGTTCGTGAACATGGCGATCCCCGAGGAGCTGACGCAGGAGCTGCAGCTGCGGCTGCTCCGCTCGCACGCGTGCGGCGTCGGGGAGCCCTACCCCGACGAGATCGTCCGCGCCGCGATGCTTCTGCGCGCCAACGCGCTGGCCAAGGGCTGCTCGGGAGCGCGCGTCGAGACGGTCGAGCTGCTCGTCGAGTGTCTCAACCGGGGCGTGCTGCCGGTCGTCCCCAGCCGCGGCTCCGTGGGTGCGAGCGGCGATCTGGCACCGCTCGCTCACCTAGCTCTCCCGCTCGTCGGCGAAGGCGAGGCGCGGGTGGAGGGCGAGCTGCTGGCCGGCGGGGATGCGCTCGCGCGCGTCGGCCTCGAGCCTATCGAGCTGCGCGCGAAGGAAGGGCTCTCGCTCGTCAACGGCACGCAGTTCATGGCCGCGTTCGGCGCGCTCGGCCTGATCCGGGCCCGGCGGCTCGCGAAGGCGGCCGATCTCGCCTGCGCGCTGTCGCTCGAGGCGCTCCAGGGCTCGCGCACGAGCTTCCATCCGACCATCCAGGAGCTGCGGGGCCTCAAGGGCCAGGCCGACTCGGCGGCGAACGTTCTCCGTCTGCTCGAGGACTCGGCCATCAACGAAGCGCACCGGTGGTGCGACAAGGTGCAGGACGCCTACTCGCTGCGCTGCGCGCCGCAGGTGCACGGCGCGACGCGCGACCTCCTCGACTACGTCGCCTACACGGTCGAGACCGAGCTGAACGCGGCCACCGACAACCCGCTCGTGCTGGTGGAGGAGGGCCTGCTCGTTTCGAACGGCAATTTCCACGGGCAGCCACTCGCCTTCGCGCTCGATGCGCTCGCGATGGCCGTCGCCGAGCTCGCCAACATCTCCGAGCGCCGCGTCGAGCGGCTCGTCAATCCGACCCTCTCCGGGGGGCTCCCGCCCTTCCTGACCTCGAACGGCGGCCTCAACTCGGGCTTCATGATCCCCCAGTACGTCGCCGCGTCCCTCGTCAGCGAGAACAAGGTGCTTGCGCACCCCGCCTCCGTCGACTCCATCCCCACGAGCGCGGGGCAGGAGGACCACGTATCGATGGGCAACACCGCCGGCCTGAAGGCCTGGCAGGTGCTCGCCAACGCCGAGCTCGGGCTGGCGATCGAGCTGCTGGCGGGAGCGCAGGGCGTCGAGTTCCTCGCGCCGCTCGAGCCCGGGGCGGGCGTCCGCGCGACGCGCGCCTTCGTGCGCGAGCTCTCGCCCCGGCTCGGCGACGACCGGCCACTCTCGGCCGACATCGAGCGCGTCGCCGCCTCGATCCGCGACGGTTCCCTGCTCGCCGCGGTCGAGAGCGAGGTCGGAGCGCTGCTGTGAGTGTCGCGGCCGACCTCGAGGCGCGCGTGGAGGAGCTCTGCGGCGACCTTTCCCGCATCCGGGCGCCGCGCGGCGCCGAGCTGAATGCGCGCTCCTGGCAGACGGAGGCCCCGCTGCGGATGCTGCTCAACAATCTCGACGCCGAGGTCGCGGAGCGGCCCGAGGAGCTCGTCGTCTACGGCGGCTCGGGCAAGGCGGCCCGCAACCACGAGTGCCTGCGCGCGATCGTGCGCGCGCTGCTCACGCTCGGCGACGACGAGACGCTCCTCGTCCAGAGCGGCAAGCCCGTCGGCGTCTTCACGACGCACGCCGGGGCGCCCCGCGTCCTGATCGCGAACTCGCTGCTGGTTCCCCGCTGGGCGACCTGGGAGGAGTTCCGACGGCTCGAGGCGCTCGGGCTGACGATGTTCGGCCAGATGACGGCCGGCAGCTGGATCTACATCGGCACGCAGGGGATCCTGCAGGGCACCTATCAGACCTTCGCCGCCGCTGGCGAGCTGCACTTCGGCTCGCCCGATCTGCGCGGCCGCACGATCCTGACCGCCGGCCTGGGCGGCATGGGCGGCGCGCAGCCGCTGGCGGCCACGCTCGCCGGCGCAGTGGCGCTCTGCGTCGAGGTGGATCCGAGCCGGATCGAGCGCCGCCTCGCGACGGGCTACCTCGACGAGGCGACCGAGTCGCTCGACGATGCGCTCGCGCGCGTGCGCGAGGCCGCCGCGGAACGACGGCCGCTCTCGATCGGGCTGCTCGGCAACGCGGCCGACGTCGTCCCCGAGCTCGCGCGGCGCGGCGAGCACTTCGACCTCGTCACCGACCAGACCGCGGCGCACGACCCGCTGAACGGCTACATCCCCTCCGGCCTCTCGGTGGAGGCTGCGGCGGCCCTCCGCTCGTCCGCTCCGGACGAGTACCTGTCACGAGCCCGTGCCAGCATTGCGACACATGTGTCAGGGCTCCTTGGCCTCGGCCGCGGCGGCAGCTACCTCTTCGACTACGGCAACAACCTCAGGGGGGAGGCGCATGAGGCGGGCGTAGAGGAGGCGTTCTCATACCCGGGCTTCGTCCCGGCCTATATCCGGCCGCTTTTCTGCCGTGGGATCGGGCCCTTCCGCTGGGCGGCGCTGTCGGGCGACCCGGCCGACATCGCCGTCATCGACGCCGCGCTACGGGAGCTATTCCCGCACGACCGGCTGCTCCAGCGGTGGCTCGAGCTCGCGCCCGAGCGGGTGGCCTTCCAGGGGCTGCCCGCGCGGATCTGCTGGCTCGGGCTCGGCGACCGCGCGAAGGCCGGGCTCGCGATCAACGAGCTCGTCCGCTCGGGGCAGGTCAAGGCGCCCGTCGTGATCGGCCGCGACCACCTCGACGCGGGCTCGGTCGCCTCGCCTTACCGCGAGACCGAGGCGATGCGGGACGGCTCCGACGCGATCGCGGACTGGCCGATCCTGAACGCGCTGCTCAACGTCGCCGCCGGGGCAACGTGGGTGAGCGTGCACCACGGCGGCGGGGTGGGCATCGGCAACTCGATCCACGCCGGCATGGTGGTGCTCGCCGACGGCACCGACGACACCGCCGAGCGGCTCGAGCGGGTGCTGACGACCGATCCCGGAATCGGCGTCCTGCGCCACCTCGACGCGGGCTACGAGGACGCGCGCGACGCGGCGGCCGAGCACGGCCTCGAACCGCTGACGTGACGGCTGAGAGCGCCGGGCGCCGGCTGCTGGTCCGCGACCTGGCGCAGCTCGTCAGCCCAGCCGGCACGGACGCCCCGCTCCGCGGGCACGCGCTCGCGGACCTGGACTGGCTCGATCATGCCTACCTCCTCTGCGAGGGCGGGCTGGTCACGGCGGTCGGCCGGATGCGGGATCTTCCGCCGCTCGACGGTGACGTCCAGGAGCTCGACGGGCGCGGCCTCTGCGCGGTCCCGGGCCTGGTCGACTGCCACACCCATCCCGCGTTTGGGGGCGACCGCGTGGAGGAGTTCTCCCTGCGTGCCGCCGGGGCCTCGTACGAGGAGCAGCACGCGGCGGGTGGCGGGATTCTCGCGACAGTACGGGCGACGCGCGAGGCCGGGGAGGATGCGCTCGCGCGCGCGGTCGACCGGCACCGGGGCTGGATGCTGCGCCACGGCACCACGACCTGGGAGGGGAAGTCGGGCTACGGGCTCGACAAGGACACCGAGCTGGCCTCGCTCAGGGCGATCGCGGCCGCCGGCGGCATCCCGACCTGGCTTGGCGCCCACTCGGTGCCGCCGGAGTTCCCCGACGCGGACGCGTACCTCGATTTCGCGCTGACCGAAGTCCTGCCCGAGGCCGCTGCCATCGCCGAGGCCGCCGACGTCTTCCTGGAGCGGGGTGCCTTCGACACCGCGCAGGCACGGCGCTATCTGGAAGCGTGCGCAGCGGCGGGCCTCGCGCTTCGCCTGCACGGCGACCAGTTCACGGAATCCGGAGCCGTGCCGCTCGCGATCGAGCTCGGCGCGAGATCGGTCGACCACCTGGAAGCGACCGGGGCGGGCGGAGTGTTGGCGCTCGCGGCCGCGGACGTGACCGGCGTCCTGCTCCCGGCGAGTGCCCTCTTCCTCGGCCGGCCGATGCCGCCGGCGCGCGCGCTGGTCGACGCGGGCGCGGCCGTCGCCCTGGCGACCGACTTCAATCCCGGCAGCGCCTTCTGCGAGAGCCTGCCGCTGGTCTGCTCGCTCGCGGCCACCCAGCTCGGACTGGGGCCGGCGGAGTCGCTCGCGGCGTGCACCGTCAACGCCGCGCACGTCCTCGGACGCGCCGACTCGATCGGGAGGCTGAGGCCGGGCTACGCCGCGGACGTCCTGCTCCTGAACGCACCGGACTGGCGCCATCTCGCGTACCACCTGGGCGGCGACCTCGTCCAGACCGTCATCGTCGGCGGCCAGATCGCCCGGTTAGGCTAGACGCGTGCCCACTCGCAAGCAGCGGAAGCGGCGGCTCAAGGAGCTCCGGCACGAGTGGGAGGAGGTCTACGTCGACTCGGAGGGGCGCGAGCTTCCGCCGGAGGAGGTCGAGGAGATCCTGCCCGCGCGGGCGCCGGCCAAGACCTCCCGAACGCAGGCCAAGACGAAAGGCGGCCGGCCTCAGCGCCAGCCGCGGGGAGTCCGGCCCCCCTCCTGGCGCCGCGTCCTCAAGCGGGCCGCCCTCTTCGCCCCCCTGATGTACATCTTCATCTCGCTGATCGACCGCGAGACCTCGGCGGTCGCCAACCTCCTGATCACGCTGCAGCTCCTGCTGATCTTCATCCCCTTCAGCTACCTGATGGACCGCCTGACCTACCGGCTGTGGCAGAAGCGCCAGGCCAAGGTGAGCACTTAGAACCTCTAACTCTATGAAGGGACCGGCTCGGCGGTGGCGAAGTCCGTCGG
>JBBDWU010000027.1:0-31025 GCA_040902725.1 Gaiellaceae bacterium | reverse complement strand
TCGCCCGCATCGACATCGCCTCCCGAGCTTGACGACAGATGCCGACGGACTTCGCTACCGCCGAGCGGGTCCCTTCATAGAGTTAGAGGTTCTAAGCGCCGATGAGTCCGTCGAGCCGCCGGTGGGCGTCCGACACCGCGAGACGGAGCGCCTCGTTGTTCCACGACCCGATCTGCCCGAATTTCACGCGGAGCTCTGCCGAAGCCTCGTTGACGAGCTGAACCCCACCGCGACGATCGACGTCGCCTGAGTGCCCCGGGTCGAGCAGCTCGGCGGCCCTCCTCAGATTTGCCACGATCGCATCCCACTTCACCGATCGCCCCTCGTCCAACGCATCACCGTAGTGCCGCTTCGCCTGTTCGAGCTGCGCGACTACGTCGCGCACGGTGTCCGCATCATTCTCAGCCATAGACCGATCCTACCCGGCCGTGTTTGTGCGGCACAGCGACGGACCAGGTCTTGTCGCGATCTCGAGAATCGGCGTATCGTCTCGCGGGTGAACGCCGCGAGGGCGAAGGCCCGGATGCTTGAGCTACTGGACGCGCAGGGCAGCGTGACCACGCGCGATCTTGAGCACGACATCGTGCTGCAGGCGGAGTCTCCCGAGGACGTGAGGTTGGCGGCGCGCGAGCTGGAGAGCGACGGCGTGGCGATCATGCTCCGGGAGACGATGGCGCCGCGCGGGCTCGATTTCACCGGCCTGGTGGCGAACCGCGCTCGAGCCTGAGTTCGACTCGGCGAGGCGGCGGGGATGAGCTCGAGGGCGACCGGTTGCGCCGGCGGGCGATAGGCGAGCGCGGAACGAGCTGCGGCGCCAACGCGCGCAGTCCGTCCTTTACTGAGGTCACGAACTTCCGCCACCTTGTCGCGAGCAGAACCGAAGCCGGAAACCGGCGAATGTGCGGCGGCTTTGCAGCACGAGGGGCATCCAGTCCGGACCCGACGGCAGATCCGACGCCAGATGCGACGGCACACGCGACGACAGTCGGCGGCCGTTCACTTCCCTAGATCATGCTCAGGCGCTGTGGCTGCCGGCAGCTGTGGCGAGCGCGACCGCGCCGGCGATTGAGGCCACGTGGCTCAACGACACGGTCATTGTGACCCCCAGCGCTTCGGCGCGGGCGGCGATATCGCCGTACAGGCGGACCGAAGGTTCCTTGCCACCAGCACCAATCTCAATCTCGAGCGGATCCCAGCCGTCGATGCCGAGCGCTTTGATAACGGCCTCCTTTGCGGCGAATCGCGCGGCGAGATGCTGATACGGGTCGACCTGGCGTGCGCAGTACGCGAGCTCGGCCGGATGGAATAACTCGCGGTCCAGCCCTTCGGTGCGCTCGAGTCGCGCCTGCAAACGACGCGGTTCGATCAGATCCAGCCCGATCAGCGGTGCCTTGATGCCGCTCACGGTGCCGCCGCCCCGCCAGCGAGCCGTTTGTCGGAAAAGCCGACGGCTCCCTTGACACTGTCGGAATATGACGCTATCTTGTCAGGAAATCCGACAAGGCGGTGAGCGATGAGCGCCGTGGCGCAGAGACAATGGACGAGCACGGAGGTGGAGGAGCTGACGCTCGAGCTGCTCGGCAACCTGCTCCATAAGGATCCAACAGCGCTGCGGGGCGAGCTGCTTGCGAAAGGGGCTGCGATGCCAGTTGACTCGCTCGACATGTTCGACATCCTGAAGGAATTTCACGAGCGCACCGGGCTGAGGATCCCGAAGAAGAAGGTGCGCCGCCAGACGTTGCGTTCGGTCAGCGTGTTCGCCGAGTTCGTGGCGAAGGAGGCGAAGCCATGAGCGGGCACGACGAGATGACAAGACTGGAATCCGATGAGGCACGGCAGCTCGCGCGTCGCCTTCGGGACGCGCGCGAATTCACGAACCTCTCCCAGCAGTTTGTCTCCGAGCAGACCGGCATTCCGCGCTCGGCGATCTCCGATATCGAGCGGGGAAGCCGCCGCGTCGAGAGCCTGGAGCTGAAGCGGCTCGCGGAGCTGTATCGGATGCCCGTCGGCTATCTGCTCGGCGACGTCGCGCCAGGCGACGAGGAACTCGCTGGCGCTCCTGCCGTGCCGGACGCAACGGTCGAGGCGCTTGCTCGCACCGCCTCCGAGATGGGCGAGCAAGAGCGCGAGGAGGTCCTTCGCTTCGCGCTGTTCCTGCAGAACTTCGAGCGGCGGGGCGGTCGAGGAGGGTGACCACCTGGGCTGACGCCCACGCGCGCGCTGGCGTGATGGCGGCGGAGCTCCATGCCGAGCTCGGGATCGAGCTCGACCGGCCGGTCGACGTCTTCGAGGCGATCGATCAGCTCGGGATCGTCCTCGCGTTCGCGCCCCTCGGCCGTGTCTCCGGGGTGTACGTCCCCGCCGCCGACGGTGCAAGCGGCATCCTGCTCCATGAGGGTCACCCGCGCACCCGGCAGCGCTACACCGCCGGCCACGAGCTTGGCCATCACGCCTTCCATCACGCGGCGGCACAAGACCTCGATCTCGAGTCCGAGCTTCGCCGCGGCGATGTCGACCGCTGGCCCGACCATGAAAAGGAAGCAGAGGCGTTTGGGGCCTGGTTCTTGATGCCGCGCCGGCTAGTCCGCCACGGCCTACAGGAACTCGGGATCGATGTGCCCCGTGACCCGTTCGATGTCTACGCGCTCTCTCTCTGGCTGGGCACCAGCTACACCGCCACTGCGAGACAGCTCGCGACCACTCGCATCATCGATGCGGCGACCTCCGAGCAGTGGGCCCGGATCGCGCCCGCCGAACTGAAGCGGGCATTGGCGGGTGAGCTGGCGCCCGACGACCTCCGCAACGACGTCTGGTGGCTTGATGCTCGCTATCACGAGTACCCCGTCGAGGCGCGGCCCGGCGACCGGGTCGTGCTGACCTTGCCCGAGAACGTAACCACCGGGTTCTCGTGGCGCTTCGTTGACCTGCCCGCTGACGTACATCTCCTCGCTGACTCCTTCGCGGGCGAGTGGAAGCCGCAGCTCACCTTAGAACAGGACGGGATCGACGGCGATGGCGAGCTGGTCGGCGGCGGCAGCGAGCGCGCCTTTGTGCTCGAGGTTGACCCAGAGGCTGCGCCCGGGATTCACGAGTTCGAGCTAGTCAAACAACGGGCCTGGGACCCCGGCCCGCCGAGCGGTCGCTATGCGCTGCGCGTCTCGGTCAAGCCGAGCCTTCACGGGCTGCAGCTTCCGGAGGCCGAATTCGCCCTCGCGGCCGGGGGCGGCTACTAGCGGAAGCCATGATCGACCACCGCCCTGCCCAAACCCCGGTCAGAAGCCAGGGGGATCGCCCCACCTGTGCCGGCTTCGCGATCAGCGCCGCCCACGAATGGGTTGCCACAAAACAGGAGTTCCGCTCGCCGGAGCACGCGATCTGGGCGGGCCACCAGATCCGCAGCGTCCCCGGACGCGAGGAAACGACGATCGCCTGGGCTCTCCAAGGCTTGGACATCCATCGCCATGCAACCGAGGTCGCCTGGCCCTACGGCACCCCCCACTGGACACAAGGCCCTCCTGCCGCTGTCGCAGAACAGGCGAACACGCGGGCGCTGCCACCATCGCACCGGCTCTCCCCACCATGGTTTGAGGCCGCGCGAGACACCCTCGGCGTCGGTGAGCCGGTGATCCTCACGATCGGGGTCGTGTATTCGACGTGGCAGGAGCCGCTGCCGGTGATCGACGCCGAGCCGGGAGAGAGGACCGAGGGCAATCATGCGGTGGTCGCGGTCGCGATCAGCGGGGAAGGTGAGGACCCGGAGGTGGTGCTCGTCAAGAACTCGTGGGGACCGCGCTGGGCCGACCAGGGCTACGGCGCCATCAGTCGCCGCTACCTCGACACCTACACCGTTGCCGCGCATCGCCTCGAGGTCGGATGAGTATCGACTCGCGAAGCATCATGGCCCCGGATCTCTCGAGCGGCTGGCTTGGTGCAGTCAGCGCTCTCGTCGACCAGCCCAACAAGAAGGCTGTCCATCTCCTCGTGCGCATCCTCGACCCGACAGCCGAGGATCTCGCGGTGCGGGAAGCCGTCCAGGCGTTGATCGACACTCGAAACAAAGGTCGCACGGCGTCGAAGCGGATGCCCGACATCGAGACGACCAGGAACACGATCTTCCCGGCGAGTTGGGCTGCCCGTCATCCCGAGCCCGCGGACCTCGCTGCTTACTATCGCGAGCGGTACACGAAGGATGGCTTGCGCGGCTTCTCCGAGAATGACGATGGAACCTACTTTGGTCGGATCGTGAGTTACCCGCGCAGCGACGCGGACGTTGTCGAGGAATCCGCTGACCAGCTTGGCGAGAGCGTCCGCAAGCTCCGGGTCGAGCTCGCCACGGGGCAAGCGAAAAGCTCGCGTTACGAGATCAACATCTACTGCGAGCGGCTCGACCGAAGCCCGATGAGCTTCCCGTGCCTCGCGCACGTCTCGGTTCACCTGCACGAGGGCGAGCTGCACATGCAGGCGATCTACCGCAACGAGTATCTGCTCGAGCGTGGGTACGGCAACTTCCTCGGCCTCGCCGAGCTCCAGCAGTACATCGCGACCGCCGTCGACGTGCCCGTCGGGGAGCTCCTGATGACGATCGGTCACGCTGAGCTTGACGCTCCCAAAACGGCGATTCGCGAACTGCTCGGCCGCTTCGCCGTCGCCGAGTGCTAGGAGCCGCGTGAGGCTCGCGGAGCTCACGTGCCTAGCGGGGGCCGTCGGTCCGTCGCCTGTGCGCCAAAGGGCCTGGATCGACCTGTCGGAGCGGCTTTTTGCTCGCCCTGTGGAGAAGCGGGCGCGTTTGTGGAGATGGTCGTCGGCGTCATCTGCGACCCTCTCGGCATGTACACACGCGCGCGCCCCGACGTCTACCGCGCCTACTGGACACTCGCCGTTCGCCGGCAACACATCTTCGAGCAGCGAGTCGCAGGCGATCCCGGGCCTTGGACGAGCGACCCGATCCTCACCCAATACAAGTTCTGCAACACCTTCCGCGCAAGCGACCGCGTCTCCCAATTCCTGATCCGCGACGTCATCTACAACGGCAGCACGCCCAGCCCAGAGAGCACGTTGCTTCGCATCATCCTTTTCCGGCTATTCAGTAAACCGTCGACCTGGCGTACGCTCGAAGACACCGTCGGTCCGATCGCAAGCGACACGTTCGCCGACGAGCGGATCGACTCCGTGCTCGACGATCTGTACGCGCGCGGCGAGACGATCTACACCAACGCTTTCATCCTGTGCGCCAACAAGGCCTACGGTCACGAGCGGAAGCACCGCAATCACCTAGCCTTGATCCGCGCGATGCGCTCCAGCCGGCTCGTCAAGGTCGTCGCCCACGCGGGCGGTCTCCGCGATATCTACGAGGCATTGATCGGTTACCCGCTGCTTGGCCGCTTCATGGCCTACCAGCTCGCGATCGACATCAACTACAGCGAGCTCACCGCGTTCGACGAGAACGAGTTCACCGTCGCAGGCCCGGGCGCGGAGCGCGGCATCCGCAAATGCTTCATCGACACCGACGGCCGCAAACCCGAGCAGGTCATCGCCTGGATGGTCGACCACCAAGAAGAAGAATGCGAGCGACTCGAACTCGCACCCCCAACGCTGTACGGGCGCCGCCTCCACGCCATCGACTGCCAGGGACTCTTCTGCGAGCTTGACAAGTACGCGCGCGTCGCCTTCCCGGAGTTGCGAAGCAATCGCCAACGCATCAAGGTCAACTTCACTCCGTCGAGCGAACCGCTGGCGCTCTTCTACCCACCGAAGTGGGACCTCAACAACCGGCTCCCCGGCGTCGCGGCTACCCCGGCGCAACAGTCGCTACCCGACGGACGCCACGAACCCGCGCAACAGTCGCTGCTCGTCCCGGCATGAGCAACCAGCCTCACGCGACCGAGATCGCGGTAGAACTCATCACCCTGCACGAGTTCAAAGACCGCAAGTACAGGGACGCGTGGCGAAAGCGTGGCGAGCTGATCGGCATCTTCAGCAACATCGCCCGCAAGTACGACCGCCTCCTCGTCGCACAAACCGAAGACGATCCAGACGAGGCCGAGCCGCGCGCCGACACCTCTGCAGACCTGTGCGTCTACGCGATCAAGTACGTCACTTGGCTGATTGAGCACGACCCGGCTGCTGCCACCGCCATCCCGGGCGCAGATCCCGAGCAGTGGTCGGGAACTCGCGGCCACAACGCCGTCGCTCCGGCACTCCGACAGCTCGCAGACGAGACGACGGTCGCGCTCGCCGACCTCGCCACCGCGTTCGAGGCAATCGCCGCACCCTTCACCGAGCTCGAACGGATCCTCGTCGACAACGAGCCGACAACCGAGCACGACAAAGCAGCGCTCGCCTGGAAGCTCGCCTCCGCATCGTTCGCTTATCTCTGGCGGCTCGCCCTCGATGAGCCCCGAGCGTGGATCACGTTCACCGACTACGTTGCCAACCCCGCCTAATCTTCTCGACACCCTGCTCGCCGACACGCTGGCAGCGATCACGCTTCGACGCCGACAGTCGCTCGCGCTCCTTGGCTACAGCGAGCTAACCCACCAGCTGCTCGGCGCCTTGACCGCGCACGGATGCGAGGCGCTGATCACGGGCGTCTACGATCCGCGACCCGAACGCCAGGGAGCAAGCATCGGGCAGCGCACCGTCGCACCGATCGAGACGCTTCTTGGTCGCAACGTTGATCTCATCTGCGTCTGCGCCGACGCCAACAAAGAGGACCTCCTGCGCGCCTATGCCGCGCTAGCGCCCGAGCCGCTCCCCGAAGTCGTGCTCGCAGGCGACGGCCACCTCGCGTTCCGCGACCAGCTCTTCGCCTCCCTGACCGAGAAGAAGCTCGTCAAGTCGACCGCCACCGGCTCACCCAACACGCTCATCCACCTCTACCAGTGCCTCCGAAGTGCCGCCAGGCTCGGCGCCCGCGGCACGATCGCCGAGTTCGGCATGTACAAAGGCGGCACCACCGTGATGCTCGCCAAGATGGCGGCCGCACTCGACCTCGACAGCCGCGTGATCGGCTTCGACGCCTTCACCGGCTTCCCAATCCGGCGCTCGCTCCTCGACCTCTACGCCGACCCCGTCTGCGAGTTCACCGACCTCGACGAAGTCCGACGCTACTGCGACCCATGCGGGATCGAGATCATCGCCGGCGACATCAGCGAGACCTACCGCCGCCTCGAAGGCGAGCCCCTCCTGCTCAGCTTCTTCGACACCGACAACTACAGCCCGACCAAAGCTGCGCTGCCGCTCTGCATCGAGCAGACCGTCATCGGCGGTGCGATCGTCTTCGACCACGTCCACTCACTCGAAGAGTTCCGCTACACCCTCGGCGAGCGCATGGCCGCATACGACCTCCTCACCGACAGCGGCTTCTTCCACCTGCACGGGACAGGCGTCTTCACAAGAATCGGCTGATGCGCTTGTTTGACAGCAGGCGATCAATTGCGAGATCTTTCTTGCTGTGCCTGGAGTCAACGATGCCGCTGGCCCGCTTGCCGCTGCCAGCGCCAGCCTCGCCGGCTACTGCGACCGGGCCGAGCACCTCGAAGAGACCGACCCGGAACGGATCCGCGACGCCGGCGCCACCCTTCGCCGGCTCGCGCTCGAGCTCGCCAGCAACAACCAGATCGATCTTGTCGGGGCATACCGGTCACGGCTCGAGGGCGTCGAGCGCCGCCACCCGCTCTACCCTGCCGGCTTTGCCGCCGTCGACGCAATCCCCAGCCAAGTCGCGACTTGGCGACAACTGCAGCGCGTACAGTGGGAGCACGACCGCCACTACCACCCCGATGTGCTCGGCCTTTCCCGCTACGAGCAGCTCCGTCACTACGCCTTCCACCTGGCCAAACTCGCCGGCGCAGCCGCCAAGGCCGCCGAGAGCGATGAGAGCGACTTCCTCACACGCCGCCTCCCCGACCTGCTCCTCTTCGGCCTGAAGCTCGCCACCCTGACAAACGAGCCACTGCCCGACGAGCAAGTCTCGCCCTGACCTAACCGCTGGGAGCTGATGCTCTCGCCATCCGGGCTGAGCTGCGGACGGCTAGCCCGGATGAGGCCACTACGAGCGTGCGCGTGCCGACCCGAGCGCGCGCAAACGCTGACGGAGCCCGCCAGCGACGCGCGTTCTCGACGCGAAAGCTCCATTAACGGCTCCATACCCACCGCACGAGCTAACTCTGCAAGTCGACCTGAACGCGAAGGGGCCGACGTGCGGCGCTTTGCGAAGCCCTCTGACGGACTCGAACCGTCGACCCCCTCCTTACCATGGAGGTGCTCTACCTGCTGAGCTAAGAGGGCAGGAGTCCGCAGTCTAGCCCGCCCAACAGAACCTTTACGGCTCGCTCACGCGGGCTTGACGGTCGGGGTAGATAGTCCGCCCCATGAAGCGCTGGGCGCTGATCGGACTGGTCGCCACGCTGGCCGCACTCGGCGCCGTCTCCTTCGCCGTCGGTGCGCCGCGACAGTCCCAGCTGGTGACCCTGAAGCAGCTGGCCGAGGTCAACTTCGTCAGCGGCTGCCGCTTCAGCCACAGCGCGCCCGACGACCCGATCGTCGCGCCCGGCAAGCCGGGCGGCTCGCACGACCACAGCTTCGTCGGCAACCGCTCCACGAACGCCTGGACGACCACCGACACCCTGCTCGCCAACGGCACCACCTGCCGCCGCGCGGGCGACACGGCGGCCTACTGGATGCCTACCCTGCTCGTCGACGGGCGCTCGGTCGCGCCGCTGAACGCGACCGTCTACTACCGCCGCCACACGCTCTCCGAGGTGAAGCCCTTCCCGCTCGGCTTCCGGATGATCGCCGGGGACGCGAAGGCCACCTCGCCCCAGGCGCGGCAGGTCACCTTCTGGAGCTGCGGCGCGCTGGCCGGCATCCCGCCCTCCTCCGAGGTGCCGGCCTGCCCGCAGGATCGCCGCACCTCGCTGCGGCTGCACGTCCGCTTCCCCGAGTGCTGGGACGGCGTGCACCTCGACGTCGCCGACCACAAGAGCCACATGGCGTACGACCGCCGCGGCCGCTGCCCGTCCTCGCACCCGGTTGCGCTGCCGGCGCTCGCCCTCATCTACCACTACCCGGTCTTCGGCCCGGGCACGAGCCTCTCGTCCGGCGGCACCTACTCCGGCCACGCCGACTTTTTCAACGCCTGGCGGCCGGACGCGCTCGCCTCGCTCGTCGACGGCTGCCTCAACGCCCTCCGCCACTGCGGGCCGGGCGTCTAGCGAAGAGGAGTGGGGGCGAGAGGATTCGAACCTCTGAAGGCTGAGCCAACGGGTTTACAGCCCGTCCCCTTTGGCCACTCGGGAACACCCCCGGGGGCGGCCATTCTAGCCGCCCGCTAAAGCGGCCTGACCGCCCCGCCGATGATCGGTTGGGCCCATGGACCTCAACCGACTGCTGGAACAGGCCGTCCAGGCCGGCGCGAGCGACGTCCACCTCAAGGTGGGGCGGCCGCCGATGGTGCGCCGCGACGGCGCGATCGGGCCGCTCGACGGCCTCGAGCCGCTCGGCGAGCACGATCTGCGCGCCGCCTTGGCGGAAGTCTGTGCCGCCGTCCCCGCCAAGCTCCAGGCCTTCGACGAGACCGGCGACCTCGACGTCGCCTACAGCGCCGACGGCCTGCCGCGCTTCCGCGTCAACGCCTTCCGCCAGCGCGGCTCGACCTCGCTCGCGCTCCGGGTCATCCCGGCCGGCGTGCCCACCTTCGCCGACCTCGACCTGCCGCCGGGCGTCCGCCGGCTCGCGGAGGAGCACCGCGGCCTCGTCCTCGTCACCGGCGCCACCGGCTCGGGGAAGACGACGACGCTGGCAGCGATCGTCGGCCACGTCAACCGCGAGCGCAGCCAGCACATCGTCACGATCGAGGACCCGATCGAGATCCTCCACGAGGACGCCGGCTGTATCGTCAACCAGCGCGAGGTCGGGCTCGACACCACCGACTTCGCCCAGGCGCTCCGGCGCGCGCTGCGGCAGGACCCGGACGTGATCCTGATCGGCGAGCTCCGCGACGCGGAGACTGCGCAGACCGCGCTCCAGGCGGCCGAGTCGGGCCATCTCGTCCTCTCGACCATGCACACCGTCGACGCCGCCGAGACGATCGGCCGGCTGATCGAGTTCTTTCCGGCGGCGAAGCAGCAGCAGATCCGCTCGATCGCCGCGGGCGTCCTGCGCGGCGTCGTCAGCCAGCGGCTGCTGCCGCGCGCGGACGGGGGGCGCGTCGCCGCCGTCGAGGTGATGGTCGGCAACGCGCGTATCGCCGAGCTGATCCGCGAGAACCGCGCGGACGAGATTCCCGACGCGATCGCGGAGGGCGAGTTCTTCCAGATGCAGACGTTCACGCAAGCGCTGCTCGACCTCGTGCTCGCGGGGAGCGTCGAGCGCGAGGTCGCCGCCGACGCCGCGGGCAACCGGCACGACTTCCTGGTCGCGCTCGAGCAGGCCGAGCGCGCCGCGGGAGTCGCCGTCGAACGGCCGCAGCCGGTGCCCGAGCCCGAGCTCGGCGGGCTGCGACTGGCATGAAGCGCCTCGCCCTCATCGCAGCGGTCGTGCTCGTCGCGGCCGGCTCCGCGCGCGCGGCCACGTTCGCCATCGTCAGGAGCGACGCCGAGACGCCGAACTTCCCGGGCTCGCTCGTGCTGCCGCCTGCGTGGACCGAGCACGCCAACGGCTGGCGGCAGCTCGGGGTTGGCGAGCTGCAGGCGCTCTGGGAGAGCGCCGGCGCCGCCTACGGCATCCCCTGGCAGGTGCTGGCGGCGATCAACAAGATCGAGTCGAACCTGGGCCGCAACATGGGCCCGAGCTCAGCGGGCGCGGTCGGCTGGATGCAGTTCATGCCCGAGACCTGGCTGCGCTGGGGGCTCGACGCCTCCGGCGACGGCCTCGCCGACCCCTGGGACCCCGAGGACGCGGTCTTCGCCGCGGCGCGCTACCTCGCCGCCGCAGGCGGCGGCGCCGACCTCGAGCGCGCGGTCTTCGCCTACAACCACGCCGACTGGTACGTGCGGGACGTGCTCTCGCTGGCGGACGTGATCGCCGGGGGCGGCGGCGGCCTGCTCTTCGACCTCGACGGCCTGCGGCAGCGGTCGGCGGAGGCCGAGCTGGAGGTCGCGCAGACGAACGAGGAGCTGCTGCTGCTGACGGCGCGGGAGGAGCGGCTGCTGGGGCGCGCACGGCGGGCGCGCCTGCTGTCACGGGCGCTCGAGCTGCGCCGGCAGGCCGTGCAGGTCGGGGTCAGGGTGGCGGAGCTGCGCGCCCGGCTCGCGGCGGCGGAGCTGGAGCTCGCGGCCGCGCGGGAGAGCTCGCTCGCCGCCTCCTTCTCGCCGGCGATCTCGAGCCTGCTGGCGGCGCCGTCGTTCTCGGCCGGCTACGTCTTCCCGGTCGGCGGCGGCCCGGCCACCGTCTCGGTCGGCCACGACCACCACGACTATGCCGCCGCCGACATCGCCGCGCCCACCGGCGCGCCGGTCTGGGCGCACACCGACCTCGTGGTCGTGCGCGGCTGGGCCGAGCCTGAAGGCCGCTGCGGGATCGGCGCCACCTTCCAGGCCGCCGACGGCCGCGGCTGGACGTACTGCCACCTGTCCTACCTCGACCCGGCCGTCCAGACCGGCGCCGTGCTCGCCGCGGGCGCGCCGGTCGGCCTGGTCGGCTCGACCGGGACGCGCTCGTCGGGCCCGCACCTCCACCTCCAGCTCGTGGGCACGGCCGGCTATCCGCAGGACGAGGCGTGGTTCCGATCCTTCGCGGGCCTCGGCTTCCGCTGGCAGGACGCGGAGCGCGCGCCGCTCGTCTTCGCGGTCCTCCCCCAAGCGGGCGACACGTTGTTCTTCACCTTCCACGGTTAGGCGCCGATAACAGAGCCATGCGTGCCCTCGCCATCGCCGTCGGCTGCCTGCTGACCGGCGGCGCCGTCACCTTCGCCGCGACGGGGCCTGGGGCCGGCCGCAGCGACCGCCTCGCGGCGCTGCCCGCGGGCCCGCCGTCGCTCGTCGTGCCCGACGTCCGCGGCCAGGCCTACGTCTTCGCCAAGGGAACCCTCGAGGACGCCGGCTTCGCCTGGCGGGTCAGCGGCCGCGTCCGCGGCTACGCCGTGAACCTCGTCGAGGCGCAGGCGCCAGCGCCGGGGACGCGGCTCGTCGACACCGGCGCGCCCACGGTGACGCTCCGGCTCGCCCGCAACCCGATCTATCCGCAGCAGGGCGAGCCCGAGGACCACTCGCTCCGGCGCGGCACCGGGATCCAGGAGGCCGGCCGTGCGGCTCGCTGACGAACGCGGCTTCACGCTGATCGAGACGCTGGTCACGGTCGCCATCGTTGCCACCGTGGTCGGGGGGATCACGACCCTGTTCGTCAGCGGCACGCGGGCGCAGAACGAGCTGAGCCAGCGCTTCCAGGGGCAGAACGAGGCGCGGTCGGCGCTCGACCGGCTCCGCCGCGACGTGGTGTGCGCGAGCGCGGCGTCCGGCTCGTCGACGTCGGTGACGCTGACCGTGCCGGCCGGCTGCGTCGCCCAGGGCTCGGTCACCTGGTGCACCGCTTCCGGGGGCAGCCCGGCGCGCTACCGGCTCTTCCGGCTCGCCGGCTCGGGCACGTGCGCGACCCAGGGGCGCCTCTACGTGGACTGGCTGACGACCGGCGCGGTCTTCACGCTCCAGCCGCAGTCGCTCGCGAGCCTGGCCAAGCTCCGCGCCCACCTGCCGGTCCAGCTCCAGCGGATGGACGCGCCCTACGAGCTCTGCGACGTCGTCGTCCTCCGCAACTCGTCGCGCATCGGCGCGACCTCGACCGTCGCGCCCCCATGCTGAGCCGTCTGATCCGGGAGGAACGCGGCGCCACGCTCGTGATGGCGCTCGGGGTCATGCTCGCGCTGTCGGTCACGACCGCGAGCACAATCGCCTACACGTCGGCGAACGGGCGCCACGCCGAGCGCAGCGACGCGGAGCAGGCGGCTCTCCACCTCGCCGAGGCCGGAATCAACGTCGCGGTCAGCGTGCTCGGCCACGACGACGCGAACGCCCTCGCCTCCGCGACGCTGACCGAGCCGGCGGCCACCCCCTGTCCGGACGGCCCCAACTGCTTCGAGCAGGTCTACGACACCGGCAGCGTCCGGTGGCGCGGCGACTTCGCGGCCAGCGGCGCCGGCGGCGTCTGGACGATCACCTCGTGGGGCATCGTCGCGAACCCGAGCCCCGGCCTCGCCGGGGTCGAGCACAAGCTCGTGGCGACGGTGAGCGTCGTCCCGAACCCGGGGCAGCCGCTGAACGCGACGGCGTGGAACTTCATCCTCGCCTGGGGCACGTCCGACGACAAGAAGTGCGACATGAAGATCGAGAACACGGCGCACGTCGACGCGCCGCTCTACGTGATGGGCAACCTCTGCCTGCGCAACAGCGCCAAGGTCTACCAGCCGAACGACGCCGATCCCGTCACGCTCGTCGTCGCCGGCAAGCTCGAGGTGGAGCAGGGCACGCAGGCGACGAAGTCGAAGGTGGGCGACTCCTCCGCTCCCGCCGACTGGATCTCGCGGGCGGAGATCGGCGGCGGCTGCACGAAGGACGTCGACAAGGCCGCGCACGCCTGCAACCCCGCTTCGCCCACCGACGACCGCATCTGGGCCGAGACGCTCCAGCAGTCGGTCACGACGATCGCCACCGCGCCCGTCGCTGACTTCGCGGGCTGGTACCAGCACGCCAACCCGGGGCCGAGGCATCCCTGCAACCCCGCCTCGTCCTCGCCGGTCTTCGACAACGACTCCACGCTCAACCTCAACACCAACGGCAGCGTCGGCACCGTCGACCTGACCCCGGCCTCGAGCTACACGTGCACCGGCAAGGACGCCGGCGGCGCCATCGTGGGGGAGCTCTCCTGGAACGCAGCCACCAAGACGCTGGCCGTGAGCGGCGTCATCTACATCGACGGCACGGTCGAGGTCGACGACAACGTGCTGATCAAGTACCAGGGCCAGGCGGCGCTCTACCTGACCGGCAAGTTCAAGCTGAAGGAGGGCAACACGCGCCTCTGCGCCGCGTGGTCGGGCAGCAACTGCGACTTCGCCGCCTGGGACCCGGACGAGGACATGCTGATGATCGTGGCCAGCAGCAAGGGTGACGGCAAGAGCATCGAGTTCGACAGCTCGGTCCAGTTCCAGGGCGCCCTGTTCGCCGACGGCGAGATCGACCTCGGTAACTCCTCGTCCGCCGCGGGCCCGATGATCGCGAGGACGGTCAAGGTGCACAACTCGGCGCAGATCAAGCCGCTGCCGCCCATGGACCTCGTGCCGCTGGGCGCGCCCGGCAACCCGAACACGCACGCCACCCCGCAGAAGCCCGTCTACACGAGCTCGCGGGGATGAGCGTGGCGCTCGCAGCCGCCGCCTTCGCGCCCGCGCTGGCGCTCGGGAGCTTCCTGAACGTGGTCGCGGCGCGGTTTCCGCGCGGCCGCTCGGCCTGCCCCGCGTGCGGGAAGGGCATCGCCTGGTACGACAACGTGCCGCTGCTCTCGTTCATGGTGCTCCGCGGCCGCTGCCGCAGTTGCGGCGCGGCCATCTCCTGGCGCTACCCCGCGGTCGAGCTTGCGACGGCCGCGCTCGTCGTGGGCTGCGTGCTCGCGTTCGGCGCGACCGCCGACACGCTCGTCGCGGCGGCCTTCTGCGCGGCGCTCGTCGCTGTCTCCGTCGCCGACCTCGAGCACCGGATCGTCCCCAACCGGATCGTCCTGCCGGCCGCCGCCGCCGTCCTCGCGGCCCAGACCGTGCTCCACCCGGGCCCGGAGTGGGCCCTCGGCGCGCTCGGCGCCGCCGGCTTCTTCCTCCTGGCCGCGCTCGCGTATCCGGCCGGGATGGGGATGGGCGACGTCAAGCTCGCGCTCCTGATCGGGGCGATGCTCGGACGCTCCGCCGCCGTTGCCGTGATGGTCGGCCTCGTGGCCGCGCTCGTCCCCAGCCTCGTCGTGCTCGCCCGGCAAGGAGCCGCCGGGCGCAAGACGGCGATCCCGCTCGCGCCCTTCCTCGCGCTCGGCGGCGTGGTCGGGCTCTTCTGGGGCGAGCGGCTGCTGGACGCCTATCTAGACCTGTTCTAAGGCGCCGCTTGCGGCCCGCGGGAAGTCGATCGCATCCGTTCTGAGCATCAAGCGGGGGCCGCCCGCTGCCGATACCTCGTTCGAGGGATCCCGATGGCTCGCGAACGCCCCCCCACATTGCGCGCCGCCCCCGCGGCCGCGCCGCTACGGCCCCACGAGGTCGACGTCTCCGCGCAGCTCGTCCTCGACCTGATTCAGGCGACGGGGCTGGTCCCCGCCGACCGCCTGGCGCTCGTCCGCGGGCGCACGAATCAGGGCCTCACCGTCGCGCAGGCGCTCGTCGAGGAGGGCGTCGCCTCCGCGGCGGGGGTTGCGCGGATCCTCGCCGACCGCCACCAGCTGCCGCTCGTCGACCTCGGCGCGACCGGCGTCGACTCCGAGGCGGCTGCGCTGATCCCCGTACAAGTGCTCGAGCGCGCCGTGGCCGTCCCCTACGCCCGCGAGGGCGAGACGCTCCGAGTCGCCGTCGCCGATCCCGGCAACGTCCAGGCGATCGACGAGCTGCGGTTCGCGACGCCCCACGCGCTCGAGATCGGCGTGGCCTCGCGCGACGAGGTGCTCGCCGAGATCCGCCGCCTCGTCCGCGCGTCGGAGACCGACGGCGCCCGCGCGGCCGTCGAGGAGGAGCTTCAGCTCGAGGGGGTGGCGGAGGTCGTCGACCTCGAGGCGGACGACGGCGTCAGCGACGCCCCGCTCGTGCGGCTCGTCAACTCGATCATCCACCAGGCCGCCGAGGACGGCGCCTCCGACGTCCACTTCGAGCCCCAGGAGGACTCGCTCGTCGTGCGCTTCCGCGTGGACGGCGTGCTCCAGGAGATGCAGCGGATCCCGAAGCGGATGCTCGCCGGCGTGACGACGAGGCTGAAGGTGCTCGCGAAGCTCGACATCGCCGAGCGGCGCAGGCCGCAGGACGGGCGCATCTCGCTCGACGCGAAGGCGGCCGGGCGGCTGCTCGACGTGCGCGTCGCCACGCTGCCCACGGTCGACGGGGAGAAGGTCGTGATGCGGCTCCTCGACAAGTCGCACCGCCCGCCGACGCTCGTGGAGCTGGGCCTCTCGGACGAGATGAAGGCCCAGATCGAGGTGCTGGTGAAGCGCCCGACGGGAGCGCTGCTCGTGACCGGTCCCACCGGCTCGGGGAAGTCGACGACGCTGGTCGCCTGCCTCAGCGAGCTCAACCGGCCCGAGGTGAACATCATCACCGTCGAGGACCCCGTCGAGTACCGGCTCGCCGGCGTCAACCAGATCCAGATCAACCTGCGCGCCGGGCTGACGTTCGCGTCGGCGCTGCGGTCGATCCTCCGCGCCGACCCCGACGTGGTCATGGTCGGCGAGGTCCGCGACGGCGAGACGGCGAAGATGGCGGTCGAGGCGGCTCTGACCGGGCACTTCGTCCTCACCACCCTGCACACGAACGACGCGCCGGGGGCGCTGACGCGGTTGACGGAGATGGGCGTGGAGCCCTTCCTGACCGGCGCCGCCGTCACCGGCGTCCTCGCGCAGCGGCTGGCGCGGCGGCTCTGCACGCACTGCTGCGAGCTGTACTCGCCGACTGTCGACGAGCTGCTCGCGGCGCGCGTGTCGCCCGACGTGGCCGCGGCCTCCGACGGCATGGCCTTTTACCGGAGGCGCGGCTGCCCGCGCTGCAACCAGACCGGCTACCGGGGACGGATCGGCATCTTCCAGCTGCTCGTGATGACGGAGGAGCTCCAGGCGCTGGCGTCGGCCAAGGCGAGCCGCGAGGAGCTGGAGCGCGCCGCGATCGGCCACGGGATGCGGACGCTCTGGGACGACGGACTCGCGAAGGTCGCGGCCGGGCTGACCTCGGTCGAAGAGCTCGCCCGCGTCACCGTCTGAAAGAGCCGGGTAGAGCGCAAGTAACACTCTGTTACTTGCTCCTTGGTTCCGCTTGGAGAGCGGTTCTGCCGACTTAGTAACAGTCTGTTACTTGCGAATGAGAGCGAGCTCGACGGCGGGGGCGAAGTCGTCGTTCCCGCCGAAGAGGCGATTGACGACGAGCCGGTAGATCAGGGCGCGGAGGACATGCTGGCGCGGTGCCGCGTCGAGCAGCGTGTCGTCGGCGCCCTCCCAGACGAGCGCGTCCGCGACCACGATCGCCGCGGCGAAGGCACGCGGGCGCCAGTAGGGGGCGAAGTCGATCACGGCCGGCGGCAGGCCCTCGGCGAAGAGCACGTTGCCGGTCAGGTCACCGTGCACGAGCTGGCTCGGCTCGTCGAGCGGCTCCAGCGCGGCGAGGAGGCGGGCCACGTGCTCGGTCTCCAGGAACGGCTCCGGACCGAGCTCGCCCCACGCGACGCGGTCGCCGATCGCCCAGGGGTCGGTGCGGCCGCCGATGAACGCGGGACGCGGGACGCGGATCAGCGCCGAGTGGAGCAGATCGCCGGCGGCGATCACGTCGAGCCAGCGCCGCTCCTCGTGGCGGCCCTCGAGCCGAGCCAGCGCGTACCAGCCGTCCACGGCGAGGCGGCCGTCGCCGGCGGGCACGGGGTGCGCCACGCGGACGCCCTCTGGGCGGAGCGAGCCGAGCACCTCGCCCTGCCAGCGCAGCTCCACTTTCGACATCGAGAGCGCGAGCGGCTTCAGCACGACGTCGCCGGCGAGCCACGCCCTGCCCTCGCCCCCGGGTAGCTGCACCGGCTCGCCGGACGCGCCGAAAGCCTCGAGAACGGACTGCGGGGGTCGCGCGATGCCCGAGCTTAGTTGGCGCGAACTTCGCAGCCGAGGTGCATCAGCGCTTCGACGGCTTCGGTCACGAAGCCGGCGGCGGCACGGGCGTCGCCGAAGGTGTACGGGCCGGGTGCGAGCGGGGAGGCCCCGGGCGGGAAGACCTCGGCCTCGACCACGCAGGAGTCGCCGTAGTCGACGGCGCGGAGCACGGCGACGTCGCGGCCGTCGCGGCGCGCGTGCCGGACGAACAGCTCGCGGGCCTGGGGGGCGGGAACGCTCACGATCCTCGCCGACGGGCGTCGAGCGCTGCCTGAGCGACGGTGTCGAGATCGGCGAAGCCGTCGAGCCGCACCACGAGCCTGCCGGGAGCCCTGTAGACGAGCGTCGCGGGCGTCTCGGCCGAGCCGAGCAGCCGCGCGAATGCCTTGCCGTCGCGCTCGCGGAGGACGTTCACGGCCACGAAGCCCGCGTCGGCCGTCCGCGCGCCCGCGCGCGCCTCGGCCAGCGACAGCTCGTCGACGACAGAACCGCGAGCAACCAGCGCGACCACGACCACGTCGGAGCGCGCCAGCGCGGCCGTGACCGCCCGGGGCAGCCCGCTCTCGGCGGCCCGCGGGGCGGGCCGGGACGCTTCAGGCTGCGCCGCCGCTCCCGCCGCCTCCGCCGTTCCGCCGCGGCCGAGCATCATCAGGCTGCCGGCGACGGCGACGGCGGCGGCGAGCGCGGCCGCGAGGGCCACGCGCGCACGCCTGCTGAGCCGAATCCTCATGGTTCCCGTATCGGCATCGCGCGCCGGGCGCTTGACCCAAAGAGAAAGGCCCGGTTTCCCGGGCCCTCTCCGAACGGATGGCGATCCCTCGCTTACGCGCAGGAGCCCGCCGTCACCGCGCCGTTGTTGGCGCCGGCGCCGATCTGGTAGAAGTGCTCGTGGCCGGCCGAGCCGGCCTCGATGCAGTAGCTCGTGGCGCTCACGGTGCCGACGGTGAGGTCGGACGCGAGGCCCGCGTCGATCAGCTTCAGAGCGGCAACGTCCATCCCGACGTAGCCGTCGTTGTCGGCCGCGTACGACTCGACGGCCGGGATCGCGGCGCGCACGTTGGCCTTCGCGGCCGCGTCGGACGCCCGGTCCTTGAAGCCCAGGTACGAGGGCACTGCGATCGCGAGCAGGATGCCGATGATGATGATGACGACGAGGAGCTCGATGAGGGTGAAGCCCTTCTCCTCACGAGCGATCCTCTGACGGATCTTGGAAACCATTCTCGTAGCTCCTTCCGAGGGACGATGAAACCGGTGGCGCCCCATTCATCGGCCGACCGGGGCCGATGGTTTAGGCCGGCCTCGCGGATTCCCCCGTTCGAGGGGCGTCGCGGCCCGTGTAAAGGAAGGCTCCGACCCTGCCGATAGGTGCCGCAGAGAGCGATGCCGCAGGCCCCTACCTCCCTTGCCCAGCTGCTCGAGCGCATGGTCGCGCTCGGCGCCTCCGACCTCCACGTGACGGTCGGCACTCCGCCCGCGGTCCGCATCCGCGGCGAGGTGCGTCGCCTGAACGAGTTCACGCCGCTGGCGGCGGAGGAGACGCGCCAGCTGCTCTACCAGATCCTCAGCACCGAGCAGCAGAAGCGGTTCGAGGTCGCCCGCCAGCTTGACTTCTCGCACTCGCTGCCCGGACTCGCGCGGTTCCGCGTGAACGTCTACATGCAGCGCGAGACCGTCGGCGCCGCCTTCAGGCTCATCCCCCACGAGCTGAAGACGCTCGCGGACCTGGGGCTGCCGGCCAGCCTGGCCGAGCTCGCGGCCAAGCCGCGCGGGCTCGTGCTCGTCACGGGCCCGACCGGCTCGGGCAAGTCGACGACCCTCGCAGCGATGATCGACGAGATCAACCGGACCCGCTCGGTGCACGTCCTCACGATCGAGGACCCGGTCGAGTTCGTCCACCAGCACAAGAGCTGCATCGTCAACCAGCGCGAGATCGGCGTCGACGCGGTCAGCTTCGCGGAGGCGCTGCGCGGCGCGCTCCGCCAGGACCCGGACGTGATCCTCGTCGGCGAGATGCGCGACCTGGAGACGATCGCGATCGCGCTCACGGCCGCGGAGACCGGCCACCTCGTCCTCGGCACGCTCCACACGCAGAGCGCGCCCGGCACGATCGACCGGATCATCGACGTGTTCCCGGCCGAGCAGCAGGACCAGGTGAGGGCGCAGCTCGCGGGCGCCCTCGAGGGCGTCATCACCCAGGCGCTGCTGCCGACGGCCGACGGCCAGGGCCGCGTCGCGGCGCTCGAGATCCTGCTCCCCGACGACGCCACCCGCAACCAGATCCGCCAGGGCAAGATCGAGCAGGTCTACACGGTCATGCAGACCAACACGGCGCGCGGGATGCAGACGATGGAGCAGGCGCTGGCCGAGCTCGTCGCGAAGCAGGCCGTGACCGTCGAGACCGCGCTCGCCGCCACCAACCGCGCCGACCAGCTGCGCGGGCTGCTCGAGCGCTCGGGCGTGGCCGTTCCGGCCGCCGAGCCGCTCGCCGCCGGCCTGCGCATCGCGGGCAGCTGACCATGAGCGTCTGGAAGCAGGAGATCCATCTTCCCCGCCTGCGCCGCGAGCGCGGCGAGCGCCCGGAGCCGTTCTGGAGGCGGGAGCTGCGGGGACCCCGGCGGCAAAAGGCCGACCCCGTCGACCACGTGCGGGCCGCCGCCGACGCGATGCTCCGGCAGGCGGACGCGCGGGTCGAGTGGGCGCTGGCCGCCCTGGAGGCGGAGATCGTCGTTCCCGAGCCCGAGCCCGAGCCCGGGCCTGGGCCCGAGCCCGAGCCCGAGGTCGAGCCCGCGGCCGCACCGGCGCGTGCGCCCCAGGCCCAGGCCAGGGTCCCGCGCCGCGGCCAGGGCCGCGGGAACGTGGTCGGCCTGAAGATCGGGGCCGCGCAGATCGCGGCCGCCCGGGTCGCCACCAACGGCTCCATCGACCTGCTCCAGCTCGCGCGCGAGCCGCTCGAGCCCGGCATCGTGGTCGCCGGCGAGGCCCGCGACACGGACGCGCTCGCCGAGGCCCTGAAGGCGTTCTTCCGCAAGCACAAGCTGCCGACCCGCAGCATCCGCCTCGGCATCGCGAGCAACCGCATCGGCGTCAGGATCTTCGAGCTCGAGGGAACCGCCGACGTGAAGCAGCTCGAGAATGCCGTCCGCTTCCGTGCCCAGGAGGAGCTTCCCATCCCCGTCGACCAGGCGGTGCTCGACTACCGCGTGCTCGACGAGAGCGTCGAGGAGGACGGCCGCACGACGCGGCGGATCCTGCTCGTCGTCACCTACCGCGACCTGATCGACAAGTACGTCGAGGCCTGTCGCAAGGCCGACCTGCGGCTGACGGGGATCGACCTCGAGGCGTTCGCGCTCCTGCGTGCGGTGGCGCCTCCGCCCGCGGACGACGACGAGGAAGGCGGCTCGGCCGCAGTCGCCGTCGCCGTCGGCGAGGACCGTTCGACGCTGGCCATCTCCGCCGGGCGCGTCTGCGAGTTCACGCGCGTGCTCGAGTGGGGCACGGCGAACGTGGACGCGGCCCTCGCTGCGTCGCTCGGGCTCCCGCAGGGGGCGCTCTCGCTCTCCGGCGCCGAGATCCCCGACGGCGCGACCGAGCTTCAGGCGGCGGCGGCCCGCGAGGCGATGCGCCAGCAGGTTTCCACGTTCGCCCGCGAGCTCGTCGCCTCGCTCCAGTTCTACCAGTCGCAATCCGGCTCGCTCGGCATCGCCGGGATCACGCTCACCGGCGGCTCCGCGCACCTCCAGAGCCTCCAAGAGGAGCTGCGGCGCCTGATCGGCGTGCCCGTGGAGATCGGCGACCCGCTTGCCCGGGTGCGGGTCTCGGAGGACGTCGAGATCGACGAGACCACCATCGGCGCCTTCGCAATCGCGATCGGGCTCGGGATCGAAGACTGATGCGCGCCGTCAACCTTCTGCCGAAGGAAACGCGCGCGGCCCGCCGGGCCGACCCGGTCGCGTTCGCCGCGGGCGGCGGGGCGGCGGTCGTCATCGCGGCGCTCGCGCTCGGCGTGCTCTCGGCGGGCGGGGGCCTGTCCGACAAGCGGGACCGCGTCGCCGCCGCCGAGGCTCAACTCGGGCTCGTCGCCGCTCCCGACACGGCTACCGCCCCCGACGACGCCGCGCTGGCCGAGGAGCAGGGGCTGCGCTCCACCGCGGTCCAGGCTGCGCTCTCTACCCGCGTCTCGTGGGACCGCGTGCTCCGCCGCTTCTCGCTCGTCCTGCCCGAGGACGTCTGGCTGACGACCCTCTCGGCGACCGGGTCGGAGGCCGGCGGAGCGGGCGCGCTCTTCCAGATCCAGGGCTACACGTACTCGCACGACGCGGTCGCCCGGCTGCTCGCCCGCCTCTCCCTCCTCCCCGATCTGACGAACGTCCAGCTCCAGCGGAGCGCACTCGCGCCGCTCGCGGGCCGGGAGGTCGTGGAGTTCTCGATCGCGGCAGGCATTCGGAGAGGGGTGACGAGCTGATGGCCGACGCCAGGAAGCGGTGGAGCCGGCTCGGCCACCGGCGGAAGCTCGCCCTCGTCCTCGCCGTCCTCGCGCTCGTGTCCGTCGTCGGGTACGGCGGGCTGATCCGGCCGAAGCAGGCGGAGGCGAAGGCGCTCGACGCCAGGCTCGCCGAGCTCGAAGCGGAGCTCGTGCTGCGCACGTCCGACTCGGCGGCCGCCGCCCAGGCGCCCGCGATCCGGGCGGCCGACCTCTTCCGGCTCGCCAAGGCGATGCCCGACCGGGCCGACATGCCCGGCGTTCTGCTTCAGCTGAACGACGTCGCGGCGGAGGCCGGCATCGTCTTCAAGTCGATCATTCCCGGCGTCCCGTCGCCGCGGGAGGGCTACCAGGTGCTCCCGGTCGAGCTCCAGTTCGAGGGCGACTTCTACGGGCTGTCGGACTTCCTCTACCGGCTCCGCAACCTCGTCCAGGTGCGTGACGGCGGCCTTGATGCGCGCGGGCGCCTGTTCACCGTCCAGTCGCTGGCGTATGCGGAGTCCGAGCGGAAGTTCCCCCGGATCCTGGCCTCGCTGACCGTGAACGCGTTCGTCTACGGGACCGAGGCGTCCGCGCCGATGCCCACGGCGCCGCCCGCGCAGACCGAGACGACGCCCCCCGTGGAGGCCACGGGCTGATGGCGGCCAAGACCGACCCGCGGGCCGCGAAGGCCCGGCGCCAGAAGCGGCTCGCCGCGGCCGGCGGCGTCGCGTTCGTGATCCTGCTCTTCATCCAGGTGCCGCGGACGCTGAAGTTGATGAACGGCGACGAGGCGGCGAGCGCCGCGGCGACGGCCCCGGCCGTGCCCGCGGCCGTCGCGCCGGCGGAGAGCATCCAGCTGAGCGCCGAGCCCGAAGTCGAGGCGCTCGCCTCCTTCGGCCGGTTCGAGAGCAAGGATCCGTTCGTCCCTCAGCTCACCGTCGAGTCCCAGCCTCGCGCGCGCTCGCGAGTGACGGACGAGACCGAAGAACAGGCCGCCGCCGCCGCGGGCGCGGAGGCGGACGGGCCGATCCTGGAGGGAGTGGAGGAAGAGGCGGCCGCGCCCGCGTCCGCGAGCATCTCCGTCAACGGCGCGGTCGAGACGGTCACCGTGAGGGCGGAGTTCCCCGCCGACGCTCCGATGTTCGTCCTCGACTCGATCGGGGAGGGCTCCGTGAGGATCCGGGTCGCGCAGGGCGGCAGCTTCGCCTCGGGCGACCCCGAGCTGACCCTCGACGTCGGGGACAGCGTCACGCTCGTCAACACGGCCGACGGAACGCGCTACGTCCTCCTCCTGAAGAGCGTGTCGTGACGCTCCGGAGCCAGGCCGGCTTCGGGCTCGTCGAGACCCTGATCGCCATGACCGTGCTGAACGTCGCGCTGCTGGCGCTCGTCGCGTCACTCAACTCCGGGGCGGTCGCGCTCGCTCGTGCCGGCGAGAAGTCGAACGCGGGCTCGCTCGCCCACGAGCAGCTCGAGCTCTACCGGGCGCTCGCGTACCCGGCGATCGCGCTCGACACCGCGTCCGCGGGCGACCTGACGGCGGCCGACACGGCCTACGCCTGCGACGAGGCGATCGCCGTCGACGCTGCCCAGCCCTGCTCCGCGGCCAACCGCAAGGCCCAGACGACGATCGTCTGCGCCCAGCCGCTGCCGAACGAATGCATCCCCAGCCGAACGGTCGCCGGCGCCGACGGGGGCAGCTACCGGGTCGACACCTACGTCGTCGAGGAAACCGCCTCGGGGCTGACTGCGCGCCCGGCTCAGGTCGTGTCCGTGGTCGTCCGCGACGGCGACGACCTCGCGCGCGAGCTCGCGCGGCTGGAGTCGACGTTCGACGAGGCGACCGGGTAGGCCCGATGGCGTCGTTCGCCTACACCGCGATCACCGCCGAGGGCATCGAGGTCGCCGGCGAGGTCGCCGCGCCCGACCTCGAGAACGCCCGCCAGCAGCTGCGCTCCAGGGGGCTCCTCGCCGACTGGCTCGAGGAGCGGGAGAGCGGCGGCTCCGCCTCCACGGGGGCCTTCAAGAAGAAGGTCAAGCCGAAGTCGCTCCAGATCTTCTCGCGGCAGTTCGCGACGATGATCGGCGCGGGCCTGAACGTCGTCGGCGCGCTCGTGATCCTCGAGGAGCAGACCGACGACAAGCTGCTGGCCGAAGTGATCACGGAGCTGCGCGAGGACGTCGAGGCGGGCCTGCTCCTCTCGCAGGCGATGGCGAAGCACGAGAAGGTCTTCAGCCGGCTCTTCGTCGCGATGGTCGAGGCGGGCGAGGCGGCGGGCATCCTCGACGAGGTGCTCGACCGGGCCGCCTTCCAGATCGAGAAGGAGACGCAGATCAAGCGCCGCGTGAAGGGAGCGATGATCTACCCCACGATGGTGCTGATCTTCGCCACGCTGGTGCTGGCGGGGATGCTGATGTTCCTCGTTCCCATCTTCGTGGGGATGTTCGAGCAGCTCGGCGGAGACCTGCCCTTCCTGACCCGCCTGGTCGTCACCGGCTCGGAGTTCCTGCGCGGGAGCTGGTTCGTCTTCTTCCCCGCGCTCGCCGGAGCCGGCTACGGAGTCGTCCGCTACAAGCGGACGGAGGCCGGGCGCCGGCTCTGGGACCGCCTCAAGCTGCGAATCCCGATGAAGATCGGCCAGGTGGTGCTCAAGGTGACGCTCGCGCGCTTCTCCCGCACGCTCGCCACCCTCGTCGCGGCGGGCGTGGACATCATCAAGGCGCTCGAGCTCACCGCCAGCACCTCGGGCAACTGGGTCGTGGAGCAGGCGCTCGTCGACGTCCGCGAGCAGGTCCACGCTGGGGTGCCGATCGCCCAGCCGCTGATCGAGAGCCCGATCTTCCCGCCCATGGTCGGGCAGATGGTGAAGATCGGCGAGGAGACCGGCGAGCTCGACGGCATGCTCGGCAAGATCGCCGACTTCTACGAGGACGAGGTCGACGCGTCGATTCAGTCGCTGACGTCGATCGTCGAGCCGGTGATGATGATCGGCGTGGGGGCGATGGTCGGGCTCGTCGTGATCAGCATGTACCTGCCGATGTTCAAGCTGCTCACGCTCATCGGCGGGGAGTAGCGCCTGAAGGTTCCACGCGCGAGCTCGCCGCGCCCTTCGGCACGTTCTACGCCTTCGAGGGCATCATCCCGATAGTCGTTCGGCACACGGAGGTGCTTCCAAGTGGCTGAGAGGAAACCGGCAAGGTCCAAGGGGTTCACGGACGAGGAACGCGCTGCGATGAAGGAGCGTGCCCAAGAGCTGAAGGCGGCCGCGCGCCGCGGTCCACGCGCGGGCAAGGCGGACGGGGAAAGCGACCTGCTCGCGAAGGTCGCCGCGATGACGGAGCCGGATCGCGCCATGGCCGAGCGGCTCCATGCGATCGTCAGAGCCAGCGCGCCAGGCCTCTCGCCGAGAACGTAGGTACGGGATGCCCGCCTATGCCAAGGACGGCAAGGTCGTCTGCTTCTTCCAAGCTGAAGACTCAACTCCAGTGGCGCCGAAGGCGCAAGTAACACTTTGCTACTTGCGCCTGGCGCCCGTTCTCACCCTGCCACCAGACTTAGTAACACGTTGTTACTTGCGCCTGACCGGTCGGGTTTGACCTGGTCGTGAGCCGGGGGACAAGGTCTGCGTGAGCACGATCGCCGAAGACCGGATCCACGCGCTCCTCGACCAGGGCGAGGAGGAGGGCTGCATCGAGCTCTCGGTGCTCGACGAGGCCGCGCGCGAGCTCGAGCTCGAGGACGAGGAGGTGCAGGCGCTCTACGAGCAGGCCGAGGAGCGGGGCATCCAGCTGCGCGACGACTGCGGGCGGGCGGAGGTCGCGGCGCCGAGCTACGTGAACGGCGACCTCGCGCTCGCGACGTCCGACTCGCTCCAGCTCTTCCTCAACGAGATGGGCAAGTGGCCGCTGCTGACGGCCGCGGAGGAGGTGGAGCTCGCCAAGGGGATCGAGCGGGGTGACCGGGAGGCGAAGAACCGGATGATCAACTCCAACCTCCGGCTCGTCGTCTCGATCGCCAAGAAGTACCAGGGCCACGGCCTGCCGCTGCTCGACCTGATCCAGGAGGGGATCATCGGCCTGATCCGGGCGGCGGAGAAGTTCGACTGGCGGCGCGGCTACAAGTTCTCGACGTACGCCACCTGGTGGATCCGCCAGGCGGTCCAGCGCGGGGTGGCCAACAAGTCGCGCGACATCCGGATTCCCGTCCACATCCTCGAGCGCGAGACCAAGCTGAACCGCGCCCACCGCGAGCTGCTGCTCGAGCTCGAGCGCGAGCCGACCGACCAGGAGCTCGCGAAGAAGGCGAAGCTGCCGCTCAAGCAGGTGCGCGAGGTGCGGCAGGCGGCGAGGGCGGTGACGAGCCTCGACCGCCCGATCGGCGACGACGAGTCGGGCACCTTCCGCGACCTCTTCGCCGGCGACGAGGAGACGCCCGAGGCGAAGGTGACGGTCGACCTCGGGTGGGAAGCCCTGCGGAAGGCCGTCGAGGGGCTGCCCGAGCGGCAGTGCGAGATCGTCAAGCTGCGCTACGGGCTGGACGGCGACGAGGAGCCGCACTCGCTCGACGCGATCGCCCAGCGGCTCGGAATCTCGCGCGAGCGGGTGCGCAAGCTGGAGATCGACGCGCTCGAGCGGCTCTCGATGAGGCGCGAGCTCGAAGCCCTGAACGAAGCCGCCTGAGCGGCACGGGGAACACCGAAAATACCCCGGTGGGGTATGCTGTGCGGCATGAGCGAAACCATCACCTACTCCGTGCCCGCGATGCACTGCGGGCATTGCAAGGCCGCGGTCTCCGAGGAGGTCGGCGCCGTCCCCGGCGTCGAGGCCGTCGCGGTCGACCTCGACACGAAGCTCGTCACCGTCCGCGGTGGCGGGCTCGACGACGCGGCGCTCCGCGCGGCGATCGAGGAAGCCGGCTACCAGGCCGCGTGAGCACGGTTCACCTCGACCTGCCGATCCAGGGGATGACGTGCGCCTCGTGCGCGGTCCGGATCGAGAAGAAGCTGAACAAGCTCGAGGGGGTCTCGGCGACGGCGAACTACGCCACCGAGTCGGCCTCCGTCGACTTCGATCCGGCCCTGGCATCCCCCGAGGCGATCGTCGAGACGGTGGAGGCGGCCGGCTACCGCGCCGTGGTCGACGAGACGCCGAGCGGCCTGTGGCAGCGCCTGGTCGTGTCGGCGGCGCTCGGCATTCCGGTCGTGGCGCTCGCGATGGTGCCGGCGCTCCAGTTCCGCGACTGGGAGTGGGTGGCGCTCGTGCTCGCGACTCCGGTCGTGCTCTGGGGCGGCTGGCAGTTCCACCGGGCGGCCTGGACGAACCTCCGCCATGCGACAGCCACGATGGACACCCTCATCTCGGTGGGGACGCTCGCCGCCTGGGGCTGGTCGGTCGTCGCGCTCCTCCGCGGCACGGGGGAGATGTACTTCGAGGTCGCCGTCGCGGTCACGGGGCTGATCCTGCTCGGCCGGTTCTTCGAAGCGCGCGCGAAGCGGCGGGCGGGCGCCGCGATCCGCGCCCTGCTCGAGCTCGGCGCCAGGGAGGCCTCGCTCCTGGAGGCCGACGGCACCGAACGGCTCGTCCCGGCGGACGAGCTGCAGGTGGGCGACCGCTTCGTCGTTCGCCCGGGCGGCAAGATCCCAACCGACGGCGTCGTCGAGGACGGGCTTTCCGCCGTCGACCAGTCGCTGCTCACGGGCGAGTCGGTGCCGGTCGAGGTTGGGCCGGGCGTGGACGTCGCCGGCGCGACCATCAACACCTACGGCCGCCTGATCGTGCGCGCGACCCGCGTGGGCGAGGAGACCGTCCTCGCGCAGATCGCGCGGCTCGTCACCGCCGCCCAGAGCGGCAAGGCGCCGGTCCAGCGGCTCGCCGACCGGGTCTCCGCGGTCTTCGTGCCGATCGTGATCGCCATCGCCCTCGCCACCCTCGCCGGCTGGCTGGCCTTCAGCGGGGACAGCGAAGTCGCGCTCGCGGCGGCGGTCGCCGTCCTGATCATCGCCTGCCCTTGCGCCCTCGGCCTGGCCACGCCCACCGCCCTCATGGTGGGGACGGGCCGCGGCGCGCAGCTCGGCGTCCTCATCAAGGGCCCCGAGGTCCTCGAGCAGACCCGCCGTGTGACCACGATCGTGCTCGACAAGACCGGCACGGTCACCGAGGGTCGCATGCGCTACGTCGAGAACGGGCTGCCGCCCGAGGCGCTGCGGCTCGCCGGCGCTGTCGAAGCGGCGAGCGAGCACCCGATCGCGCGCGCGGTCGCCGAGGCGGCGCGTCAGCGCTTCGGGCAGCTGCCCCCGGTCGAGGACTTCCGGAACGTGCCGGGCCAGGGCGTGGTCGGCGTCGTCGAGGGCCGCCGGGTCGAGATCGAACGGCGCGGCCTGTTCGTGGACGGCGAGCGCGTCGGCGAGCTCACCGTCGAGGACACGGTCAAGCCGGAAGCGGCGGACGCCGTCGCTCGGCTGAAGGCCCTGGGTCTCACGCCCGTCCTGCTGACCGGCGACTCGGAGGCGACCGCGCGCAAGGTGGCCGCCGAGGTGGGGATCGAGCGCGTCCTCGCCGAGGTTCGGCCCGACGGGAAGGCGGCCGAGGTCCGGCGCCTCCAGGAGAGCGGCGAGGTCGTGGCGATGGTCGGCGACGGCGTCAACGACGCGCCGGCGCTCGCCCAGGCCGACCTCGGCATCGCCATCGGCACCGGCACGGACGTCGCCGTCGAGGCGAGCGACCTGACGCTCGTCTCGGGCGACCTGCGCGGCGCTGTGGACGCGATCCGCCTCGCCCGGCGCGTGCTCTCGACGATCAAGGGCAACCTCTTCTGGGCGTTCGCCTACAACGTGGCCGCGATCCCGCTGGCGGTCGCGGGCCTGCTCAATCCGATCGTGGCGGCGGCGGCGATGGCCTTCTCGAGCGTCTTCGTCGTCTCCAACTCGCTGCGGCTGCGCGGCTTCCGGAGCGTCAGGGCATGACGGAGCACGGGTACGAGCAGGCGGCGATCGTGAAGCGCCTGCACCGCATCGAGGGGCAGGTGCGAGGGATCGAGCGCATGGTCGAGGACGACCGCTACTGCATCGACGTTCTCACCCAGATCTCGGCGGTCTCCAAGGCGCTCGACGCGCTCGCGCTGGGGATCCTCGACCAGCACGTGAAGCACTGCGTCGCGGGCGCGCTGGTCTCCGGCGACGAGGGCGCCGCGGCCGCGAAGGCCGAGGAGCTGCTCGCGGCCGTCGAGCGATTCGCCCGGCTACACTAGGCCGCGTCGCACGGCGGCGTAGCTCAGTGGTTAGAGCGGCGGACTCATAACCCGCAGGTCGGTGGTTCGAATCCACCCGCCGCTATCCCCGCAAGCGAGTCCGCCTGCGGCTTCGCCGGCAGGCATGACGACTCGCTTGCGGTGAGCTGAGAACCCGGGAAGTTGCGCTACGATCCTGCGACGCAGGGCTTCGGGCCCTGGTTTTCTTGCGCCCTTTAGGAAGAGGAAATGGCCACCGGAGTACGAGTCGGGATCACCCTCGCCTGCACCGAGTGCAAGCGGCGGAACTACGAGACGAACAAGTCGAAGCGAAACTCGCCCGACCGCGTCGAGCTGCGCAAATACTGCCGCTGGTGCACCAGCCACACGCTGCACCGGGAGACCCGGTAGTGGCCAGGTCCAGGCAGGACCGCCGCGCACGGCGCCGCGCCCAAGGTGCCGGCGAGGGCCGCGGGGCAGGCCGCGGGCTGCCGCAGCGCGAGGCCCGGCCGGTGCCCGAGGCACGGCTCGAGCCGGCGCGCGGCGGGTTCGTGCGCGAGTCCTACGGCGAGCTGAGGAAGGTCGAATGGCCGAACCGGCAGCAGGTGATCACCGGGACGATCGTCGTGATCATCGCCTGCGCGATCATCGGCGCCTACCTCTGGGTCGTCGACCAGGCCTTCAAGAACCTCGTCGAGAAGGTGCTGATCTAGATGTTCCTCTGGTACGTCGTCAACACCTACTCGGGGCACGAGAACAAGGTGAAGCAGAACCTCGAGCACCGGATCCAGTCGATGGGCGCGCAGCAGCGCTTCCGCCGCGTGGTCGTCCCGACCGAGACCGTGATCGAGACGAAGGAAGGCCAGAAGGTGCAGACCGAGAAGCGCGTGCTGCCGGGCTACGTCCTGGTCAATGCCGACCTCGACGACGAGGCCTGGGGCGTGGTCAAGAACACGCCCGGCGTGACCGGCTTCGTCGGCGCCGGCAGCAAGCCCGTGCCGCTTTCGCAGCCCGAGGTCGACCGCATCCTGAAGACCGGCGCCGGCGACGGGGCCCGCCCGCGCGCGGAGGTCGAGTTCCAGCTCGGCGAGTCGGTCAAGGTCACGTCCGGCCCGCTCTCCGACTTCGACGGCGAGATCATCGAGGTCAACCCGGAGCAGCAGAAGCTCAAGGTGCTCGTGGACATCTTCGAGCGCCAGGTGCCCGTCGAGCTCGGCTTCGACCAGGTCAAGAAAATCGACTAGATGGCACTCTCCACCCTCACATCTCGCACTCATCGGCACGCTGCAAAGCGTCGCCTGGCGGCGTCCTCGGGCGCGCCCGTAGCCGCCGGCTACGAACGCGCCCTGCGTCCTTGCCAGCCTCGCTTTTCGCGGCCGCTGAGCACGATCTGCTCGGGCGGCGAGCGCTGATGGCCAAGAAGATCCTCACCATGATCAAGCTGCAGATCCCCGGCGGGCAGGCCAACCCGGCGCCCCCGGTCGGCCCCGCGCTCGGCCAGCACGGCGTCAACATCATGGAGTTCTGCAAGGCGTTCAACGC
>JBBDWU010000026.1:12798-32672 GCA_040902725.1 Gaiellaceae bacterium | reverse complement strand
CTGCCTCGTCTGCTTCAGGAGGCTGCAGAACTCATTGTGATTCGACTTCTTAGCGAGTCCCTCACGTTCTCGATGATGGCGCTCGTCCTCGCAGCGTGGATCGCGCTCACCCTCCGTCCAACACCGCTGCGCGCTGGACTCGTGCTCGCCGCAATGCTTGTGTGGACGTTCACGCGCGACAGCAACGCATACGTCGTGGTCGCCGTCGGGGCGCTCGTGTTGCTGACATTGCTCGATGCGCGTCATCGCCCGCTCAAGGTGGCCCTCGCCGCTGGGTGTGTAGTCATCTACGGGGCCAGCTTCGCGTCGGCGGAGGCCGGCAAACGATGGCTCTTACCGACGAAGGACATCGTCTTCCGGCGCGTGCTGGAGACGCCGGAGATGAGTGGGTACTTCGCCGACCACGGTCATCCAGTCGTCGGGAATTGGACCTTGGAGCCGTGGCTTGAACGCGCTCGCAGCGTCTACGCCGGATACTTGCTGCGTAACCCCGGCTACGTGCTGACCGCGCCGTTCCATGGGCGCCAGGAGGCCCTGTACTCCACGCCCGACAACCGGACGGCGTTGTTCTCCCCAGACCTATCGCTCTACAACACGAACGAAGGGCTCGGATTTCTGCGCCCGCCGCGGGAAATCGCGAAGTTCATGTTCCCTCGCGACCTCCTGACGCTTTTCGCGCTCGTCGCCGGAGCAGTGCTGCTCGCGGCCGCAGTCGCGATTCGGGCCGGACCGCTCCCCGTATGGGTCGTCCCGGCCGGCCTCCTGCTCACGACCTACCCGCACATGCTCGCTGCGTGGCACTTCAGCGGGTATGAGGTCGACCGGCATGCGCTCCAAGCGTCGCTCCTGCTTCGCCTCGGCGCATTCCTGATGATCCTCGTCGCAATCGATCGCCTCGTCGCGACCGAGCGAGAGCGACGGCGCGCGCGTCGGAACCGCCGCGGGCTAGCAGATCATCCTTCGGCTCAGGCTTGAGCTACATCCGGTCAGCGCGAATGCCGCATCGCCGCATTCCCGAGCTCAGCAGCTCCGATCGAGAACGGCGTCACGGACGAGCTTCGCCGTCTCGAGCGGGAGGACCACCGGTAACCAGCGCCGGTCGTAGTCCGCGCCCACGGCCGCCACATCGTCGGCGACGCAGCGGTCGAACAGCAGGCGCGCCCGGAAGAGGTGGTACCGCGAGGTTACGAGCGCGACCTCGTCCCAGCCGTGGAGCTCGGCGAGCCGCGCGACGGCCTGCGCCTCGCCTTGCGTGCTGTACGGATCGGCGTCGAAGCAGATGACGCCCCGGCGCCCGCAGAGCGGACGCCACCGGTCCCACCTGCTGCCCGGCTCGCGCGAGAGGACGAGCATGGGCGCGACGCCGGAGCCCACGAGCTCCTGACCGCGGGGGATGCGGTGCGACGCGTCCCCGCCGAGCACCACCACCGCGTCGACGCGCGAGGGCGCGTCCTCGGACGGCCAGAGGAACAGGAACGCGCAGGCAGCGAGCCAGGCCGCCGCAAGTACGGCGGCAGCGAGCAGCAGGCGACGGCGCACTAGCCGGCCCGGACCGGCGGGCTGATCAGGAGCAAGTCACCCCCGGCCCGGTCGACGCGGTAGTCCGCCAGCGCGGCCACGCGATACGAGAAGCCGGGCGCGAGATCCGTCCACGTCGTTCCGCGGACGAGCCCGACTCCGGCCATCCTGAGCAGGCACTCTCCGCTTCCCTCCTGTGCGCGCGCACAGCCGGGCCCCGGGGAGCGGTAGATCCGGTATGACAGCTTCGTCCCGGCGGCCGCGGGAGCGGTCCAGCTGAGGGCGGCGCCCTCGGCGCGCAGGTGGAAGGCCGCAGAGACAGGCACGCTGCGGCCCGGAGACTCCTTGACCACGATCCGGTCCGGCGGAACCGGGCTGGCGAGCCCGACCAGCACTAGCGGATAGACGCCAAGCGCCAGGACGGCCGCGGCGACCGCGACCGAGGGGCGCGACCAGTGCTCGCCGGCCGCGGCAGCGCGCGTAGGCCGTCCCCATCCCGGGACGAGCAGGAGCGACCCGGCGCCGAGCAAGACCAAGGCGGCGTACCCCGGCTGGACCGAGGGGAAGATTGTTCCCGCCAGCACGCTTCCCGATTCCGGCACTCCGGCCAGGACCACGAAGAAGCCGGCGAGCCAGGCGGCGACGAGCGTCCCCTTCGCCGGCGCCTTCCGGACGAGCCCGTAGCTGCCGGCCACGGCGATCCAGAGCACCACGAGCAGGCTCCAGCCGCCGCCTCGAAGATGCGTCGAGTTGATCCGCAGCGTCTCGAGGTCGAAGCCGAACCCCGGGAGCGCGGGCAACTCGCCCGAGCCGGCCGCCTTCCAGAGCGCTAGCGCGGCCGCGGCAGGGAGGAGCGCCCCGAGGAAGGCGAGAGCGTGCCGCCAGCGGCGGGCGAGGCCGAGCGCGACCAGCACGCCGGGGACGAAGACCGCGTTCGCGGGGTCGACGCCGAGCGCGAACCCCGCGGCCAGCGCGGCGAGGACGACGTCGTTGGAGTCGCCCGTATCGAGCGAGCGGACGAGCAGCCAGGCGGCCACAGTCAGCGCGACGAGCGAGACGAACGCGGCGGAGGAGGTGAGCCCGAGCGCGTGCGGGACGACGATGTCGCGGACGAGCCCGCGGAAGTCGGAGTAGGGCACGCCCTGGAACACGCGGTCGCCGCCGTAGAAGAAGCCGAGGGAGAGCACCGGCGCGAGCACCCAGCCGAGCGCTGCGGCGTAGCCGAGGAGGCGGCCGCCGATGCGTGCGCCGATGCCGTACGTGGCGAGCAGGATGGCCGTCCCGCCGACGAGGACCTGAGCGACGACGACGACCGGCAACGCCGCCGGCAAGCTGCCGCCGAACGCCAGCGCTGCCGGCCACAGCAGCGCCGCGAGCCCGTACCAGGCTCCGGAGTCCGTCGCCCAGAGGTGGCCGAGAGCCCACGCGGCCGTCCAGTCGTGGCCCCCGGCATCCGTCCCGTAGAGCCAGCCGTTGTGCCGCGCCTGCGCGGCGACGACGACGACCACGGCCAGGTGCGCGGCGAGCAGGGGCGCGAGCACGAACGCGGGCCGAATCTCCTCGACCCGGCGGCCGAACGCCCGGAGGCGCCGCATCAGCCGCTCCGCGCCGGCTCGTAGCGGAAGCTGACCATCGCGCCGAGCGTGCGCGTGTCCGGGAAGCCGAAGTCGGCCGGCTTGAACGTCCCCTCGAGCTGGATCTCGGCCCGCCACGGCGCGCCGCGCACCGGCAGGGTGAGATTCCGCTGCTCGCAGTTCGGGACCGTGCCGGACCGGGAGGCCCAGGGCGCATCGGCCAGCACGGGCTGCCGCTCACCGTTCACGAGGCCGATCCGGAGCGGCCCCACGGTCACCCGAACCCTCGCGGGAGGCGGCGCCACGTCGGGGTCGGGACAGAACGCGGTCCGCGAGAGCGTCACGACCACGACGCCGCCCTCGCCCTCGGCAAAGCGGTTGTATGCGCCGAACTCGCCCATCCACGTCTCCGCGTCAACGCCCTGCAGCGACTCCCGGAGCCTGATCGGGCCGTCGAGGGGAACCAGCCTCAGCGTGCCGAAGCCGGCGACGGCCTCGCCGACCGGCTGGATACCGGCGTCGGCGAGGAGGTATGGCGTGTCGGGCGATGGCGAGAGCGTGCCGTCGCCCTTCGCGAGCCGCGGAATCACCGTCCGTCCTGGGAACGGAGCGGTCCCGTCCAGCGACCAGACGTTGGCGATCGAGGAGTTCCAGAACTCCGTCAGGTTGGTACGCAGCGCGTCTCCGGTCGTGAGCGCCTGGCCGAGGTACGTGACCTCGGCTCCACCGGTCGCAAGGTCGATCCAGTCCGGCGGATCCGGCAGGAACTGGATGTACAGGGCGCCGGCGGCGTTCGCGCCGCCGGCAGCCGTCACGGCTCCGGTCACGTTCCAGCCGACCAAGAGGACGGCCACGAGCGACAACACGACGAGGCGGGCCGCGCCGCCGAGGAAGCGCGCGGCCGCGACGATTCCAGCCGAGACGACGAGAGCGACAACGAGCCCGGTCTCGATCGTCTCGAGCGGCCAGCGGAGGTCCCGGTTCGCCATCACAGCGATCGAGAACCCCGGCGCGTCGAAGAACCCGTAGTTCAGCTGGATGTCCGTCGTCACGACGAGATACGCGGCGAGCCCCGTCGCGAGGAGCAGCGGGAGGAGCCGGAGGCGGCGGCGCTCCAGCGCGATTGCCGTGGCGAGGAAGAGCAGGGGTGCGAGATAGAACAGATTGCGCTCGTTGATCCGGATCGCGAACGTCCGCTCGTTGTAGGCGCCCTTGAACCCGGCGTAGAGCGGGAAGAGGACGAGGAAGGCGACCGTCAGCGCGATGAACGCCCGGTCGTGCGGCGACAGCGGCTCGCCGCGGCGCGGGACGAGCCCCGTCAGGCCCGCGATCAGCGGCAGGATGCCGAGGCCGATCGTCAGGGCTCCTGCCGCGGCGAGTATGTGGGCGCCGATGCGGCCGCTCGTGTCGGTCGCCAGTTGCCAGACGGTGTTCGATTGGAGGAGCCACCGGCTGAGGACGGCGAAGGCGCCGAAGCCCAGGAGGGCGAGCCCGATCGTGTCGCCCCGAGTCCACGACCGCCCTCGAGCTGCGCGACCGGCGGGACTCGTCCACCAGACGAGGAAGGCCCCCGTCGCAAAGGAGACGGGCACGAGCATCAGTTGCTCCCGGACGAGGGGCGCGATGAGCGCCGCTGCGACGGCTGCGACGACCCAGGCGCGCGTGCGGCGGCCGAGCGCCTCGACGATCAGCCAGCTGGACAGAACCGCCCAGGGATACGCGAGCACCTCGCTCATCACGTACAGCGAGTAGAACATCGCCGGGATCGCGATCGACGCCGCCGCGACGGCGAGCGCGCTCGGCCGCGACACGAGCCGCCGGGCGAGGAGGTAGGCGGGGAAGGCCGCCGACGTCATCACGAGGACGTTCAGGTACTTGATCGCCTCGTAGCTGGTGGCCGTGTCGCGCAGCCACCAGACCGGTGCGATCAGGTATACGTAGAGCGATTCGAAGAATCTCGGCTCGCCGCGGATCGAAGCGGTCCCCTCCTCGGCGATCGCGCGGGACAGCTGCGTCCACTGGAGCTCGTCGCTGAAGAGCGTCGGCGTCTGCTGGCCTGCCGCCTTGGTTGCATAGACGACAGCAGCCCAGGCCACGATCGTGAGCAGAGGTGCTGCTGCCAGCAGGCGATCGACGAGGGCGCGCCGCGCGGCGCCCGCATGGGCATCCGCGCTCGCGACGCTCACTCGCGGGTGGCGCTGAGCGCGATCTCGGGCTCGAGGTCGATCTGCCGGCGGACGAATCCGCATTCGACTCCGGCATCGCGGCACGCCGCGAGAACGAGCTCGAGCCGCTCACGGGGAGCGTCCGGAATGGTCACGAGGACGCGGTCGGCTGCCGTGCGACCCAGGACCGGCCGAACGTCGGCGAGGGTCCCGTGCACCGTGGCTCCCTGGATGCGGCGCCGCCGAAGGCGCGGGTTGTCGTCCATGAATCCGACGACGCGCTCGCCCGGCGTCTCGCGGAGCTCGCGATGGAGGCTGCGCCCTGCGCGACCGGCGCCCACGATCAGCGTCCGGCGGGGCGCCTCCGCGCGCAACGAGCGGACGGGGCCCAGGATGGCCCGCTCGCCGAAGCGCGAGGCCGCCACGAGCGCCATGCACAGCAGCGCGTCGAGGGCGAAGATCCGGAGCGAGAAGTCGCCGAGCTCCTGGGTGGCGGTCACGTAGCCGACCGCGACCGCCTCGGAGACGGCGACGGCGGCGGCGATCGCGATGAGATCGCGGGTTGCGGCGTACCGCCAGACGGAGCGGTAGAGGCCGAAGGCGATGAACGCGATGTAGCGCGCGGCCAGCAGCACGGGCAGGACCACGTAGAAGAGATGGCGCTGGTTCTGCGATCCGGTGCTCTCGAACGTGATCACGAAGGAAGCCAGCAACGCCCCGGCGATCAGGCCGAAGTCGACGACGACCTCCACGAGCCGCCGCCAGTGGACGTCGAACGCCTGGAGCAGCCCGGCACGGGCTCCGTCCGCGGCCGGCGGTCGCCGCTCGAGATCGGCGAGGAAGCTCGCGAACTGCACGAGGAGGACGAACGTCACGAACACGCCGACCAGCGTGATCCGCCGGTCGTCGATCACGTTGTAGGCGATGCTCGTCCCCCCGAGCACCGCGCCGACGACCGCGAGCAGGGCGACCGCGTGCCACTCGGAGAGCCCGTACCGGACGAGCCGGTGCGACGAGTGGTCGCGCCCGCCCTGCGCAAGCGGGCGGCCCTCGAGCAGCCGAACCACCGTCACGAGCGCGGTGTCGAGGATCGGCACGCCGAGCACGAGGAGCGGCAATATCAGCGTCGCCACCGTCGCGCCCGCCGCCTGCCAGCTGGCGGCCAGACCCAGCGACGCGAGGGCGAAGCCGAGCACTTGGCTTCCCGAATCCCCCATGTAGACGGCCGCGCGCTTGCCCGGCCTGAGATTGAAGGGGAGGAAGGCCACGCAGGCCATGACCACTGCCACCGAGAGCGCGAGGACTTCGACGTTCGCGTGCTCGAAGTACGCGTCGAGCGCGAAGAAGCCGGCTGCGAGCGCGGCGAGGGTGGCCGCGAGGCCGTCCATGTTGTCGAGGAGGTTGAACGCGTTGGTCACGGCGACGAGCCACAGCAGCGCGAGCCCTGCGCCGATCAATCCGTGATCGACGATCACGACCGTGGTCCCCGTTCCGATCACCACGCCGGCGGCTGCGACCTGCGCCGCCAGCTTCGCGAGCGGGGGGATGTGACGGATGTCGTCGTAGAGCCCGGCGAGGAAGACGATCGCGCAGCCGCCGACGATGCCGAGCAGCTCCCGCGAGGGCTCGAAGCCACCGTTCGCGGCTGCGAGGGCCAGCGCGACCACGATCCCGGCGAAGATCCCGATCCCACCGATCAGCGGCTTCGCCTCCTGACGCCACCGATCCGCCTCAGGCGCCTTCACGAGCCACTGCGCGGCCGGGGAGCGGAGCAGGGCGAGGATGACGGCCGCGGCGACGGGCAGCGCGACGAGGGCGGGGAGAGCCGTCACGAAAACACAGGGTAACGGAGGCTCGTTACGGCAATGTCAGCCCGCAAGGCGAACTTTGAAGAGCACCCAGAGGGCCTTGAAGCCGTCGCGCCAGGTGATCTTCTTCCCCTCGTCGTGCGTGCGGCCGTAGTACGCGATCGGCAGCTCGTAGATCCGCAGCTTGCGCTTGCAGACCTTGCCGGTGATCTCCGGTTCGATCGCGAAGTCGTCTTCTCGCAGGTCGAGCGAACGGAGAACGTCGGCTCGGAAAGCCTTGAAGCCCGTCTCCATGTCGGAGAGCGTCGTGTTGTAGAGGATGTTCGTAACGAGGCTGAGGAAGCGGTTGCCGACGTAGTGCCAGAACAGGTACGCCCGCTGCGGCCGCCCGCCGCTGAAGCGAGAGCCGAAGACGACGTCTGCGACGCCACGCTCGATCGGCTCGATGAGCGCGGGGACGTCGGCCGGGTCGTTCTCGAGGTCGGCGTCGTGAATCACGACGATCTCGCCGTCCACGAACGGGATGCCGGCACGGACGGCGGCGCCCTTTCCGCGGTTCTCCTGGGAGATCAGGAGGATGCTGCCGTTCCGGCTTCGCCGTTCCTCGACGACCTCGCCGGTGCCGTCCGTCGAGCCGTCGTCGATCACGATTATCTGGCTGTCGAGCCCCAACGCCGCGATCCGGTCGAGCAGCTCGCCGATCGTGGCGACTTCGTTATAGGCGGGGACGAGGAATGAGACCCGCATGGGCGCGCGGATCCTACCGGGTGGGTCGGTAGGTGAACCACAGCCTGGCGCCGAGCAGCCGGCCGTCCGCGGCAGCGATCGTCGGAGCGATCGTGACCACCACTCTAAAGGGAGGCGGCGGCACTTCGATCTCGAGCTCGCGCTCGTCCTGAGGACCGAGCAGGAGCCGGGCGCGCGCCTCGAGGTCGCCCTCCAAGGGCCCCGCCTCGATCGTCACCTCCGCAGGGCCGGCGGCCCGCGCGCCCGCGCGGCTGACCGAAAGCAGGACGCTGCCCATTCGGGGTGGGCCGGCGAAGCGCCGGTACACCGCCTGTTCGCCGCTCCAGCCGTCGGGGAAAACTCCCTCGGTCGTCTCCGGGAGCCGCAGCGGCAGGGGAGTCGATAGGAGCACACCGGCCGGAGAGCGCGCGACTTCCGTGCCGGCCAGCTCGGCCTCCGTGCCTAGGACGAGCACGAGGTTCGAGTCCTCAGGCGACCCGCTCAGCCAACCGGTCGCCGGGTCCGCAGCTCCGAAGTCGAGCGCGCGGGCCCCGTCGACTGTTCGGTTCCAGAGGGTGAGCTGAGCGAGGAGCCGCTCGGAGAGCGCGTCGCTCGGGCCTACCACCAGGACGCGCGCGCCCGCGGCATGGCGATCCACCCACCCGCGCGGCGCCGGCTCGGCGGCCGCTAGGGCACGCGCTTCCCCCCGGACGCTGGACCAGGCGGACACCTGGCCGAAGAGGAGGACAACCGCGAGGGCCGCGGGGAGAATGAGCCCCCTGCGACGCAGCACGGTCAGCATGAGGACGGCCGTCACGGCGGCCGTCGCAACCGCCGCGACGAGGAGGCCGCGCGAGCCCCCGTCGGGAGCGACGAGACCGAGCCCGGCCGCCCGGGCCACCGGGGCGCGCCCGAGGGTCGGCAGCGCGACGGCGGCGAGGACGACGACCGCGGCGAGGGAAGCCGTCACTCCGAGCCGGAAGGCCCCGCGTCTCCACGCGTCCGCGGCGAGAGCGAGCACGAGCGGAACGAGCACGAGGAGCGGCCGCTCGTCGAGGCCCCGCTCCGTGCCGAAGACGCCGGCGGCGAGGACGAGCGCGGGCAGGGACGCGGTCAGCAGCGCGGCCTCCGGCTGGGTCCGCGCCCGTTTCACGGCCGGCAACGCGAGCAGCCAGGGAAGGACGCCGAGCCCCACCGCCGCCACGGCGAGGCTCGCAGCCGCAGCCCTCGCGGCGGCACGGGGCATGGAGAACCCGGCGCCGACTTCGGGGGCGAGCTCGACCAGCAGCAGATAAGCGACGCCGGCGAGCCCCGCAAAGGCGAGTGACCTCGGCCAGCGGAGAAACGACCTGGGAGACCTCCGCGGCAGCTCGTAGGCGACCAGCAGGGCCGGCAGCAGAACAACGAACCAGGGCCGCGTCAGAGCCGCGGCCCCGGCGAGCGCGAGTGCGCCGAGGAGCTCCCGCCCGCTGCCCCGTTCGGACGCACGCGCCAGGAGGGGAAGCGACGAGACCGCGAGCAGCACCGCGAGCGCGTCAGGGACCGCCGCCGTCGCGTAGACCGAGCCCGGGACGATCGCGGCGAGCCCCGCCACGGCCAGCGCCGGCCGAATTGGGACGAGCCGTCGAGCCAGCAGGAAGGCCGGAACGGCCATCGCCGCCCAGAGGAGCGCGGAGAGGGCCCTGGCAACCTCGTACGCGGCTGAGGCAGACAGCGTTCGGGCGACAGGTGCGAGCACGAGCGGATAGAGGACGCTGCCGGCCGACTCCGCGGTGCCTCCCCCCCGTGCCCGCTCGATGGCCGCCGCCTCCTCGACCGGAAGCCACGCGCTGGCGAGCGCTGTGCCCTCCGCGAAGAGCACGAGCGCGACCAGGCAGACCAACCCCCCGACGGCGGCTGCCGGTCTCCTCATCCCGGGGGCTGCTTCGGCCGGGAGGCCTCGGCGAGGAGCAGCGGCAGGTACACGGCCGCCGGCACGACCGCCAGCGCGGGGAGTCGGCCGGCGGTGGTCGCCACGTAGAAGTCCACCGGCGGAGAGCCGATCCAGTAGACGACGAGGAGTCCGGCAGTCACCGCGCCGACGTGAACGAACGCGAGCAACGACAGCGCCGGCCGCCGCGGAGCTGCGAGCACGACGGCTGCGAGCATCAGCGGCAGCGCCAGCAACCAGCGGCCCGGCTCGAAGAGGTAGGCCGGGAGCTCGCGGGCGGCGAACGAGAGCCGATCGAGGCGGTCGGCGAGCACTCCCGGGTCGAGCAGGTCCGACCCGCGGTAGTCCGACTGGGCCGGAACGTCGTTGAGCCGGATCCAGAGGCTCCACGGCGCGAGCGCCGCCAGCGGCGCCACCAGGACGAGCGCAGGCGCGAGAAGTCGGCGGGGACGCCGGACAAGGGCCACTCCGAGCATGGTGGCCCCCAGGGCGACCGCGATCGCCGGCCCCTCGTTCTTCGTCAGCGCGGCGGCCGCGAGGAAGAGGCCGGTCAGCACCGCGTAGCGAGGGTCGCGTTCGAGCACCCAGAGTGCCCCGCAGGCGCCACCGAGCGCCAGCAGGAGCATGAGCGCCTCGTCGCCGAGCGACGAGCCGACCAGCACCGTGAAGGTCGGAAGCAGGACGAGCATCGCGAGCGACGGCCAGAGGACCGCCGGCCGAACGCGGACCGACAGCAGTGACGCCAGCGCTGCGACGAAGGCCGCGGCGACGACCCAGTGCTGGACCGCCAGCGGCACGGCCCCGGTGTCGCCCATGAATGCGAAGGCGCTCGCCTCGAGAGCGGGTAGGAGCGGCGGGTAGTTCGGGCCCGCGAAGCTCGTGAAGCCGCCCTCGGCCGTGTCAAGCCCCCCGAACTCGACGATCGAGATCGCCTTCGGCAGCCAGAACGCCCACGCATCCCACTCGGTCGTGGCCGCCGCACTCGCCGACCGTCTGAACAGATCCGCGAGCTGGACGACCACGACGGCCGCGCCCGCGACCGCAACCCAGGCCGCCGGGCCCGGCTCCCGTACCGCCGACAGGCGATAGGCGCCGACCCGGCGCGCGAGCAGGAGTCCACCGGCTGCGAGCGCCAGCGCGAGCAGGGAGACGACCCACCAGTCCAACGGCGCTCCGAGCACGAGGGCCACGCTTCCCGCCACGCCGACCGCCGCCCAGCCCGCGACGAGGGCGAGACCAGCGTGCCGCAGCGCATCCCAGCCGCTCCGCACGAGGCCCAGTCCGACGAGCAGTCCGAAGCCGGCGAGGAGGAGAACCGCGTCGAGGGCCGCCAGCCCCAGGTACGACGAGGTCACCCCCGCACTCTCCAGAGCTGGCCGAGCTCGCCCAGGTCTTCCACGAGTGCGACCTCGACGTCGAGCGTCTCGATCTGGCCGCCGAACGAGAGGATGTAGTCGGCCCGGCGAGGGTCGCGGGTCGCCCGCCGTGGCAGGAGCCAGTAGGCGGAGAAGGGCGGCGCAGCCGCGTGCCCCGCGAGCAGCCCGGGCCCAGTGACGACGTGGAACACCGCGTCCTCGGGCATCAGCGCGTCCGCACGCAGGAGGAGCGTCGGGTTCAGCCCGAACCCACGGGTCGGATAGAGCTCCCGCTCGATGTGGGAGAGGCCGTCGTACTCGGCCAGCTTCGCGTCGGTGACGCGCAGGGAGTGGGGCAGCTCGCCCACGGCCGCGACGAAGGCAACGGCGGCGAGCAGCGCCGCCGCGGCGGGCGTCAGATCGCGTAGCCGCTCGACCACGAGCGCTGACCTTAGCGGGGTCCCCTGCCGGGGAGAACGGCGAGGCCCGCGAGCAGGTATGGGAAGAAGTTGACCGCGTGGAGGACGAGGGCGTACGAGAGCGCGATGGACGGCTCGACGTCGAAGGCGGTCAGGGCGACGACGACGGCGCCCTCGAAGACTCCCAGTGAGGCCGGCGGCGCGGGGACGACGGAGGCAAGGCCGACCGCGACGAGGACGAGCACGCCCGCCTCGTAGCCCAGGCCCAGGTCGAATGCAGGCATCAGGGCCCAGCACGACGCGGCGAGCACGAGCCAGGAGACGAGGGTCAGGGCTCCGCTCAGTGCCGCGACCCGCCAGTCCCTCAGCGCGGCGAGGCCCAGCCCGAGGTGGCCGACCGCGCGCTCGCGCCGCTCGACCCCGAGCGGCACCCAGCGCAGGGGCACGGCCAGGAGGTGAAGCGGCCGATCGCCGAAGAGCGCGAGGGCCACCGCAACGGCGACAAGCCCGAGGAGCAGCGCCGCGCCGAGCCAGGCAGCCGTCCGCGCCCAGCCGACGTCGGGCAGGAAGGGCAGCGAGCAGACGAGCAGCGCGATGAGCGCGAGCACGTCGACAGCCCGCTCCACGCCTACGGTCGCGAGCGTCTCGGCGCGGGACGTCCCCGTCCGCCGCCCGAGGTCGAGCACGCGTGCGGCCTCGCCGGCGCGCAGAGGCAGGATGCTGTTGAAGAAGAGCCCGACGAGCATCGACGCCGTGGTGGCAGCGAAGGGTGGGCGTCTGCCGGGCGCGAACAGCACTTGCCAACGCAACGCCCGGAGCGGGACCGAGAGGGCGAGCAGCGCCAGCGAGGGGAGGGCCCACACGAACTCGCTCTGCCGCAGCGCATCCCAGGTGCGGTCGAATTCGATCGTGCGCACCGCCAACCACACGAGGACAGCGGTGACCGCGACGATCGTGGCGAGGGCGAGGCGGCGGATCATCCGAGCGCCTCCCGGTAGGCCGCGAGCAATGCGGCGCCCGCGTCCTCGGCGCCCTGCAGCCCGGCGGTGCCGAGCCGGCGCCGGAGGTCGCCGTCGGCGAGCAGGCGCTCTACGGCGGCGCGCAAGGCGGCCGGGTCGCGGGGCGGCACGAGCAGGCCGTTCTCGCCGTCGCGCACAGCGTCGACGAGGCCACCGACGGCCGCCGCGACCACGGGCCGCCCGTGCGCAAGTGCCTCGCGCGCGACCATCCCGTACCCCTCCCGGCGCGAGGGCACGCAGACCACCGAGGCGCGCGCGTAGAACTCGCTCAGGCGCTCGCGGGGGATCCACCCGACGGTGTCTGGCACCCGGCTGCGCAGCGGCCCGTCGCCGACGATCACCCGCGGCAGGCCCTCGGTCGCCGCCAGGAACTCGAGGATGCCCTTCTCCTCGGAGAGGCGCCCCACGAAGAGGACGTGCGGCGGGTCGTCGGGCTCGCCCACGGTCTCCGGAACCGGCACGGGCTGCGGCACCACTCGACCGCCGGCCGCCAGGAACTCCGAGGCGGCCACAACCAGCCTGGCCCGGCGGCGGACGAAGCGGGTAAGGCCCGGGAAGAGAGCGGCGTCGGAGCCCCAGGGCTGGAAGACCATGGGCTTCCCGGTCGCGAGCGCGACAAGGCCCGACGGGAGCCAATGGGCGTGGACAACGTCGGCGTTGCGCGCAGCCCTGCGCGCCGCCCGGACGAAGCTCGCCAGAAAGAGCGGGACCGCGAGCACGAGCCACGGCCGGCCCCGCAGGTTGCCGACGATCCCGTGGCCGTAGGCGAGGCCGAAGTGCCGGAAGCCGGCCGGCGAGACGACCTCGACCTCGGCGCCCGCGTTGCGCGCGGCATCGACCAGATCGGCGACGAACGCCCCCGCGGGGTCGCCCTCCCAACGGGGAAACGACGTCGTCAGGACGGCGACCTTCACGCCACGGCCCGGAGCAGCTCGGCGAGCTCCTCCGCGCGGGCGGCGCGCGAGAGCCGCTCGCGCTGCTCGGGCGGTAGCGGCGTCCCGTCCAGTTGCCCGGCCCGCCAGCGGGCGTGCAGGCCTCGAAGCGCGGCCCGCAGCGCGGGCACGTCCTCCGGCGCCGCCACGACCCCGGCGCCCGTCTCGCGGATCAGCGCCGCCGCCGCCCCGTCGGCCGGCACGGCGGCGAGAATCGGCCGCTCGGCAGCGAGGTACTCGAAGACCTTCCCCGACAGCACTCCCTTGCCGCGGCCGCCCGCGTCGGGGATGAGGAGGAGCAGCGCCTCCGAGTCGCGCTGGAGCTCGAGCGAGCGGCGCCGGGAGACGTACGGGATCAGCTCCAGCCGGTCGCCGAGCCCGAGCTGCTCGGCCCACTCGCGGTCCGCGGGCCGGAAGTCGCCGACGAAGCGCGCGACCACGTCCTCGAGGCCCGACTCGTGGAGCGCCGTGAGAAACGGACGAGGGTCGCGCTTGCCGAAAAAGCTGCCCGCATGCGTGATGCGCAGGCGCTCCGAAGGCCGGTACTCGAGCCCGGCGAAGTCGTCGAAGTCGCAGCCGTTCGTAATCGTCGCCACGCGCCCGCTTGGCCCGAGGCCGCGCGCTTCCTCGGCGATCGCCTCGGAGGCGGCCACGATCGCGTCGGCCCGCGACGCGACGAGGCGGGCCAGCCGCTCGCCGACGCGCTCCTTGGCCCGCACGAGCGCGCTCTCGGAGCGTCGGTGCGGGTGGGCGACCAGCGAGTCGCGCAGGTCGGCGACCCAGGGGACGCCGAGCGCGCGCTTGACCGCCGCCCCCACCAGGTGGACCGAACCAGGGGGCGAGGTGGTCAGCACCACGTCGATCCCCTCACGCCGCGCGATCCGCAGGGCGACCGGGATCGCAGTCAGGTTCCACGGCACCGAGGCATCGGGGACGAGCGCCCGCCGCACGGCGAGCGCCACCCCGCTCGCCCCGCGCGGCCCCGGCCCGAGGTAGCGGGCGCGGTGCACCCACGCCTGGCTCGGCGGGGCGAGCTCGGCGTCCTCGTGCACCCACTTCGAGTCGTCGGGCGCGAGCACGTGCGTCTCGATCCCGAGCGCGGGCAGGTGCGTGGCGAACTTCAGCGGCCGCTGGACCCCACCGCCCCCGGCGGGCGGCCAGTAGAACGTCACGAGCAGCAGCTTCATCGGCCCAGCATCCGCGCCGCCTGACGGTACATCCGCCCGCGCTCGCCCCGGAAGAGCAGGCCGCGCAGCCGGAGCGACCAGCGCAGGAGCAGCCGGGCCCGCCCGGCATAGGCGTCCCCCCGGTGCTTGGCGAGGAAGCGCAGGTGCCCGCGGACGTTCTCGTCGAACATCCGGCCGCCGTGGCTCGCGCCCGCCACGTGCGTGAACTCAGCGTCGGGCGTGTACCAGACCTCCCAGCCGGTGTCCCAGAGCCGCCGGCAGAGGTCGGTCTCCTCGCTGAACATGAAGAACGACTCGTCGAAGCCGCCGACCTGCTCGTACGCCTCGCGGCGCACGAGCATCGCGTAGCCCATCACCCACTCCACCGGGCGCGCCTCGTCGAGCTGGAAGGCGCCCGCGTAGAACGCATTCAGGGCGCGGGAGCGCGGCGCGAGCTTGCGGAGGAAGAGGTACTCGGTGGCGAGCCGCCAGAGGGTCGGGAACCCGCGCACCGTGCGCTGGAGCGAGCCGTCGGGGCTGCGCCCGCGCGGCCCGACGAGTCCGGCCCGGGGGTGCGCGTCCGCGAAGGCGACGAGCCGGTCGACCGCGCCCTCACCGGCCCAGGCGTCGGAGTTGAGCAGCAGGAGATACCGGCCGGACGCCACGGCCGCGCCCGCGTTGAGGCCGGCGCCGTAGCCCCGGTTCTCCTGCCGAAGGAGCGTCGCCTCCGGGAAGCGCCGCTCGACGAGCTCGAGCGTGCCGTCGGTTGAGCCGTGGTCGACGACGATCGTCTCGAGGCCGCGCACGCTCTCGAGGCAGCGCTCCACCCAGGGCAGCGCGTCGAACGTGACGACGACGGCGCTAACGTCGGCCACGTACGCCCTCCCACGCGAGGATCGCGCCCCCGGGCATGGCCAGCAGCAACGTGACGACGAAGAACAGGAAGCCGGCCGCGAACGCGGGCTCGGCCGCTACACCGAGCTCCCCGAGGAAGCTGACGAAGAACGCCTCGCGCACGGCGAGCCCGTTGATCGTGAACGGCACGAGCATGACGAGGAAGAGCAGCGGCCCCATCACGTAGTAGACGCGCGGCGAGAGGTCGACTCCCGCACTGCGCGCCGCCGCCCAGATCGCGAGCACGCGGACGGACTGGATCGCAAGCGTCGCCCCGACCGCGATCGCGAGGACGCGGCCGTGCGAGCGGTAGGCGTGCATCCCCTCATAGAGGGCGCGAACCGGACGGGGAGCGAGGCGGATGATCGGGCGCGCCACCGTCCGCGAGAAGAGGACGAAGGCGAGGACGACCGTGGCGGCGACGAAGGCCGCCTCCACCCAGAGGTAGGCGCCCACGTCGTACTGGCCGACCGCGAGGAGAAAGCCGACGCCCGCGAGCGCCAGTGTGGCCGTCCCCCCGAGGGCGCGCTCGAGCAGCACCGACCCGGCCATGTCACCGCCGCGCCCGGGATGCCGCCGCGTGCCCTCGTAGATGCGCATCGCGTCACCGCCGATCGCGGTCGGGAGCACCTGGCCGGCGGCATAGGAGGTCAGGTACGCCCGGGTCAGCCACGGCAGCCGGTCGTGGATGCCGCGGGCGGAGAGCAGGAACCGCCAGCGCCAGGCCATGGCGGGGACCGTGCCGAGCATGATCGCCACCGCGGCCGCGAGGTAGCCGAGGTCGGCCTCGCGGAGCAGGTCCGCCGTCTCGCCGACGTCGATCTTCCAGAGCACGTACGCCGCTGCGAGGCCGGTTACGAGGAGCGTGGCGGCGACGCGGAGGGCGCGGCTCATCCGCGGAAGCGGGCGTGGATGCGCCGCAGCGCGGCGATCACCGCCTCGATCGCCTCGTCCGGGTGCGCCGGCGAGAGCGGCAGGGAGAGCACCTCCTGCCCGGCCCGCTCGGCGACCGGCAGTCGGGCCTGCTCGGGGAAGCGCTCGCGGTACCAGCTCAGCGTGTGGACGGGCAGGAAGTGGATGCTCGTCGAGATCCCCTCGTCGGCCAGCGCCCGCTGGTACTCGTCGCGGCCCGCGCCGGCGCGCTCGCCGTCGATCCGGACGACGTAGAGGTGGTGGGCGTGCGTGTCGCGGGCGTCGCGGGCGAGCGGCTCGACGCCCTCGAGCTCCGCCACGGCCTCGTCGTAGAGCGTGAACTGGCGGCGGCGGATCTCTCCGTGCCGGTCGAGCTTGTCGAGCTGGACGAGCGCGATCGCGGCGAGCACGTCGGAGAGGTTGGCCTTGTAGCCCGGCACGGCGAGGTCGTAGGCGGCGCCGTCCCCGCGGCGGGTCACCTGGAGCCCGCGGACGGCGTCGGCGATGTCCGCGCGGTTGGTGGCAAGCAGGCCGCCCTCGCCGGCAGCGAGGTTCTTGGTGGCGTAGAGCGAGAAGCAGGCGGCGTCGGAGAGGCCGCCGATCTTGCGGTCGCGGTAGCGGGACTCGGTCGCGTGAGCGGCGTCCTCCACGACGGGCACCCCGAGCACCCACAGCGGATCGAGGTCGCACGGCTGCCCGGCGAGATGGACCGGCATGAGCGCCTTTGTGCGGTCGTTGACGAGCTCGGCGACGTGAGCCGGGTCGATGTTCAGGTCGCCGTCGCGGACGTCCGCGAAGACCGGGGTCGCCCCCGTGTGGACGATCACGTTGGCGGTGGCGGGCCAGGTGATCGGCGTCGTGATCACCTCGTCGCCCGGGCCGACGCCGAGCGCGACGAGCGCGAGGTGCAGGGCTGCCGTGCCCGACGAGAGCGCGACGACGTGCTCGGCCTCGAGGTAGTCGGCCAGTCGCCGCTCGAGCTCCGCCGCCTTGGGGCCGGTGGTGAGCCAGCCGGAGCGGATCGTCTCCGCGACGGCGGCGATCTCCTCCTCGCCGACGGCCGGCGGCTGGAAGCCGACCTTCACACCAGCGCCTCGGCGTCGGCGACCTCGAAGCGAACAAGCTCGGTGGCCGCCGCGGCGCGCGCCAGCGCCTCCTCGCGGGACTCGCCGACGGCGAGCACCGCGCCCGCCCGGTCGGAGCCGCGTCGGAGCGGCGCGAAGACGTAGCCGGGCTGGCGGTAGACGAGCACGAGCTCCACCCCCTCGAGCTCGGCTGCTTCCTCGACGCCCCGCACCTCGCCGAGCGCGCCCGGCGGCGCGACGAGGAAGCGGACGCAGGCGCCGCCCGCGCGCGTGCGGGGCACGAGCGCGCCGTCCTCGATCGGCAGTCCGAACGCCGCCGCGAGCGCGAGCCCGTTGAGGTCTACGCCGAGCGCGGCCCGGCAGAGATCGGCGTCGTGGCCGCCACCGAGGCGCGCCGCGAGCTCGACCACGCGCGGCCCGTCGGGGGTGGCGAGGATCTGGGTGTAGGTGGGGCCGTCGAGAATGCCGAGCGCGCCGGCGGCGGCGCGGGCCGCCTCGACGGCGGCGCCGATCGTCTCAGGGTCGAGATTGCTCGGCCAGACGTGCGCGAGCGCGACGCCGAATGCCGGCGGCTCGGCGACGTCGCGGTCGGTGATCGTGAGCGGCACGAAGCGGCCACCCGTGGAGAAGGCATTGACGGTGACCTCGCGGCCGGTGGCGTATTGCTCGACGATGCAGAGCGCGGTGCGCGACGCGGCGAGCGCCTCGCCGACCGCGACCGCCAGGTCGTCCGCCGCCCGGACCAGCCCCAGGCCGCGCTGGCCCTGCCGGTCGGGCGCCTTGACGACCACCGGATAGCCCAGGCGGTCCGCGGCCGCGCGTGCTTCCACCTCGTCGCGGCAGAGCTCCCAGCCCGGCTGGGGAACGCCGGCCTCCCGAAACCGCTCGCGCTGCTCGAGCTTCGAGGTGGCGAGGACGGCGGTCTGCGGCGAGATCGGGTGGGGCAGCGCGAGCCGCTCGGCGATCCGGGCGGCGATCGCGACGGGCCAGTCGATCCCGGGCGCGATCAGGCCCTCGACGTTCTCGGCCTCGGCCAGCTGCGCCAGCGCGGGCTCGTCCTCCGCCGACACGATCGCGCGCCGGTCCGCGAAGCGGAAGCCGGGCGCGGCCGGGTCGCGGTCGGCCGCGATCACGAAGCAGCCGGCATCCCGGGCGGCCGAGAGGAGGCCGAGCTGCGCCGGCCCGGCGCCGAGGACGAGAAGGGGCCGGTCTTTCACGCCGGCGCGAGGATGCCGCGCCACCACGAGACGTTCTCGCGGTACCAGGCGACCGTCCGCTCCAGCCCGTCCTCGAACGAGGTGCTCGCGCGCCAGCCCGTCAGGCGCTCGATCTTGTCGGTCGAGCCGATGTGGCGGTCGACCTGCCCCGGGCGCTCGGGCACGTGCGTCTTCAGCGATCGCGGCTTGCCGAGCACGTCGAGGACGAGGTCGGCAATCCGCTCGACCGGGATGTCGATACCGGTGGCGACGTTGAGCACCTCCCCGGCGACCGCGTCGAGCGGCGCCTCGATGATCGCCTCGATCGCCTCGGCATCGTCGTCCACGTAGAGCCAGTCCCGGCTCGCGTGGCCGTCCCCGTGCACCGTCAGCGGCCGCTCCTCGAGCGCCTGCGTGATGAAGCGCGGAATCACCTTCTCCGGGTGCTGGCGCGGCCCGAAGTTGTTGAACGGGCGGACGATCACGACCGGCAGCCCGTAGGTGACCCAGTACGCGTAGGCGAGACGGTCGGCGCCCGCCTTGGTGGCCGCGTAGGGGCTGCGCGGGTTGAGCGGGTGCTCCTCGTCCATCGGCGCGCTCTCGGCCGTGCCGTAGACCTCGCTGGACGAGATGAGGATGAACCGCTCCACGGGCCGGTCGCGGATCGCGTCGAGCAGGATCTGCGTGCCCTCGACGTTCGTTCGCACGAACTCGGAGGCGCCTTCGAGGATCGACTTCTCGACGTGCGACTCGGCCGCGGCGTTCACGATCACGTCGACCTGCTCGACCACGTCGCGGACGAGGTCCGCGTCGCGGATGTCCCCGTGGACGAACGAGAGCCGCTCGTGGGCCATCACGTCGGCGAGGTTGTCGATGTTGCCGGCGTAGGTGAGGGCGTCGAGCGAGACCACCTCGTAGGGCGTGTTCGCGAGCAGATGGCGGATGAAGTTGGACGGGATGAACCCGGCCCCGCCGGTGACGAGGACCCGCTTGGGCACGAGGCCGAAGACTAGCGGCGCCCCACGGCCGGGCCGTGCGCGAATCGGCACGGATCCGGCACAGTCATGTGGGGCAAACGGGTCTACCCTTTGCCCCACCCAATACGAGCGCGCGGAGCGCGCTCCGGGGGAAGGGTGCGGGAAACCGGGAGGTTTACCGCCCGGTCCTGCGCCCGC